>NZ_CP109151.1:4836030-5533040 GCF_035920385.1 Micromonospora sp. NBC_01739 | reverse complement strand
AACCAGCGGGCCCGGTCCTCACCGATGGCGATCAGTCGGGGGTCGTGGGTGGCCAGCATGGGATAGCCGTCGCCTGACATCAGGATGTTCATGCACCGCACGTAGGACTTGTCCACCTCGCGGGCCGACTGGTAGGCCACCGACTCGGGCTCCTTGTAGGCCCCCTTGCACAACCGCACCCGGGACCCGGCGGCGGCCAGGTCACGACAGTCCGACTCGGTACGCCGCAGGTAGGCCTGGAGCACCGCCCCGGTCGAGGGGTAGTCCTTGCGCAGCTTGGCCAGGATGTCGAGAGTCGAGTCCGTGGTGGTGTGGTCCTCCATGTCCAGGGTGACCGTGGTCCGCGCGGCCTCGGCGGCGGCGCAGATCGCCCGGGCGTTGTCGTAGGCCAACTGCTCGTCGAAGGCCTGACCGAGCGCGGAGAGCTTGACACTCACCTCGGCCGCGGGGGTCAGCCCCTCCTCGGCCAACCGTCCCAGCAGGGCGAGGTACTCGTCGCGTACGGCGATGGCCTGCTCGGGGTTGAGAGTGTCTTCGCCGAGGTGGTCCAGGGTGACCGCAAGGCCACCGTTGACGAGTTCGCGGGTCACGCGCAACGCGTCGGCGGTCTGCGCACCGGCGACGAACCGGCGCACGACGTCCCGGGAGAACGGGGCCGTCGCGACGAGCCGCTCGACCCGGGATGACCGGGAGGCGGCGAGAATCACGGAACGGAGCATGAGCCGAGGGTATCGCCCACCCGGCCCCAAGATTGCGCCCCCAGCCCACCCCGCCCGCGTTGTAGGGAAGGGCCCCCTTTCAACACTTCGAGGGGAGAAGGGGAGCCTTCCATCCGCCTTTCAACCCCAGCCCGGGGCGGCGAGCCTGGCGTTCATCGGTTACAACGATGGCGTGAAACAACTCCCCCGACGCCGCCTCCGCTCCGCCTCGGTGCAACTCGGCGCCCTCACCGCCCTGGCCCTCACTCTCTCCGGCTGCAACATGACCTCCGACGACGATGACGACTGCGCGATGGGCCCGGGTGGGGGTGGCGACACCGTGGCGATGGCCGTGCGTACCCCCTCACCCGGCGCCGAGATCGGGGTCGGGCGCCCGGTGACGGAGCCGGTGGCCTCGGCCGTGCCGGAGCGCGGGGGCTTCGGCTCCCACCAGGCCTCCTGCGGGGGCTGAGATGCGCCGCGTAGAGGTCAGCCCGCGTCCCGACTGGGACAGCACCATCCGGGAGCAGGGTCTGGTGTATGTGGACACCGAACTGCCCGACGGCGAGGTGATGTCGTACTGGGACGAGACCGCCGCCTACGCCTTCGACCTGGACGAGGTGCTGCGGTTGGAGGAGGCCACCGAGGAGTTGCACCGGATGTCGGTGGCCGCCGCCGAGCATGTGGTGGCCCGCAACCGGTACGCCGAGTTCGGCATCCCCAGGTGGGCGGCCGAGGCGGTGGCCCGATCCCTGCGGGAGTCCCCGCCGACCCTCTACGGCCGGTTCGACCTCTGGTACGACGGCAGTTGGCCGCCGAAGATGCTGGAGTACAACGCCGACACCCCCACCGCCCTGGTCGAGGCGAGCATCATCCAGTGGTTCTGGCTGGAGCACACCCGGCCGGAGCTGGACCAGTGGAACAGCCTGCACGAGCGACTGGTCGGGGCCTGGGCCAAGATCGGTGCCGGGTTGCACGATCACCGGGTGCATGTGGTCTGGTCGAACGAGGAGGAGTCCGGCGAGGACCACATGACCGCCGGCTACCTGGCCGAGACCGCCCGCCAGGCCGGGCTGGAGGTCACCCTGCTGCCGATCCAGCAGATCGGTTGGGACGGCCGTCGCTTCATCGACCGGACCGACCAGCCGATCACGACCTGCTTCAAGCTGTACCCCTGGGAGTGGATGCTCGCCGAGCCGTACGGCCCACTGGCCCTGGAACCGGGCACCCCTACCACCTGGATCGAGCCGGCCTGGAAGCTGCTGCTGTCGAACAAGGCGCTGCTGGCGGTGCTCTGGGAGCTGTACCCCGGCCATGAGCTGCTGCTGCCGGCCTACCTCGACTCACCGCGCGGAATGTCGGAGTACGTGGCCAAGCCGCTGCTGGGCCGGGAGGGTGCGGCGGTACGCATCGTCACCCCCACCGGGGAGTTCAACAATCCGGGTGACTACGGCGACGAGGGTTTCTGCTACCAGGAGTTCCGGGCCCTGCCGGAATTCGCCGGAAATCGGCTGGTCCTGGGGAGCTGGACGGTCGACGGTGAGTCGGCCGGGGTGGGGCTGCGGGAGAGCGCGAGTCTGATCACTGACGGCTATGCGCGATTCCTGCCGCACTACATCGACGCGCCGCGCGGCGGATGAGTGGACTACCTTTGGAGGGGTGAACTTCGACGCGTACGCCCGGACCGGAGTTGACCTTGTCAACGCCCGCCTGGACGGCCTCGACGACCTACGGGCTATTTTCCCGGACGACAACGCCTGGATGCGAGACGAGGTCGTGGAGCGCGACCTGGCGGTCTTCCGGCGGGTGCAGAAGCGGTTGCGCGACGTCTTCGAGTACGGCACCTCCGGGCGCGATGCCGAGGCGGTGGCCGAGTTGAACTCGCTGCTGGAGGCGTTCCCGGTGCAGCCGCGCATCTCCGGCCACGACTCCAGCGACTGGCACATGCATGTGACCAGCCGGGGCTCCTCGGTCAGCTCGGAATTCCTCGCCGGTGCGGTGTGGGGGCTGTCGGTATGGCTCTGCGAGTACGGTAGCGCCCGTTTCGGTGTCTGTGCGGACGACCGCTGCGGCAACGTCTACCTGGACACCTCGTCGAACTGCTGCCGCCGGTTCTGCTCGGAGCGGTGCGCCACCCGCTCCCACGTGGCCGCGCATCGGGCCCGCAAGCGGGCGGCCGTGCCGACCCAGACCGACCCGCTGACCCCGGTGTCCTGACCGCCGCCCCGCGCTCAGCCGCTCAGGCCTCGACCGGGGTGGCGCTGAGGTGCTCGCGGGCGAAGGCCAGGGACTGACGCAGGTCCGCCTCGCGGTCCTGCCGGCTCTTCGCGCCCCGGGTGGTGACCTCGACCGCCACCGAGCCGGTGAAACCCCGCCCGGCCAGGGACCGCAGCAGTTCGGCGCAGGGTTGACCGCCCCGGCCGGGCACCAGGTGCTCGTCCCGGCCCTCCCCGGTGCCGTCACCCAGATGCACATGGGCCAGGCCCGAGCCCATCCGGTCGGCCATCCCGAGGGCGTCGGTGTGCGAGGCGGCGCAGTGCGACAGATCCAGGGTGTACGAGGCGTAGCCGACCGTGGTCGGATCCCAGCCGGGGGCGTACGGCACGAACTGCCGGCCGGCCATCCGGACCGGGTACATGTTCTCCACCGCGATGTGGATCCCGCCGAACTCCCCGGCCACCTCGTCCAACCCGTCGGCGAAGGTGCGGGCGTAGTCCCGCTGCCAGGTGAAGGGCGGGTGCACCACCACGGTCGGGGCCTGGAGCGTCTCGGCCAGGATGGCCGAGCGGCGCAGCCGCTCCCAGGGGTCCGGGCTCCAGACCCGCTGGGTCACCAGCAGGCAGGGGGCGTGCACGGAGAGCACCGGCACCCCGTAGTGCTCGGCCAGCCCCCGTAGCGCCCCGGCGTCCTGGCTGACGGCGTCGGTCCAGACCATCACCTCGATCCCGTCGTAGCCGAGTTCGGCGGCCAGTTGGAAGGCCGCCGCGGTGCGTTCAGGGAAGACCGAGGACGTGGACAGGAGTACGGGAACTCGGGAGGTCACACCACCGAGGGTAGCCGCCATCGATTGCACCAATGCGACGAGAACTCAGCAATGCGGTCAAACCGGCCGAGGAATGTCACTCTGGCGCCAACCGATCCAGTCGATCTAGGATCACTCCCTCACGCAGCGCCCACGGGCAGATGTCCAGGGAGTCGACACCCAGGCGGCGCAGCACCGAGTCGGCGACCACCGCACCGGCCAGCAACTGGTGCGCCCTAGCGGCGCTGACCCCCTCCAGCTCGGCCAACTGGGCGGGGGCGATGTGCCGGATGAAGCCGAGCACCTGGCGCAGCCCGGCGCGGGTCAGTCGGCGACGGGTCCAGATGCCGGCACTGCTGGGGGCGGCCCCGGCCAACCGGGCCAGGGTACGGAAGGTCTTGGAGGTCGCCACCGGGCGTTCCCAGCCCACCTCGGCCATCCGCTCGGCCACGGGTTCCAGCAGGCTCTCCACGTACTCCCGAAGCTCGTCGACCGCCTGGGGTCCCGGCGGTGCCGGGCTCTGCGGATCCACCACCAGCCGGTCCCGGGTCAGCCGGCCCGCCCCCAGCGGCAGGGAGACCGCCTGGTCGGGGTACTCGTCGGCACCGGCCGCGATCTCCAGCGAGCCACCCCCGATGTCCAGCACCAGCAGCCGACCGGCCGACCAACCGAACCACCGGCGCACCGCCAGGAAGGTCATCCGGGCCTCGTCGGCCCCCGGCAGCACCTCCAGGCGTACGCCGGTGGTCTCCTGGACCCGGGCGAGCACCTCGGCGCCGTTGGTGGCGTCGCGCACCGCGGAGGTGGCGAAGGCGAGCAGTTCGTCGACCTTCAGCGCGGTGGCCGAGGCGCGGGCCGCGCCGACCGCCTCGACCAGGGCGTCCACGCCGGCCGGGGGCAGGGCACCGTCCGGCCCCAACTGCTCGGCCAGCCGCAGCACCGCCTTCTCGGAATGCGCCGGCCAGGGATGCCCACCCCGCTGGGCGTCGACCACCAGCAGGTGCACCGTGTTGGAACCGACGTCCAGGACACCCAGTCGCATGGGCACGACCCTAGGGCAATCCGTTCGCGGCACTGCCCGGCCCACCCGGCCCACCCCGCGTACGCTGGGCCGGGTGACAGGGCAGATCGAACTCCGCGTGCTGGTGGACGACCCGGCGGACCCGCGCAGCCGTGAGGTGCCGCTGGACTTCCCCCGGGAGTGGATCGAATTCGTCGACCCGGCGGACGAGCGGCACCTGGTGCGCGCCGATCTCACCTGGTTGCTCTCCCGCTGGACGTGCATCTTCGGTCAGGGCTGCCACGGCATCATCGCCGGGCGGGCCGCCGACGGCTGCTGCTCGCACGGGGCCTTCTTCACCGACTCCGACGACGAGAAGCGGGTCCGGGCGGCGGTCAAGCGGCTGACCCCGGCCACCTGGCAGCACTTCCGTCGGGGGTTCAAGAACTGGACCGAGAACGACACCGTGGACGGCAAGAACCCGGCCCGGCGGACGGCCACCCGGGACGCCGAGGGGCCCTGTGTCTTCCTCAACGACGCGGACTTCCCGGCCGGTGGCGGCTGCGCCCTGCACGCCCAGGCGCTGCGCGACGGGGTGCATCCGCTGGAGTACAAGCCGGACGTGTGCTGGCAGTTGCCGATCCGCCGGGATCAGGACTGGGTCACCCGGCCGGACAACACCAAGGTGCTGGTCTCCACCCTCGCCGAGTTCGACCGGCGGGGCTGGGGCGCCGGCGGTCACGACCTCGACTGGTGGTGCACCTCCTCCACGGACGCGCACGTCGGGGCGGAGCCGATGTACCTGTCGTACGGCCCGGAGTTGACCGCCCTCATCGGCGCCCCCGCGTACGCGAAGCTAGCCGAGCTGTGCGCTACCCGGCTGCGGCAGGGCCTGACCGCTCCGCACCCCGCCGACCCGGCCTGACCGCGACGAATCAGGGCTCGAACTTGTAGCCGAGACCCCGCACGGTGACGATGTGCCGTGGCGAGGAGGGCTCCGGTTCGATCTTGGAGCGCAGGCGCTTGACATGCACGTCCAGGGTCTTGGTGTCGCCCACGTAGTCGGCGCCCCAGACCCGGTCGATGAGCTGGCCCCGGGTGAGCACCCGCCCGGCGTTGCGCAGCAGCAGTTCCAGCAGCTCGAACTCCTTCAGCGGCAACTGCACGGCCGCCCCGGCGACCGTGACGACGTGCCGCTCGATGTCCATTCGGACCGGCCCGGCGACCAGGGTGGCGGAGCCCGACTCCACGGTCTCCACGCTCTGCCGGCGCAGCACCGCCCGGATCCGGGCCACCAGCTCCCGGGGGGAGTACGGCTTGGTGACGTAGTCGTCGGCCCCGATCTCCAGGCCCACCACCTTGTCGATCTCACTGTCCCGGGCGGTGACCATGATGATCGGCACGTGCGAGCGCTGGCGTAGCTGACGGCAGACCTCGGTACCGGACATCTCGGGCAGCATCAGGTCGAGCAGCACGATGTCGGCGCCGCTGCGGTCGAACTCGGTCAGAGCCGCGGTGCCCGTGGCGGCCACGGAGACCTCGAAGCCCTCTTTGCGGAGCATGTACGACAGGGCGTCGGAGAACGACTCCTCGTCCTCGACCACCAGTACCCGGCTCAACGGCCTTTCCTTTCCATTCGTGCTCAACTCTGCGGGACCTCGGCCGGACCGGGCTCGATACCCGGCAGGGCGGACAGCAGATCCTCCGGGGGGCGGGCGGGCAGCCGGAGGGTGAAGGTGGACCCACCACCCAGGGTGCTCGTCACCTCGACCCGTCCGCCATGGTTGCTGGCGATGTGCTTGACGATCGCCAACCCGAGCCCGGTGCCGCCGGTGGCGCGGGAACGGGCCTGGTCGGCCCGGTAGAAGCGTTCGAAGACCCGGTCCACCTCGTTGGGGGCGATGCCGATGCCCTGGTCGGTGACGGCGATCTCGACATGATCGGCGGTGGCCCGGGCGGTGACCAGGACGGTGGTGTCCGCGCTCGAGTAGTTGACCGCGTTCTCCACCAGATTCGCCACCGCCGTGGCCAACTGGCTGTCGCTGCCGTACACCGTCAGCCCACGCTGCCCCTCTACCGCCACGGTGATCCGGCGGGCGGTGGCCGCGGTCCGGGTGCGGTCTATCACCTCGGAGATCACCCAGTCCACCGCGACCGGTTCCGGGGCGGGCTGCGGTTCGGCGCCCTGCAACCGGGTCAGCTCCAGCAACTCCTGCACCAGCCGGCCCAGTCGGGTCGACTCGTGCTGGATCCGTTCGGCGAAGCGACGCGCGGCGACCAGGTCCTCGGAGCGGTCCGGCGGCCCGGCGCTGGCCGGCTCGGTGGCGTCGAGCAGGGCCTCGGCCAGCAGTTGCAGCGCGCCGATCGGCGTCTTCAACTCGTGGCTGACGTTGGCCACGAAGTCCCGGCGGACCCGGGCCAGGCGGTGGGACTCGGTGACGTCGACCGCCTCCACGGCCACATGGCCGTTGCCCAGCCCCATCGCCCGCAGGTGCACCCCCAGCGGGTTCTCCTTGTCGCGGCCACGGGGCAGGTCGAGCTCGATCTCCCGACGCACCCCGGTGCGTCGGACCTGCCCGGCCAGGGTACGGACCAACGGATGCGCGATGACCGAACCCGGCTGGGCCCCGGTACGCAACAGCCCCAACGCCCGGGCTGCGGGGTTGACCAGCACCGGCAGGTCCTCGGCGTCGAGCACCACGACCCCCGCACGCAGCGAGTCGATCGCTCGTCGGCCCAGACCGACCTGCACATCCTCGACGATCGTGTCCCTCCCCTTACCGAACCGGAGCGGGCCCCACCCCCGGCGGGGGGAGCCGCCCGGACCAGGCGCCTCGGGCAGCAGTCCGGACAGCCAGAGCCCGACGACCACTCCGGCCGCCAGCGCCCCGGCCACTGCCGCCGTCACTGCCCACATCACTCGGTGATCGTAGGGTCAATGCTGACCCGACTACCGGACGAAAACGGGCGAAGCACGCTCACTTCCGGGAAAGTTCACCTTCGCGCCCGGCTCAGTTCACCGGCGTTCACCTCCGGGCCTCCCAGCGGCCCTAACTTGGGCGCCGACCTGCGCAAAAGCATCGTCGGCCGAGACCGGCCGGCACCGACGAACGACAGGACGTGAGCATGCGCGACGAGTTCCGGGCCGAACTGCAAGCCGTCAGCCATCTGCTAGTGGAGATGGCCGAGGGTGTCCGGGCGGCGCTACGACAGGCGACCCGGGCCCTGCTCGCCGCCGACCGGCGGGCCGCCGAGACCGTCATCGAGCAGGACGCCCAGATCGACGAGTTGTACCGGCAGGTGGAGGAGCGGGTCTGTGACCTGCTGGCCCGGCAGGCCCCGGTCGCCTCCGACCTGCGGGCCATGATCACCGCCCTGCATGTGGCCGCCGACCTGGAGCGGATGGGCGACCTGGCCGACCATGTGGCCAAGACCGCCCTGCGCCGCCACCCCTCCCCCGCCGTGCCGGCGGAACTGCGGCCGGTCTTCACCGACATGGCGACCATCGCCGACCGGATGGCGGAGAAGATCGCAGGGGTGCTGGCCCACCCGGACGCCGACCTGGCCGCCGAACTGGACAGCGACGACGACGCGATGGACGAGCTGCACAGGGGCCTGTTCGGGGTGCTGCTCGGCGCGGACTGGCCGTACGGGGTGGAGACCGCCATCGACGCCACCCTGCTGGGCCGCTTCTACGAACGGTTCGCCGACCACGCGGTCAACAGCGCGGAACACGTCGTCTACCTGATCACCGGCAAACCCGCCTGAGGTGCAAGGAAGGGCCCCCTGTTAACGCCTCGCGTATAGCAGGGGGCCCTTCTTAACAACGGAAAAGCTCAGCGGCCCTGGTTGGCCACCGCGGCGGCGGCCGCCTTGGCCGCCTCCGGGTCCAGGTAGGTGCCGCCGAGGGTCTGCGGACGCAGCTGCGGGTCGAGGTCGTAGCGCAGCGGAATCCCGGTGGGGATGTTCAGCTTGGCGATCGCCTCGTCGCTGATCTGGTCCAGGTGCTTGACCAGGGCGCGCAGCGAGTTGCCGTGCGCCGCCACCAGCACCGTCCGACCGGCCAGGATGTCCGGCACGATCGAGTCGTACCAGTACGGCAGCATCCGCTCGACGACGTCCTTGAGGCACTCCGTACGGGGCATCAGCTCGGTCGGCAGCAGCGCGTACCGCGGGTCGCCCACCTGAGACCACTCGTCATCGTCGGCGATGGGTGGGGGCGGGGTGTCATACGAACGGCGCCAGAGCATGAACTGCTCCTCGCCGTACTCCTCCAGGGTCTGCTTCTTGTTCTTGCCCTGCAGGGCGCCGTAGTGCCGCTCGTTGAGCCGCCACGACCGACGCACCGCGATCCAGTGCCGGTCGGCGGCGTTCAACGCCAGTTCGGCGGTACGGATGGCGCGGCGCATCACGCTGGTGTGCACCACGTCCGGCAGCAGGTCGTGTTCGCGCAGCAGCTCGCCGCCGCGGCGCGCCTCGTTCTCGCCCTTCTCGGTCAGGTCCACATCGACCCAGCCGGTGAAGAGGTTCTTGGCGTTCCAGTCGCTCTCGCCGTGCCGCAACAGGACCAGCGTCCCGACGGTGGGTCCCTCGCTCGCTGTCATGCCGATCATCCTGCCGTAACCCGGGAACGTACGCGCGGGAAGGGTCGTGACGACCACCACGTGGAAAACCGGATGACCTTGCTTCCGGAGCGCCACTAGGTTGTAAGGGTTGTCTGGTTCATCACTCATTACGGACGGGGGCGCCGGCGTGCGTGCGGCAAAGGGCTGGCTCCAGGAGACCACCGGTGGTCTGCCGAAGATCTTCTGGTACCTGTGGACCGGCACCCTGATCAACCGGCTCGGCTCCTTCGTCCTCGTCTTCCTGGCGATCTACCTGACCCAGGAACGCGGATTCTCCGCCTCCCAGGCCGGGGTCGTGCTGGGTCTCTGGGGAGCCGGTGGTGCGGTCGGCGCCACCGTCGGCGGCACCCTCAGCGACCGGTGGGGACGGCGACCCACCCTGCTCACCGCCCACCTGGGCGGCGCGGTGATGATGCTGGCGCTGGGCTTCGCCCACGAACTCTGGGCGGTCGGGCTGGGTGCCCTGCTGCTGGGCCTGTTCGCCGAGGCGGCCCGACCGGCCTTCGGGGCGATGATGATCGACGTCGTGCCCGAACGGGATCGACTGCGGGCCTTCTCGCTCAACTACTGGGCGATCAACCTGGGCTTCGCCTGCGCCGCGGTGCTCGCCGGCTTCGCCGCCCAGGCCGGCTACCTGCTGCTGTTCGTGATCAACGCGGCCACCACACTGGTCACCGCCGTGATCATCTTCATCAAGGTGCGGGAGACCCGGACCATCACGGTCAGCACCCGAGCCAGCGCCGCCCCGGTGAACGCCTTCCGCGCCATCCTGAACGACCGGGTCTACCTGTGGTTCGTGGGGTTGAACCTGCTCGGCGCGCTGGTCTTCCTCCAGCACATCTCGATGCTGCCGATCGCGATGGCCGACTCCGGACTGAGCCCGGCCACCTACGGCTCGGTGATCGCGCTCAACGGGGTCCTGATCGTGGTCGGCCAACTCTTCATCCCCCGACTGATCCGGGGGCGCAGCCGGTCACACGTCCTGGCCCTGGCGGCGGTGGTGATGGGCCTCGGCTTCGGCCTGACCGCCTTCGCCGACGCGGCCTGGTTCTACGGGCTGACGGTGTTGATCTGGACCGTCGGCGAGATGCTCAACTCACCCTCCAACGCCACCCTCATCGCCGAGTTGTCCCCGAGTGAACTGCGGGGCCGCTACCAGGGCGCCTTCTCCCTCTCCTGGCAGTTGGCCGGCGCCATCGCACCCATCCTCGGCGGTCTGGTGCGGGAACAGGCCGGCAACGCCGCGCTGTGGTTCGGCTGCGCCGGCATCGGCCTGGTGATGGCGGTGGCCCACCTGGTGTCCGGGCCGGCCCGGGAACGGCGGGCCCTGGCCCTGCGTACCGCCGGGGCCCCGTCCGCGCCGCTGAAGACGGCTGAGCCGGTCGGTCCCAGCGGCGGTTAGTCGCGGGCGACGCGATGTGCCCGGTGCGTGGGCACCGGGCACATCGTCGATCGTTACGACCGGCGGCGGCGGGCGGCACTCACCCCCGTAAGCGACGCCCGCTCGCGCCGCCGGTCCAAACAGGTGGACACCGTCCCCCAACGGTGTTGCTCCACCCGTCCTCCAACACCTCGCCTGGTGCACAGATCTGCGCGATCTGCCGCTCCCCCGAACGGTTCCAAGCGTGGTGCGGTGCAATAACGCTAGTTCGCCCCGTGGGCCGGATTCAACCTGATGGGCTGTCTCGCCCGTCACAGCGAACCTGCCCCCTCCGACGGGCTGGTCCTTCCCGGCCAACAGCGCATACCCGGCCGGGATTCCCGCAAACCTGCTATCCGTCCTCCCGATCGGGTGACTCCGTACGGAAGAAATTGCTCTGCCGACCGTCCCGCAGCTGCTCCTGGTAGATCAAGTTCAGCCGCCGCAGGTCGAAGGTGTGGAACCAGTCATCCCAGCTGATCTCGCGGATCCGGCCGCCCTCCCGGTAACCCGGGATGTTGAAGGTCAGCACCCCGACCCGGCCCTCCCGTTCGGTGCCGCTGATCGTGGCCGGCTTGGCCCCCCGCTCCCGGGCCCACCGCTGAATCACCTCATGGTTGGTGGTGACCAGGCTCCGGCCCGGACGCTCCGGCCGGTCCTGCAACGAGGAGATCACCTGCGAGGACCGGGCGGAACGGGTCGTCGACCGGCCGGTCCGCACCCCACCACCGGCCGATGCCGACTTCGCCGCGGCGCGGGTCGGGGCCGTCCTCGCTGTGGCACGGGCTGCTGTCGTCTTCGCCGCGCTGCGGGACGGTGTTGTCTTCGCTGTGGTGCGGGCCGGCGCCGTCTTCCGCGCGGGGCGGGTTGATGCCTGGGTGGTCGCGCGGGTCGTCGTACCCGCCTTGGTGGCGGCCTTGCGGGCCGGCATCGACTTGCGGGCAGCGGTGGCCTTCGCCGCCGGGGTCGTCTTGCGCGGGGCAGCCTTCCGGGCCCCGGCGGTGGTCGTCGTCGTCCCCGCAGTGCCGGCCCTACGCGCCGCCGCAGTCGCGCTGCCGGCCTTGCGGGCGGTCGCCGTCGACTTGCGGGCGGTGGCGGTCTGTCGGGTGGTGCCGGTTGCCGATGCTGTCCGCGCCGGGCCGGTCCGCTTGGCGGGCGTGGCCTTCGCCCGGCCCGCGGTGGTACGGGTCTGCTTCGTGCCGGCACTCTTCGTGGTGCTGGCCCGGCCGGCCGGTCCACTGCTGCCCCGCGCCGCCCCACCCGACCGGAGGGTACTGGCGAGCCTCTTCACCAGTTCCGGCTTACGCAGGGCGGAGATGCCGGAGACCCCGTACCGACGCAACTGGCCCCGGATGTCGTCCACCCGCATCCGGGAGATCTCCGATTCGGAGATCCGTGGTGTGTTCGGGGTCTGGTTGCCGGTCTGTCGTTTGGTCCTGGTCGCGGTCCCGCCGCGACCAGTGCTGCTTCGCTGAGCCATGGACGCTCACGCTCCTCGACACTGGAGTCTCGGCGCACGGCGGGTCCCAAAGCCGCACCGCGCGCTGCGGCTTACCCAGCAGAACCCCGCTAAACCACGAATCGGGTACGACAGTCCCGGTCAGGTCCGGTTCGGACCCCTCCCCCCGCCGTCGCCGGCAGTCTCGGCGGGTTCGGTGCCGGTGGTCTTCGAGGGCTCGAAGAGATGGGCGAAGGCCGCCAGGTTGGCGGTCGATTCGCCCCGCTTGACCCGCCACTCCCACTCGCGGCGGATGGAACTGCCAAAGCCGATCTCCAGCATGGTGTCGAAGGACTCGTCGGCGTAGCTGAGCACCGCGCCGAGCAGCCGGTCCAGCTCGTCGGCGTCGACTCCGGCGGGGTTGACCCGGCCGGTCAGGTAGATGTCGCCGACCGCGTCGATGGAGAACGACACCGCGTACATCCGGGCGTTGCGCTGCAACAGCCAGGCCCAGAGTTCCTCACGCCGCTCGTCCGGCTGGCGCATCACGAACGCCTCGATCCGCAGCGCGTGCTCACCGACGATCAGGTTGCAGATCGTCTTGAGCTTGTGCGTACCGGGCAGGGTCACCGCGTACGAGCCGGGACCGGTAACCGCGCAGGGCAGTTCCCGTTCGGCGCAGACCGACTCGATCAGGGCACCCAGGTCACTCATCCGATCAACTCTACGGCCGCCCGGACGGCACCGCCCGTCGCCGGGCCCCGCACTGACGCCTCAGCAGGAGGCCGCCAGGGCGGAGGTCAGGCGGGCGCGGTGGGTCACCAGGGCCTCACCGTAGACGGCTAGCAGGCCCTCCGCGGTGCGGTGCCAGGAGAAGTTGCGGGCATGCTGGGCGGCACCGACCGCCAGGCGCGCTCGGCGGGCTCGGTCCGGCAGCAGACCCGCCAGGGTGTGCGCCCAGTCGACCGGATCATGGCTATCCACCAGCACCCCGCTGACCTGGTCCCGTACCGCGGTCACCAGGCCGCCGACGGCGGCGGCCACCACCGGGGTACCGCAGGCCTGGGCCTCCAGGGCGACCAAGCCGAAGGATTCGTTGTACGAGGGCACCGCCACCAGGTCGGCCGCCTGGTACAGCAGGGGCAACTCGGCCCCGGTACGCGGTGGCATGAAGTGCACCCGGTCGGCGACACCGAGGGAGGCGGCCAACTCGATCAGGGCGGTGGGCCGGTCGAGTCCGCTGCCGCTGGGCCCACCGCAGATCACCACGGAGACCTCGCGGGCCAGCGCGGGATCCTGCTGGCGCAGTGCCGCGATCGCCCGGATCAGCACGTCCGGGGCCTTCAGGGGCTGGATCCGGCCCACGAAGGCCACCAGGTGACCGGTGGTGGGCAGGCCCAGCCGGGCCCGGGCGGTACGGGTGGCGGCGTCCCGGTCACCGGCCGGTGGGCGGAAGCGGTCCAGGTCCACCCCGGGCTCGACCACGGCCACCCGGGTCGGGTCGGCCGCGTACCGGTCGATCAGGTCCTCGGCTTCCACCCGGGTGTTCGCCACCAGCCGGTCGGCCTCGGCGACCACCTGTTCCTCGCCGATCACCCGGGCCTTGGGTTCGGGCCGGTCCCCGGCGGCCAGCTGGGCGTTCTTGACCTTGGCCAGGGTGTGCGCGGTGTGCACCAGCGGCACCCCCCAGCGGTCCTTGGCCAGCCAGGCGACCTGGCCGGAAAGCCAGTAGTGGGAGTGGATGAGGTCGTAGTAGCCCGGCGGGCGGGCGGCCTCGGCCCGCAGTACCCCGGCGGTGAAGGCGCAGAGCTGACCGGGCAGTTCCTCCTTGGTCAGCCCCTCCAGCGGACCGGCCATCACATGCCGGACGTGCACCCCGGGGACGACCTCCACCACCGGGGGCAGGTCACCCGAGGTGGCGCGGGTGAAGATCTCCACCTCCACGTCGGCCTCGGCCAACCGCCGGGCGATTTCCAGGATGTAGACGTTCATGCCGCCCGCGTCCCCGGTGCCGGGCTGGTGCAGGGGCGAGGTGTGCACCGAGAGGGTTGCGATCCGTCGAGGGCGCGGCCACGGCAGGGCACCTCGCTGACGACCGACACCGGTGTGCAAATCCGCCACTTCTGCTCCCTAAGCCAGGGTTGATGCCGTACTGCACGACCGACGTGCCTCTGCGTCAACCTCCGCGCCAGATGCCATCTTCCCGATCGGCGGCTGGTAATACGTCGCCCAGGGGCCACCGGCGTGATCGACCTCATCGCGGGGGTAGCCGGGCCCGCCCCCTGGACAGGGGCGAGAATGACCGGATGAGTCGTGTCGCCATCGTCACCGGGGCTTCCAGCGGGATCGGGGCCGCCACCGCACGCCGACTGGCCGGCGAGGGATTTCACGTGCTGGCCGCCGCCCGGCGTACCGACCGGTTGGCCGACCTGGTCGCCGGGATCACCGCCGCAGGTGGCAGCGCCACCGCGGTGGCCTGTGACGTCACCTCGGACGAGTCCGTGGCGGCCCTGGCCCGGGCCGCGCAGCAGGCGCCCGGGCCGGTCACCCTGCTGGTCAACAACGCCGGTGGGGCACGCGGCATGGACCCCGTGGAAGCCGGGTCGGTCGGCGACTGGCAATGGATGTACGACGTGAACGTGCTGGGCACCCTGCGGGTGACCCAGGCGTTGCTGCCCACACTGGAGTCCTCTGGCGCCGGCACGATCGTCATCGTCTCCTCGACCGCCGGCTTCACGGTGTACGAGGGCGGTGGCGGTTACACCGCCGCCAAGCACGCGCAGACCGCGATCGCCGGCACCCTGCGGCTGGAGTTGTGCGGCCGACCGGTCCGGGTGATCGAGATCGACCCGGGCATGGTGAAGACCGACGAGTTCTCCCTGGTCCGCTTCGGCGGTGACAGCGATCGGGCGGAGTCGGTGTACGCCGGGGTGGCCGAGCCCCTGGTCGCCGAGGATGTGGCCGACTGCATCGCCTGGTGCGCCACCCGACCCCAGCATGTGAATGTGGACCGGCTGGTGGTCCGTCCGTTGGCGCAGGCCGCCCAGCACAAGGTGCACCGCACGAGCGGAGCCTGAGGAAGGCGCCATGCCGACGCGGGCCTCCCGGCCGCTCGGGGTGATCACCCGGGGCACGACCAACCCGAACCGGCTCCGCCGGGTGGACAACTGGATCGTCGACACCTGCGGCGAGGTGCTGCGCGCCGCACCGGACCCCCTCGTGGTCGACCTCGGGTACGGCGCCAGCCCGGTGACCGTGGTGGAGCTACGCGCCCGGCTGGCCGCCGGGGTACGCCCGGACGTACGGGTGGTCGGGCTGGAGATCGACCCTGGCCGGGTGGCCGTCGCCCAGGCCGCCGCCGACCCACCTGGCCTGACCTTCGCCCGGGGCGGGTTCGAACTGGCCGGGCTGCGCCCGGTGCTGGTACGCGCCTTCAACGTGCTGCGGCAGTACGACGAAGCGGAGGTGGCCGGTGCCTGGGCCCGCCTCACCGCCGGGCTGGCGCCTGGCGGCCTGCTGGTCGAGGGCACCTGCGACGAGTTGGGGCGGCTGGCCTCCTGGGTGCTGCTCGATGCCACCGGCCCGCGCTCGCTGACCCTGGCGGCCCGGCTGTCCACCATGCAGTCCCCGGCCGAACTGGCCGAACGCCTGCCCAAGGCCCTGATCCACCGCAACATCCCCGGGGAACCCATCCACGCCCTGATCCGCGCCCTGGACGACGCTTGGCAGGCCGCCGCCGGCTACGCCCCGTACGGTCCCCGCCAGCGCTGGCTGCACACGGTGGCCGCCGTACGCGCCCAGGGCTGGCCCATCCTCCACCGCCCCCGCCGCTGGCGTCTGGGCGAACTGACCCTCCCCTGGCCCCCCATCGCCCCCAACACCCCACCCAAGGCCAGGTGATCAAGAGGGGGTGGGGTGGGCGAGCGGGTTAGAGGGTGCAGTTGATCAGGACGGGTTCGGGGTGGAGGGTCACCGCGAAGCGGGCCTGGACGCCGTCGCGGATCTCGCGGGCCAGGGTCAGCAGGGCCTCGGTGGTGGCGGTGCCGGTCTGGTTGGTCAGCGCCAGGGTGTGCTTGGCGGAGATGGCGACCCCCTCCGGGCCGGGGTAGCCCTTGCCGAAGCCGGCCTTGTCGATCAGCCAGGCGGCACTGACCTTGACCAGATCCCCGGCGCCCGGCCAGGCGGGCGGCTCACCCAGGTCGGCGGCGCGCTGCCGCAGCACCTCGTACCCGGCCGGGTCGAGGATCGGGTTGGTGAAGAAGGAGCCGACCGAACGGGTGTCCGGGTCCGAGGGGTCCAGCACCATCCCCTTGCCGGCCCGCAGGCCCAGCACGGTCTCCCGGGCCTGGGTCAGCGGCACCCGGTCACCGACCTCCACGCCGAGGGCGCGGGCCAGTTCGGCGTACCGGACCGGGCCGGACAGCGGCGAGCGGGCCAGCCGGAAGTCGACCCCGAGCACCACCCAGCGCTCGCTGTACTTGAAGATGCTGCCCCGGTACGCGAAGCCGCAGTCGGCCGCCGGCACCTGGCGGACCGTCCCGGCGGTGCGGTCGTACACCTGCACGCCGAGGATGGTCTCGGCGACCTCCTGCCCGTACGCCCCGACGTTCTGGATCGGGGTGGCCCCCGTGGAGCCGGGGATGCCGGACAGGCATTCCAGCCCGGACCAGCCGTTGCGCACCGTCGTGGCGACCAGGTCGTCCCAGGGCTCGCCGGCCTCCACCCGGATGGTCACGGTCCGCTCGTCCTCGGCCAGCACCCGCAGACCCCGGGATCGGACGAGCACCACCGTGCCCGGGAAACCGGCGTCGCCGATCACCACGTTGCTGCCCCCGGCAAGCAGCAGTACGCGCTCGCCGGCCTCGCGTACCTGAGTGACAATCTGGTCGGAAGTGGCGGCGGTGACGATCCGCGCGGCCGGTCCACCGAGGCACAATGTGGTGTATTGCGACAGATCACCCCGAATAGCGGGTTGGGCGGCGGCTGTCGGCTGGGCGTAGACGTCAGACACAGCTTTCACCCTAGGCTGATAGGCAGCCGCGGCACCCACTGGTGGCCGGGTCACCCCCGGGAGGATGGCGATGAGCAGAATGCACGGCTCCAAGGATTTCTGGATCGGCGCGCTCCGGGCGGAGGGCCCGGCGTTCGCCGCCGCGGTGGCCGAGGCCCCACCCGAGACACCGGTGCTCTCCTGCCCCGGCTGGACGGTGACCGACCTGGCCCTGCACCTCACCGGCATCTACCAGTGGGTACACACCGTGGCCGGCGCGGGCCGGACCACTGCGCCGGAGCAGCCCCGGCCGCAGCGCCCGGCGCCCGTCCCGGGGCTCACGGCCGCGCAACAGTGGCAGCAGGCGTACGACGACCTGATGGTCCTCTTCGACACCCTGGACCCGGAGGCCCCGGCCTGGAACTGGGCCCCCCAGCCGAAGAAGGCCGGCTTCTGGCCGCGCCGGATGGCGCACGAGACGGCGTTGCACCGCTGGGACGCCCAGCTCGCCATCGCCGCCGGTGAACCGATCGAGGCCAAGCTGGCGGCCGACGGGGTCAGCGAGGTGCTCGACACCTGGCTGCCGGCCGGTCGGCGCGCGGCGACAGGCCAGTGGCGCGGGGTGGTACGCCTCAGCGCGACCGACGCCGCGCAGGAGTGGTACCTGCGGCTACGCGGCGAGGGGGTGGCCCTGCTGGACACCGGCACCATTCTCGACCACGACGAGCACCACGCCCGGGTGCATGTCAGCGGCACCGCCAGCGACCTGCTGCTGGCCCTCTGGGGTCGGGTCAGCTTCGAATCCCTGACGGTGGGCGGCGACCCGACCCTGCTGGACGGAGTACGCACCGGCTGACCCATAGATCAACACCGTTTCGCCGGAATGGCGGTTACCTGACCTCCAGGTGACCGCCATTCCGCCGTAACGGCGAAAGCGGACCGCGGGGTCGTGGCCGTTCTGTGACCCGGGGCGAGAGAGCGCTCTCTTGACACCTCTCCACCGGGAGGCGCAGGCTACGTGAGAGCGCTCTCTCACCATTCCGCACCGCCACCCGGACCTGAGAGGGGTCACCAGACCATGGGCACCTTTTCCCGCCACCGCCTCGCGGCGGTGGCCCTGGCAACGATCGGTGCACTACTCGCCACCAGCGGCTGCGCCGGCGAGGACGCGGCCGACGACGGCCAGATAACCCTCACGGTCGACGTCTTCGGACAGCTCGGCTACGACCAGCTCTACCAGGAGTACATGGACGCCAACCCCGGGGTGAAGATCGTCGAACGGGGCACCGGCAGCAACCTCGACGAGTACTCGCCCCGGCTGACCCAGTGGCTGGCCGCCGGCAAGGGCGCCGGGGACATCGTCGCCATCGAAGAGGGTCTGATGGTCGAGTACAAGGCCAACCCGGACAACTTCGTCAACCTGCTGGACCACGGCGCCGGCGAACTCAAGGGCAACTTCCTGGAGTGGAAGTGGAACCAGGGACTGACCGCCGACGGGCAGAAGCTGATCGGGCTCGGCACCGACGTGGGCGGCATGGCGATGTGCTACCGCACGGACCTGTTCGCCAAGGCGGGGCTGCCCACCGAGCGTGACGAGGTCTCCAAGCTCTGGCCGACCTGGGAGGACTACATCGCGGTCGGCGAGCGGTTCAAGGCGGCGAACACCGGCGCCTCCTTCCTGGACGCGGCCACCAACACCTTCAACACCATCGTGTTGCAGACCGCCGGCAAGGCGCAGGGCTACCACTACTACGACACCAGCGACAACCTCGTGGTGGACAGCAACCCGGCGGTCAAGCAGGCCTGGGACACCACCATGAAGATCATCGGGGCGGGTCTGTCCGGCAAGTACGGCTCCTGGTCGGAGGAGTGGGTATCCGCCTTCAAGCAGGCCAAGTTCGCCACCATCGCCTGCCCGGCCTGGATGACCGGGGTGATCGAGGGCAACGCCGGCACGGAGGCCAGTGGCAAGTGGGACATCGCCCGGGTCCCCGGTGACGGCGGCAACTGGGGTGGCTCCCACCTGGCCGTGCCGGCCCAGGGCAAGCAGAAGGAAGAGGCGATCAAGCTGGTCAAGTTCCTGACCAGCCCGCAGGGGCAGATCGGTGCCTTCAAGGCCAAGGGCCCGCTGCCCTCCTCACCGCAGGCCCTGAACGACCCGGCGATCGCCGAGGCCACCAACGCGTACTTCTCCGGGGCCCCGATCGGGACGATCTTCGCCGAGGGCGCCAAGACCCTGAAGCCGGTCTACATGGGCCCGAAGAACCAGGCGGTCCGCACCGAGGTGGAGAACGCCGTCCGCACGGTCGAGCTGGGCCAGCGCACTCCCGAACAGGGCTGGCAGGACGCCGTCACCAACGCCAAGAAGGCTGCCGCCAAGTAACCGGCCCGACAGCCGCCACCCCCGCCGCCGATCCGGGCCCGCCACCTTCGCCGGGCGTACGCGATGACCGGCCGGATCGGCGCGGGGGTGGGGCGTGGAGAGGAGTCAACGGGTCATGGCGTTGCAGCTCGACGCGCGAGGGCCGACCGGGCCGGCACCGGGCCGATCCCGCCTGTCGCGGGCCGGCCGGCTGAGCCGGATCGACGCGAAATACTCGCCCTACCTGTACATCGCCCCGTTCTTCGTGGTCTTCGCGATCTTCGGGGCCTGGCCGCTCGCGTACACCTTCTGGGTTTCCCTGCACGACTGGGACCTGCTCGGCAGCGATCCCACCTTCATCGGGGTGGACAACTACACCCGGCTGCTGGCCGACGGCGACTTCTGGCACGCCGTGGTCAACACCCTGGGCATCTTCGTCATCAGTACGGTGCCCCAGTTGCTGCTGGCGCTCTGGCTGGCCAACCTGCTCAACCGGCAGCTGCGGATGCGTACCGGTTGGCGGATGGCCGTGCTGGTGCCCAATGTGACCTCCACGGCCGCGGTGGCGATCGTCTTCGGGGTGTTGTTCGGCCGCGAGTTCGGGATGGTCAACTGGCTGCTGGACCTGGTCGGCATCGACGGGATCGAGTGGAAGTCCAACCGGTTCGCCTCCTGGGTGGCCATCTCGGCCATGGTCGACTGGCGGTGGACCGGCTACAACGCCCTGATCTTCCTGGCCGCCATGCAGGCCATCCCCCGGGACCTGTACGAGGCCGCCGCGATCGACGGGGCGAACCGGGCCCGGCAGTTCTGGTCGGTCACCGTGCCGCTGCTCAAGCCGACGATCATCTTCTGCGTCATCATCTCCACCATCGGTGGGCTGCAACTGTTCACCGAACCCCGGTTGTTCCACTCCGGCACCAACCCCATCCGGGGTGGGCCGCTGCGCGAGTCGCAGACGATGACGATGTACATGTTCGAGAACGCCTTCGCGCCCTATTACAACTTCGGGTACGGCTCCGCGGTGGCCTGGCTGCTGTTCGCCCTGATCGCCATCGTCGCGGCGATCAACGTACTGATCATCCGCCGGGTCGGATCGGGGACCCGGCCACCCAGGGACGCCCGAAAGGGAGGCTTCCGATGAGTCGACTCTGGCGGGCCAGCCCGCTGACCTACGGCGCGTTGCTCGCCGCCGGATTCCTGTCGCTGTTTCCGATCTACTGGATGTTCGTGGTGGCCAGTCGCTCCAGCGACGCGATGGGGCAACTGCCCCCGCCGGTCACCCCCGGCGGCAACCTGGGCGCCAACATCTCCCGACTGTTCGCCAACACGGACGCGTACTTCCTGACCGGCCTGATCAACTCGGCGATCGTGGCGGCCACGGTCACCTTCTCGGTGGTCCTCTTCTCCTCCCT
Source organism: Micromonospora sp. NBC_01739 (assembly GCF_035920385.1). Lineage (GTDB taxonomy): Bacteria > Actinomycetota > Actinomycetes > Mycobacteriales > Micromonosporaceae > Micromonospora. Next base: position 5,512,070 of record NZ_CP109151.1, on the reverse strand, counting down.
GGCCGGGTTCGCCTTCGCCAAGCTGCGGTTCCGGGGCAGCAACGCCCTGCTGATGGTCATCATCGCCACGATGATGGTGCCCACCCAGCTCGGCATCATCCCGCTGTACATGCTGATGACCAGGCTGAACCTCAACGACCGGCTGCCCGCGGTGATCCTGCCCGCCCTGGTCACCGGCTTCGGGGTGTTCATGATGCGGCAGTACGCCGGTCAGGCGATCAGCACCGAGCTGATCGAGGCGGCCCGGGTGGACGGCTGCGGCACCGCCCGGATCTACTGGAACGTGGTGCTGCCCGCGTTGCGGCCGGCCATCGCGGTGCTGGGCCTACTCACCTTCATGACCACCTGGAACGATTTCCTGTGGCCGTACGCGGTGCTCAATGATCCGGAGAATCCCACCGTGCAGTTGTCCCTGCGGGCCCTCTCCGACGGCTATTACCAGGACATGTCCCAGGTGTTCACCGGTACGGCAATCGCCACCCTGCCGCTGCTGCTGGTGTTCGTACTGTTCGGACGCCAGATCATCGGCGGAATCATGGAAGGTGCGGTCAAATCGTGAGTGGAATCCGGTTCCCGGAGAATTTCCTGTGGGGAGCGGCTACGGCCGCCTTTCAGATCGAGGGGGCGGCCCGCGACGACGGGCGCGGGGAGTCGATCTGGGACACCTTCTGCCGCACCCCGGGCAAGGTGTACGCCGGGCACACCGGTGACGTCGCCTGCGACCACTACCACCGGTACGCCGAGGACGTGGCGATGATGGCCGAGCTGGGTCTGCGGGCGTACCGGTTCTCGGTGGCCTGGCCCCGGATCCAGCCCGATGGCAGCGGCCCGGTCAACCCCCGTGGGCTGGACTTCTACGACCGGTTGACGGACACCCTGCTGAGCCGGGGCATCGACCCGATCGTCACCCTCTACCACTGGGACCTGCCGCAGAACCTGCAGGACCGGGGCGGGTGGACGGCGCGGGAGACCGCGGAGCACTTCGCGACCTACGCCGCCGCGGTGTACGCCCGGCTGGGGGACCGCATCAGCACCTGGACCACCCTCAACGAACCCTGGTGCTCGGCGTACCTGGGCTACGGCAACGGGGTGCACGCCCCGGGGGTGCAGGATCCGGGTGCCGCCTTCAGCGCCGTACACCATCTGCTGCTGGCGCACGGCCTGGCCACCCAGGCCCTGCGCGCGGGCGGCGCCGGGCGGGTCGGCATCACCCTCAACCCGGCCGACGTACGCCCGGCGGACGCGAACAGCGCCGCCGACGCCGAGGCGGTACGCCTGGTCGACGGCCTGCACAACCGGATCTTCCTGGATCCCCTGCTGGTCGGCGGCTACCCCGAGGATGTCCGCGAGCATGTGGCTCGGATCGTCGAGCCGGTGTTCGTCGCCGAGGGCGACGAGAAGATCATCGCGGCCCCGATCGACCTGCTGGGGATCAACTACTACGCCCCGACCTACGTCGCCGGGCGGTCGGACGGCGAGGGCGGGGGCGGCGCCTACCCGGGCACGGCGGGGGCGGTGGAGTTCCTGCCGCCGGTCGGGCCGCTCACCGACATGGGCTGGATGATCGAACCGGCCGGGCTGACCCGGCTGCTGGAACGCATCGCCACCGACTACCCCCCGGTGCCGCTGATGATCACCGAGAACGGGGCGGCCTTCCCGGACAAGGGCACCTCGGAGGCCACCAGCCCGGTGCACGACGAGGACCGGATCGCGTACCTGGACGGGCACCTGCGTGCCGCCCACGAGGCCATCGCCCGGGGAGTGGACCTGCGCGGCTATCTCGTATGGTCATTGCTGGACAACTTCGAGTGGGCCGAGGGGTACCGCAAGCGATTCGGAATCGTGCACGTCGACTACCTCACCCAACGGCGTACACCGAAGTCCAGCGCCCGGTGGTACCAGGAGGTGATCTCCCGGAACGGGCTGTGACGAGGCGGTGATCTCTCCGATGACGGGCGCACAACGGCCCACTCTGGAAGCGGTGGCACGGCGGGCCGGGGTGTCCCGAGCCACCGTGTCCCGGGTGGTGAACGGTTCCACCACGGTCGCCGAGCCGATCCGGGATGCGGTCCGCCAGGCGGTGGCCGAGTTGGGGTACGTGCCTAACCTGGCCGCCCGCACCCTGGTCACCCAGCGGACCGACTCGATCGCCCTGGTCATGCCGGAGGAGGCCACCCGGGTCTTCTCCGACGACCAGGTCTTTCCCGGCATCATCCGGGGGGCCGCCCAGGAGTTGGAGGCCGCCGACAAGCAGTTGGTGCTGATGCTGGCCGGCTCACCGGCCGGGCACGAACGGGTCGAGCGGTACACCACCGGCCGGCATGTCGACGGGGTGCTGTTCGCCTCCCTGCACGGTGCCGATCCGCTGCCCGCCCGGCTCGCCGCCCTGGGCATCCCGGTGGTGTGCAGCGGCCGACCCCTGGACGGCGCGGACGTGCCGTACGTCGACGTTGACCAGGTCGGCGGGGTCACCCAGGCGATCCGACACCTGATCGACAGGGGGCGCCGCCGGATCGCCACCATCGCCGGGCCGCAGGACATGGTCGCCGGCATCGAACGGCTGGCCGGCTACCGGGACACCATGGCCGCCGCCGGGTTGCCGCAGATGGTGGCGGTCGGCGACTTCACCCGGGAGTCCGGCGCGGCGGCGATGCGGGAACTGCTCACCAACCACCCCGACCTGGACGCCGTCTTCGCCGCCTCCGACCTGATGGCGCACGCCGCCCTGCGGGCGTTGCGCGAGGCCGGACGGCGGGTGCCGGAGGATGTCGCCGTGATCGGTTTCGACGACATCGAGACGGCCGCGTACACCGAACCTCCGCTGACCACCGTCCGCCAGCCGATAGTCGAACTCGGCCGACAGGGCACCCGACTGCTGCTCCGCCTGGCCGCCGGGGAACAGGTCGAACCGGCCCTCATCCTGCCCACCGAACTCATCATCCGCGACTCCGCCTGAGGTGTAAGGAAGGGCACCTTATTAACGCCTCAGGTAGAGCAAGGGCCCCCTATTAACAACCCTTATCGCGTGGCACCCGGCTCGGCGGGCGGCTAGCCTGCCCCACATGTCCCACCCGGTTCGCCTGCTGCCCGTTCCCGCGCTCACCGACGTCGCCCCGTACGCCTATCTGGCGACCGTGGAACCCGGCACCCGCCTGATCTTCACCGCCGGCGCCTGCCCGCTGGACGCCGAGGGCCGCACGGTCGCCCCCGGCGACTACGCGGCTCAGGCCCGGCAGGTGATGGCCAACCTGGAGACCGCCCTGGCCGCTGCCGGGGCCACCCTGGCCGACGTCGTCAAGAGCACGGTGTACGTGGCCTCCAGCCGCCAGGAGGACCTGGTCACGGTCTGGGAGGTGGTACGGGCGGCCTTCGGCGACCACGACGCCCCCAGCACCCTGCTGGGGGTGACCGTGCTCGGCTACTCCGGCCAACTCGTCGAGGTCGAGGCGATCGCCGCCCTCCCCGCCTCCTGACTTCTGGGTGCGTTTGTTGTCGTCAGGGGGACAACAAATGCACCCACACTGCGGTGCAATCGATCGGTGCGGATGCCGAGTGATGATGGGGATGCGGTGCAGTGGTTGCTGTTCGAGCAGTCGGGGATGTTGAGCTGGGCACAGGCAACCGCCGAACTGACTCCGGCGAAGGTACGGCACCTGCTGGCGACCGGCCGCTGGGGCCGGGTGTGTCGCGGCATCCTGCGCGCCGCGCCGCCCAGTGAGCCGTACCGCCAGGAGCAGCAGTGGTGGGCGGCGGTGCTGGCCGCCGGGCCGGGCGCGGTGCTCGCCGGGCTGGCGGCGGCGACGGCCGGTGGCCTGCGGGGCAGGTGGCGCTACCAGACCGTCGACGTGCTGGTCCCCCATCACCGACGGCAGGCCGACCTGTTGCGCCGCCTCCCGCTAGGCCTACCTGCGGTACGGGTACGACGGGTTCGGCACCTCCCGGACGAGGATGCACCCAGTCGCGCGGTGCAAGCCTGCGAGCGGGCAGGAACGGTCAGGCCAGGCCGACGCGGGCCGAGAAGGAGCGAGCCGCGGCGGCTCAGGGGGTGGCCTGGACCCGCTCGGCGGTGATGTCCCCCTCGACCAGGGTGATGTCCACGGGTCAGTCCTCCGTGACGGGTTGGCCGAGGGTGCGGCGGGCGAGCAGGGTGGCACCGGCGATCGCGGCCGGCATGAGCACCACCGCCCCGAGCGGGATCAGGAAGCAGACGAAGACCGCCATCCCGAAGCCCAGGGCGGTGGGGCGGTCGACCTTCAGCGCCGCCCGGCGCTCCCGCAGCCCCTTGCCCCGCCGGTAGAAGGGCGCGCCGACCAGTTCCACGGCCAGCAGCCAACCACCGACGGCGGCACCGATCACCGGTACCACGGTCTGGCCCAGCAGGGGGATGAACCCGGCCGCGAACAGCGGGATGCCGAACAGTGCCGCCAGGGCTACCAGCCGGATCGAGTCGATGAGGCTGCGCCGCAGGGAGGCCCAGAACGGCACCTCGACCGCGTCCGGCGCCCCGCCGTACCGCTGCTCCACCCGCTCGGAGATCTTCTCGTAGAAGGGGTCGCCGATGACCAGGGTGACGGCCGTGAAGGTGAGCACGGCTAGCAGGCCACCCAGACCGAGGATGGCCAGGCCGGCGATCACCCGGACCACCCGGCGGGTCGCCGTCGACCAGTCGTCGGCGAAGGGGGTCACCGCCGTGGCCAGGTCACCGACGAAGAAGACCAGGGCGGCGTACGCGGCCAGGAACAGCACGCCGGAGATCAGCGCCGGCACCACCCCGAGCAGCATCAGACCGGGATTGCGTACGTAGAGACCGATGCCACGCAGCAGGAACCCGGCCCCACCGGCGAACCGCCGTGCGGTGCTCGTGGCGGTGCCGGACATCTCGGAAACGTTCACGCGCTGAGCCTAGTCACCGGTCACCGCATCAACCGATTGACGGATCGTTCGGGTCAACCGGAGCCGGTGGAGATCATCTACGGCTGGTCGATCCCCCGCCGACCCGCTGCCGCGAGGCTGAACGGGTAGCCGAGGAGAGGGGTCGCGATGCCGGTGATCGAGGTGTCCCACCTGCACAAGCGGTACGGCGAGACGATGGCGGTGCAGGATGTGTCGTTCGACGTCGCGGCGGGCGAGATCTTCGGAATCCTCGGGCCCAACGGTGCGGGCAAGACCACCACTGTGGAGTGCGTGGCCGGGTTGCGCGTCCCCGACGGGGGCGAGGTGTCCATCCTCGGGCTGGACCCTCGCCGGGACGCCGCCCGCCTGCGCCAACTGGTGGGGGTGCAGCTACAGGAGAGCCAACTGCCGGATCGGCTCCGGGTTGCCGAGGCTTTGGACCTCTACGCCTCGTTCTACCGCGACCCCGCCGACCCGGCCGCCCTCATCGAGGAGTTGGGGCTGGGCGCCAAGCGCAACACCCCGTACGACAAGCTCTCCGGCGGCCAGAAGCAGCGGCTGTCCATCGCGCTGGCCCTGGTCGGCAACCCGAGGATCGCCATCCTGGACGAGTTGACCACCGGGCTGGATCCGCAGGCCCGCCGGGATACCTGGAGCCTGATCGAACGGATCCGGGATCGGGGGGTCACCATCGTGCTGGTCACCCACTTCATGGAGGAGGCCGAGCGACTCTGCGACCGGCTCGCCGTGATCGACAAGGGACGGGTGGTGGCCCTGGACAGCCCGGCCGGGCTGGTCTCGGCCGTGGCACCGGAACAACGCATCCGGTTCCGCCCCTCCGCACCGCTGGACGATCGTCTCCTGGCCGAGTTGCCGCAGGTGAACTCGGTGACCCGCAGCGGTGCCCAGGTGGTGGTGACCGGCACCGGCGAGGTGCTGCACGCGGTCACCTCCGTGCTGGCCCGTAACCAGATCATCGCCGCCGACCTGCGGCTGGAGCAGGCCACGTTGGACGACGCGTTCGTCGAGCTGACCGGGCACCGACTCACCGACTGAGGGGAACCCATGCACGCCTTCGGCCAGATCCTCAAGACCGAGGCCCGGCTCTATCTGCGGGACACCTCGACGATGGTGCTCACCATCGCACTGCCCACCCTGATCCTGGTGGTCCTCGGGCTCATCCCCACCCTCCAAAGGCCCACTGAGGACCTCGGCGGGCAGTCCTTCGTCAGCTACTTCACCCCCTCCCTGTTGGTGGTCACCCTGGCGATGGTCGGGGTGAACGTCCTGCCCACCGTGCTGGCCACCTACCGGGAGCGGGGCATCCTGCGCCGGCTGGCCACCACCCCGGCCAGCCCGCTGGCCCTGCTGCTGGCCCAACTGGTGCTGGCCCTCATCGGCATCCTGGCCAGCGCGGTGCTGCTCGCGGTGGTGGCCCGGCTGGCGTTCGGCGTACCGCTGCCGCAGCATCCGCTCGGATTCGCCGCAGCCCTGGTCCTCGGCACCGCGGCGCTGCTCGCGCTGGGACTGCTGGTGGCGGCGGTCGCACCCTCCGCCAAGTCGGCTCAGGCGCTGACCGTACCGGTGTTCATGGCGGTGATGTTTCTCGGTGGCGTGTACCTGCCGAGGTTCCTGCTGCCCGACTTCCTGGCCGAGATCGGCGCCTACACCCCGCCGGGCGTGCAGGCCCTGCTGGACGCCTGGACCGGCACCGCCCCGCATCCGCTGCACCTGGCGATAATGGCGGTGGTCGCGGTGGCCGCCGGTGCTCTCGCGACGAAACTGTTCCGCTGGCAGTAGGCGGGGATCCGATGATCAGCAGCGGCGACCGACCCGACGACCGAATGGATGCCTGGCAGGTCCGGGAAGCGAATGTCTGGCGGGTGCTGCCCTTCGGAGGGCTGATCGTTGGCACGCTGCTGGCCGTCTTCGCGCCGACGCCGCGCGGTCTCCCGATGGCGGCCACCCTGCCCGTCGCCGTGGCGGCTGCCTGTTGGATCGCCTGGTTCATCACCCTGCACCCGCGCTGGCAGAGCCGGCGTGCGCTGATGACGGTCTACTACCTCGGGATGCTCGCGATCGCCGCCGTGCTGGTGGTCGCCAGTCCGTGGTACGGCTTCTTCGCCTGGATCGGCTATGTGCACGCGTTCTTCCTGCCCGGCAGGTGGCGGATCGCCGGGGTCGTCGTCACCGCCGTGCTGCTGGCCACCTCGCAGAGCGGCGGCCTACCGGTCGTGTCGTCACATTGGGCGATCTGGCTGGTGATGGTGTTCTTCAACGTGACGATCGCCGGGGCGGTCAGCTGGTTCGCCTACGTCTCCGAGCACCAGGGCGAGAAACGCAAGCGGCTGGTGGCGGAGTTGGCCGCCGCCAACCGCCGGCTCACCGAGACGGTACGGGAGAACGAGGGTCTGCACGCCCAACTGGTGACCCAGGCCCGGGAGGCCGGGGTGCTGGACGAACGGCAGCGGATGGCCCGGGAGATCCACGACACCCTGGCCCAGGGGCTCACCGGCATCATCACCCAGTTGGAGGCGGCCGAGCAGACCCGGGACCGGTCCGGTGACTGGCGGCGGCATGTGGACAATGCCCTGGCGCTGGCCCGGGAGAGCCTCACCGAGGCCCGTCGCTCGGTCCGCGCCATCCGTCCCGAGCCGCTGGAGGCCGCTAGGCTGCCCGATGCCCTGACCGAGCTGGGTGGACGCTGGTCGGCCCGGCACGGGGTACGGGCCGAGGTCAACACCACCGGCACCCCCCGGCCGCTGCATCCGGAGGTCGAGGTGACCCTGCTGCGAGCCGCTCAGGAGGCGTTGGCCAATGTCTCCCGGCACGCCGCCGCCTCCCGGGTGGGGTTGACACTGTCCTACATGTCGGATGTGGTGACCCTTGATGTCCGGGACGACGGCACCGGCTTCGACCCCGAGGCTGCCGCACCCAGGCCGGACGGCGGCTACGGGCTGACCGCCATGCGGCAACGGGTCACCGAGGTCGGGGGGCGCCTCGATGTGGAGTCCGAGCCGGGTGGCGGCACCGCCATCTCCGCCTCCGTACCGGCGCTACCGGGAGGTGCCGGTTGACCGAGCCGATCCGGCTGTTGATCGTCGACGACCATCCGGTGGTGCGGGACGGGCTGCGCGGCATGTTCACCGGCGATCCCGGGTTCGAGGTGGTCGGTGAGGCGGCCGACGGGGCCGAGGCGTTGGCGTTGGCCGCCCGGCACCATCCCGACGTGGTGCTGATGGACCTGCGGATGCCCGGCATGGACGGGGTGACCGCGATCGGTCGGCTGGTCCGCTCGGACAGTACGGCGAAGGTGCTGGTGCTGACCACCTACGACACGGATGCCGACGTGCTGCCCGCGATCGAGGCCGGTGCCACCGGTTACCTGCTCAAGGACGCCCCCCGCGACGAACTGGTCCGGGCGGTACGCGCCGCCGCCCGGGGTGAGTCCGTGCTCTCCCCCGCCGTGGCGGGTCGGCTGATGGGCCGGCTGCGCGCCCCGGCGGAGGAGCCGCTGAGCCACCGGGAACTGGAGGTGCTCACCCTGGTGGCGCGCGGCTCGACCAACCGGGAGGCCGCCGCCCAACTGTTCATCAGCGAGGCCACCGTCAAGACCCACCTGCTGCACGTGTACGCCAAGCTCGGGGTCAACGACCGGGCCGCCGCCGTGGCGGCCGCGTACGACCGGGGTCTGCTGACCCCCGGCGGACGCTGACCGTGCGGGCCGCCCGACTGATCTCCTTGCTGCTGCTGTTGCAGGCCCGGGAGGCGATGACGGCGGCGGAACTGGCCCGCGAGCTGGAGGTCTCCGAACGGACGGTGTACCGGGATGTCCTGGCGCTTTCCGCCGCCGGGGTGCCGGTCTACGCCGACCGGGGTCGGGCCGGGGGTTACCGGCTGCTCGGCGGGTACCGGACCCGGCTGACCGGGATGACCCGGGATGAGGCGGAGGCCCTCTTCCTCGCCGGGCTGCCCGGCCCGGCCGGGGACATGGGGTTGGCCGATGCGGTGGCGGCGGCCGAGTTGAAGGTGCTCGCCGCCCTGCCGCCGAGCCTGCGCGACGCACCCACCCGCACCGGGCAACGGTTCCACCTGGAGGTGCCCGGCTGGTACGCGCCGAGCGAGCCGCCGCCCTGGCTGGCCGAGCTGGCCGGGGCCCTCTGGCGGGACCGGGTGGTGACCCTGCACTACCAACGCGCGGACGGGTCGGTAATCCGCCGGGTCTGCCCGTACGGTCTGGTCCTCAAGAGCGGCATCTGGTATCTCGTCGGCCGGGTCGACGGGGACCTGCGCACCTACCGGGTGGACCGGATCGTCGGGGTGCAGCAGCACGAGGAGACCTTCGACCGGGAGCCGGACTTCGACCTGCCGGGGTACTGGCGGACGCAGGCGGAGGCCTTCCTGCGGGGGATGCTGCGGGCCGAGGTGCGGATCCGGCTGAGCCCCGCCGGTCTGCGCCAGCTCAAGCACCGCAGCGACATCCCCTTCGGGTACGCCGAGGCGGTCGCCACCGCCGACGAACCCGACGGGCAGGGCTGGGTGACCACCCGGCTGCCGGTCGAGTCCGTCGAGGTGGCATACACCCAACTGCTCGGGCTGGGTCCGGAGGTGGAGGTGCTGGACCCACCCGAGCTGCGGGCCCGGCTGGCCGAGGCGGCGAGGCGCACCGCCGCCCTCTACACCACCCCGACGGTCAGCGGTAACCGGTGACGTCGGCCGGCTTGCCGCTGTCGACCACCTCGGTGATGTAGCGGTAGGCGTCCGGCCGGCTGCCGTCCAGGTCGGTGAAGCCGTACACCTTGGACAACTCTCCGGCGGAGACGGACTGCCCGCTCCACCGGGCGTGGTCCGGGTCGGCGGCCAGAGCGGCGACCGCCCGGCCGACGAAGGCCGGGGTTTCCGAGATGAGGAAGTGCGGGTCCTTGGCCGCGCCGTCGCGCCAGTTGGCCTCGGTGACCCCGAAGTGCTCCAGCATCGCCTCGGAACGCAGCCAGCCGGGGGTCAGGGCCACCGCCGTCCCGCCGTACGGCCTGAGTTCGTGCGCCCAACTGAAGGCGAGCCGGTTCACCGAGGTCTTGGCCAGGTCGTAGAAGACCGACAGGCGGTAGTTCCGCTCGTTGTACGCCCGGGTGCCGTCACCGATCTCCACCACCAGGCCACCCGGGCGGCGGATCAGCAGGGGCATCGCGAAGTGGCTGGTGATGATGTGGGTGTCCACCGCCAGCCGCAGGGTACGGAAGCCGGCCTCCAGCGGCTGCTCCCAGACCGGCTGCTCCCAGCTGATCAGGGGGTCGGCACCCCACACGTCGTTGACCAGCACATCGAGTCGGCCCTGCTCGGTGTCGATCCGCGCGATGAGGTCGCGTACCTGGTCGGGGACCAGGTGGTCCACCCGGACGGGGATGCCGGTGCCCCCGGCCACGGTCACCAGTTCGGCGGTCTCCTCGATGGTCTCCGGGCGGTCCAGCTCGGAAGGTCCGGCCGCCCGGCTGCTGCGGCCGGTCGCGTAGACGGTGGCGCCTGCGGCACCCAGTTGCACGGCTATCTGTCGGCCGGCACCCCGGGTAGCCCCGGCCACCAGCGCCACCGTTCCGGTAAGCGGTTTCGTCATGGTCGCCACGCTGCCAGCAGAGCCTGACAACCGATGTCAGGTTTTGCGGAGAACCCTTGATCCGGCATGCTCGCCGACATGCACCTGCTGCTCTCCGGCATCGTCGGCTCGGTGGCGTACGGCCTGGCGGGGCCGGGCTCGGACGTCGACCGGATCGGGGTCTTCGCCGCCCCCACGGTCGCCTTCCACGGCCTGCACCCGCCGAAGGAGTCCGTGGTCACCACCGACCCGGACCTCACCCTGCACGAGGCCCGCAAGTGGTGTCGGCTGGCCCTTAGCGGCAATCCGACCGCCAGTGAGCTGGTCTGGCTCCCGGACGACTGCTACGAGACCCGTACCGAGTTCGGCGAGGGCCTGATCGGCATCCGGTCGGCCTTCCTCAGCGCTCCCCGGGTCCGGGAGGCCTACCTCGGCTACGCCGCCCAGCAGTTCCGCAAGCTGGAGTCCCGGGGTGACGGGACCTTCTCCTCGGACACCCGGCGGCGCACCGCCAAGCACGCCCGACACCTGGCCCGGCTGGTGCACCAGGGCCGACTGCTCTACGCCACCGGGGTACTGGAGATCCGGCTAGCCGATCCGGGCTGGTTCCGCGACTTCGGGGATCGGGTGGCCGGGGGTGCTCTGGAGGAGGCGCGGGCCCTGCTGGCCGAGGCCGAAGGCGACTTCGACCGCATCCGGACCCCGCTGCCGGACCGGCCGGACGAGCAGACCGTGGAACGCTGGCTGCTGGACGTGCGCGCCGCCCACCTGCCCCGCTGACCGGCTTTGAGTCGTCATGGACGGACCGGGCGGTTCACCCGTTGAGGAACTCGGAGATCCGGGCCCGGACGTCGGCGCGTTCCGTCCAGAGCACCCCGGGGCGGGCGTACCGGTGCAGGGTGGCCTGGGGCAGGGCGGCGGCGAGCTGCTCGGCGATCTCCAGGGGGTGCAGGTCGTCCCCTTCGCAGGCGATGACCAGCGCCGGTGCGGTGACCGACGCCAGCGCCCCGGCGTCGTCCAGGGGCGCCTGCCCGGGCAGGTCGGCCAGACCGACGGCCAGACCGTCGCGCAACAGGTGATCGAGCCGCTGCCGCAGGTACGCCCACCCGGCCGGGGTGTTGCGTACGGCCGGTGGGATCTCCGCCGCGACCACCTCGGCCACCGCGGAGGCGTCCCCGCTCTCCACCGCGGACAGCAACTCCAACAGCCGGGTCCGGGCGACCGGCCCTCGTGGCTGGTCGAGCGCCGCCGGCAGGAAGAAGACCAGCCGCTCGAAGCGGTCCGGGCTCTCGGCGAGCAGCCGGCACAGGGCGCCCGCGCCGAGGCTGGCACCGAAGGCCCGGGTGGCACCGGAGAGGTCGGCGACCGCCCGCAGGTCCCGGGCCAGGTCCAGATAGCTCCACACCCCCTCGGGCGCATCCGAACGACCGTGGCCCCGGAACTGGAAGAAGACCTTCCGGCCGGTTACCCCGCTGCCGAAGGGGCGGGTCACCGCTATGCCGTTGCCCAGCCCGTGCGCGAACACCGTGACCGGATCACCGGTGCCGGTTACCAACCGTTCCAGTCGTACGCCGTGGGGGGTGGCGACCAGTTCCGTGTCCGGCTCGGGTAGCGCCGGGCGTCCGCTGCGTGGCCCGCCCGGGCCGGGACCCCAGGTGCGCGGCCCGCCGTCCGGTGGTGGTGGCCAGCGGAAAGCCCTCACCAGGATCCTCTGTTGTCACCCAGTTCACGTAGGCCGACCCGGACGTCGAGCAGGTAGATCAGGGCCGCCGCGATGCCGATCAGCCCGAAGATGCTGAGGGTGGTCTGGGTGAGCAGAGTCAGCAGCAGGGTGACCGCCAGAATGGCGATCCAGCCGCCCTTCGGCAAGGTGCCGATGGCGGGGAAGGCGTCGGAGCGCTGCGTGATGGCGTGCACGAGAGCGACCCCCTGCACGATCAGTGCGAACACGAACAGGATCAGGTCGATCACGGTACGGACATCGAAGGCGAAGATCGGCGCGGCGTAGGCCATGACGGCAAGCTTATGCCGACGACCCCGGATCCGTCCGACAGGACGGTGACCGGGATCGTCGGCAGGTGATCATTCGGCGGCCGGGCGGGTCCGCTTGGTGGTCGCCGGTGCCTTCGCCGACGGCGTGGCCGTCCGCTTGGCGGCCGGCTGCCGGGTGGTCGCCTTGGCGCGGGTGGTCTTCTTGGCCGGCTTGGCCTCGGCGATCTCGGCCACCTCGGCCGGGCTGGGCACCTGCCCCGACTCGCCGGCCGTGGCCTTCTTGGCAGCCGTGGCCCGCTTGGCGACGGTCCGCTTGGCGGTGCCGGTCGGCTCGGTCGTGGCCGGCTCGGTCGTGGCGGTCGACTCGCTCGCGGTGATCGCGGACTGGGTGGCCTCGATGTCGGCGTTCACCGTGTCGGCGGCCTCCAGCACACCCGCACCGACCACCCGCTCACCGCGCGTCACCAGCTTGCCGTACGCGGCCAGCGCCCGCTCCTGCGCGACCTGGGCACCGGCGACGACCACGGCGGCGTTGCGGGTCGCCAGGTCACGCAGCCGGTCCAGGTCAGCCGCCTCGCGCAGCCGGTTGAACTCGGCGTTCTCCCGCAGGCGGTCCAGATCGGCCACCTCACGCAGCCGGTGCAGGTCGGCAGCCTCCCGCAGCCGGTTGAGGTCGGCGTTGCGGCGCAGCGACTCGGCGGTCAGGTTGGCGTTGCGCAGCTTCTCGTTGGCCTTCTGGCGCAGCTCGAAACCGGTGACGACGGCCTTGCCACCCAGTTCGTTGGCCACCCGGCTGCCGTCGTTGACGACCCGGTCGCGCAGCTCGGCGACCACGGTGGGCAGCTTGCGCAGCTGCTCCAGGGCCAGCTCACCGGCACCGGCGGCGGCGTAGATCGGAGCGGGGATGCGGTTGGTCTTCGGCTGGCTCATGACTTCTCCTCTTCGGCCGCGTCGGCGGCCTTGCGGACCACCTTGCGGGCGGCCTTCTTGACGGGGCGGGTCGGCGCCGGGGCGGGACCCGCTTCGGTCACGGCAACCGACTCAAGGACTGCCTCGGTCGGGGTGGGACCGGCTTCGGTCACGGCTACCGACTCGAGAACTGCCTCGGTCGGGGTGCCCTCTGCGGTGGTGGGCCCGGTAGCAGCCAGGTTGGCCACATCGGGCGCGGTGACGGTCGGATTGACGTCGCCACTGGTCTCGATGTCCGTAGCCCGGCCAGGCCCACCCGGGGCGGCCTCGCCCTCAGCTTGACCGGCGCTGCCTGATGCACTGCCAGGTCCACTGGCGGCGGAGTCGGCCTCGGGGCCGGTGGTGGCGGATTCGGCCGCAGCGGTCGCCTCGGCCAGCCGGGCGTTCTCCCGGCGGAAGGTCTCGTAGATCTGGGTGAGGGACTGCTTCTGGGCCATCGTCAGGTCCGGATCGACCGCGATGGCGGCAAGCACCCCCTGGCCTTCCTTGTCATCGAGCAGGCCGGCCCGCAGGTACATCGCCGGGGTGGAGACCCGCAGCGCGCTGGCGAGCTGCTGAAGCACCTCGGCGCTGGGTCGACGCAGCCCTCGCTCGATCTGGCTCAGGTAGGGATTGCTGACCCCGGCCTGCTCGGCAAGCTGACGCAACGAGATCTTCGCGTTCCGCCGCAGGTCACGAATGAACCCGCCGACATCGGGAAGGTCCTTGGAAGTGGCCATGACTCAACGCTAGCTCGCCCCGCTAGCACCCTGCAAGCAAAGTGCTAGCCACAGTTAGCAGCGTCTCACCACCCCTCAGCCCCTCCACCCACCCACCCCCCACCCCAGCCCGTCGATCATGCACTTTCTGTCGGCACAAAACCTCCCATAGGGGGTCATATTGGCGACCAAAAGTGCAAGATCGACGGGGAGAGGCCGCCCGGGTCATGGCCCGTCGACCGCCGCAGCGGGCGCGGGCGGGAGGGCGCGGGCGGGAGGGCGAGGGCGGGGCGGGTGAGGGCGGGTGGGGGTTACCAGAGGGGGCGGGTGGCACCTACGGGGAGGCCGCCGCCGAAGAGGGGGGTTTCGGTGAACTCGGTCAGGACCGGGGCTTCGACTCCCAGGCGGCGTAGGGCGGCGGACAGGACGGGCATCCGGGCTCGGCCGGCGCCGTCGTCGATCTTCAGGGCCAGAGCGCCGACGCCGGGCAGAGCTGCGGCGATCACACCCTCCGCGCCCACCTTGGCCAGCAGTCCGGGTACCCCGCGCATCAGCCGGGTGTCGTCCGCCTCGGTGCCACCGACGATCTCCGGGTACGCCCGCATGGCGTCGGCCACCGTGCGCTCCACGGTGCCGGTCTCGGCGCTCACCAGGCGCAGGTACGCCCGAGCCAGCCCGGTCAGGGACAGCGCAAGCACGGGTGCCCCGCACCCGTCCACCCCGACCGCCGCCGCCTGCTCACCGGTCAGTTCCTCGACCGCGTCGCGCAGCCGCTGCTGCAACGGGTGCTCCGGGCGCCAGTAACCCTCCACCGGCCAGCGGGCCGAGCGGCAGGTCAGCAGCATCCCGGCGTGCTTGCCGGAGCAGTTCATCTGGATCCGGGTGGGGCCGCCCCCGGCCCGCAGCACCGCTTCCCGCGCCTGCTCCCCGACCGGCAGGTCCGGCGGGCAGTGCAGGGCCTCCTGGTCCAGCCCGGCGTCGGCCAGCAGCCGGGCCACCCGGGCCAGGTGGAACTCCTCCCCCGCGTGACTGGCCGCCACCAACGCCAGGTCGGCGGGGTCGGTCAGCGGCAGCCCGGCCCGGATCATGCCGACGGCCTGCATGGGCTTGTTGGAGGAGCGCGGAAAGATCGGGGCGCTGACGTCACCGGCCGCGTCGACCACCGCACCGGTGCCGTCCAGCACCACCACCGAGCCCCGGTGCAGGCCCTCCACGAAACCGGACCGGACCACCTCGGCAAGCGGAACCCCACCCGCGTACGTGTCTGCCACGATGTGGACGGTACCGATGATCGATCGGCCGCCGAGGCCGGGGTGAGCAGGTACTCCACCTCCGGGTGTACAGCCACGCCGGGCGGGGTCAGCCCTTACCGGCCGAGCAGTTCGCGGGCCTGGGTGGTGTTCAGCGGGGGACGCTGGGCGAGCTGGGCGAAGCCGACCGCCCGGGCGACCAGCTGCATGTTCGACTCCACCGGGCGGCCCTTGGCGTACGTGACGGTGTCCTCCATGCCGACCCGCAGGTGACCTCCGGCCGACAGCGAGGCCAGCATCACCGGGATGCTGCTGCGCCCGATCCCGGTCGCCGAGAAGGTGGTGCCCTCCGGCAGGTCGCGCAGCATCTGCTGGGCCGCCACCAGGGTGGCCGTGGTGCCGGGCATCCCGCCAGGCACCCCCATCACGAAGTCCACGTGCACGTGGCCGCCGTGCGGCAGGCCGTACTTGTCGAGCAGGCGGCGCAGGGCGGTCAGGTGACCCAGGTCGAAGATCTCGTACTCCGGCACGATGCCGCGTTCCTGCATCCGGGTGTGCAGGTCGACGATGAACTCCCAACGGTTGAGGAAGACGTCGTCACCGAAGTTGGCCGTACCCATCGTGCAGGAGGCCATGTCCGGCGCGGCGTCCAGTACGGCGAGCCGATCGGCCTCCGGGTCGGTGACCGCGCCCCCGGTGGAGAGCTGCACGATCAGGTCGGTGCTCTCCCGCAACGCCGCCACGGTGGCCCGCAGTCGGCCCAGGTCCAGGGTGGGTCGGGCGTCCTCGTCGCGGATGTGGACGTGGATGATCGAGGCGCCGAGCGCCTCGCACTCCTTGGCGGTGAGCAGCAACTCGTCCAGGGTCACCGGCAGCGCCGGCACCTCCGTCTTGGCCGACTCCGCGCCGGTGGGGGCAACCGTGATCAACGTCCCTGTTGTCATGCCGGCGATCCTAGAACGCCCGCCGCAGGTGCTGGTGTTAACAGGGGGCCCGGCCTCTACCGGAGGCGTTAATAAGGTGCCCTTCCTTACACCCGGTCGATGGCGGCGGTGCTCTCGGCCACCCGCAGCACGGCGTCGTCGGGTACGGAGCGCTTGACCACCGCCAGGGCGATCTGACCCAGCTCGTGGTGATGCACCGCGGTGCCGACGAAGCCGACCGTACGACCGTCCAGCTCGACCGGGGTGCCGGCGGTGGGCAGTTGGTCCGTGGTGATGCCGTCCAGGTGCAGCAGGACCAGCCGACGCGGCGGACGGCCCATGTTGTGCACCCGGGCCACCGTCTCCTGCCCCCGGTAGCAGCCCTTGTCCAGGTGTACGGCCGGGGCGATCAGGTTCACCTCGGCGGGGATGGTGCGGTGGTCGGTGTCGACACCCACCCGGGCCCGGCGGGCGGCCACCCGCACCGCCTCGTACGCCCACAGGCCGGCGACCGGCACCCCGCCGTCCCGCAGCCGGGTGACCACCTGGTCCATCGCGGCCCGGGGCACCAGCAGGTCCACCCCCAGGGGCCCGCGCCGGGCCCACCCGCCCAGCGGCAGGGGCTTGACCTCGTAGCGGGCGGTGGGCCGGGTCGGCACCTCACCGGCACGGAACTTGGGGCCGGGTACCCCGGTGAGGTCCGGTTCGGCCAGGGCGGGCAGGTCCAGCAGGGTCAGGGCCTCGGCCGCCCGGGGCCCTACCAGGGACAGCAGGGCCTGCTCGGCGGTGGCGTCGCGCGGCTCGACCTGGCTGAAGAACCGCATCTTCTCCAGGAAGGTCAGCAGCCCTTCGGCGGCGCCCGGTTCGGTGTCCAGCCAGGTGGTGTCGCCGTCCTCGGCGACCATGGCGTGTTGCTCGATGTGGCCGTGCGGCGAGAGCACCAGCAGTTCGGTGCCCTGCCCGGGGCCCAGGTCGGCCAGGTGCTGGGTGGTGAGGGTGTGCAGCCAGGAGATGCGGTCCGCCCCGGGCACCGCGATCACCCCCCGGTGGGAGCGGTCCACCAGGCCGACCTCGGTGTCCAGCAGTCGTTGCTCGCGCATCGGGTCGCCGTAGTGGGCGGCCACCCCGCGTACCCCGGCCGCCGCGTGGGCCGGCTCCGGCTGGTCGCGGCTGGCCTCGTCGAGGCGTTCCACGGCGACCGCGCCCGCGATGTCGATCATTCCTGACTCCCGTCTCCACACCGTGCGCAGTTGCCGAAGAAGGAGACATGGCCGATGTCCACCCGGAAGCCGCGTTCCCGCGCCAACTGCTCGGCCAGGGGGCGCATCAGCTCCGGATCCACCTCGTCGATCGCCCCGCACTCCCGGCAGACCAGGTGGATGTGCTGATCCTCACCGGCGGCGTGATAGGTCGGCGACCCGTGCGACAGGTGGGTGTGGGTGACCAGGCCGATGCGTTCCAGCAGTTCGAGGGTGCGGTAGATGGTGGTGATGTTGACCCCGGCGGCCACTTCGCGTACGGCCGTGTGCACCTGCTCCGGCGTGGCGTGCCCCAGGTCCAGCACCGCCTGCAGAATCAGCTGGCGTTGCGCCGTCAGCCGGAGGCCACGGGAGCGCAGCAGTTCCGCCAGGGAGGTTTCGGACATTCTCCGATCATAGTTCGGCCGTCTCGGAGGCGTCCGATCGAGACCGCCGCCCCTCTATCCTGCCCAGCTATGGAGGCCACACGGATCGGCGTACTGGGTCGGGGACTGCTGTCGATCGACGAGCCGGTGTTGCGCGGCGACGACCTGGGCGTGCTGCGCGGCGACGGACTGTTCGAGACCATGCACCTGCGGGGTGGGCGGCCCTGGCTGCTCAAGGAGCATCTGGCCCGGTTGCGGGCCGGTGCCGCAGCGGTGGAGCTGACCCTGCCGGACGACGCGGCCCTGGTCGAGCTGCTGGACACCGTGGCCGCCGGGTGGCCCGGCGAGGTCGAGGGCGCCTTGCGGCTGGTCTGCACCCGCGGGCCCGAGGGGGGCGGGGACCCCACGGTGTACGCCACCCTGGCCGCCGTGCCGGCCGCCGCCCGGCAGGCCCGGCGCGAGGGGGTACGGGTGGCCACCCTGAATCTGGGGGTACCCGCCGAGGCCCGCCCCGAGTTGGACTGGCTGCCCACCGGGATCAAGTCGACCTCGTACGGGGCGAGCACCGCGGCCCGCCGGTGGGCCGCCCGAGCCGGGGTGGACGACGTGCTCTGGGTCTCCTCCGACGGCTATCTGCTGGAGGGGCCGACCGCCAATCTGCTCTGGTCGACCGGGGACACCCTGTGCACCGTGCCGGCGGCCCGCACCGGCATCCTGCCCGGCACCACGGTCGCCTGGCTGCTGGCCCACGCCACCGAGGTCGGCTATGACCCCGCCGAGGGCATGGTGACCCCGGCCGAGCTGCGGGAGGCCGACGCCGTCTGGCTGGCCTCCTCCGTACGCGGCCTGGTGGAGGTGCTGGCCCTGGACGGGGAGCCGCTACCCCGCAGCCCGCGTACCCACGCGCTGCGGGAGCTGCTCGGCTTCGAGCTGCCCTGACTCCTCAGCCGGCGACCCGGATGAGGCGGGCGGACAGATGCGGCGACAGCGGCTGACCCACGGCGGCCATGTCCTGGGCGTACAGCAGGGCGCCGTCGACGATGCCGAACAGGCGGTGCCCGGCGGTGACCTCCTTGGCGGTGGCGGTACGCACCACCGCGTCGGTGACGAACTCGATCTGGGTGCCCTTGCGCCGGCCGATGTGCAGCTCCATCACCCCGGTCGGAACGGTCAGCAGGGCCTCCAGTTCGTCCGTGACCCGGTCACCGTCGAACACCGGTCGCCACCAGCCGACCTCCCGACCCGCCGGGCGCACCGGGCGGGACTCTTCGTCGAGCAGCCACGCCCGGGACTCGTACGACAGGAAGGGTCGGCCGTCGTGGCTGATCCGGATCTCCTGGGCGTAGTCGAAGTCCTCGATGGTGGGGAAGCCGCCCCGGCCCCGGCCCCGCCACACCCCGACGTACGGCAGCAGGCCGTCCAGGGCCGGATGCAGCTTGGGCCCCACCCGCAGGTCGTGACTCTCCTCGAAGGGATACGGATCGACCGGCGGGGCGTTCAGCCACGGCGGCGGTGCCAGCGGGTTGTCGTCACTCATCACTTGCCTCTTGAGATGCGCACGGCCAGATAGATCAGGCCACCGGCGAGCGCGCCCAGGCCGGCGACCAGCAAGCTGACGAACCCGATCTCGGTGACCATCGGCCTCATCCTATGCTGGCCCCATGGCCCGCACTCTCGTCGTCAAGGCCACCGCCGGAGCGGACGGCCCGGAGCGGTGCGCCCAGGCCTTCACGGTGGCGGCCACGGCCGCCGCCGCAGGTGTGCCCGTCTCCCTCTGGTTGACCGGGGAATCCACCTGGTTCGCGCTGCCGGGGCGGGCGCAGGATTTCGAGTTGCCGCACTCCGCGCCGCTGGCCGAACTGCTGCACGTGATCCTCACCACTGGGACGGTGACCGCGTGCACCCAGTGTGCGGCCCGCCGGGACATCGGCCCGGACGACGTGATCCCGGGCATCCGGATCGCCGGGGCGGCCGTGTTCGTGGAGGAGACGATGGCCGAGGGAGCCCAGGCGCTCGTCTACTGACCCGGGGCCGGTGCGGCTGCTGTGGACATCGACCTCGGCAAGGCCGGAGAACCTGCCCGACAACTCCGACATATGCCTACGATTCGGGTGTGGACGAGGCGATCGAGCAGTTCTTTGCCAGCTTGCCGGCTCGCGGCCCCCAGGAGATGCGCAGCTCGCTCGCCGGCACCCTGCGGATCGACCTCTCCGACGGCGAACGCACAGAGCACTGGGTGCTCCGGCTGCGACCGGGTGTCATCGAGGTCGAGCGGGGACCGGCCGAGGCCGATTCCATCTGGTACTGCAGCGTGGATCTGTTCGACCGGTTGGTGACCGGACGGGCCGAGCCCCTGGCCGCGCTGTTTCGCAACGAGTGCAGCTTCAGCGGCAGGGTCCCGATGTTCCTGATCCTGCGGCGGTTGTTTCCCTCCGCGCCAGGCGTCCAGGATCCACGCACGAGGGCCCGCGAGCAGGCCGGGACGGCACAGTGAAGGAACTGGTCAGCATCCTGGACGGCAACACCTTCCTGGTCAGCGACCGGGGTGGGGACATCGAGCCCTCCCTCGACTTTCCGACCGGCCTGTTCGCCTTCGACACCCGGTTCCTCTCCACCTGGCTGCTGCTGCTCGACGGCGAGCGGCTACAGCCCCTGTCCGTCGAAGACGATGAGACCTACCGGACCCGCTACTACCTCGTGCCGGGCGAACCCAGCCACTTCCTGGACACGAAGGTCTCCATCATCCGCAGCCGGGCCATCAGGGACGGCTTCGACGAGGAACTGACCGTGTTGAACCACTCCGGCCAGGAGATGGCCTTCACCGTCCGCATGGAGATCTCCGCCGACTTCGCCGACCTGTTCGAGATCAAGAACGTCCAGCCCAAACAGGGCAGCCAGACTGTCAGGATCGAGGATGATGCGCTACGGCTGAGCTACCGCCGGGAGGCCTTCCACCGCGAGACCCTGGTGCGCAGCAGCACCCCGGTCGCGGTCGACAAGGAAGGCATGACCTTCTCGATCCGGATCGAGCCGCACGGAGAGTGGACCACCCGGCTGAAGACCTCCACGGTGATCTACGGCGCGCGGGGCGAGGATATCCGCAATCGACTGCCGTTGGCCGGCGGCCGCAGCACGGCGGCCATCCAGGCCGAACACGAGGAGATCATCGCCAACGCCCCCAAGCTCAGCGCCAGCAGCAGCCCCCTGGCCGCCGCGTACCGGCGCAGCCTGGAGGATCTGGCCTCGCTACGGTACGAGTCGATCACCCTGAGGGTCCGGTTGATGGCCGCCGGGTTGCCCTGGTTCATGACCCTGTTCGGCAGGGACAGCCTCATCACCTCGCTTCAGGTGCTGCCCTTCCTGCCGGACATCGTTCCGCCCACCCTGATGATGTTGGCCGGGTTGCAGGGGTTCCGGGTCGACGACTTCCGCGACGAGGAGCCGGGCAAGATCCTGCACGAGCTGCGCTACGGCGAGTCCGCCGGATTCGAGGAGCAGCCCCACTCGCCGTACTACGGCTCGGCCGACTCCACCCCCCTGTTCGTGATCCTGCTCGACGAATACGAGCGATGGACCGGCGACAGCGGGCTGATCAAGGAACTGGAGTACCCCACCCGGCTGGCGCTGGACTGGATCGACACGTACGGCGACCTGCTCGGTACCGGCTACCTCTGGTACGAGACCCGCAACGACCGCAACGGGCTGGAGAACCAGTGCTGGAAGGACTCCTGGGACGGCATCTCCTACTCGGACGGGCGGCTACCCGGCTTCCCCCGGGCCACCTGCGAACTCCAGGGCTACGCCTACGACGCCAAGCGGCGCGGCGCCCGGCTGGCCCGGCTGTTCTGGAACGACCCGCAGTACGCCGACCAGCTGGAACGGGAGGCCGCCGCGCTCAAGGAACGGTTCAACCGGGACTTCTGGCTGCCGGACCGGGAGTACTACGCCCTGGCGCTGGACCGCGACGGCACCCCGGTGGACGCCCTCAGCTCCAACATCGGGCACCTGCTGTGGAGCGGCATCGTCGATGAGTCGAAGGCCGGGCGGATCGCCGAGCACCTGCTGGGACCGCGACTGTTCTCCGGGTGGGGGGTCCGCACCCTCGCCGACGACCAGGGTCGGTACAACCCGATCGGATACCACGTCGGCACGGTCTGGCCCTTCGACAACTCGCTGATCGCCTGGGGCCTGTGGAAGTACGGCTTCCGCGATGAGGCCGCCCGGATCTGCGAGTCGATGCTCGCCGCCTCGCACTACTTCAACGGCCGACTGCCGGAGGCCTTCGCCGGCTACGAACGCGACCTGACCGACTTCCCGGTGCAGTACCCGACGGCGTGCAGTCCCCAGGCCTGGTCGGCGGGAACCCCTCTGCTGCTGCTGCGGATCCTGCTGGGGCTGGAACCCGAGGACGAGCACCTGATCATCGACCCGTACCTGCCGCAGGGGATGGGTCGGGTGGAACTGCTGGACATCCCCGGCCGCTGGGGTCGGGTGGACGCCCTGGGTCGCAGCCACGGCCGCGACGACAGGTGAGGGCGGGTACCCCTCAGCCGGCACACCCCACGGTGGCCGAGACGACCGTCCTGTCCGAGTGCAGTTGGACGAGCATGGCCACCCCGTTGCTGCGGTAGGCGTACACCTCGTCGGTGGCCACCACCGGGGTGCCGCCGGCCAGCGGGGCCAGGGCGGCCTGCGGTGACCGGTCGGTCGCCGGGGCGGTGCCGCGCAGGGTACGTGCGGTCTCGCCTCCGGGGCAGGTGGCCTGCACCGCCTCGGTCGGGTCGGTGACCGTGGCGCCGAGGGCGGCCAGCGCCCGGGCCAGCGCGTTCGACTCCGTGCTCGCCGCGGTCCCCGGCAGCAGCGTCCCGGGCAGGGCGTCGACCGGGCGGCAGCCCGTCTCCGCGCTCAGCCGCACCCAACCCTCGGCGGCGGCACGGCCCTGGACGGTGACGAACTCCCCCGCGTCCGCGCGCAGCCGGGGACCCTCCGGGGTGAGCCGGACACCGGCCCGCCAGTCCGAGGGCAGTCCGTCCGCGATCCGTTCCAGCAGGGCCCGTTCCTCACCCGGCGGCACGGCCAGCTCCATGTGACTGCGCAGGATCGCGCCCTCGGCGAACGGGGTTACCCGACAGCCCCGCTCGACCTCCGGTGGCGCCAGCGCGTACACCGTGCCGGAGGCCGCCGCGGCCAGCTCGCCGATCGCGGCCTCGACCCGCGAGGCCGCCTGGGCCAGGGTGCGCTGCTCGCGGACGGTGGGCGGATCGTTGCGGGCCGAGTACCAGGTCAGACCGGCCAGCAGCACCGCCCAGGCCACGGTCGCCACGACCAGCCACCGCGGCCAGCGGCTGCCGGGCTCGGGTGGCGGAGGGCCGGCGGGAGGGGCGTACCCCGTCTGGGCTGCACTGCTCACCGAGCCATGGTGTCACGCGGATCCTCGGGGGGCGTGGCCAGCCGGTAGCCGACCCCGCGGACGGTCTGCACCTGGGGGCCGCCGGTCAGGGCCCGCAGCTTGCGCCGCAGTCGCTTGATCGCGGAATGCAGGATCGCGGTGTCGCCGAGGTAGGCCCCACCCCACACGGAGGCGAACAGCCGCTCGTAGCTCCACAGGCTTATCGGTGGGCTGGCCAGCCGGGCCAGCAACTCCCGCTCGGTACGGGTCAACCCCACCGGTACCCCCTGCCAGGTGACCAGGTGCCCGGCGCGGTCGATCACCAGATCGGCCCAGCCGCCCACCGCCCCGGGTCGGATCTCGGCGGCTGCGACCTCCGCCGGGTCGGGCTCCCCCGGCGGCTCGGGGAACATCGCCCGCAGTTGGGCCAGGTCGGCGCAGATCACCACCGGGCCCACCCCGTCGAGTCGTTGCACCACCCGCTGCCGGACAGCGGCATCGCTGCTGACGCAGACCAGGATCGGGATCTCCATTCCGGACACGCTGCCTCCCCGAAAGCCCGCGCTGACCTGCGACTTCCCACTAATCGACAATGACGGCCACCGATGGCTTCGCCCGCTCAGCCTAACGGTCAGGATCGCGCCACGTCACTGACCGAGTACTGACTGACGCCTTCCATTGATCACTGATCGTCGGCGCAGAAGCATGACTCTCAGCGGCCGGGCACCACCAGTCACCCACACGTCCGACCGCTCCGCGGCGTCAGGCTCCGACCCGCGGGTGCCCGTCCCCGATCGGGACGACGAAGTGGGGGAGGAACCTTTGTTCACACGACCATCCGCACGATCAACCTGGTGGCGGGCAGTGGCGGTGTCGACCGCCGCCCTGCTGGCCTGCACCGCCCAACCCGCGGTCGCCGCGGCGGCACCACAGCCGTCGCAGCGGGCCACGGTCGACCAGGCCCTGCTGGACCGCTTCGCCACCACCGACAGCACGGCCTTCCTGGTCTACCTGCGGGAGACCGCACCCCTGGCCGAGGCCGCCAAGGCCCGCGACGCCGACGACCGGGCCCGTACGGTGCACCGGCTGCTCACCAGCACCGCCGATCGCAGTCAGGCCGACCTGCGCGAACTGCTCGACGATCGAAAGGTGCCGCACACCGCGTACTGGATCGCCAACGCGATCCGGGTGGAGGGCGACAAGGCGTTGCTCGACGAGATCGCCGGTCGGCCCGAGGTGTCCCGGATCGCGCCGAGTCGCAGCTACCCCCTGCTGCTGCCGACCTCCAGCGAGGCGACCCGGGCCCGTACCGCCGCCGTCGAATGGGGGCTGACCAACATCGGCGCGCCCCGGGTCTGGGAGGACTTCGGCGGCCGCGGTGAGGGCATCGTGGTGGCCAACATCGACAGCGGGGTGCAGTACGACCACCCGGCCCTGGTCGCCTCCTACCGGGGCAACCTGGGCGGCGGCTTCGACCACGCGTACAACTGGTTCGACCCGGCCGGGGTCTGCACCGGCACCGCGCCCTGCGACAACAACGACCACGGCACCCACACCATGGGCACGATGGTCGGCGACGACGGCGCCGGCAACCAGATCGGGGTGGCACCGGGGGCCAAGTGGATCGCCGCGAAGGGTTGCGAGGCCCGCAGCTGCTCCGACGCCTCCCTGCTCGCCTCCGGCCAGTGGGTGCTCGCCCCGACGGACGCCAACGGCCAGAACCCCCGGCCGGATCTGCGCCCCGACATCGTGAACAACTCCTGGGGCGGTGACGGCGGGGACCTCTGGTACCAGCAGACCATCGCCGCCTGGCGGGCCGCCGGGATGTTCCCGGTCTTCTCCTCCGGCAACGACGGCCCGAGCTGCGGCAGCGCCGGCTCCCCCGGCGACAACTCGAACGCGTACGCGGTCGGGGCCTACGACGTGAACGACAACATCGCCAGCTTCTCCGGTCGGGGCTCCGGCACCGCCCTGATCAAGCCGAACATCGCCGCCCCCGGCAGCGGGGTGCGCTCCAGCGTCCGCAACGGGGGGTACGCCTCGTTCAGCGGCACCTCGATGGCCGCTCCGCACGTCTCCGGCACGGTGGCCCTGATGTGGTCCGCCGCGCCCAGCCTGCGCGGGGACGTCACCGCCACCGAGGAGTTGCTGGACCGCACCGCCCGCGATGTCGACGCCACCACCTGCGGCGGCACCCCGGCCGACAACAACGTCTTCGGCGAGGGCCGGTTGGACGCCTACGCGGCCGTACGCGACGCCCCTAGGGGCCCGATCGGTCGGGTCACCGGCCGGGTGACCGACGCGGCCGACGGGGACCCGATCGTCGGTGCCACCGTGACCGACGGCACCCGCAGCATCACCACCGGCCCGGACGGTCGGTACGCGCTGAGCGTTTCGGCCGGCGAGATCACCCTGACGGTCAGCGCCTACGGCTACGCCGGACAGACCGCCACGGTCACCGTCGCCGAGGGCGGCGCGGTCACCCGCGACTTCGCCCTGACCGCCAACCCCACGGTCACCGTGCAGGGCAAGGTCACCGACGGTTCCGGTCACGGCTGGCCGTTGTACGCCCGGATAGAGGTGGCCGGCCGACCCGGCGGGCCGGTCTTCACCGACCCGGTGACCGGGCGCTACTCCTTCACCGTGCCGGGTGGCACCTCGTACCGGCTGACCGTCACCGCGCGCTACCCCGGCTATCAGACCGTCACCCGTGAGGTGGCCGTGGCCGGGCAGAACGTGACCGCCAACGTGGCCGTACCGGTCGAGGCGGCCTGCGTCGCGGCAGGTTACACCGGCAGCTTCAGCACCCCCCTGCTGACGCAGAGCTTCGACGGCACCACCGCGCCCCCGGGCTGGACGGTGACCAACCGCACCGCCTCCGGCGGGTGGGTCTTCACGGACGCCCGCTCACGCGGCAACCTGACCGGCGGCTCGGGCGGGTTCGCCATCATCGACAGCGACGCCCTGGGCAGCGGCAACACCCAGGACACCGACCTGGTCACCCCGCCGCTGACGTTGTCCGGGGTCAGCGCCCCGGTGCTGCGCTTCCGCAGTGACTGGCGGGCGGTCGGCATCACCGACACGGCCGACATCGACGTCTCCACGGACGCCGGGGCCACCTGGACCAACGTCTGGCACCAGACCTCCAGCCGACGCGGCCCCCGGATGGAGGAGGTGCCGCTGACCCCGGCCGCCAACGCCGAGTCCGCCCTGGTCCGCTTCCGGTTCAAGGGCACCTTCGCCTGGTGGTGGCAGGTGGACGACGTGGAGCTGGTCAACCGGGAGTGCACCCCGGTGCCGGGCGGACTGGTGGTGGGCAACACCACCGACCGCAACACCGGCGAGGCGATCAACGGGGTGAACGTGGCCAGTGTCCACCAGCCCGAGGACCGGGCGGTGTCGGCGGCCACCCCGGAGGACGAGGCCCAGCCGGACGGCTTCTACTGGATCTTCTCGACCCTGACCGGTAC
The DNA here is from genome assembly GCF_035920385.1 of Micromonospora sp. NBC_01739. Classification (GTDB taxonomy): domain Bacteria; phylum Actinomycetota; class Actinomycetes; order Mycobacteriales; family Micromonosporaceae; genus Micromonospora. Next base: position 5,485,272 of record NZ_CP109151.1, on the reverse strand, counting down.
CCATCCCTTCACCGCCAGTCGGACCCCGTACCAGCCGGTGACGAAGGATGTCGCCGTGGTCTCCGACGGGGTGAGGCGGGCCAACTTCGCCCTCGGCGCCGGCCGGTTGACGGTCAGCCCGACCACCATCGAGTCGCATCAGCGGCACGGGGTGGTGCGGACCACCAAGGTGACCGTCCGCAACACCGGCAGCGCACCGGCAGCGGTCGACCTGCTGGAGCGGTCCGGCGAGTTCGAGCTGCTCAACCAGGGTGGGGCAGCCCTGGTCGAGCAGAAGATGAAGGGCATCAGCAAGGCCCGCACCGGTATCGCGTACGGCGGGGCCGCCCCGGAGTCCGGCACCCGGGCCGCGGACGACGCCTGGAGTGACATCGCCCGACTGCCGGCCGCGGTCTACGACAACTCGGCGGCCTGGCTGGACGGCAAGGTCTACTCCGTCGGTGGCGGTGGCAGCACCGGCACCGAGCGCAAGGCATGGGTGTACGACCAGGGAGCCAACGCCTGGAGCGCCCTGCCCGACCTGCCGGTGGCCCGGTCCAAGCCGGCCACGGCGGCGATCAACGGCAAGCTGTACGCGATCGGTGGCTGGGGTGCCGACGACGGTACGGTCGCCACGGTCGACGTCTTCGACCCGGCCGCCGGAACCTGGAGCACCGTCCCGGGTGCCACCAACCCGGCCCCGGTCGCCGCGGCCGGCACGGCGGTGCTCGGTGGCAAGGTCTACCTGGTCGGCGGCTGCGCCGATGCCACCTGCACGGACAGCGACCGGTTGGTGATCTTCGACCCCGCTACGAGTTCCTTCCGTACCGGTGCCGCCTATCCCCACCCGGTGTCCTGGCTGTCCTGCGGCGGGATCGGGTCCTCGGTCTACTGCGCCGGTGGTACGGGCAGTACGGAGTACACCGACGCCTACCGGTACGACCCGACGGCCGACTCCTGGAGCCCGCTGCCCAGCCTCCCGCTGGAGCTGTGGGGTTCCCAGTACGCCGCCGCCGGTGGCCTGCTGGTGCTGGCCGGTGGGGTGACCGCCGGGTCGACCACGGTCACCAACCGCACGGTCGGCTTCGATCCGGTCACCGGGGCCTGGCGTGATCTGCCGAACGCCAAGTTCGCCCGGTACCGGGGTGCCGCCGCCTGCGGGGCGTACAAGATCGGTGGTTCGCCCAGTTCCTTCGTGGGCAGCGCGGACAGTGAGCGCCTGGGTGGCCTGGAGCTCTGCGCGACCGCGGCGGATCTGCCCTGGTTGAGCAGTTCACCGAGCACCTTCACGTTGGCCCCGGGGGCCTCGAAGACGGTGACGGTGACCCTGGACGCCACCACGGAGGCGGGGGTGCTCCAACCGGGTCGGTACACCGGTGAGCTGGCGATCGCCTCCGACACCCCCTACCCGGTCACCCCGGTCTCGGTGGAGATGAACGTGTCGCCGCCGAACAGCTGGGGCAAGATCCAGGGCACGGTCACGGGCACCACCTGTGGCGGGGTCACCGTGGGGATTCCGGCCACCGTCCGGGTGAACCTGATCTCGGCCGGTACCGGCACCACCCTGACCGCGGACGCCTCCGGCAAGTACGCCTGGTGGCTGCCGCGCGGCCGGTACGAGGTGATCGTCGCCAAGGACGGGTGGGTGCCGCAGGTGCAGCGCCACCAGATCGAGGCCGGCATCGTGGGCACCCTGAACTTCGCCCTCGAACCGACCTCCAACTGCACCAGAGCAACCGGAATCTGATCCGACACATCCTGGTGGCCGCCGGTCGTGCATCGACCGGCGGCCACTGCTTTCGCGGCAGTCGGGCCGGTTCGTGGTAGTCGCTGCCTCCTCGGGCGGTCCGGCCCGTTGGTAACGGTCAAGGCCGCCCGATGGGCCTTTGGGGGACAGGCCCCTTCCGTACCCAGAAGTGATCCATCGACAGGCCGATCACCTGGTCGGGAAAGTGGCCGGGCGCATCGACCGGCAGCCCACCCATCCAGCTTCGCCCCGATCATTTGCGGACGTGCGGCACCGGCAGGGCATTCCCGGGTGGCCCGATCGGGCGAGAATGATCACCCTCCTTGGCGATCCACCAGGCATCACTTAGCGTTATCAGCAGGCCTCCAACGCGAACCCCCCTCACATCCCCTGCTGCCTGCGAATCGACCCCCAATGCCCGAAGTAATCCTGACCGCGACGATTGCTGTGAGTAGTCTCGTGCTGCTCCTCATAGTCGGTTCCTTCGGGTACGGCTTTCTCCGCCCGGCAGTGGGCTACGAGCCCCGGCACGCGGCCCGCCCGCCCCGCTTCGGGCCGGTACGCCCGGATGAGGTGGCCATCCTGATCGCCTGCCGCAACGGCGCCGCCACGATCGCGGCGACCGTACGCGCCGCCCGGGCCACCGGCAGCGACGTGTACCTGGTCTCGGACGACTCCTCGGACGACACCGCCGAACTCGCCGCTCAGGCCGGCGCCTGGGTGCTGCCGTTGCTGCAGAACGTCGGCAAGCCGGCCGCCCTGCACACCGCGTATGAGACCTTCGAACTCGGCCGCCGCTATCGCGCGGTGGCCATCCTCGACGACGACGTGGTGATCGCGCCGAACTTCGTCACCGAGGCCTTGGACAAGCTGACCGACGAGGTCAGCATCGTGGTGGGACACAACGCCACCTGGTGGCCGCCGGAGCGACGGTGGAACCCGTGGCTGGCCAAGCGGGCCTACAGCTACTGGATGTACCAGGCGGTGATCCGCCGGATCCAGAGCCACTTCAACGTCATGAACTGCATCTCCGGCTCGAACTCCGTCTACCGGACCGAGCTGCTGGACGAGGTGCTGCCCACCCAGCCCCCGTACATCGTCGACGACACCTACTGGGTGCTGGAGACCCACCGGCGCAACCTGGGCCGGGTCGTCTACGCGCCCCGCGCCCTGGCCCACCTCCAGGACCCCACCAACCTGCGCGACTGGTACCGGCAGAACCTGCGGTGGATGTGGGGCACCTTCCAGGGGGTCATCGGCCACGGCGTCGGCAGGTACGCCACCCGCTTCGACTACGCGTACGTCCTGCTGATGGTGCACTGGCTGCTGTACGTCGCCGGTGGTCCGCTGACCCTGTGGCTGATCGCCACCGCCGGGCCGGGCCTGCTGCCCGGCCTGCTGTTCCTGCTGATCGGCCAGGGCATCTGGGTGGGCATCGCCGCCTGGCGACTACGCCACTGGCAACTTCCACTCTTCCTGCCCGTGATCATCGTCGCTGACCTGTTGTACCGGGTGATCCTGGTGCACGCCCTGGTGAAGGCGATCCGTCAACCCACGGTCGATCGATGCGTCTGGGACTCCCCGGCGCGCATCGCCGTCGGGGCCAAGGGATGAGGGAGGTGAGAACATGTCCGCGAACCAGGACCTCCCGCTGACCGGCGCGTCTACCGCCGCCGTCGGCCTGGTCGGCAGCATCCTGCTGGGGCTGGGTGCCCTGCTGGTGACCGTCGCCAACTGGGGCGCCAAGGCCCGGCGCAAGGTCAGCTGATCGAGCGAGCGCCAGCCTGAGGTGCAAGAACCACAGACGGTACGGCCGTCGGGACGCCCCCGGCGGCCGTACCCGTTCCCAGCTCCGTCTTCAGCTCACGGCCGACGCAGCCAGGTCCCCGGATCAGTCACGAACACACCCTTGCCCTGCCGCCGTTCGATGACTTCAAGCGCCTCAAGCCGGATGTAGACCTGCTGGATCGTGGATGCGCCAACTCGATGTATCTCGCAGAGCTGCGCAATCGACGGAAGCTTCTCGCCCGGCTTCAATTTGCCGCTCTCGACATCCGACATGATCGCGTTGGCGATCCTCAGGTAATCCGGTGTGGCAGGCATGGCGCTCCTCGCGTGGCTCTTGGATTCGATCACGTCTTCACGCAGTTCGACAAGCCGACGCCCAGGTGCCTTGACTTATGCGTGTTATGCGCATAAGTTGGCTGTCGAGCGCTCCTCGCGTGGCAACGAGCAGAGCTCAGTCCCCCAGTCGGGGTGGACCGCCCTTCCGGTCCACCCCGACACCCCCTCGTTCTCGATGGGCTGTGGAGCTGTGGCAGTCCAGCTGTCGCTACCCCTGGAGAAAGCACAGCTGAGCTGCCACAGCTCCCCCGACACCGACCCAGCCAGCCAGCCAGCCGGAGAGAGGTGATTTACATGCGGGAGGTCGGCGGTGACGAGCGGGCTCGCTTCGTCGTACACCTGACCATCCGGGCGGCCGACCTGCCGGCCGCTCACCTGCTGGCTCGCGCCCTCACCCGCTCCCTGGGGTTCCTGCCCGAGGTGGTGACCGGCGAGACGACGATCTCGGTGGAGGGCGCGCCGGACGTACAGCATCAGGTGTTCTGTGACCGGTCGATGGGTCGGGACCGGCGCTGTCTGCTGCGGCCCGGCCACGGCGGCGGTTGTTCCCGCCACCTGCTCCGCCCGCTGCCCCGCTGACCGGCGCCGCTCTGGGTGCGTTTCTTGTCGTCGGGGCAGCAACAAGTGCACCCGGCGATCCTCGCCGGGGCCGGGAATGGCGCGTGGCCCGGTCCCCCACGGATCAGGGGAGCCGGGCCACGCGGCCGGTGGTTCGTGGGTCAGTCGGTGACCGTTACGGTCACCTCGTTGACGCCCCGGTTGGCGGTGACGGCGATGTCGCCGTTGCCGTGGCGGGACAGCGCCCGCAGGGTCCAGTTGCCGGGGGCGGCGAAGAACCGGAACTGACCGGCCTGCGAGGTCACCACCTCGGCGGTGAACTCACCGGTCGAGTCGAGCAGACGGACGTACGCACCCGGCACCACCTCGTCCTGCGCGGAGCGGACGACACCGGTGATGACGGTTTCCTTCTCCAGGTCGATGCTGGCGGGCAGGGGTGCCGCCTGATCCGGGGCGGCGCAACCGGCCGCGGTGGGTGCGGTCATCTCAGGCCTCCCCCGGCTCATCGCCGAGCGCGATCGGCACACCGATCAGCGAGCCGTACTCGGTCCACGAGCCGTCGTAGTTCTTCACGTTGGGGTGGCCGAGCAGCTCCTGAAGGACGAACCAGCTGTGCGAGGAGCGCTCGCCGATCCGGCAGTACGCGATGGTCTCCTTGCCGTCGTCCAGCCCCGCCTCGCCGTAGAGCTTGCGCAGCTCGTCATCGGACTTGAAGGTGCCGTCCTCGTTGGCCGCCTTGGACCACGGCACACTGATCGCGGTCGGGATGTGGCCACCCCGCTGCGCCTGCTCCTGGGGCAGGTGGGCGGGGGCCAGCAGGCGACCGGCGTACTCGTCGGGGCTGCGCACGTCGACCAGGTTCTTGGTGCCGATCGCGGCGACGACCTCGTCGCGGAAGGCCCGGATGCTGTTGTCCGGCTCGCTGGCGACGTACTGGGTGGCCGGGCGGGTCACGGTGTCCTTGACCAGGGGCCGGGCGTCCAGCTCCCACTTCTTGCGACCGCCGTCGAGCAGCTTGACGTCACCGTGGCCGTAGAGCTTGAAGTACCAGTACGCGTACGCGGCGAACCAGTTGTTGTTACCGCCGTAGAGGATGACGGTGTCGTCGTTGCTGATCCCCTTCTCGGAGAGCAGCGCCTCGAACTGGGCCTTGTTGACGAAGTCCCGACGGATCGGGTCCTGCAGGTCGGTCTTCCAGTCGAGCTTGATGGCGCCGGCCAGGTGGCCGGTGTCGTAGGCCGAGGTGTCCTCGTCGACCTCGACGAAGACGACGCCCGGGGCGTCGAGGTTCTTCTCGGCCCATTCGGCCGAGACGAGTGCGGTGTCGCGACTCATCAGATCACTCCCTGGTGAGGATGGTGTGGTGAGCCAGCGCGCGGAGGTCTGGGATGTTGAAGTTTGTCGCACCACGCGCGGGACCCAGAGCTAGGAACGGATCACGGGTTTGTGCGACGGCGCCGCTGCCGGGCGTCCGGTGAGGTGCACCGGGATAGAGGTACGCAAACCCCGAGTGCCGATTGGCCGCTATGCGGCCGGAAGCAGCCCCGCCGTCAGATGACGGGGCGACACAGGCAGGTGGCCACGCGGCACAGGTCGACCGCGCGCCGTTTGGTGAGGAGCGTCCCCATGAGCACGGAGCCTACCAGCGATCCCAGTTTTCTCCAGGGGCCCGACCAGCATCCGGGATGCTGAGCCCGAGGTCAGCCCACGGAATTGATCGGCACGTCTCGCGCGTCCGCGGTCACCGTCAGGCCCTGGGGCTGCGGGACCACCTCCCGGACGGTGAGCTGGAAGGGCAACTCCGGCAGGGGTACCTCGATCGAGATGCTGCGGGCGAAGTTGTTCAGCAGGGTACGGGCCAACGGGGCGGTGGGCAGCCCTTCGGCGTCCAGGTCGGCGAATCGCAGGGCGATCTTGCCCTCCTCGCTGACCACGATGTCGGCGACCCCGGTGACGGTGAGCTGTTGGCCGAGGACCTCCAGGGGGGCGGTGACGGCGAGCTGCCCGTTGCGTTCGCCGAGCACCAGTCCTTCCCGGTTCAGCAGGGCGGCCAGGCTCTGGTAGCTGATGGTGGCCGTGCCGTTGACCGTCTCGGCCACCACGTCGCCCTGACCGGTACGCAGGGTCTGCAGCGAGGCCCGGACGTTGTGGGCGTCCACGTCGAGGCTGGGCAGGGAGACCGCGTCGCCCTGCACCGCGCCCTGCACGTCGCGCATCCGGATGGTGATGCGCTCGTACCGCCCGTCCAGGACCTGGGTGAGGAAGGGGAAACCACCCACCTCCACCTCCGGCGGCGAAGACTGGGCGTTCTGCCGGGCGACCTGTTCGCGGACCTCGTCGGCGATGGTGCGCTCGGCCACCCCGGCCGCCACCCGGTCGGCGATGAAGATCAGCCCGGCCAGGACCAGCAGCAGGACGACGAACCCGATCAGTAGCTTGCGGCCGCGTCGCCGCGGTCGCCGTCCGGACGTCTGCTCGTGGTCCACGCCGCCTCCTTGGCTTCCCGTACGCCGTCTCGTCTTTCCGTACGCCGTTGCCCGCGCACGGTGGTACCCGAAGCCCGTTTCACTCAATCACGCCCTCGGCGCGACCGGTCACAGCAGCAGCCGACACATCAGGTAGGCCGCCGGTGCCGCCATAGCCAGGGCGGCCAGGGGCCCCTGCACGTGCTGGGCCGCCCAGGCGGTGGGGGGTTCCCCCGCCATCAGCCGACCGGCCTCGGCGTAGCTGACCGCCAGGTCGGCCAGTACGGCGACGACCGCCGCGACCAGCCCGAGGATCGCGGCCCGGGTGGGGGTGAAGGGGGTGACCAGGTAGCTGCCGAGCACCGCGCCGAACAGGGTGCCCACCATCGCACCACCGACCACCCCGGCGGCTCCCCGGGGCACCTGGGGTGCCAGCCGGGGCCAGGCGGCGAAGGCGTCCGTCGCGCGGGCAATCGCCACCGCTACCGCGCCCGCGGTCAGGCAGACGACGATGGCCTGGGTGCCGGCGGGAATCCGGCTGAGCACGATCAGGGTGGCGAAGGCCACCGCCCCGAACATGATGGTGGCCGTGGTCCGCAGGGAGTCCATGACCCGCACCCGGTCCACCCGGCGCACCAACTGCCCCAGCACGGCTACCAGCACCGCGCCGATGGCGATGAGGAACAGTGGCCCGATCCGGGGGGTGGCACTGCGTACCGCGATCACGTCGGCGGTCAGGGCGGTCAGGGCGCCGACCCCGAGCACCACCGCCACCGCCGGTGGCCGGGTGACCATCGTCCAGCCCAGCACGAACAGCAGTTGCACCGTGAGCACCACGATGGTGAAGGGCAGCCGGTGGTCGGGCCCGGCGGTGTACGCGCCGAGGACCAGGCCCAGCCCGAGCAGGAGGGCGAACCCGGCGATGGCGAGGGAGAGTTGCCGGCTAACCTCGACCGGCGGCTCGGTCTCCTCCTCGTCCTCATCGTCGAGGGCCTCGTCTGAGCGGCGTGCCGAGCCGCCACGGCGCAGGCGTCGGGGGCCGCCGGAGCGACGACGGTCGTCGTTGGCCACGGCCGGGCCGGCCGACGGTGCCGCACCACCGCCTGGGGGCAGGTCGTCCGCCCAGGGCTCGCGGCCGGTCTCGGGTGAGCTGGAGGGAACCACCCACCGATCGTGCCAGACCGGGCCGTCAACGCGGGTGTCCCGGTTTCCGCCAGGTTAAAACCTGGGCCGCAACCGGGGGCAGATAGGGCGAACAGGAAATCACGCCCCAGCTCCGCGCAGCCGATCAGTTACGCTCTTGCCGAAACCCGCCCGTCAGCGACGCCGGGACCCACGGATGTTCCCAGCGCCATATCCGTCAAGGAGTGCCGCTGGTCGCGCGCGGCCGCACGGGGCCGCCGGGACGGAGGTGATCGTGGAGATCCTGCTGCTGGTTACCGCACGCGCAGGCGAACCATCCGCAGTACTGCCGGCACTGGACCTGCTGCCGCACTCGGTGCGCACCGCACCTCGCGACGTCCGTACCCTCGTTGCCGGCCCGAGCCCGGACGCTGTCCTGGTCGACGCCCGGTCCGAGTTGAGCGAGGCGCGGGCCACCTGTCGGATGCTGCACGCGACCGGGCTCGGCGTACCGCTGGTGGCGGTGGTGACCGAGGCCGGGTTGATCGCGTTGAACGCCGACTGGGGGGTCGACGACGTCATCCTCGCCTCCGCCGGTCCCGCCGAGGTCGAGGCCCGGCTGCGGCTGGCGGTCGGCCGACTCAGCAACGCGACCGCCGGGGTGGGCGGTTCCATCCGGGCCGGCGAGCTGATGATCGACCCGGACACCTACGCCGCGAAGCTCAAGGGTCGCCCGCTGGACCTGACCTACAAGGAGTTCGAGCTGCTCAAGTTCCTCGCCCAGCACCCGGGCCGGGTCTTCACCCGGGACCAGTTGCTGCGCGAGGTCTGGGGGTACGACTACTTCGGCGGCACCCGGACGGTCGACGTGCACGTCCGGCGGCTGCGGGCCAAGCTCGGCTCGGAGTACGAGTCGATGATCGGCACGGTGCGCCAGGTGGGCTACAAGTTCGTCGTGCCGTCCTCGCGTGGCTCGCTGTCCGAGGCCACCGACCCGACCTCGCTCGTCGCCCGCCCGGTCACCGTAGAGGGCTAATTCCCTGTACGCCCCTTTTGGGCAACTCGGTAGTCATATCGTGACTGCCGAGTTGGCCAGTGGGAGGGGGCAGCGGTGCGCGGTTACCAGGGCAGCACGGCCCGGATGCTCGGGATCATCACGGTCGTCGTGGCGGCGGTGCTCGGTTCGGCGTACCTGCTGGGTCGGAGCCTGGTCCCCGATCCACCGCGCCGCGGCTCGGGGGTCACCGTCACCGGCGCGGACCATCCCCAGCACGCCGACCAGTCCGCGACCGCCGAGCCCGACCCCGGCCGCGACCAACTGTCGGAGAGCCCTACGGCCGGGGTTCCCGAGGGGTCGGGACAGGACCCGGACTTCGGTCCGATGGGTACCCGGCTGAGCACCGGCACCAACGAGATCGCGCTGACCTTCGACGACGGCCCGCACCCGGACTACACCCCGCAGGTGCTGGCCATCCTGCGCGAGTACCAGATCACGGCCACCTTCTGCGTGGTCGGACAGAACGCCCAGAGCTACCCGTGGCTGGTCCAGCAGATCGTCGCCGAGGGCCACACCCTGTGCAACCACAGTTGGAACCATGACGTGAGCCTGGGCGCCCGGTCACCGGAGTGGATCCGGGACGACCTGCTGCGTACCAATGCCGCGATCCACGCCGCCGTGCCGGAGGAACCGGTCACCTGGTACCGGCAACCCGGTGGGGCCTGGACCTACCCGGTCATCTCCGCCAGCCGGGAACTGGGGATGACCCCCCTGCACTGGACCCTGGACCCCTCGGACTGGCGGGCCCCCGGCGCGGCCACCATCGCCGGGGTGGTGCTGGCGGAGGCCCGACCCGGATCGATCGTGCTGTTGCACGACGCGGGCGGCGACCGGCAGGGCACCGTCGACGCGCTCTACCGGATCCTGCCCGAGTTGACCGCCCGGTTCGACCTCCAGGCCCTGCCGAAGCACGGCCACGGCACCTGAGGGACCTCCCGGGTCTCCCGCCCTCGGCGGATACCGTTTCGATGATGAGTGAGCAGACACAGACCGGCCAACCCGGAACCCAGGTGAGTCGGCTGGACCGGCTCGATGCCACGCAGATCGCCGAGGTCCTGGCCCTGGCCGGGGCCGCCGGCGACACCGACGGCGCCGACCCGCTGGACGAGCAGATTCTGCTCCGGCTCCGCGACGAGCGGGCCCCGGCGATCCACCTGACCGCCCGCGACGCCGACGGGACCTTGACCGGGTACGTCCACCTGGACACCACCGACCCCGGCTCCGGGATCGGGGTGGGGCTGGTCGTGCATCCGGCGTACCGGCGGCAGGGCACCGGGCGGGCCCTGGCCCGGCAGGCGCTGGCCACCGAGGCCCGGCCACTGCGGGTCTGGGCGCACGGCGACCACCCCTCGGCCGCCGCCCTCGCGGTCGACCTCGACTTCCGTCGGGCCCGGGTGCTCTGGCAACTGCGTAGGCCACTGACCGCAGCCCAGCCCGAACCCCGCCTGCCCGAGGGGGTCACCCTGCGCGCCTTCCGCCCTGGCGCGGACGACGAGGCCTGGCTGGCGCTCAACGCCCTGGCCTTCGCCGACCACCCCGAGCAGGGCCGGTGGAGCGCCGAGGACCTGCGGGTACGCCTGGCCGAGCCGTGGTTCGACCCGGCCGGATTCCTGCTGGCGGTGGAGTCGGCGACCGGCCGGCTACGCGGCTTCCACTGGACGAAGGTGCACGAGCGCCCCGGCTCGGCCCGCCTCGGTGAGGTGTACGTGCTGGGGGTGGATCCCTCGGCGCACGGCGGCGGGCTGGGCCGGGCCCTGACCACGGCCGGACTGAACCACCTGCGGGAGCGCGGCCTGGACCGGGTGATGCTCTACGTCGACGAGTCGAACACCGCGGCCATGGCCCTCTACGAGCGGACCGGGTTCGCCCGCTGGTCCGCCCACGTCAACTACCAGCTCGACTGAGCTGGTTTCAGGTCAGGTAGAACCGGGGTCGGTCCGGGTCGGACAGGTCCAACCGGGGCATGATCGCGGTGGCCGCGTCCCGGGCTGAGGCGGCGCGCGCCACCGCCGCCAGGTCCGGGCAGGCGGCCACCTCACTCAGGGTGACCAGGGTGGGCGGCAGCATGGTCAGCTCACCGGCCCTGGCGCGTTCGCAGGCCTCGCCGGGCCGCATCCAGAGGGTGCGGTCGGCCTCCCGGGAGATGTCCCGGGTCCGTTGTCCCTCCGGCAGCAGAGCCACGAAGAAGTACGTGTCGAACCGGCGCGGCTCGAACTCCGGGGTCACCCAGCGGCTCCACGGCAACAGCAGGTCCGACCGGAGGGTCAGCCCACGGCGGGCCAGCAGTTCGGCGAAGCCGGTACGGCGCTGCTCCAGATCGTCGCGGGCGGCTTCCCAGCCCTCGTCGCTGACATCACCGACCACCCGGCTCGGGTCCGGCCCGGCGAGCAGCACCCCGGCCTCCTCGAAGACCTCCCGGGCCGCCGCGCAGACGACCGCCTGGGCGGCGGCCGGGGTCAGGGCCAGGGTTTCCCCCCAACTCGCCGGCTCCGGGCCCGCCCAGTCCACATGAACGGTGGAGTCCGAGGGGTCCACCCCGCCGCCGGGGAAGGCGTACATGCCGCCGAAGGCCATCGCGGCCACCCGACGGATCAGGTACCCCTCGAAGCCCTCCCAGGCCGGGCGCAGCAACAGCACGGTGGCCGCCACCCGGGGTATCGCCGGCCGGTCGCCACTGGTCGAGAAACGGCGAGCATGTTCCACCACTGCGGGCGGGGCCGGGTAGCCACGGTCTTTCGTCATCGCCAGCAGCCTAGCCGGGCCCGGTCTCGACGGATGGATCAGCCGTACGACCCAGTGGTGATCTTCGGTAGCGTCGATCCATGACTCGTTGGGGCATCCTGGCCACTGGCCACATCGCCGCCCGTTTCGCCGAGGACCTCCGGCTGGTGCCGGGGGCCGAACTGGCGGCGGTCGGCTCACGTACCGCCGAGAGCGCGCAGCGCTTCGCCGACCGGCACGGCGCGGCGCGGGCGTACGCCTCCTGGGAGGAGTTGGCCGCCGACACCGACCTGGACGTGATCTACGTGGCCACCCCGCATGTGGCGCACTACGACGCGGCCCGCACCTGCCTGGCCGCCGGGCGTGCGGTGTTGCTGGAGAAGCCGTTCACCCTGGACCTGCCCACCAGCACCGAGCTGGTCGAGACCGCTCGGGCGACCGGAGTCTTCCTGATGGAAGCGATGTGGATGCGCTGCAACCCCCTCATCCTGCGGGTCTGTGAGCTGATCGCGGAGGGTGCGATCGGACGGGTGACCAGCGTACGGGCCGACTTCGGCCTGGCCGGGCCCTTCCCGCCGGAGCACCGGATGCGGGCCCGTGCACTGGGCGGTGGCGCCCTGCTGGATCTCGGCATCTATCCGGTGAGCCTGGCCCACCTGCTGCTCGGGGCACCCCAGCAGGTGCGCTCCTGGGCGAAGCTGGGCCCGGAGGGCACCGACGAGAACACCGCCATGATCCTCGGGTACGACTCGGGTGCCGTGGCCACCCTGAGCTGCGGCATCGTCGGTCCCACCGGGGCCGCCGCCTCGATCACCGGCACCGCCGGACGGATCGACCTGCCCGACCCCTTCTTCCGGCCGGCGGCCGTCCAGCTGCACCGGGAGGGTGCCGAGCCGGAGACCCTGGCCGCCGACCTGGTCGGCTCCGGCTACCAGTACGAGGCCATCGAGGTGCAGCGCTGCCTGGCCGAGGGGTTGACCGAGAGCCCGCTGGTGCCGCACTCCGCCACCCTGGAGATCATGGGGCTGCTGGACGAGGTACGGGCCCAGATCGGGGTCTCGTACCTCTGAGTGGGTGTTAAGAAGGGCCCCCTGTACTACGCGAGGCGTTAACAGGGGGCCCTTCCTTACCGCTCAGCTGAACAGGGGGCGGACCAGGAAGTACATCAGGGCGCCGATCGAGCCGGCGGCCGGGAAGGTCAGGATCCAGGCGCCGACGATGTTGCCGGCCACCCCCCACCGGACGGCGGAGAGCCGCTTGGTGGCGCCGACACCCATGATCGCCGAGGTGATCGTGTGGGTGGTGGAGATGGGGGCGCCGAGGACCAGGGCGTTGAAGTAGAGCACCCCACTGGCCACCGTCTCGGCCGCGAAGCCCTCCGGAGGCCGCAGGTCGATGATCTTCCGACCCAGGGTACGGATGATCCGCCAACCACCGGCGTAGGTACCGGCCGCCAGCACGGCGGCCGAGGTCCAGAAGGCCCACTCCGGAATGTGGGTGGGGTCGCTCTGGTAGCCACCGACGAAGAGGGCGAGCACCACGATGCCGATGGTCTTGGCCGCGTCCTGCATGCCGTGACCGACCGACATGGCCGCCGCCGAGGCGGTCTGGGCCCACCGGAAGCCCCGGTTGAGCTTGCCCGGGTGGCCGTTGCGGAACAGCCACTGCACACCGATCATCACGATGTAGCCGAGGATGAAGCCGACCATCGGCGACAGGATCATCGGGATGATCACGCTCTCGCCGATGCCCTTCCAGAGCACCGTGCCACTGGCCGCGACGGTCGAGCCGACCAGACCACCGATCAGGGCGTGCGAGGAGGAGGAGGGCAGGCCGAAGTACCAGGTGATGAGGTTCCAGACGATCGCGCCGATCACCCCGGCGAAGACGATGCCGAGGCTGGACACCCCGGTCGGCAACTCGACCAGGCCGCTACCGACGGTCTTGGCCACCTCGGCGCCGAAGTGGGCGCCGATGAAGTTGCCGATCGCCGCCATGCCCAGGGCTACCCGGGGGGTCAGGGCCCGGGTGGAGATGCTGGTCGCGATGGCGTTGGCGGCGTCGTGGAAGCCGTTGGTGTAGTCGAACACCAGGGCTACCCCGATCACCGCCAGCACCGCGATGAGCTCCGGAGTAACAGTCACCGGATCAGGACTCCTTGACCGCGATGGTCTCGACGGTGTTGGCCACGTGCTCGAAGGCGTCGCAGGCGGCCTCCAGCTCGTCGGCGACCTCCTTCATCTTCAGCACGGTCAGCGCGTCGTACTCACCGGAGAAGAGGCGGACCAGCAGCATCCGGTACGCCTGGTCACCGTCGTTCTCCAGCCGGTTGATCTCGATCCAGTAGTCCTCGAGATCCTTCATCGACTTCAGCCGGGGCATCGCCTCGGCGGTCAGCTTGGCCTGCTGGTCGAGCACGTTCACCAGCTCGTGCATCTCCCGGGGCAGCGACGGCAGCTTGGTCAGCCCGTAGAGGTAGAGCAGGTTGCCCACCGCCTCCAGGTGGTCCATCACGTCGTCGAGCAGGGAGCCGAGTCGGTAGATGTCCTCCCGGTCGAACGGGGTGACGAAGGTCGAGTTGATCTTCTTGTACAGCTCGTGGGTGATCTTGTCGCTGTCGTGCTCGACCTCGGTCAGCCGCTCACTGACCGACTGCACCTCGACATCAGGCAGGGCAAGCTCGTTGAGCAGCTCGGTACCCCGGACCAGGTTCTGCGCGGCCCTGGTGAAGAGCTCGTAGAAGGCGCCCTCGTTGGGGCGGAAGGAAAACCTCACAGCACGGACCTCGTCGTGTCGGCGGAAGGGGTGTCAGCGCGCTGTCCGGCGCCCTGCTGAGGGAATGCTAGGGAACGCCCGGACCCGCGATTCGGCGGCCCACCCCTGGTCAGGTGTCATTCACCGGCCGTTCAACTTCCGTTCACCTTCATCGTTTCCCGCCGTCCCCACCGGTGGGCCTCCAGGTGCCGCCGGAGGCCGAAAGTGAGCGGTGGATACCCGGGAGGAAGGGTGTCGAACGTCTCACGCCGTCGTGCGCCATCGCTGCATCATCACCCGTGGCCGACTGATCCGCTCGGCGTCGGCGAATTTCCCGCCAGGCAAGCCCCGGCCAGGTGCCTTCGCCGAGGTCAGAGCACCAGGGCAAGCCACTTACGATACGAGGTGGCGAAGGGCTCCGTGCCATCGCCCAGGGCGGTGAGCAGCCAACGGGCCGCCGCCTCGGCCTCGACCACGAGATCGTCCGGGTAGCCGAACCGGGCCCGGTGCTCGGCGAACTCGTCCTCGTCGCGCAACTCCACCAGGCCGGTCTCCCGCCGCCGCACCACGTCGAGGTCCAGGTCGACCAGGTGCACGGTGTCCTCCCCCTCCCAGCGGGCCGGGGTGGCGATGTCGCAGTAGACCTCGCTGGTGCGCGGTGGCGGGTTGAACATCGTCGTCCACCAGGCCTGGTGCGGCACCAGCAGGACGAAGGGGATCTGCTCCACCGAGGGGCGACCGTGATAGACCGAACTCGTGCCGGCCGGCACCCCCAACCAGATGCCGAGATCGTCCTCTGTCAGGCGACGGGCCGGATAGTCCCGGTGAGCGCTGCCGTCGTACTTGCGGTAGATCACTCGGACCACGTCGCTCGGCATGATTCGCACCCTAACCGATTACGCCCACGCGGTGCCGTCGGGAAGTTACCGGACGCAAGGGCGATCTCCTGCTCAAGGCGGCGCAACACCACCCGATCGATACGGCTGGCGTCGGTCCCGGCGGGTACCGTGCCACGGTGACCCCGCCCCGCACCTCCTCCGGCTCCGCCTCGACCCGCAGCAGATCCCGTCGATCCGGTGACCGCCCGGGTGGCGCCGAGTTGTTGGCCGCCGCGGTCGGCGCGGTGCCCGGTGGCAGCGCCCGGCCGGGCCAGCAGCAGATGGCCGCAGCGATCGAGGAGTGTGTGGCCTCCGGTGAGCACCTGCTGGTGCAGGCCGGCACCGGCACCGGCAAGTCGCTGGCGTACCTCGCTCCCGCCCTAACGGTCGACGGCCCGGTGGTGATCTCCACCGCCACCCTGGCCCTGCAGTCCCAACTGGTCGAGCACGACCTGCCCCGGCTGGCCGACGCGGTCGAGCCCCTGCTGAAGCGCCGCCCGACCTACGCCGTGCTCAAGGGCCGACACCACTACCTCTGCCTGGCCCGGCTGGAGAACTCGACCGAGGACGAGCCGGCGGACACCCTCTTCGACGCACCGGCCGAGCGGCCGGGCGGGGGCACCCGGTGGCTGGGTGAGGCGGGGCGACTCGGCAAGCAGATCCAACGCCTGCGGGACTGGGCCCTGGAGACCGACACCGGCGACCGGGACGAACTGGATCCGGGCGTCGACGACCAGGCCTGGCGGCTGGTCTCCATGCCGGCCCGGGAGTGTGTGGGGGCCGGCCGCTGCCCGTACGGTGCGGAATGCTTCGCGGAGGCTTCCCGGGCCCGGGCCCGGGAGGCCGACGTCGTGGTGACCAACCACAGCCTGCTAGCGGTCGACATGCTCGCCGGGCGGCACATCGTCCCCCCGCACCGGCTGCTGGTCGTCGACGAGGCCCACGAGTTGGCCGACCGGGTCTCCTCGGCCGCCCAGGCGGAGCTGACCCCGGAACTGATCGACCGGTCCGCCCGCCGGGCCCGACCCTTGCTGCGTCCGGAGACGGCCGAGGCGCTGACCGAGGCCGGTGACGCCTTGGCGGTCGGGCTGGCCGAGGCTCCGGTGGGCCGGCTCACCGGCGGCCTGCCGAGCCCGTTGCAGCAGGCGTGCACCCTGCTGGACTCCGCTACCCGGGCCGCCCTGGACGCCATCGGCGAGATCAAGGCGGACGACCCGGACCCGGTACGCAAGCAGCAGGCCAAGGCCGTCCTGGACGAGTTGTCCACCACCGCCCAGCGGCTGCTGGAGGAGGCCGACCACGACGTCGCCTGGGTGGAACGCAACGACAACACCGGCCGGCGGGCCCTGGTGGTAGCCCCCCTCTCGGTCGCCGGCACCCTGGCCACCCACCTCTACGACGAACGGACCGTGGTGGCCACCTCGGCCACCCTGGCGTTGGGGGGTCGCTTCGACACCGTGGCCCGGGCGTTGGGCCTTGAGGCGCCGACCCCCAGCCCGCCCTCACCGGCCGCGGAGGCGCTGGCCGCCGCCACCGTCCGGCCGGGCGGCACCGCACCGACCTCGGGCGGCAGCGGTGCCCAGGCCCCGCGCCAGTACGCCGACTCGGGGCCGGGTTGGCGTTCCCTGGATGTCGGTTCCCCGTTCGACTACCCCCGGCAGGGGATCCTCTACGTGGCCGCGCACCTGCCTCGCCCCAGCGTCTCCGGGCTACCGGACGCCGCCGGGGAGGAGTTGCTGGAACTGGTCACCGCCCTGGGTGGTCGTACCCTCGGGTTGTTCTCCTCCCGGCGGGCCGCCACCCAGGCCGCGGAGCTGGTGCGGGCCCGCACCGACCTGCCGGTGCTGTTGCAGGGCGAGGAGGCCCTGCCGCTGCTGGTCCGCCGGTTCCGTCAGGAGCAGGCGAGCTGCCTGTTCGGGGTGATGTCCCTGTGGCAGGGGGTGGACGTGCCCGGTGACTCCTGCCAACTGGTGGTGATCGACCGGCTGCCCTTCCCCCGGCCCGACGAGCCGCTGGCCGCCGCTCGGGCGGCGGCCGTGGACGCTCAGGGCGGGTCGGGTTTCGCCGCGGTCAGCGTGCCGATCGCCGCGGTCCGGCTGGCCCAGGGGGTCGGGCGGCTGATCCGGGCCTCCGGCGACCGGGGGGTGGTGGCCGTGCTGGACTCGCGGTTGGAGACCGCTCGCGGTTACGGCCCCTTCCTGCGCCGGTCGCTGCCCCCCTTCTGGTACACCACCCGCCGCGAGGTGGTCCGTGGCGCCCTGGCCCGGCTGGCCGACAGCTGACGGGTCAGGGGGCGCGGGCGGCGACGACGACCGCGTCCGGCGGGGTGTCCGGCACGGTACGGGCGGCGAGGCGACGTACCGCGGTGTTGAGCACCGCGATCAGCGGGACCGCGACCAGGGCGCCGGTGATCCCGGCGAGCACCACACCGGCGGCCAACCCGATGATCACCGCCAGGGGGTGGATGGCCACCGCCCGACCCATGATCAACGGCTGGAGGATGTGCCCCTCGACCTGCTGCACCCCGATCACCACACCCAGGATGATCAACGCGGTGACCGGCCCGCTGTCGACGAGGGCCACCAGCACGGCCACCCCGCCGGAGAGGGTCGCACCGATGATCGGGATGAAGGCACCCAGAAAGACCAGGGCGGCCAGCGGGAAGGCGAACGGGATGTCGAAGATGACCAGGAAGATGCCGATGCCCACGGCGTCGATGAAGGCGACCAGCACGGTGGCCCGCACGTAGGCGACCAGGGTGGCCCAGGCGGCCCGCCCGGCGTCGTCGACCTTCCAGCGGGCGGCCACCGGCAGCAGCCGGACCACGAACCGCCAGATCATGTTGCCGTCACGCAGAAAGAAGAAGGCCGCGAACAGCACCAGCACCGTACCGGTCAGCACCTCGGCCAGGGTGCTGGCGGTGGAGAGGGCACCGCTGGTGAACTGCTCGGTGTTGTTGTTGACCCACTGCTGGGCCTCTTCCAGATAGCGGTCGAGGTCGTTGTCCGACAGGTGCAGCGGCCCGGTCTTCAACCAGTCCTGGATCTGTTGCAGGCCCTGGCTCGACTTGGCGGCCAGCTCCGGCACGCCCTTGATGAACTCGTTCACCACCAGGGTCAACGTGCCGATCACCGCGCCGAGCCCGGCGACCAGCACCACGGCGGTGGCCAGCGACTTCGGCAGCCGGGCCCGCAGCAGCCAGCCCACCGCCGGGGCCAGCAAGGCCGACAGCAGCATCGCCACCGCCAGCGGAATGATCACGATGCTGATGGTGCTGACCAGCTTCACCAGCGCCCAGAACACCACCCCGACGACGATCAGCCGCCACGACCAGGCGGCGGCGATGCGCAGGGCGTGCGGCACGTCCGCGTCGTCGCGGCTGGAGGTGGAGTGGTGCAGGGCCGGGCCGGGTTCCGCCCCGACCACGGTGGCCGCCGGCGGCGCCACCGGGCCCGGTTCCTCCGGGGAGGCCGCCCGGGCCGGTTTGGGCACGTAGGGCGGGGTGTTGCGCGCGGCACGGACCGAGTCCCGGCCCGACTCGTAGGCGCGGCGCAGCCGCCCGCGTAACCGCTCGAATCGGCTCAAGCGCACCTCCCGGCATGATTCGGCCCGCAACGGCGCCAGGGCGGACAGGATACGCCCGAAGACGCGACGGTAGGCCAGGTTTCCACCCCACATTGCCCCGCCGACGGTCCGGTGAATCGCAGACCACCGGCGGCTTGCCGGAAAGGACACGGTAGCGTCTGCGGCGTGACAGCCGACCAGAACATCGACTCCGGCCTGCCCATCCGGCTGCTGCATGACCGCGTCCTGGTGCGGGTGGAGGGAAGCGAGGGTGAGCGGCGCTCGACCGCCGGCATCGTGATCCCGGCCACCGCGGCCGTCGGCAAGCGCCTGGCCTGGGCCACCGCGGTGGGAGTCGGGCCGAACGTACGCTCCATCGTCTCCGGCGACCGGGTGCTCTTCGACCCCGACGACCGTTCCGAGGTCGAGTTGCACGGGCGCGGTTACGTGCTGCTGCGCGAGCGTGACGTGCACGCG
Source organism: Micromonospora sp. NBC_01739 (assembly GCF_035920385.1). Classification (GTDB taxonomy): domain Bacteria; phylum Actinomycetota; class Actinomycetes; order Mycobacteriales; family Micromonosporaceae; genus Micromonospora. The sequence goes on along the minus strand of NZ_CP109151.1, from coordinate 5,465,826 downwards.
GTGGCCGCCGAACGGATCGAGGAGAACACCACCGGGCTCTACCTCTGAGCCCTGGCCCGGCCCCGCCCGGCGTCCCAGTGAGACCCCCAGTGCCGTTTGCCGCGCTCCCCGGCGGGAAGCCAGCCGCACCACCGGCCCTGGGGAGGGACGATGCCGGTATTTGTCAAGAAGGTGCTGGCCTGGGGAAGCCTGGCGTTCCTGATCTACTTCATGGCCTTCCGGCCGGAGGGTGCGGCGCAGATGTTCAAGGCGATCGGCGGTGCCCTGGTGATGATGGCCCAGGGATTCGGCGACTTCCTGACCAGCCTGATGACCTGACCGCCCCGCAGCCCCTGACGAACCGCTCAGTACTGCGGTGGCCAGGGTGCCGGCGGGCGGGGCCCGTACCAGCCCGGCGGGGGGTGGTGCGGGTAGGGCGGCGGGGGCGGGGGTGCGGCCAGCACGACCGGGATCGGGACCACCGGATCCTCCGGGGCCGGCACCACCCGCTGCGACCCGTCCGGAAACCGCAGGTGGTAGCGGTGGCCGTCCCAGACGCCGACCGGTGCCTGCGGGTCCCGCCCCACGAAGAACGACCGGTACGCGCTGATCGAGTCCAGCAGCTCCCGTTCCTCCCGCGCCGTCCGCTCCCGATCGGCGGGTTTGCGATCCAGCCCGCGCAGGGCACCGTCGCGCAGCAGGGCCAGCCGGGTGGCCGCGAACTGGTAGCCCCGCATGGCGCGCAACCCGGCGTCACCGGCCACCCGGCGGGCCCAGGCCCGGGCCGCGTGTCGCCGACCTAGGCTGCTCAACGCCGCCACCTCTGGCGGAGTCAGCCAGCCGGCGCGGACGTAGTCCGGCAGGATCCGCTCGGTCAGGCGGCCCTCCCAGGCCCGCAGCCACACCGCCAGGCCGACCATGCCGAAGAAGATCGGCATCATCACCCCGACGAAACCGAAGAGGGAGATCAGCACCTGGCCGGTGGCCTGGGTGAGGGTGGGGATCAGGTTCCAGGCCCCGTGCAGCATCATCGCCAGCAGCAGACCGGCGATCGGGGCCAGCACCCGGACCCGCCGGTCCGCGGTACGCGCGGCGATGCCCAGCCCGATACCGGTCATCGCGGTGAACAGGGGATGAGCGAAGCCGAACAGCAGGATCCGGAGGATGAAGATGGCGATCACCTGCTGCGCCCCGGTGGCCGGGCCGTACTGCTCCGCGCCCGAGGCGTACCCGTGCCCGCCCAGGTAGAGGATGTTCTCCACCATCGCGAACCCGAGCGCGGACAACCCGCAGTAGACCAGGCCGTCGGTGATCCCGGACCACTCCCGACGCCGGAACACCAGCAGCAGGATCGGGGCGATCGCCTTGGTCAACTCCTCGATGAAGGGGGCGACCAGCACGGCGGTGAGCGCCACGGGCAGGCCCTGATCCTCGAACCACCCGGCGGCGGTCTCGTTGACCAGCAGGGATGCCGCGGTGGAGACGAAGGCACCCCAGCCGAAGCAGAAGATCAGGTATTTAAGCGGCTCCGGTTCGTACCGGTCCAGCCAGAGGAAGCAGGCCACCAGCACCGGAACCGGCAGGATCGCGGCGGCGGTGCCGATCAGCAACGCCTCCAGGCCCAGGTTGGTGCCGAGGGTGAAGAGCATGAAGATCGCGCTGGCCGCGATCAGCACGATCGCCCCGCTCAGCACCAGGGCACGCCGCCAACCGAGCCGGCGGCGCGGCATTCCGGTCGCCCCGAAGCCGCCGGGCGGTGCGACGGGCACGGGCGGCGACGGCGGCAGGGGCCCGCCGGACGGGGTGTCGGCCATGCGGTCAGCGTAGTCATCCCCGGCTCGCCCCACCGGGCGCATCGGCGACAACGAGGGCCACCAGCGTGCTCAGCCGACCGGCGGGGCGGTGGAGGGGTTCGTCGTGGGCCGAGGGCCGGGCGGTGCGCCGGGCCGGTCGATCTCGCCGAAGGACTGCCGGACCAGTTGGTTCGCCTCCTCCTGGCTGATCCCTGAGGTCACCATCAGGTCACTGGCGGTGGTACGGACCTGGGCCACCACCACGCTGCCGGAGAAGCCGACCCCCGCGGCGTACGCCTGACCGGCCTCGCTGACCGCGCGCAGGGACCACTCCCGGGCGTACTGGGGCTCATGGCCCTGGGCGAACTCGCGCTTGAGCAGGCGAACCGCCTCCGCTAGACGGGTGATCGCCTGAGGCAACGGCTCCGGAACGGGTTCGTCGTCCTCCAGCAGGGTGACCGCGCGCCGGATCAGGGTGCCGCTGTTGCGCATCGTCCGGTCGATCGGGTCACCCGACTCGGCATAGTGGGTGAGTTCACCCCGCCGGTGCCAACGCGCCGGGGAGAGGGTGGCGGTCTCCTTGGCCCCCTCGATCGCCTCGTTGAGGGTGGCCAACTCGTCCTTGTTGTTGCGCAGCCGCTCCATCGCCGCCTGGATCTTCTCCCGGTCCCGCTCGCGCAGCCCCTCGGCGGTGGCGTCGAGTTGGTCGGCCAGCAGGTCCAGGGCGGGCCGGGCGGCCCGGTTGAGCACCCGCAACGGATTGAGTGGCAGCAGAATCGCGGTGACCAGCAAGGCGACCCCGCCGCCGACGAAGGCGTCGACGAATCGGGGCACCTCCAGGGCTTCGACCGTCGGGCTGAGGGTCACGATCAGCACTGCGGTGGCCGCCGCCTGGATGACGATGCCGACGCTGCCCCCGGCGAAGATGGTCAGCAGGATGGCCACGGTGACGACCAGGCTGAGCTGCCAGGGGCCGGTGCCGAGAAAGTGGACCAGCACATCACCGATCGCCACCCCGGCCGCCACCCCGGTGATCAGCTCCACGGTCCGCCGGAACCGCTGCCCGACGGACGCGGCCAGGGTGCCCACCGCGGCGATCGGGGCGAAGACCGGCTGCGGGTGGCCCAGCACCTCATGCGCGGCGATCCAGCTAAGCCCGGCCGCCAGACCCGCCTGGACGGCCAGGCCGAGCGCCATCCGGACTCGGTGCACCCGGTCGCTGAGGGTCGCCCTGCCCCGTTGGCGCACCTGGGCCACGGCCTCGGACACCCGCGCCGAGTCCCCGTCGAGCAGCCTCTTGCGCATCCGGTCGCGGCGCACCAGCCGAAATCGTCGCTCCCGGGCCACCACCATGGCCGCGTCTACCCGCGCTGGGTGGGGACAATCCTCGGCGTGACCGCCGGTGCCGGCCCCGGCCCCGGTACGGCAGACTGGCCCGGTGGTCGAGTTGATCGAACGGTGGCGGAGGGCCACCCGGGGCGCCGGGGCCACCGACCCGGCCGCGATCGAGGCGACCGGTGCCGAACTGCTGCAACGGTGGCGGGAGCCGCACCGGCACTACCACACGGTCGGCCACCTGACCGCCGTGCTCGATGTCGTCGACCGGTACGCCTCCGAGGGGTCGCGGCCGGACCTGGTCCGGCTGGCCGCCTGGGGTCATGACGCGGTGTACGACCCAAGGGCGGCCGGTGACCGCAACGAACGCGACAGCGCCGCACTGGCCGGGGTGCTGCTGGCCCGCACCGGACTGCCCGAACCCGAGGTGGCCGAGGTGCGCCGGCTGATCATGCGCACCGCCGGGCACCAGGTGGACCCGGCGGACCCCGACGGGGTGCTGCTCTGCGACGCCGACCTGGCCGTGTTGGCCGCACCCGCACCGGAGTACGACCGGTACGCGGCCGCCATCCGCCGGGAGTACGCCCACGTGCCCCGGGAGGCGTACCGGATCGGTCGGGCCCAGGTGCTCGGCAACCTGCTGGCCCTGCCTACCCTCTTCCGTCTCCCTGCGCCGGCCGCCCGGTGGGAACCGCAGGCCCGGGCCAACCTGACCCGAGAGCTGACCGCGCTGAGGGAGCGGGTACGCCTCGCCTGACCGGCTGGGTGGGCACCCGGTGCAGGTGTTTGGGGCGGCGGAGGTTCGCGGCGTACAGCAGGCGGACCAGATCCCGACTGGGCCGCACCTGCGCCCCCAGCCAGACCGCCATGTCGAATCGCTCGGCGGGGATGTCGTAGTGATCGCGGTCGAAGCCGCGCCGGGGTGCGCCCAGCGCCTCGGCGAACACGTGCAGCTCGGCCAGGGAGAGGTCGCTGATCAGGTGGGACCAGAGCCGACCGCGTGCCGGCCAGGCGGGCCGGTCCAGGTAGATCACGCCCGCCACCGTACCGGGTGCGGGACGGCCGGTTGATGATCACCGACGACCGGTCGTAGCCTCGGCGACATGGCCACCTCCCCCCTCCTGGAAGACCTGCGTACCGCCCTGGGGCCGGACGCGGTGCTCACCGATCCGGACCTGCTGCGTGGGTACGAACGGGACGAGGCCGACCTGTGCGTCGCCGGCACCCCCCTGGTGGTCACCCGCCCCCGCAGCACCGAGCAGGTGGCCGCCGTGGTCCGGGCGGCCGGGCGGTACGGCGTACCGGTGGTGCCGCAGGGGGCGCGGACCGGGCTGGCCGGGGCGGCCAACGCGGTCGACGGCGCGGTCGTGCTCAGCACCACCGCGATGAACGCCATCCTGGAGATCGATCCGGTGAGCCGGATCGCGGTGGTCCAGCCCGGGGTGATCAACGCGGCCCTCAGCGCGGCCGTGGCCGAGCAGGGGTTGTGGTATCCGCCGGATCCGGGCTCCTGGGAGTCCTCCACCATCGGCGGCAATGTGGCCACCAACGCGGGCGGGATGTGCTGCGTCAAGTACGGCGTCACCACGGAGTACGTGCTCGGCCTGGAGGTGGTGCTGGCCTCCGGCGAGGTGCTGCGCACCGGGCGGCGTACCGCCAAGGGGGTCGCCGGGTACGACCTGACCCGGCTGTTCGTGGGCTCCGAGGGCACCCTGGGCGTGATCACCGAGGTGACCCTGGCTCTGCGGCCCGCCCCGGCGGCCTCGCTGACCCTGGTGGCCGTCTTCGGCTCGACCGGCGCGGCCGGTGAGGCGGTGGCCCGGATCGCCGCCCAGGGCCTCTCCCCCAGCCTGCTGGAACTGCTCGACCGCACCCACCTGGTGGCGATCGAGGCGTACCGGCCGATGGGGTTGCGCACCGACGCCGAGGCGCTGCTGCTGGCCGCCGCGGACACCGGCCCCCGGGCCGCCGAGGACCTGGCCGAACTGGCCGCGGTCTGCACGGCGGCCGGTGCCGAGCAGGTGTACGCGGCCACGGACGCGACCGAGGCCGCCGCCCTGTTGCAGGCCCGCCGGCTGGCCCATCCGGCGATGGAGAAGTACGCCGCCGAGGCCTACCCGGGCGGCGACGGCGGACTGATCATCGACGACCTGGCGGTGCCCCGGGCTGCCCTGGCCGCCCTCCTCGACGGGGTGTCCCGGATCGCGGCCGAGTGCGCGGTGCCGATCGGGGTCGTCGGCCACGCCGGGGACGGCAACATGCACCCCAACATCGTGGTGGACCGGGCCGACCCGGCCAGCCTGGAACGCGGCCGGCGGGCCTTCGACGAGATCATGCGCCTGGGCCTGGACCTCGGCGGCACCTGCACCGGGGAGCACGGGGTCGGCCTGCTCAAGCGGGACTGGCTGGCCCGGGAGATCGGGCCGGTGGGGGTACGGGTGCACCAGGCGATCAAGTCTGCCCTGGACCCGGCCGGTCTGCTCAACCCCGGCAAGGTGCTCTGAGCCTCAGGGCGAGGTGAGCTGGGCGGGGGTGTTCTGGGTGAGCAGCAGCAGGATCTCCTCCGCCACCGGTGGGCGCTCCTCCCCGGGGCAGTCCTGAGAGGTGATCAACCCGGAGGTGGTCAGCAGGCTGGAGGTCAGGGCCCCGATGCAGGTGACCTTGTAGCCGCGTGCCTCGTCGGTCTCCATCACCAGCGCCGGATCGGCCAGCAGGAGTTGCAGCCGTTCCGAGTGCTCCTGACTCAGGATGCCCGTGGAGGTCACCCCGTCGCCCGCGCAGTCGACACACTCCCAGCGCCCGTCCGGCTCCACGTTCAGGGTGCGCAGTGGGCCGTCCGTGCCCTCGTTCTGCAACAGGCTGACCCGCTGCTTGCCGCTGGTGGCGGAGCCCGCCCCGCCGGCCGCCGCCGATTGGCGTTGGTCGCCGAACGGGGCACACCCGACGAGGGCGACCGCCAGCAGGGCGGAGGCGGAGCCGGTAGCCAACCGTGACCAGGAAAGCGCCATCACGCGCGGAACTTACCCCACCGTAGGTAGCGCGCGTAACCCGTCAGGTGGACATCCGCCGTGAACGCTGTCCTAACTGGACTCCTCAGCGGGCCAGCCCGGCGTCGTCGACACCTCGGTCGGCGGCGTAGCCTCGCACGTCCGGGGCACCCAGCAGGGCCGCGTCGGCAGTCGCGTCGTCCGGCATCAGCTGCGACTGACGTTCCGCCATCACCCGGGCCCGGTAATGCGCCACCTCCCGGGCCCGCCGGTCGGCGTCCCACCCCAGCACGGCGCCCATCAGCTCGGCCGCGTGCTCGGCCGACTCCAGCCCCCGGTGGGTGGTCTCGAAGGAGATCCGGGTACGCCGGGTCAGCACGTCCTCCAGGTGCAGCGCACCCTCGGCCCGGGCCGCGTAGGTCACCTCGGCCGCGAGGTACTCCGGGGCCCCCGTCAACGGGGAGGCCAGCAGCGGATCGGCGTCGATCAGGGCCAGCAGGTCCAGGGTCAGGCTGCCGTAGCGTTCCAGCAGGTGTTCCACCACCCCGACCGGCAGCCCGTGCCGGCGGGCCAGGTCGGCCCGGTCCCGCCACATGGCCGCGTACCCGTCGGCACCGAGCAACGGCAGATCGGCCGTACGCGACGGCCGCTGCCAACCGAGCCGGCGGACCGCCCGGTCGACCACGTCGGCGGCCATCACCCGGTACGTCGTGTACTTGCCCCCGGCGACCAGCAGCAGGCCGAGCATCGGCTCGATCACGGCGTGCTCCCGGGAGAGCTTGGAGGTGGAGTCGGCCTCGCCGCTCAGCAGCGGACGCAGCCCGGCGTAGACCCCCTCGATGTCGGCCGTGGTCAGCGGCCGGTCGAGCACGGTGTTGACCTGCCGCAGGAGGTAGTCGATGTCGCTGGCGGAGGCCGCCGGGTGGGAACGGTCCAGCCGCCAGTCGGTGTCCGTGGTCCCGATGATCCAGTGCCCACCCCAGGGGATGACGAACAGCACGCTGGTCGCCGTGCGCAGGATCAGCCCGGTGTCGCCGGTGATCGCCGAGCGGGGCACCACCAGGTGCACCCCCTTGGAGGCCCGTACCCGGATGCCCGGCCGCAGCCCGACGTCGTTGAGCATCCGGGACATGTCGTCGGTCCACACCCCGGTGGCGGCGATCACCGACCGGGCCTGCACCTCGAACTCCGCCTCCGGGGAACCCTCCGGTGCCTCCAGGTCACGCACCCGGACCCCGGTGACCTCCCGGGCCTGCCGGATCAGCCCGACCGCCCGGGCACTGCTCACCACGGTCGCGCCCATGCTGGCGGCCGTACGGGCCAGGGTGACCACCAACCGGGCGTCGTCCACCTGCCCGTCGTAGTAGCGGATCGCCCCGGCCAGCCCCTCGGCCCGCAGACTGGGGAAGACCCGGCGGGCCCCCTCCCGGCTCAGATGCCGGTGCAGGGGCATCCCCCGGCCACCACCGAACAGACCCGCGAAGGCGTCGTACGCGGCCACCCCGGCGCCGTAGTAGGCCCGTCGGATGATCCGGGCGGGCAGACCGCGTACGCCTTCAGTGGCGGGCAGCGGCACCAGGAAGGGCACCGGGCGTACCAGGTGCGGCGCCAACCGGGTGGCCAGCAGTCCCCGCTCGGTCAGCGCCTCGTGCACCAGGTGGAACTCCAACTGCTCCAGGTAGCGCAGGCCACCGTGGATCAGTTTGCTGGACCGGCTGGAGGTGCCGGCCGCGAAGTCGCGCGCCTCCACCAGGGCGACCTTCAGCCCTCGCGAGGCGGCGTCGACGGCCGCCCCCGCCCCGGTCACACCCCCGCCGATGATCAGCACATCGAAGCGTTCACTCCGCAGTCGACGCAGGTCATCAGCCCGGCGGGAGGAGGAGAGTTGCCCCGCGACGGATCGCGGCAGGTGTGGATCGCGCATCGCTCCACGGTAGCCCTCCGGTCGCAGCAGCGACGTTCGCCGCCGGGGCGGCTCGGTTCCTCCTCCCGCGTCGTGCCGAGGCCAGGGCCGGGGTGCGGCCCGCGTCGTAGGGTGTGCGGATGCGGGCGGACTACTCATCCGGCGCCCCGGGCAGCCCCTGGGCGGTCGTCGCCGCGGTCCTGGTCGGGTGCGGCACGGTCGCCGTCACCGTCCTGTCCCAGGCCGGCGGATGGGCCATCGACCAGATCATGCTGATCGCCGCCCTGGACCGGCTGGCGCTGCTCTGGCCCCTGGCCAGCCTGATCACCGCCCTGGCGATCGGTACGGCCACCCTGCCGCTGGCCCTGGTGCCCCGCTCGGCGGCGATCCGGGCAACCGGGCGGGCCTGGCTGGCCGGAGCCCTTGCCCTGGGGGCGCTCGGGCTGCTGCGCGCGATCCCCCCGGTGCACCACGAGGCGTACCTGGCCGCGCTGGCAATCACGGCCACCCTGCTGACCCTGGCGGCCAGGTGGGTGTCGCGGCGGCTGGGGCGTACCGGGCAGGGGAGCGCACCGGCGCAGTCGGCCGTGCCGCGGCGGTCCGTGACCACCCGGCTGGCGGTGGCCGCCGGGCTGGCCCTGCTGCTGCCCTGGGTCTGGATCGGTGCCCTCGGTGGCCTGCTGGAGACCCTCCTTGCCGGGTTGGCCGCAGCGGCGGTCGGGGCGCTGGCGGCGGCCCTGCTCGACGCCCGGTTCTGGGGCCACTTCACCGGCGAGCGGTCCCCCCGGCCGATGCGGCTGGTTCTGCTGGGCGGGCTGGTCGCCGGGGTGGTGCTGCTGCTGGTCGGGGCCGGTACCGGCCAGTCCGGCGCCCAGTTGCCGCTGCTGGTGACGCTGCCCCCGGTGGGCTTCGCGCTGGGGGCCCTGCACGCACTGGCCCAGCGGGCCCCCGAAACCGCAGGCCGTACCTCGACCCCCTGGCTGGTTGGACTGGCCGTGTTCGGTCCGCTGGCCTTCACCGACCCGGAGGAGATCAGTCTGCTGCTGGTCACCTCCCGGGACCTGCCCTTCTGGGTGGCGGTGGCCGCCGGTGCCGGGCTGGTCATCGCGCTGGTGCTGGCTGTCGGGTACGGCCTGCTGCTGGCCCGACCGGCGACCCGCCCGCCGCTCCCGGCGGTGGCCGGGCTGACCGCCCTGGCCGTGTTGATCGCGGTCGTCGGGGTCGGTGCCGCCGCCGGCCAACCCGGCCTGCACGGCGAGCGACTCTTCGTGGTGCTGCGCGAGCAGGCCGATCTCACCGGCCTGCCGGCCGGCACCGGCAAGGCGGGCCGTGACCTGCGTGCCGAGGAGGTCTACCGGCGCCTGGTGGCCACCGCCGAGCGCACCCAGGCCGACCTGCGCCGCGACCTGCGCCGACTGCGGCTGGACCACACCCCCTACTACCTGGTCAACGCGGTCGAGGTGGACGGCGGGCCGGGGGTACGGGCCTGGCTGGCCGGCCGACCCGAAGTGGCCAGGGTGCTGGTCAGCCAGCGGCTGCGGCCGTTGCCCTCCCCCGCGCAGTCCGCCTCCGGTCAGGCCCCCGCGCCCACCGGACCGCCCTGGAACATCACCATGATCGGCGCCGACCGGGTCTGGTCCGAGCTGGGGACCACCGGAGCCGGGGTGACGGTCGGCAGTTCCGACTCCGGGGTCGACGGGGGGCACCCGGCTCTCGCCGGGAACTTCCGGGGCGGGGAGGATTCCTGGTTCGATCCCTGGAACGGCACCCGTACCCCGACCGACCGCAATGGACACGGCACCCACACCACCGGCAGCGCGGTCGGCCAGGGCGGCATCGGGGTGGCCCCCGGGGCGGACTGGGTGGGTTGCGTCAACCTGGACCGCAACCTCGGCAATCCGGCCGCCTACCTGGACTGCCTCCAGTTCATGCTGGCCCCCTTCCCCGCCGGGGGTGACCCCTTCACAGCGGGTCGTCCGGCCCGGGCACCGGAGATCCTGACCAACTCGTGGGGTTGCCCGCCGATCGAGGGCTGCGACCCGGCGGCCCTACGGCCGGCCACGGACGCCCTGGAGGCGGCCGGGATCCTGGTCGTGGCGGCGGCCGGCAACAGTGGCCCGTTCTGCCGCTCGGTGCAGGACCCGCCCGCGCCGTACCCGGACGTGCTCACCATCGGTGCGGTGGACCAGCAGCGCCGGGTGGCCGCCTTCTCCTCCCGTGGCCCGACCTCCACCGGGGCCGCCAAGCCGGACCTGATGGCCCCCGGAGCGGAGGTGCTCTCCGCGATGCCCGGCGGCGGGTACGCCAGGCTGGACGGCACCTCCATGGCCACTCCCCAGGTGGCGGGGGTGGTCGCGCTGATGTGGTCGGCCAATCCGGAGCTGGTAGGGGATCTGGATCGGACCCGGCAACTGCTGCGGGCCACGGCCACCGAGGTGCAGGGCGGTACCGACTCGGGAGAGCGGACCGACGCCTGCGGTGGCAGGCAGAACGTGATCGGCGCCGGCCTGGTGGACGCCTACGCGGCCGTGCGGGCCGCCCGCAGCTGACCTCACCCAACGTGAGCGCCCTTCATCAAGGGGTCACAAGATGTTCGCCAGCTGCTATCTTGCAAGCTCATGCACGGTCATTCGTCCGGGGCGGCTCCCCTGATGCCATCGACTGCCCGGTGGCGCGGCATGGCGCTACTGGTCCTGTTGGGGGTGCCGGCGCTCGTCGTGGCCCTGTGCTGCGGAGTGATCCAGTCGGTCACCAAATCCTCCGGCGAGGATCCGTTGAGCTTCCGGGTGGGCATCAGCACCTCACCATGAGCGGGTCTGCGCGCCGTCGCACCTCGGATCAGACATGGCAGGCGAACCGCACATAAGCTCTGATAGCACCGTTCACCCACCCAGGTCATCGACGCCCCCTACCGTTCGGGTAGAGGAGGCAGCCATGACCACGGACGACGATCAGGCCCACGAGGCGTCGCCGGTCAGCTGGGTCCCGGTTGAACTACCGGGCACACTGCCGGTCGACCGGCTGGACTACGGCGACGCCGAGCAGCTGGCGGAGATGACCGGGACGGCCGAACCACCCGAGGAGCCACTGATCCTGGTGGACGAGCCGGTGCCGCACCGCCCGCCGTACGACCGGGCGCAGAAGCGGCGTAACCAACGCCCCTTGCCGAGATGACGAGAAGGGCGGACCGCTGACGCGGCCCGCCCTTCTCGGCGTTGGAGCTGGACTCAGAAGTCCATGTCCCCGCCACCCGGGGCAGCCGGGGCGGCCGGGGTCTTCTCCGGCTTGTCCGCCACCACGGCCTCCGTGGTGAGGAACAGCGCGGCGATCGACGCGGCGTTCTGCAGCGCCGAACGGGTCACCTTGGCCGGGTCGATGATGCCGGCGGCCAGCAGGTCGACGTACTCGCCGGTCGCGGCGTTGAGGCCGTGACCCGCGTCGAGGTTGCGAACCCGCTCGACCACGACGCCGCCCTCAAGGCCGGCGTTGACGGCGATCTGCCGCAGCGGGGCGTCCAGCGCGATCTTGACGATCTGCGCACCGGTCGCCTCGTCGCCGGCCAGGTCCAGCTTGTCGAAGGCGGTCTTGCCGGCCTGCACCAGCGCGACGCCACCACCCGGGACGATGCCCTCCTCGACGGCGGCCTTGGCGTTGCGCACCGCGTCCTCGATGCGGTGCTTGCGCTCCTTGAGCTCGACCTCGGTGGCCGCGCCGACCTTGATCACCGCAACACCGCCGGCCAGCTTGGCCAGCCGCTCCTGCAGCTTCTCCCGGTCGTAGTCGGAGTCGCTCTTGTCGATCTCGGCCCGGATCTGGTTCACCCGGCCCTGGATCTGCTCGGCGTCGCCGGCACCGTCGACGATGGTGGTCTCGTCCTTGGTCACCACGACCTTGCGGGCGCGGCCCAGCATGTCGAGACCGGCGGCGTCCAGCTTGAGGCCGACCTCCTCGCTGATGACCTGGCCACCGGTGAGGATGGCGATGTCGGTCAGCATGGCCTTGCGGCGGTCACCGAAGCCCGGCGCCTTGACGGCGACCGACTTGAAGGTGCCCCGGACCTTGTTGACCACCAGGGTGGCCAGGGCCTCGCCCTCCAGGTCCTCGGCGATGATCAGCAGCGGCTTGCCCGACTGCATGACCTTCTCCAGGATCGGGAGCAGGTCCTTGACCGAGGAGATCTTGCTGTTCGCGATCAGGATGTACGGGTCGTCGAAGACGGCCTCCATACGCTCCGGGTCGGTCATGAAGTAGGCCGAGATGTAGCCCTTGTCGAAGCGCATACCCTCGGTGAGCTCCAGCTCCAGCCCGAAGGTGTTGCTCTCCTCGACGGTGATGACGCCTTCCTTGCCGACCTTGTCCATCGCCTCGGCGATGATCTCACCGACGGTGTTGTCACCGGCGGAGATGGAGGCGGTGGAGGCGATCTGCTCCTTGGTCTCGACGTCCTTGGCGAGCTTGAGCAGCTCCTCCGAGACGCTCGTGACCGCAGCCTCGATGCCCCGCTTCAGGGCCATCGGGTTGGCACCGGCGGCCACGTTGCGCAGACCCTCGCGAACGAGAGCCTGGGCCAGGACGGTCGCCGTCGTCGTGCCGTCACCGGCCACGTCGTCGGTCTTCTTGGCGACCTCCTTGACCAGCTCAGCGCCGATCTTCTCGTACGGGTCCTCGAGCTCGATCTCCTTGGCGATGCTCACACCATCGTTGGTGATGGTGGGGGCACCCCACTTCTTCTCGAGCACCACGTTGCGGCCCTTGGGGCCGAGGGTCACCTTCACGGCGTCGGCGAGCTGGTTCATGCCCCGCTCGAGGCCGCGGCGCGCCTCTTCGTCGAACGCGATCATCTTGGCCATACGGCGTTGTCCTCCTGGACACTCACGGGCCACCCGAGTGTGTGCCCCGGATGAACCGTCTGGTGTACGCACCTTGGGACGTCGCCACCTGGCGACGACGACGTCTCCTCGGCCGGGCCGGATAGCCCGCGACGACCGGCCACGTGCCTCACCCGTAGTTATGCCACGAGTGCGACCGCAGCCCCACCGTCCCGACCAGTTGGCACTCACGCCATGCGAGTGCCAATGACTTGTTTAGCACTCTCACCTGCCGAGTGCAAGCACGATGGCCCGGCTCAGCCGAGTTCGGCAGCCAGTTGCCCGCTGTTCACCGGCCCCTCGTGCGCCCGCTGCTCGGCGTACGTGACCAGCAGCCCGACCAGTTGAGCCAGGTAGGCCGGCAGCCCCAACAGGGCCGCCCCGCTGATCGCCAGAACCGCACCGACGGCGGTGTCCATGGCGGCGAGGGGCTCGGTGCCGAACGGGGTCAGTACCGCCCCCTCCACCATGCCGACGACGATCCCGAGGGCGATCACCGCCCCGCCGGTCAGTGCCACCCGGCCGAGCAGCAGCCCCAGCCGGTCACGCAGCATCCGGTGGGAGCGACCGATCGGGTCACGGCGCTCGAACAGGTAGACCGGGCCGGCCATGGCCAGCGCGAAGGCCGCGTAGACACCGGGCAGGAAACAGAGACAGAAGCCGAGGGTCATGATCAGGGTGAAGATCAAGCTCCAGCCCCAGAGGCCGAGCGCCCGACGCAGGCCATAACCGAAGGCGCCGCCGAGGGTGACCTGCTCGCCGGCCGCCTGTCGGGTGACCACCCAGGCGCCGGCGGCCCAGCCGACACACTGCACCAAGCCGAAGATCAGACTTCCGCCGAGCAGCACCGACAGCCAGATGGCCAGGTCGACCCCGAAGTTGGCGGGCAGGGCCGTGGAGTCGGCGGTGAGTTCGGCATCCCACCGGGCCGAGGGATCGAAGACCAGCGCGAGCACCGACAGCGCCACCGCCGGCAGCACCTGGGTCACCAGGAGGATCGGCAGCAGCAGCTGCCAACCCCGGCGCACCGCACCCAGGCAGCGGGCGAACCACGCACCCAGCCCCACCCCGGGTGGGGTGACCAGGGGGTCGGCCGGGTCGAACCCGTGCGCCGCCGGGTCGTACCAGCCATGGAAGGGCTGCCCCGGATACACGGCCTGGCCGGGATAGACCGGTTGCCCCGGATAGGGTGCCGGCCCCGGCTGACCGGGATAGGCCGCCTGACCCGGGGACCCCGGCTGGCCCGGGTAGGCCTGCTGGCCCGGATACCCCGGTTGGCCGGGGTAGGGCGACTGGCCTGGATATCCCGGTTGGACCGGCGGGTACGGCTGGTCGGCCGGCGGGGTCGGCTGGCCGGGATAGCCGGGATGGGGTGGCGGGTTGCCCGGTGGCGGTACCCCGGGCTGACCGGACCCACCAGGGGGCGGTACCCCGGGCTGACCGAATCCGCTCGGAGGTGGGACCGACGGCGGGCCGGACTCACCAGAGGGCGGTGGCGACAGCGGGCCACTTCCGGCCGGATCCGCCGACGGCGAGGCCGGCGTGGTCGGGTCGGTGGGCTGCCAACCGGAGGCGCCGACAGACGGCGCCGGTTCCTCAGGCGACGAATGCGGCGGACCTGCCGGGGGTGGCTGGTCGGACATGAACCCTCCTCAGCGACAGCTGGATCCGGTCCATGATCTTCCCTTGTGAGGTATCCGTCCCGCAGCCCCCCTCCGGCCGCGACCACGCACCCGTGCCGGCGGTCTGCCGGCTTCGGTGGGGATGCACTCAGGCGATGACGCGTACCCGCTCGGCCTGGGGCCCCTTCTGGCCCTGGGCGATCTCGAACTCCACCCGCTGGCCGTCGTCCAGCGCCTTGTAGCCGTCCATCTCGATCGCGGAGAAGTGGACGAATACGTCCTGCCCGCCGTCGACGGCGATGAAGCCGTAGCCCTTTTCGGCGTTGAACCACTTCACGGTGCCCTGTGCCACGGTGTTGTCCTCACTCTGCGCGGCGTTCCACTACCCGGGGCCGGCGGCACGCCGGATCACCCGGAAACTCACCCACTCGGCGGTCATCGACGACCACGGAATAGGGTGACCGAAATCGCACGGTACACGAAGCGTGACGACGGCGCACGACCGCAAATCGGGCATAATCCAAGTAGCCACATCGTCGCCTGTCATTGTGATAGGTATGCGGACATGATCAGCGCTTCGGGCGGGGTGGCCCGCCTGCGGACCGAGGTGCGGCGGGTCCGACCCACCGATGCCGGCCGGATGCGTGCGCTGCGTCTGGAGATGCTCGCCGACTCGCCGCTGGCCTTCCTGGAGACCCTCGCCGAGGCAGCCGCCCGCCCGCACGCCGAGTACGCGGCCCGGATCCGCCAGACCTCCACGGGCCCCACCAACGCCCAGTTCATCGCCGATCCGGGCGATCGTCTGGTCGGGCAGGCCGGCGGCATAGCCCACCCCGCAGAGCCCCGGGTCACCCTGCTCTACGCCATCTACGTCACCCCGGCCTGGCGCGGCACCGGCCTGCTGGCGGATCTGGTCGCGGCCGTGGCTACCTGGTCACGCGCCGAACGACGCGACGAACTGATGCTCGAAGTGGTGGTCGGCAACGACCGCGCCTATCGGGCCTACCAGCGACTGGGCTTCGTGGACACCGGCGTACGCGTCCCGCACCCCACCATCCCCACCCTAAGAGAACTCCAAATGCGCCGCCCCGCCTGAAAAGAACCCGACACCACCAACCGCCCCACAATCCGAGAGCGGTTCCGCAAAAACCCGACACCGCCGGACGCAGCCCAACCAGGCAGGGGTTCCGGGGCAGCCCGACCCGCCAGGGATCAAGCCTGACCGCCCGGTGCGGGTCGGGCTGCCCCGGAACCCCCCACCGCAACCACTAGGCCGCAACTACTCAAACGTGCCGACGACTCTGCACAATCCGGAACCGATTCGCCACGTAAGCCCCATCGGTCAACGCCGCATTGGCCGCCGCGTTCGCTCCGCTGCCGTGGAAGTCGGAGAAGGCCGCCGACTGGTTGACGAAGACCCCGCGGGTGAGGTTGGCCGACAGGTGCACCCCGACCTCGATCGCGGCGTTCTCGGCTGCGGCCAGCACGGCCTCGTCGGTGGAGTACACCGCCGCCGTCAGGGCACCCTTCTCCCCCACGGTCGAGCGCAGGATCTCCAGGCTGTGGGCGGTGGAGTCGGTGGCGATGGCGAAGGAGATCGGCCCGAACCACTCCCGCGAGTAGGTCGCGGTGTCACCGGCGTCCAGCTTGACGATCGTCGGCGTACGCACTACCGCGCCCGGGTAGGCGGGGTGCTCGACGGTGCGCGACTCCAACACCGCCTCGCCGACCTTGGCTACCTCCTCCAGCCGCTCCAGTACGCCGTCGTTGACGATCGCACCGGTCAGCTCGACACCCCGGGCGGGGTCGGCGGTCAACTTTCCGACAGCGGCGGCGATGCCGGCGGCCACCTCGTCGAAGCTCTTGTGCCCCTGGTCGGTCTCGATCCCGTCCCGGGGGATGAGGATGTTCTGCGAGGTGGTGCACATCTGGCCGCTGTAGAGGACGAGGGTGAAGCCGAGGTTGCGGCACAGGCCGACGAAGTCGTCCGTGGAGTCGATGACGACCGTGTTCAGGCCGGCCTTCTCGGTGTAGACGGCGGCCTGCCGGGCGTTGGCTTCCAGCCAGTCGCCGTACGCGGTGGAGCCGGTGAAGTCGACGATCTTCACGGCCGGGTGCAGGGCCAGGGTGGTGGCCAGCTTCTCGTCGGCGGCCTCGGGCGCCAGCAGCACCAGGTTCGGGTCGAAGCCGGCCTCGGCGAGCACCTCGCGGGCGTACCGGACGGTGATGGCCAGCGGCAGCACGGCCCGCGGGTGCGGCTTGACGATCACCGGGTTGCCGGTGGCCAGGGAGGCGAACAGACCCGGGTAGGAGTTCCAGGTCGGGAAGGTGTTGCAGCCGATGACCAGGGCGACGCCCCGGGGCACCACGTGGAAGGTCTTGGTCATCCGCAGGGGGTCGCCCTTGCCGGCGGCCTTCTCCCAGCCGGCGGTACCCGGGTGCCGGGTCATCTCGGCGTAGGAGTAGGCGACCGCCTCCAGGGCCCGGTCCAGGGCGTGGGCGCCACCGGCCTGGAAGGCCATCACGAAGGCCTGGCCGCTGGTGAACTGCACCGAGTTGGCCAGCTCGAAGACGTGCTGGTGCAGCCGGGCGAGGATCTCCAGGCAGACCCCGACCCGGGTCTGCGGTCCGGCGTCGCGCCAGGCGGGCAGCGCGGCCGAGGCGGCGGCGACCAACTGGTCGGCGGTGGCGTGCGGGTAGGCCACGTTCAGCTCGACCCCGTAGGGGCTGGTCTCGGTGGCGATCCACTGCCCGTCGGTGGGCTGGTCCAGCGGGAAGTTCCCGCCCAGGTACGCCTCGAAGGCGGCCTTGCCGTCGGCCGCCGCAGTCTCGCCGTACACCCGGGGGCTGGGGGATTCCGGGTAGGCGGACCAGTACCCCCGCTCGGTGATCGCGGTCAGCGCGCGGTTGAGGGTTTCGGCGTGCCTGTCGTAGTGGGGGTGCGGGGTGTCCGTCATGCCCGCCATCATGCAACAGGAAGCCCTGCGATCAGTAGAGGGCTGTCACAAACTCAGAGGGTCAACTGCCAGTCCGCAGCGCTCTCGGCCACCCGGTAGCCGAGCTGTTCGTTGATGCTGACCATGTGGTCGTTGACCGCCGCGTTCCAGGTGTCGATCACCCGTAGCTCCGGCTCCCGGGCCAGCACCTGACGCAGGTTCTCGATCTTCACCAGCAGACCCAGGCGGCGCCCACGGTGCGCCGGGTCGACGATGGTGATCTCCTGCGAGCCGTGCCAGTTCGTGAACGGGCCGGTCTGGACCATCGTCCAGGCGACCAGCCGCCCGGTCTGCTCGTGCACCGCCCCCAGGTGGTAGCGCCGCCGACCGCGCAGCGCCTGGAACCGCTCGATCTGGCGGATCCGCTCGGCGTCCACCCGCTCCGCCTCCATGGTGAGGTCGCCGGTGGGGGCGTCGACGAGCAGCCGGGCCTCCAGTCGGGCCACATCGGCCAGGTACTCCTCGGGGGCCAGGCCACGCCACGCGATCGTGCGGTAACCGGCGGCCCGGGACCGGGCCTGCTCGTGCAGGGCGGCCAGCGCCGCCTCGTCGAGCCGGGTGGTGTCCAGCCGACGCCGCACCATCGGCAGGGCGGCCTGGGCGCCTACCGCCACCGCGAAGGCCGCACCGGGCGGCTGCCGGTCCTCTCCCGGCGGCACCCCGTCGACCTCGGCGATCAGGCGTTTGCGGCCGTGCCGGACGGCCACCTCCCGGGCGTGGGCCAGCAGGGCCCGGCCCACCCCGCGCCGCCGGTGGGCAGGGTCGACGAACAGCTCGACGAGGACGTTGCCGGTGTTGTCCAACTGCGGCAGGCGCAGCCACAGATATCCGACGGCCGCCCCGCCCCGCCGGGCCAGCGCGCGATGGATCAGGTTGCCGTACGGCGGGTGGGCCGCCACCAGGCCGAACTCGGCCCGGTCACCGGCCGGGACATCCGGGGTGTCGACCGCCTGGGCCGCCGCGCGGATCCGGTACGCGTCGTCCAGCGCCGCCTCGTCGGAGGGGTCGAACGGGGCTACGGCGATGTCCATGGCCGCGAGCCTGCCCGTCACCGCCCGGCCCCCGCCACCGGTTTTCCTCACACCGACAGCTGCCAGTTGCTCCACCTGTCGCACACCCGGAAGCCGAGCTGCTCGTTGATCGCGATCATGTGCTCGTTGCTGTCCGCGTTGAAGGTGTCGATGACCCTAAGGTCCGGCTCGTGGGCCAGCAGGTGCCGCAAGTTCTCGATCTTGGCTAGCAGTCCCAGCCGGTGCCCGCGATGATCGGGATCCACGATGGTGATCTGCTGGAAGGCGTGCCAGGGTGCGGAGGCGGTCACCTCCAGCAGGGTCCAGGCGATCAGCCGCCCGGTCGCGCGGTGGCGGACACCGGCGTGGTAGCGCCGTCGCCCCCGGGCCGCTATCGCCCGGTCGGTGGCGCGCACCCGCTCGGCGTCGACCTGCTCCGGTTCCCAGGCCAGGTCGCCCATCGGGGCGTCGGACAACAGCCGACCATCCAGGTACGCCACCTCGGCCAGGTACTCCTGGGGCGTATCCCCCTGCCAGAACACCAGTTCGTACCCGGCTGCCCGGGTCCGGGCCTCGACCAGCAGCGAGTCGAGCCGGCCCTGGTCGAGTCGGCGCACCTCCAGTCGCCGCCGGATGTCGACCAGGGCGTCCGTCGCCCCGACGGTGGCCGCGAAGGCCGCAGCGGGCGAGGGCTGCTCCGGCTGGCCGGGCGGGTGCGCCCGGCTCATCGCGCTCACCCGCACCCGGCCCCGCTCGCGGAGCAGGTCGAGGCCCCGGTCCAGCAGCGCGCGACCCACCCCCCGACGGCGGTACGCCGGGTGCACGACCAGGTTGGCGGAGGCGTTCTCGGTGTTGTCCAACTGCGGCAGGTCCAGCAGCAGATAGCCGGCGGGGGCACCGTCTAGGTGGGCCAGCAGGCGCACCGACCGGTTGCCCGGCATCGGGTGTCGGATCATGGCGAAGAACCGTTGCCGGCAGCAGGGCAGGTCCGGCAGGTCGACCGCGGCGGCGGCGGCGTCGATCGCGTACGCCTGCTCGGTGGCCGGGGTGTCGTCGGCACCGAAGGGCGCGATGGCGAGGGTCATGTCGGGAGCCTGCGCGATAGCAAGAGAAACGGGCCAGCGAATTTTTCTCGCTGGCCCGTTCGAAAGCTTGGTCGGGAGGGTCGATCGCACAACGCCTCCGGCGTTGGGTCGTACAGACTAAAAGTCTACGGCGAAACGCCCTCCCGCACGGAGCATCTTCCGCCGCCGGGTTCCCGCCGTCAAGTCCTCGGCAGGGTGTTTCCCGCATTTTCGAAGAAACGCGATTCTAATTCGATCTTCGGCGATACCGCTTGATCATTTCCGGACGGCAGCGCCATATCCCCTGATCATTGCGGGGATCCGCTCAGCCGAGCAGCCCGGCGTCGCGGGCGGCCCGTAGGGAGGGCTTGATTCGATGGGTCGGGCCCACCTCACCGGCCACCGCGTCGAGGGTCTTCAGCCCTTCCCCGGTGTTGAACACCACCGTCTCGGCGGTCGGGTCCAGCCGGCCGGACTCGACGAGCTTGCGCAGCACGGCGACCGTCACCCCGCCGGCCGTCTCCGCGAAGACCCCGGTGGTACGCGCCAACAGCCGCACCCCGGCCCGGATCTCCTCGTCGTCGGCGTACTCCATCCAGCCACCGGTACGGCGGACCGCCTCCAGGGCGTAGAGGCCGGCGGCCGGGTCGCCGATGTTCAGGGACTTGGCGATGCCGGTCGGCTTGACCGGGGTGATGACATCGCTGTCGGCGTGCAGGGCGGTGGCGATCGGGTTGCACCCGGCCGACTGGGCACCGAACACCTTCCAGCCGTCGGCGGGCGCCTCGACCAGCCCGATCTCGACCAGTTCGGTGAAGGCCTTGTCAATCTTGGTGAGCAGTTCACCGGAGGCCATCGGGATGACCACCTGGGCGGGAATCCGCCAGCCGAGTTGTTCGGCAACCTCGTAGCCGAGGGTCTTCGAGCCCTCCGCGTAGTACGGCCGGACATTGACGTTGACAAAGGCGGTGTCCTCGAACTCGTCGGTCTCCACCAGCTCACCGCAGAGGCGGTTGACATCGTCGTACGACCCGTCGATGGCGACCAGGTCGCCGCCGTAGACGGCCGTGGTCACCACCTTGCCCTGCTCCAGGTCGCTGGGGATGAAGACCACCGAGGGGGCCCCGACCCGGGCCGCGTGCGCGGCGACGGAGTTGGCCAGGTTTCCGGTGGAGGCGCAGGCGAAGCGGGAGAAGCCGAGCGACTTCGCGGCGGTCAGGGCCACCGACACCACCCGGTCCTTGAAGGAGTGGGTGGGGTTGGCACTGTCGTCCTTGACCCACAGCGGGGCGGTGATCCCCAGCTCGGCGGCGAGCCGATCGGCGGCCACCAGGGGGGTGAACCCGGGATCCAGGGTCACCCGGGTGGCGGGGTCCTGGCCGGCGGGCAGCAGGGCGGCGTACCGCCAGATGTTGCGCGGACCGGCCTCGATCTGCTCGCGGGTGACGGCGGCGAGGGCTGCCGGGTCGTAGTCGACCTCCAACGGGCCGAAACACTCGTAACAGGCGTGCTGGGCAGCCAGGGGGTAGCGGGCCGAACAGGCGCGGCAGATCAGGGCCCGGGCCGGGCTGGTGGCGGCGCTTAGGCCGGAGGGGGCGAGCGTCGACGTCATGTCGAAGTCCTCTCATCTTTCCCCACATCGCACCCTGCGGCGGGGACGGAATTGGCACCTGCCCCGCCGGACGCTCAACGGTGAGCGCGGGGGGTGGTTGCCGGGGCGTCGTCGGGCCGTATCCCTCAGCCCCTCTGGATGAGGTATGCAGTTGTGCTGCCGATTCTAGGCAGGAGCAGCGCCTCCGTCGCCCGCCAATCCCAGCTTGTGAGCGACATCGCGGACTGATCCGCAGGTCACACCCGTTCCTGGATCGGGCGACATCAGCGCCGCCGGATGCCGCCCGATCCAGGTGTGAGCATGATCGCGACTGTCGCGCGGTGGGTTAGGCCGGCACCGAGCTGCGTTCCTTGGTGTCCAGGCCGACCGCCCGGGTGCCGCGTTGGGGCAGCAGGTTGTCCAGGGCCCAGGTGCCCGGGCCGAGCACCGCGACCAGCAGGAACGACCAGCAGAACAGCACTGACAACTCGCCGTGGTTGCGCAGCGGCAGCAGCGCATCGGGCTGGTGGACGACGAAGTACGCGTACGCCATCGAGCCCGACGCCAGCAGCGCGGCAGGGCGAGTGAAGAGGCCGACCAGCACCAGAGCGCCGCAGAGCGCCTGGATCAGGGCCGCCCACCAGCCGGGCCACTGGCCCAGCGGCACGGGTTCACCGGTGCCCCGGCTGCCGCCGAAGACGCCGAACAACGAGGCCAGGCCGTGGCAGAGAAACAGCAGGCCGACAACCATGCGGAACAGGGACAGTGCCGGGCCGCCGAACCGGTCGATACGCATTCCGATACCTCCGTTGTAGATCGGTTGGTGGCATCCAGAATGCGGAACCCATAAATACTTGTCGATGCAATCTCTGACTATGGGAACGCTCCCATGCCATCCTAGCGACCGAAACTTCCGGCCGCTGCCTCATCACTCAGCGTCTTCGCCATCGACGGAAGAACGCCTCGACGGGAATCTCCTTACCGGGCGCGGTGTGCTTCGCGATGGCGACGACCGGACGTCGGGACCACGCCCGACATCTCTCGGTGCAACGATGTCCCGATGTGCGGGATACGGGGGACATCACCAGGGACGACCATCCGACACCCGGGCGGACGGCGGGCGCTGCCCTGGCGTCGTGCTGCTGGAGTGCTCGCCACGCTCGTCCTGCTCGCGGGGTGCGCCCCGGCCCCCGGCTCCGGTGGTGTCGGGGCGCAAGCCACGACCGACGCCCCACCATCGGCCCCGGTCACCACCTCCGACGCCCCGCCGACACGTACCGAGCCGAGCGCCGGAGCCGGCTCGCCGGGCCCCTGTCCCGCCGACGGCGTCCGGATCAGCTACCTCGGGGTGAGTGCGGCGATGGGCCTGCGGGCGATGGCCCTGGAACTGGTCAACTGTGGCAGCCGGCCGTACCGGCTGCACGGCTACCCGGAACTGCGGCTACTGGACGACGACGGAAATCTGATCAGGGTCCGGGTGATCCCCGGGGCCAGAGAGATCACTTCCGGCTTCGACTTCCCGCCCCGGCCACTGACGCTGGCACCCGGAGAAGCCGCGGGCGCGACGGTGCTCTGGCGCAACCTGGTCGACGACCCGACCGTGGTCGCCACCAACGCGGAGCGGCTGGAGGTAGCCCCGGCGGAGGGGCAGCCGACGCAGGAGGTCGCCATCGAGGGGCCGATCGACCTCGGCAACACCAACCGCGTCGGCGTGAGCGCCTGGAAGAAGCGCCCCCCGACCACATCCCAGTCCGCAGTCCCCACCACGACGGCGACTCCCCTGCCGGTCACCCCGACCGCGGTGCCGCTGCCCTGACCCGCTATCGGGCGCCGGAGCCGGCCGCGTCGCTACGAGACGACGTCCTTGCGGGTGAACCGCCAGAAGGCCAGACCCCAGAAGGCGGTGGCGTAGCAGATAGCGGAGACGGCACCACGGACGATGTCGTCCGTCTGCACCGGCGTGGACAGCAGCCCCAGCCAGGCGGTGCTGTAGTGGGTGGGCAGGAAGGAGCGGATCGCCCCTAGGGCGGTGATCTGGTCCAGGATGCTGGACAGGATCCACAGCAGCACCGCGCCGCCCACCGCACCCAGCGCGGCGTCGGTGATCACCGACAGCAGGAACGCCAGGCCGGCGACGACCAGCAGGACCACCGCCAGGTAGCCCAGGACGGCTAGCAGCCGCAGCAGCCCCTCGCCGGGCTCCAACTGGGCGGCTACCGTGCTGCGCAGCGGGGACCACCCGTACCGCAGGGTGCCGATGAGCAGAGCCGTGCCGGCGAGCAGCACCAACGCCAACCCCGAGTAGGTCAGGGCGACCAGCAGCTTGATGGTCAGCAGCCGGGCCCGGGGCACCGGAATCGCCAGCAGGTAGCGCAGGCTGCCCCAGCTCGCCTCGCTGGCCACCGTGTCGCCGCAGAACAGCGCCACCACCACGACCAGCAGGAAGGAGGCGGACACGAAGATGGTGAACAGGGTGAAGTTCAGCCCGCCGGAGGTGGCGAAGGAGACCAGGCTGCCGAACTCGCCCCGACCGTTGTCGTCGTCTCCGGTGTCGAACTGGAAGGCGATCAGGATGATCAGCGGCAGCAGCACCATGAAGCCGAGGGCCAACTGGGTGCGCCGCCGCGACGCCTGCCGCCGGAACTCCGCCGCGAAGGGCAGGGTCCGCGAGGGCCGGTAACCGGCCCCGGCCCCCGAGGGGGACAACCGCCGGCCGGCGGCCGGAGCGGGCTCGCCCCCGCCGTGCGTGGGTTCGACAGTCGATCCCGCCATCACCGGTCCCCGCTTCCCCGAGAGTTCTCCCCCACCAGAGCGAGGAAGGCGTCCTCCAGGCGGCGCCGCGGCACCACCCGGTCCACTCCGATCCCGGCCCGGACCAACTCGGCCACCACCTCGCTGCGGGCGGTGCCGAACGTGTCGACCACCAACTGCCCGTCGGCGTCGTCGAGCACCCGTACCCCGCCGAGATCGGCCAGCACCTCCCGGGCCGCCGCCGGATCACTCACCTCGAACAGCACGCTGGGCGAGTCACCGACGATCTCCTCGACCGGCCCGGAGGCCACGATCCGGCCCTTGTTGACCACCACGGCGTGGGTGCAGGTCTGCTCCACCTCGGCCAGCAGGTGACTGGAGACCAGCACCGCCCGCCCGTCCGTGGCGTAGCGCTGGAGCACCCGGCGCATCTCGGCGATCTGGGGCGGGTCCAGCCCGTCGGTGGGCTCGTCCAGCACCAGCAGCTCCGGCAGGCCCAGCATGGCCTGGGCGATGGCCAGCCGCTGGCGCATGCCGTGGCTGTACTTGCGTACCTTGCGGTGCACCGAGGAGCCCAGCCCGGCGATCTCCAGCGCCTGGTCGAAGTGCGCGTCGGCCTCCGGCCGCCCGGTCGCCCGCCAGTACGCCTTGAGGTTCTCCAGCCCGGACAGGTGGGGCAGGAAGCCCGGCCCCTCCACCAGGGCCCCGATGCGCGACAGCACCGGGGAGCCGGGGACCAGCCGGTGACCGAAGACGTAGATCTCTCCGGCGGTCGGCTGGGTCAGCCCCATCAGCACCCGCAGGGTGGTGGTCTTGCCGGCACCGTTGGGCCCCAGCAGGCCGACCACCTGACCGGGGTGCACCTCGAAGTCCACCTCGGAGACGGCGACGAAGCCGTCGGCGTACTCCTTGCGCAGATGACGCACCGCCAGCGGGGTGTCCGCGTACTCCGGGTGCACGGAGGTGTCCTGGCGGCGGTGCCGCAGGCGCAGCAGCAGCACGAGCACGACGAGCCCCAGCACGATCGCGGCGAGCAGCCCGACCAGGATCCAGCGCCAGAGCACCGCCTCGGTCGGGATCGGTTCGGCGTCGACCGTGGGCAGGCTCACCGGGCCGGTGGCGACCACCTGGTAGACGGTCGGCTCGACCGGGGTGGTGTACGCCTGGTCCGAGGTGGCCAGGACCAACCGGAGGCGGTGCCCGGCCTCCACCCGGTGCACGATCGCCGGGAGGGTGACCGTCACCGGTGCGGCCTCGGCTACCTGGGTCGGCAGACCGGTCAACCGGATCGGGGCGATCAGCCCACTGGGCAGGGTGGCCGCTCCCTCCGGGTTGACGTCGTAGAGCTTGGCGAAGAGCACGGCCTCGCCGGTGGGCGACGCCGCGCGGATCTGCACGGTGGGTGACCCGACCACGTCGACGGCCTCGGTCAGCGGCTCGGAGTCGAACCGGGCATGCTGGCCGGGGATGTCGGCGGCCACCCCACTGAGCAGCGAACTCAAGGAGCCGGCGAAGGGCACCGAGGAGATCGCCGCCGGGTTGCCGGCCGGCGGGTTGGCGACCGCCTGGGGCGGCCCGGCCAGGGCCACCTCCTGCCGGGACTGCCCGTTCAGGCCGGGGTAGTCGGCGGTGCGGTAGCCGGTGGCCACCAGTCCCCGGTCCATCGCGTCGAAGCCGGCGATCCGGGAGAAGGTGAAGCTGTCGCCCGGGGTGGCGGCCGTTCCCGCCACGTAGTGGTCGAGCCACTGGGCGGTCAGGAACTTCACCCGGTCGGAGTCGGTACGCGGGCCCGCCCCGCCGTCGTGGCCGCCGGTGAACCAGGCGACCCGCACCGGGGTGCCGTTGGCCGCGATGCCCCGGGCGTTGGCGTCCGCCTCACCGAGCGGGAAGAGGGTGTCCGCCGCCCCCTGCACCAGCAGGGTGGGGGCCTTGATCCGGTCCAGCACCCCGGCCGGGCTGGACCGGCGCAGCAGGTCGACCGCAGCCTGGTCGGCCTGACCGGTGACCGCGATGCTCAGGTACGCGGCGCACACCTCCGGGGCGAAGCGGCCACAGGCCGGGTCCGGGATGGTGCCGGTGGTCGGGGCCCCCGGTGCGGTGCCGGGGCCCTGCCCGGGTGCCGGGCTGGGCGGGCCGGGCGAGGGTGCCCCCTCGGGGGCCTCCGCGGTGTTGCCGGAGATCCCCGCCGGGCCGGAGCCCACGTTCCCGCCGCCGCCGAAGAAGATGCCGGCCCAGCCGGACTTGAACACCCCCTGGGTCGGTTCCCCGCCGGTGCTCTCCGGCAGGAAGGACCGGGACAGGTCGTTCCAGGTGATCATCGGGACGATGGCGTCCACCCGCTGGTCCTGGGCGGCCAGCAGCAGCGCCAGGCCGCCGCCGTAGGAGCCGCCGACCACCCCCACCCGGGGGTCGTCGGCGCCGTCGGTACGGATCTCCGGCCGGGCGGCCAGCCAGTCCAGCAGGCGTTGGGCGTCGCGTACCTCGTAGTCGGGGTTGTCCAGATGGATCTGGCCCCCGCTGCGGCCGAAGCCCCGGGCGGTCCAGGTCAGCACCGCGTAGCCCCGGTCGGCCAACTCCTCGGCGTCCGTGCGCACGGAGTTCTTGGTGCCGCCGAAGCCGTGGGCCAGCAGCACCGCCGGCACCTTCCGGTCCGGGCCGGCGTCCTTCGGCAGGTACAGGGTGGTGTCCAGGTCCACCGGCTCGTCGCCGCTCGGTCCGGAGGCGACCGTGAGCATCGCGGACTCGGTGCGGAATCCCGGGCGATCCGGCCAGGCGGCCCAGACCACGACGGCGGCCAGCAGGACCACGGCGATCGACGCCGCGACGGCCCGCCGGCCGGTGGGCAGGGCACTGCGCAACCGCGCGGCCGAGATCGGCGATTTCATTTGCCACACGGTACGGCGCGGAACCTGTGTATTAGCTGAGTTCCGCCGTACGTCCGTTCTGTTCAGCCGAACGTCACCCGAGAGGGGTCGACCGCACACTGTCCATCGGGCCAACCTTTGGGACGACTTCCCATTGTGGAAATTCCTACCTACCACCGGAATCCCGATCGAAGTACGTCTTATCCACCAGGAAAGCAGCACCCACGGTGATCGATTGAGTGAGCCTGAGTCACCTCACCCGAAGTGACGCAAAGCCGACCCGAGAGGCCGGTACTACACCAACGTTGTTCGATTAGTTTCCGGTCCGGCGCACGGGACCGGCTCGTCGACGCCACTGGCCGAACCTGCGTCCCCGCCCGAGGAGATCACCATGACCGTTCCCGCTCCGCGGGTCCGTCGCCGACCCCGGACCCGGGGTCGGCTGTTGCCACTGCTGCTCACGGTCGCGTTGCTGCTGCCGGTGGCGCTGCTCACCGGGCAGGCCCACCGGCTCCTCGACGCCGACCGGGAGGTCGCCGAGCGGGAACGGCTGGGGGTGACCTACCTGCGGACCCTGGGGCCACTCACCGTGGCGCTGGTCGACGCGCAGAGCGCCGCGGTGGCCCGCCGGCCGACCACCAGGCTGGCTTTGGACCAGGCGGTGGAGCAGGTGGCGGCCGTGGATGCCGAGATCGGCGGCGAGTTGCGCACCGGAGAACGGTGGGCCGGTCTGCGGGCCAAACTGGAGGCCCTTCCGGAGCGACCGCTCAGCGATCCGGAGGCCGCCTTCAGCGCCTACCGGGAGGTCACCGACCTGCTGCTGGCCCTACACACCAAGGTGCGGGAGACATCCGGCCTGGTCCAGGACCCCGGTGCCGACTCGTACTTCCTCCAGGACGGTGTCGGAGAGGAGATGCCGGAGGCCCTGGTCGCCGCCGGTCGACTCACCGACCTGGTCGCCCTGGTCCAACGGCGGCCCGACAGCGAACGGCTGCGCTCCCTGAGCGAACTGGCCGCCTACCGGGTGGCCGCCCTCCAGCCCGCCAACGACCTGGTCAACAACCTTCGGGCGGTGATGGACAGTTCGGAGAGCGCCGACCTCGGCGGGCACGTGCTCACCCCCTTCGACGCCTACCAGCGGGGCGTCGAGGCGATGGCGCTGACCTCCCAACCGGACCGGACCGGTGCGATCGACCTGGTCCGGCTCACCGGGGCCCGCCTGGAGGCGCACGAGGCCGCCAAGCAGCTACAGCCGGTTCTGCTGGACGAGGTCGACCGGCTGCTGGTCGAGCGGATCGATGAACTCAACCGGGACGACCTGCTGGTCCTCGGCGCGGGTGGGGTGGCCGTACTGCTCCTGGTCGCCCTGGCGGTGACCGGTTGGTCGGCCCGCCGGAAGGACGACCCGGTAGCCCTGGACCCGGCCGGTGGCGCCCCGACGGGTGTCGACCCGACCGTGCCGACCACCACCCGGTGGGAGCAGATGCCGGCGCAACGGTCCCCGGTGGCCGTGGGCAACAGCCCCGATCCGGATCGCTGGAGGCCCTTCGATGCTGCTCGATAGGCTTCGGATCCGGGGCAAGCTGGCCCTGTTGGTGCTGATCCCGGTGCTCTGCATGCTCGGGCTGACCCTGCCGGTGGTCGCGGAACGGGCCGGGGTGGCCCGGCGGGCCGGTGACATCGCCAGCACCGTGCAGGTCGCCAACCGGGTCGGCACCATCCTGCAACACCTGCAACGGGAACGGATGCTCGCGGTCGGTCTGCTGCTGCGACAGATCGACCGCAGGGACCTGGTCCAGCAGATCGCTGAGGTCGACGACCTGGTCTTCGACCTCCGGGCGGAACTGGGCGAGGAGCTGTCCCCCGGGGTGACCGCGGCGCTGGAGGGGGTCCGGCAACTGACTCCGGTACGCACGGCCACCCTCGCCAACCGCGCCACCGCCGACCAGATCATCGGCACCTACGCCCCGGTGCACCTGGCCCTGATCGACTCGCTGCGACTGCCGTACGACGTGGACACCCGGACCCCGGTCGGTCGGCAGGTGCTGGCCCTGGACCGCATCCTGCGCAAGAGCGAGGGCATCAGCGCCGGGTCCGCCCTCATCGTGCTGATCGCCGCCGACCCCCGTCCGGAGCTGGCCACCGCCTTCGTGGCCAACATGGCCACCCTCCGGGCGGACAGCAACCAGATGATCGGCCTGCTCAGCCCCGACCAGTTGGGGTTGCTGGACATCGAGCAGGCCGCGGTGGACTCCCGCGCCGGGGAGGACTTCCTCGACCAGAGCGCCCTGGACCCGGTCACCGCGGCGTCCCGGATTCCCCTGGAGGCCCTCTATCCGACCACCTCCTCCCTGATCACCCTGGGTCAGTTCGTGGAGAAGAAGCTGGTCACCGACGTCACCGCGGCGGTACGCGCCGAGCGGCAGTCCGCGCTGATCGCCGCGTACTGGGTGACCGCCCTGGTACTGCTGATCATGCTGGTGGTCGTGCTGCTGGCCCTGGTCATCGGCCGGTCGGTGGCTCGGCCGCTGACCCGACTCACCCGGTCCGCCGACCGGGTAGCCCGGGTAGCCGAGTCCGAGCTGCTGCGGGTGGCCGACGACGAGTCCGACCAGCCTCAGTCGATCCGCCTGGACCGGGTGGAGATCCGGGGCCAGGACGAGATCGGTGACCTGGCCCGGGCCTTCGAACGGGTCCAGAGCACCGCCGCGCAGCTGGTGGAGCGGCAGGTGGCGGGTCGACGCAACGTGGCCCAGATGTTCGGGCACGTCGGTCGGCGTACCCAGAATCTCGTCGGTCGGCAGATCGCCCTGATCGACCGGTTGGAGCAGCAGGAGACCGACCCGGGACGGTTGGAGAACCTGTACCGCCTCGACCACATCTCCAGCCGACTGCGGCGCAACGCCGGCAACCTGGTGGTGCTCTCCGGGGCGGCCGGGGACGTGGTGCACGCCGCACCGGTTCCGTTGGCCGACGTGGTCCGCCTGGCCCTCGGTGAGATCGAGGACTACACCCGGGTCGACGTGCAGGCCCCCATCGATGTGGCCGCAGCCCCGGCGGTCGTCGGTGACCTGGTGCTGGCCCTGGCCGAGCTGATGGAGAACGCGACCGTCTTCTCCCCGCCGCACACCCGGGTGGTGGTCAGCGGCGACCTGACCGACGAGGGTGCCCGGCTGACCGTGGTGGACCACGGGATCGGCATGACGGCGGCACGACTGGCCGAGGAGAACGCCCGGCTGACCCGACGCGAGCGGCTGGACCTGGTCCCGACCGAGGTGCTCGGGTTGTTCGTGGTGGGCCGGTTGGCCCGGCGGCACGGCTGGACGGTCGCCCTGTCCACCACCCTCAGCGGCGGGGTCACCGCCACCCTGTCGATCCCCCGGGCGGACCTGGTCCTCGGCACGATCGAGCCGCCCCGGGCCACCCCGATCACCGTCCGGCCGGCCCTACCGGGCCGCCCCCAGCCGATGCCGGTGGGCCCGGCCCGACCCGGGGAGGCGCTGGCACCCGTCGGTGCCGGCGGGCCGGGCGGGTTCGATCAGCGGCTGCTGAGCCGGGCGACCGAGAGCCTCGAGTTGGCCGAGTCATGGAACGCCTTCGCCACCGGTGGCCGCGAGGTGACCGTCGGCCCGACCGGCGGACCGGTCCCGGCGCCGACGGCACCGGCCGGAGCGACCACCCCGCCGCCGGGAATCCGGCAACGGGTGCCCGGGGCCAGCCTGCCCAGGATCGCACCCGGGGTCGGCCCGGTGGACGCCACCGGCGCCGACCCGATCGCCGCCCGCAGCCTGGTCGAACAGTTCGAATCCGGGGTACGCCGGGCCGAACAGCAGCGGGGGAAGGTCCTCCCCGAGCCGATCGCCCCCGCACCGTCGGGCGCGCCGACCCATCTGACCCGGCGGGTCCCCGGTGCGAACCTGGTCACCACCCCGGCCCGGCCGCCGATCACCGACCACCCCGGCGACCCGGCCGAGGTACGCGATCTCCTCAATGCGTTCGAGACCGGGGTCGCCCGGGCTCTGCGCGATGTCCGCCCCGACCGCAGCGACGACGAAGGAACGCCACATTGACCAGCCCGCACGTACACGAGAACCTCGACCACTCAGGCCACCCGGTCGGGGACCTCAGCCCCGAGGCCCGCACCTTCAACTGGCTGCTGGACACCTTCACCTCCAGCACGGCGGGCGTGGTGGAGGCGATCGCCGTCTCGTCGGACGGGCTGCTGATGGCCATGTCCGCGATCAAGGACCGGTCCAACGCGGAACGGCTGGCCGCGGTGGTCTCCGGCATGACCAGCCTGGCCGGTGGCGCCGCCAGCTGGTACGCCCTCGGCGGGCTGAACCGGGTGGTGGTGGACATGGCCGAGGGGTATCTGCTGATCAGCGCGATCAGCAGCGGCTCGGTGCTGGGGGTGGTGGCCGACCGGTCGGCCAATCTCGGCACGGTGGCCTACGAGATGACCCTCTTCGCCGGTCGAGCCGGTAGTGCGCTGACACCGCGTCTGATCGCCGAACTCAAGAATTCCGTACAGCAGTGAACCCCGACGCCGCCGGTGCGGATCCGGGGCCGGTCCCCCGGATCCGGCCCTATCTGCGCGAGTCCCGTCCGGTCGGTGCCCCCGACCCGACGGAGACACCGGCGGCGGTCGGGACGGAACCTGGGACACCGACCGGCCTGCGCCCGTTCGTGCTCACCTCCGGTCGGGTGGCCGGAGCCGACCCGACGATCGGCCTGGAGACCCAGGTGACGGCCCGGTCGACCGCCGAGGCGCGGCACCTGACAGCCGCCCGACTGACCCCGGAACTCCAGGCGATCGTGGCACTCTGTGACGAGCCGATCTCGGTCGCCGAGATCTCCGCCAAGACCCGGCTGCACTTCGGTGTGACCCGGGTGCTGGTGGGTGACCTGCGGGCGGCCGGTCATCTCGATGTGCACGTCACCGACGCCGACGAGGCTCTCGACCCCGACATCATCCTGCGAGTGATTGATGGACTCCGTGCAATCTCCTGACTGGCCGGTCGCCCCACAGGGCGCGCTCACCGCCAACAGCGCCACGGCACGCTACGGCGGCCCCCCTCCGGTGCCCCCGCCGGTGGTGGGTCGGGCCACTGCGCCCCCGCCCCGGCCGGCCGGGGCGCCGTACCCTCCCTCGGCCCCCGCGCCGGCCGGGATGGGCCCGGCCCCGCGCCCCGCGCCACCGATCCCGGTCAAGATTCTGATCGCGGGCGGTTTCGGGGTGGGCAAGACGACCACGGTGGCCTCCATCTCGGAGATCCAACCGCTGACCACCGAGGCGGAGATGACCATCGCCGGGCTGGGGGTGGACGATCCGGGACAACGCTTCGACAAGACCACCACCACGGTGGCGATGGACTTCGGCTGCGTCACCATCGACCGCAGCCTCAAGCTCTACCTGTTCGGTACGCCCGGTCAGGCCCGCTTCGGCTTCATGTGGGACGACCTGGCGCGCGGGGCACTCGGGGCGCTGGTGGTGGTCGACAGCGCCCGGCTGGACGACAGTTACCCGGCGATCGACTTCTTCGAGCGGGCCCGGTTGCCCTTCGTGGTCGGGGTGAACGCCTTCGACGGGCGGCTGGCCCACGACCTCGGTGCGATCCGATGGGCCCTGGCGATCGGTGACCATGTACCTCTGGTGCAGTTCGACGCCCGTGACCGACTCTCGGTACGGGACGCTCTGCTGGTCGTCCTGGATCGGGCGCTGGTGCGGGCCACCCGGGACAAGCGGGCCTGAGCCGAACGGCTCAAGGCCCCTGGTGGGAAGGGGTGAGGCGAATGCGAGGCGGGCTGGACGAGACCCTGGCTCGGATGCGGCGGCGCGAGGAGGCCCTGCGCCGCCGGTCCACCGGGGCCACCGACAGAGCCGACGAGGCAGCCGGGGCGGGGGATCCGGAGGGCTCCTCCGGCGGCCGCAACGCCGGGCCCGGCTGGACCACCCCCCGGGCACCGGCCGGGTCCCCGCCACGCGGTGTGCTCGACGATGTCGTCGAGGCGCTGCGGGCCGCCGTCGCGGTCCATCCGGGCGCGGCGGTCACCGCCCGGATCGACCAGGACGGGCAGGCGTACGACCTGCGGGTGGCCTGGACCGGTGCGGAGGTGACCGTGACCGGGCAGCCGGTGGTGGCACCCCCGGCCTGGCCGCTGTCGGAGCACACCGTCGCCGACTGGCCGGCCAGCCAGGAGACCCTGCCGGGCGCTCCGGCGGCCCGGCTGGCCGAGCTGATCCGCCGCAACCCCGCCCTGTTGGCCGGGGAGGAGCCGCCAGGCTGACCGGACGCGGGATGATCGCGCCGTTTAAGGTCAGGCGATGGGCGAACCCGAGTTGACCTTGACCGCGAGCCTGCGTCCGGCCGCGCTGGATGCCCGGCGCGGCGTCGTCCGGCTGCACCCCGAGGTGCTCACCGCCCTGGCTCTGCGGCCGGGGGACCCGGTCCAGTTGACCGGCCAGCGGGTGACCGCCGGCATCGTCGCCCCGGCCGAGTCGACCGCCAGCACCGCGCTGTTGTACGCCGATGACCTGATCCTGGGCAACCTAGGTCTCCGCGACGGCGGGCAGGTGCGGGTGAGCGCCACCCCGGTCGTCGCGGCCACCCGGGTGCTGCTCGCCGGGCCGGCGCAGATAGTCGCCGTGGTCTCCCCGGAGATGCTCCGGTTGGCCCTGCTGGGCAAGGTGGTCACCACCGGGGACGACGTCTCCCTGCTGCCCCAGGACATCCTGCCGGACGCCGCCACCCGCAACCTGGTCGAGGCGGCCCGGCGCAGCCTCTCCAACCGGGTCGGCTACGCCTGGACCAGCACCCTGTTGCGGGTCGTCGCGGTCGAACCCGAGGTGGGTGCCCTGGTAACCATGGACACCATGGTCGGTTGGCAGCACGGGGCCGCCACCGGAGGTGTCGCCGACCCGATCGCCACCCGCACGGCCTCCCTGGCCGGTCCCGGTGGGGCGGTCAGGGTCCAGGCCGGTGGGGCCACCACCGCCGGTACGTCTCAGGCCGACTGGACGGGCACCAGGGGCGCGACCGAGGAGGAGCACGTCCCCTCGGTGGATGAGCTGCCCGGCCTGCGGGCCCAGGCCGAGGAGCTGAACGAACTGCTGGACCTCGGCTTCCACCACCGCGAGGTGCTGGCCCGGCTGGGCACCGCGGTGGCGCTGGGGGTGCTGGTCAGCGGTCCGGCCGGCTCCGGCAAGTCGGCCCTGGTCCGGGCGGTAGCCGCTCAGGTCGGAGCCCGGGTCCATCCACTCTGGGCACCCGAGATCGCCGCGCTGACCAACTCCTCGGCGGCGGACCGACTGCGGGCGACCACCGCCGAGGTGCTGACCGACGGCCCGGCCGTGCTGCTGGTCTCCGACGTGGAGGCGTTGGCCCCGGCGGACACCCCGGGACCGGTGGCCACGGTGTTCCGCCAGTGCCTGGCCCAGATCGTCCGGGCCGGCGCCGCCGTGGTCTGCACCACCAGCCGCCCGGAGGCCATGGACCCGGCGCTGCGGTCCCCGGATCTGCTCTCGGTACGGATCGATGTGCCCCTGCCGGACGCCGCCCTGCGCCGGGAACAGTTGACCGTGTTGACCCGTCCGGTCCCGCTGGCCGAGGACGTACGGCTGGAGGAGGTGGCCGGGCGTACCCCCGGTTTCGTCGCCGCCGACCTGGCCGCGCTGGTCCGGGAGGCCGGGGTCCGCGCGGCGCGGCGGCAGAAGTCGGCCGAGAACCCGACCGTACGGATGGCCGACTTCACGGCCGCCCTGGAGGTGGTCCGGCCGACGACCATGGCCGCCTCCACCCTGGAACTGGCCCGGGTCACCCTGGACGACGTCGGTGACCTGGTAGAGGTCAAGCAGCAGTTGACCGAGTCCGTGCTCTGGCCCCTGACCTACCCGGACACCTTCGCCCGACTGGGGGTGCAGCCACCTCGCGGGGTGCTGCTCTACGGCCCGCCGGGCTGCGGCAAGACCTACCTGGTGACCGCCCTGGCCGGCTCCGGACGGGCCAATGTGCTCTCCGTCAAGGGCGCGGAACTGCTGTCGAAGTGGGTCGGCGAGAGCGAACGGGCCGTCCGCGAACTGTTCCGCCGGGCCCGGGAGGCCGCCCCGACCCTCGTCTTCCTGGACGAGGTGGACGCCCTGGCCCCGGTACGCGGCCAGGCCACCGACGGTGGCACCACCGACCGGGTGGTGGCCGCCCTGCTCACCGAGTTGGACGGGGTGGAGGCCCTGCGCAATGTCGTCGTGGTCGGCGCTACCAACCGGCCCGACCTGATCGACCCGGCGCTGCTGCGCCCGGGTCGGCTGGAACGGCTGGTCTACGTGCCGCCACCGGACGCCGAGGCACGCGCGGCGATCCTGCGCGCCGCCGCCCGCAACGTGCCGCTGGCCGAGGACGTCGATCTCGACGAACTCGGCGGAGACCTGGACGGCTTCTCGGCCGCCGACTGCGCCGCGCTGGTCCGGGAGGCGGCCCTGGCGGCGATGCGCGAGTCGCTGACCGCCGCCACGGTCACGGCCGCACACGTGCAGACCGCCCGCAGTCGGGTCCGCCCCTCCCTGGATCCGGCCCAGGTGGCCTGGCTGGCCGCGTACGCCGAGCAGCGGAGCTGAGCCCTAGAGCGCCGGTGGGGTCGAGTCGAGGTGAATCTCGGCGTACACCTTCTCGCCGTCCTCGCGTAGCTTCGCGCCGCACTTCTCCAGCACGGACAGCGCCCCGCGATTCTCCGGTGTGGTGTCGGCGACCACCACCCGCATCCCGGCCGCGGCGGCCAGGTTCAACAACTCGCGCAACGCCGCCGCGCCGAGGCCCTGACCCCGGGCGGAGCGACCCAGCCACATGCCCGCCTCGACGGTGTCCGGGGCGTCCCGGCGGGTCATCCGGATCATCCCGACCACCTCACCCCCGGCCATGATCGCGTACATGGCGGTGCGGGTGGCCGAGTGCAGACCACCGAAGTTGGCCCGGTGGAACTCCCGGAAGGCCTCCCTGCGGGCGTGGGACCAGCCGGCCGGGGCATCCACCGGCGGCATCACGTCGTCCGGCTCCGCCTCAGCGGCTGCCACGGACAGCAACGGTTCAAGATTCTGCTCGTCCACCGGCTCCAACCGGACCGCACCCGTCACCTGCCGGAGTCTTCCGCGCTCAGCCGGGGAAGTCCACCGGGTTGCCGAGGAGGTGCCCCTCCGGTCCGCAGGAATCGACCAGTCGGGTCGGTTCAGCGGCGGCGGCTCCGGGCCCGGGAGGCGCGCAGCCGGCGCAGTCGGCCGACCAGCACCGGGTCGGCGGCCAGCGCCGCCGGATTGTCCAGCAGGGCGTTGAGCAACTGGTAGTAGCGGGTGGCGGAGAGCCCGAAACGATCCCGGATCGCCTGTTCCTTGGCGCCGGCGTGCCGCCACCACTGCCGTTCGAAGGCGAGGATCTCCTGCTCCCGCTCGCCGAGGGCACCAACCGACTCCGGGCCCGCAGCGACGGTCGGTGCTCCGGCTTCCGTGGTCGAGGCTTCGGCAGCGGCGGTCGGTGCGGACTCGGCTTCGGGTGCGGAACGCGGCAGCGGCACCGCCCCGGAGTCCGGGCCGGTCGGCACCCGGGCCTCGGGGCTCTGGGCTGTCGGGGTGGCGTCGGCGGGCGGCAATGGGGCTCCTCACGGGGGCGGCCGACACGGGCGACGCCAGCCGGGTTCCCAGCCTAACCACAGGTCACGGCCGACGCACCAGGAGCGCGCCGAGGCCGTTGCCACACCGGAACAGGTGCCGAAAGAGGTGCCGCCCGTGGGCGCGATCCGGGGAGAGATCGTGCCCACGGGCGGCCTGGGTGCCGGTCCTCAGGTGATGTCGCGCCGACGCAGCGTCCAGAGGGCCCCGCCGAGGAACACCACCACCGCGACCGTGAACAGGATCGACGAGTGCTGCATGGTGATGTCCATGGTGGCCGGCTGGCACTCACCGGTGTAGGAGGCGTCACAGGATCGCCAGTCGGTGAGAGTCGTGCTCTTGGCCATCCAGGCGTACAGGTAGGTGGGCCACAGCCAGGCGTCGGCGAACCGGACCTGGGCCAGTTCCAGCATGATGGTCAGCCCGGTCTGGCCGACCACCATGACCGCCACCGCCCCGCCCAGTGCCATCGCGGTGTGCCGGCCCAGTGAGGCCAGGGCGAAGCCCACGGTCGCCGCGACCAGCACCAACACGATCCCGCGCAACCCGGTGAGCAGGAAGGACTGCCAGACCCCGGAAGTCACCCCCTCGGTGGTCCCGCGCCAGTTGGCGATCAGCCAGAGCAGGCCGAACCACACCGCGGTGGCCGGCACCGCCAGGGCCAGCATGCCGGTGAGCAACGCGCCCAGCTTGGTCAACAGAACGGTCAGCCGTTTCGGTCGCCACAGCAGCAGGTTCATCATTCCGCCGCTGTTCCACTCGGCGCCGATGAAGGAGGCCCCCACCACGTAACCGACCATGCCCAGGATCGCCGCGAGGGTGACCAGCATGTCCGGAACGTTGGTCTTGAAGATGAAGGTCGACGGGAGGTACCACTCCTCCTGGTAGCTCTCCCGTTCCGGCGGGGCGATCGTCGCGCAGTCGGCCGGGTAGTCGTCGACGTTCTCGCCGGCCGCCTTCGCGCGCTCACAGTTGGCGCGCTCCTGATCGGCCCACCGCACCTGCTCCTGGTACTGCTGGTCGGCGGCCCGACGGGCTTCGGCCCACTGTTCGGGACCGATCTTCTCGTTGGTCAGGAGCAGGCCCACCACGATCAGGCCCAGCACCAGCAGGCCACCCACGGTCGTCCAGCGGGCGAAGCGCCGCTTGGCCAGCCGGCGCAGCTCGGTACGGAAGAGACTCACGCGCCCCAACCTCCCCCGGTGGGTGCGGACGGTGCCGCCCCATCGACTTGTACGGACTGGTCGACCTGCCGGTGCTGGCCGGGGACCGGCGCGGTGTTGGTCAGCTCGAGGAAGACGCTCTCCAGGTCCACCGTGACCGGGGCGAGTTCGCTGACGTAGAGGCCGTGTTCGGCCAGCAGCCGGGTGATCGTGGCCGGCTTGTCCACCCCGGAGACCATCAGATGGTCCGGGTTCGCGGTCACCCGGTAACCGTTGCCGTGCAGGGCGTTGGCGGCCAGCGGCAGGTCCATCACGGCTTCCAGCCGGACCCGGATTCCGCCGGAGGAGTGCTGGGCCAGCACCTCGTCGACCGGGCCGAAGGCCACCCGGCGGCCCAGCGAGATGATGGTGACCGAGTCACAGATCAGCTGGATCTCACCGAGGATGTGGCTGGAGAGCAGCACGGTCATCCCCGACTCGGTCAGGTTGCGCACCAAGGTACGCATCTCCCGGATGCCGCCCGGGTCCAGGCCGTTGGCCGGCTCGTCCAGGATCAGCAGCCGGGGGTTCTTCAGCAGGGCGGAGGCGACCGCCAGGCGCTGCTTCATGCCGAGCGAGTACGTCTTGACCCGCTCGCCGGCCCGATCGCGCAGGCCGACCAGTTCCAGCACCTCGTCGACCCGCTGGGCGGGCACCTCGCCGGCGCCGGCCAGCAGGGACAGGGTGTCGCGGGCGGTGAAGTTCGGGAAGAACTGCGGGCTCTCCACGATCGCGCCGACCTGCCGGGCTACCTGGGGCAGCGCCGCCGGCACCTCCTGGCCGAGGATGGACATCCGGCCACCGTCGGAGCGGATGAGCCCGAGCAGGGTACGCAGAGTGGTGGTCTTTCCGGACCCGTTGGGGCCCAGGAAGCCGTGCACCTCGCCGGCTTCGACCCGCATGTCAAAGCCGTCCAGGGCGTTGCGGGTGCCACGTCGTCGGCTCCGGTACGTCTTTCGTAGACCTTCGATTTCCAGGACAGCTGGCAAGCTGCACCTCCCCCGTTGGTGTGTGGGTGTCCACGACACCATACGCGGTATGCAGCCGATGGCAATACCCGGTATGCATCAGCGTTTCGGACGGCAGTCAGCCCTACCCTCCCGGCGGCACCCCTCACCCGCCGTACGCAGGTACGCAGGGCGCCGGCATCGACGGCGCGGGTGGTGTCGCGCCCTCAGGCGCAGATGACGTGGACCCCGGCGGCGCGGAAGGCCTCGACCACCTCGGATGCGGCACCCGAGTCGGTGACCAGGGTTTCCACCCGGTCGATCGGACAGATCCGGGCGAAGGCGTGACCCCCCAGTTTGGAGGAGTCAGCGATTATCACCACTCGTTTGGCCCGGGCCACCATCAGGTTGTTCATCGCCGCCTCCCCCTCGTGATGGGCGGCGGCACCCAGGTGGGGGTCGATGGCGTCCACCCCCAGCAGGGCCACGTCCAGGGTCACCTCGCGCAGCAGGGCCCCACCCAAAGGGCCCACCAGCTCGAAGGACTTGGGTCGCACCACCCCGCCGGCGACCACCACCTTCATCCGGGAGCGGACCAGCAGCTCGTTGGCGATGTTGAGGGCGTTGGTGACCACGGTCAACTGGGCGCCCTCGGCACTGGTGTTGAGATCCGGACGTACGGCCAGGGCCCGCGCCACCTCGGTGCTGGTGGTGCCGCCGTTGAGGCCGACCACCGTGCCCGGAGTGACCAGCGCCGCGGCGGCCGCGCCGATGCGCTGCTTCTCCGCGGAGTGCTTGGCGGTCTTGTAGCGCAGCGGCAGGTCGTAGGAGACCCCGTTGGCGACCGCACCACCCCGGGTACGGGTGATCATCTGCTGCTGGGCCAGCTGATCGAAGTCCCGCCGGATGGTCGCCTGCGAAACCTCCAGCCGGTCGGCGGCCTCCTCCACGGTGACCCGACCGGTGTCGGTCAGCATTTCGAGCAGGGCGTTCCATCTCGCGTAACGGTCCACCCCGGGACCTCCGTGTCTGCACGAACGGTGATTGGTTGCGTGCACACTAGTGCGCGAAACTACGATGAGGCAAAACCCTGCATTGCTCGATCATCCCAGCGGTTGCTATTTCCATCGGATTTCGCGCAGAATAACGCTCGAAAGACGGGCCAAACGAGCCGTAATGCGCAGCCGCTGCGAGGAGTTCTCATGGCGTTCGTTCCCGCGGAGATCGCAAGCCAGCCGGACTGTTGGCGCCAGGCCGCCGACCTGGCCCCCCGGGTCCTCGACCGGCTACCCCGCCGCGGTGAACGGGTCGCCGTCGTCGGCTGCGGCACCTCGTGGTTCATGGGGATGTCGTACGCGGCCCGCCGGGAGGCCGCCGGGCACGGCGAGACGGACGCCTTCCAGGCCAGCGAGTTCCCCACCGGCCGCCGCTACGACCGGCTGCTGGCGATCACCCGCTCCGGCACCACCACCGAGGTCCTCGACCTGCTGGCCGCCCTGCGCGGGCGGATGCCGACCACCGTGCTGGTCGGTGACCCCACCTCCCCGGCGGTGAGCCTGGCCGACGCCGCCGTCACCATGCCCTTCGCGGACGAACGGGCGGTAGTGCAGACCCGCTTCGCCACCACCGCGCTCGCCCTGTTGCGTACCCAGCTCGGCGACAACATCGACGCTCTGGTCGCGGACGCGGAGGTGGCCGTACGTGCCCCGCTGCCGATCGACCCGAACCTGATCGAGCAGGTCACCTTCCTGGGCCGGGGCTGGACCATCGGCCTGGCCCTGGAGGCCGCCCTGAAGTGCCGGGAGGCGGCCACCTTCTGGGCCGAGGCGTACCCGGCCATGGACTACCGGCACGGCCCGATCTCGGTGGCCGCCCCCGGCCGGCTGGTCTGGGCCTTCGGTGACCTGCCCGAGGGCCTCCCCGAGGATGTCGCCGCCACCGGCGCGGCCTTCGCCCACAGCCGCACCCACGGGGTGCGTACCGTGCTGGGCCGCTGGGCCGCCGGACGTACCCCGGTGGACCCGATGGCCGACCTGATCCTGGCGCAACGGTTCGCCGTGGCCCTGGCGACGAGTCGCGGGCTGGACCCGGACGCGCCCCGGCACCTGAGCCGGTCCGTGGTGCTCGCGTGAGGCTGCGCGACGGCACTGTCGTCGTCGCGCTGGACGTCGGCGGCACCGGGATCAAATGCGCCCTGATCCGTCCGGACGGGGCCGTCGTGCACAGCGAACGGCATCCCACCGGCGCACACCGTGGGGCCGAGGCCGTGGTCGACACCATCCTGACCGTCGCCGAGGGACTGGCCGCCACCGCACGGTCCGCCGGGCTGACCCCGGCCGCGCTCGGCATCGTGGTGCCCGGAATCGTGGACCAGGCCCGGGGGATGGTCCTCTGGGGGGCGAACGTCGGCTTCCGGGACGTACCGCTGCGGAAGCTGGCCGCCGACCGGCTCGGCCTGCCCACCGCGCTGGGCCACGACGTACGCGCCGGGGGCCTGGCGGAGGCGCGGCTGGGTGCCGGCCAGGACACCGAGCACCTGCTGTTCGTGGCGATCGGCACCGGCATCGCCGCCGCGCACGTGGTCGCCGGTACGGCGGCCACCGGGGCACACGGCGCCGCCGGGGAGTTCGGCCACATCCTGATCCGTCCCGGGGGCCCGCCCTGTGGCTGCGGCCGATCCGGCTGCCTGGAGGCCATCGCCTCCGCCTCGGCGGTGGCCCGCCGCTACACCGACCTGGCCCCCGCCGGACCGGCCGTGATCACCGCCGCCGAGGTGGCCCAGCGGGCAGCCGCCGGTGAGGAACTGGCCACCCGGGTCTGGCGGGAGGCCGTCGAGGCCCTGGCCGACGGACTGGCCACCGGACAGGCCCTGTTCGATGTGGAGACGGTCGTGCTGGGCGGGGGCCTGGCCCAGGCCGGTCCGGGGCTGTTCGACCCCCTGCGTAGCGCGCTGCGTGATCGACTGACCTTCCACCGGGAACCGCGACTGGTCCCGGCCGCTCTCGGTGACCAGGCCGGCTGCCTCGGCGCCGCCCTGCTCGCCCTCGACCAGTTGGAGATGTCATGACCGTACGGGTGAACGGCCGGGTGGTGACCCCGAGCGGGGTGGTCCGACAGGGCTGTGTCGAGGTCAAGGGCGACCGGATCAGCGCGGTGGCCGAGTACCCGTCGGTGCGGGACGGGCACTGGATCGTCCCCGGCTTCGTGGACATCCACAACCACGGCGGGGGCGGGCACACCTTCACCACCGGCGACGCGGACTCCGCCCGGGCCGCCGCCGCCTTCCACCTGAACCACGGCACCACCAGCCTGCTGGCCGGCCTGGTCAGCGCCCCCATCGAGCTGATGCGGTCGGCCACCACCGCCTTCGTCCCGCTGGTCAAGCAGGGGGTGCTTGCCGGCATCCACTTCGAGGGGCCGTACCTGTCCGCCGCCCGCTGCGGGGCCCAGAACCCGCAGTTTCTCCGCGACCCCTCACTCGACGAACTGACCGAGTTGGTCGAGCTGGGCGAGGGGACGGTACGGATGGTCACCCTGGCCCCGGAACGGGACGGGGCCCTGGCCGCCATCGAGATGCTCACCGGGCGCGGGGTGGTGGCCGCGGTCGGGCACACCGACGCGACGTACGAGCAGACCCGCGCCGCCATCGCGGCGGGCGCCAGCGTCGGCACCCACGTGTTCAACGGCATGGGTCCGGTGCACCACCGCGAGCCGGGGCCGGCCGTGGCGTTGTTGAGCTCCCCGAACGTGTTCTGTGAGCTGATCGCCGACGGGGTGCACCTGCACGACGGCACCCTGACCTTCGCCATCTCCACGGCCGGGCCGGAACGCTGCGCCCTGATCACCGACGCGATGGCCGCCGCCGGTATGCCGGACGGCGAGTACGAACTCGGTGGTCAGGCGGTGACCGTCACCGAGGGGGTGGCCCGGCTGGCCGGCGACGGCGCGATCGCCGGCAGCACCCTGACCATGGACGCGGCCCTGCGGCACGCGGTGGCCGCCGGGCTCTCGGTGCCCGAGGCGGTACGCATGGTCTCCACCACCCCGGCGCTCGCCATCGGCCTCGGCAACGAGGTGGGCACCCTTCAGGCCGGTCTCCGTGCCGACCTGGTGGAACTCGACGAGGACCTGAATGTCGTCCGGGTGATGCGGGCGGGCGCCTGGGTGCAGTGACCCCGCCTCAGCGTGGCGCCGGGATCTCCACGCCGAGGACGGCCTGCTCGTCGGGGCGGTGCACCAGCTCCTCGGTGAGGAAGGACTGCACCGCGTGGCGCATCCCGACATCCCGACCGGCCCGTTCGGAGAGCAGCCACTTGTGCTCGATGATCTGGGCGAACAAC
Source organism: Micromonospora sp. NBC_01739 (assembly GCF_035920385.1). Lineage (GTDB taxonomy): Bacteria > Actinomycetota > Actinomycetes > Mycobacteriales > Micromonosporaceae > Micromonospora. Next base: position 5,422,922 of record NZ_CP109151.1, on the reverse strand, counting down.
TCCTGCGGCTCCAGCTTGCGGCGCAGGTGGGCGGGGACCGCCCGGACCACCGGCTCGAACACCTCGGTCAGCCAGCGGTGGGCGGCCTGCTGCTCGTCGGTCAGGTCGCTCTCCGCCCGGTAGGCGTCCAGGTCGTTGAGCAGCTTGCGGGCCTGGTTCTCCTCGGCGTCCAGGCCGGTCAACCGGAGTAGTCGCCGGTGGTGGTAGCCGGCGTCGACCACCTTGGGTCGGATCAGGTAGCGCCCGTTGCCGATTGTCGACATGGCCACCTCGGCCACGTCGAAGCCCAGCTCGTTGAGGCGCCGGATCCGCCCCTCGATGTCGTGCCGGGCCTCCCGTTCGACCTGCTGCTCGTAGGTGATCTCGTGCCAGAGCCGCTCGTACCGCTGCACCACCTCCTCGCAGACCACCTCCGGGTCGATCGAGTCGTGCAGCAGGCCGGCGGCCTGAAGGTCCAGGGCCTCGCCGAAGATGTTCACCCGGGCGATCTCCAGGTCCTCACCACGTTGACCGTTGGAGAGGGCGCTGCGCAGGGCCCCGGTCTCGGCGTCCACCAGGTACGCGGCGAAGGCGCCCGCGTCCCGCCGGAACAGGGTGTTCGACAGTGAGCAGTCACCCCAGAAGAAGCCGGTCAGGTGCATCCGGACCAGCAGGGCGGCCAGGGCGTCCAGCAGCCGCCCCATGGTCTCCGGTCGCAGGGTGTGCGAGAACAGCGCCCGGTACGGCAGGGAGAACTGGAGATGCCGGGTGATCAGCACCGGGTCGAGGGGTTCACCGGCCTCGGACTCCCGGTCGGCGACGATCGCCACCGCCTGCACGGAGGGGAAGTCGATCCGCTCCAGGGCCCGCAGCAGGTCGTACTCCCGCTCGGCGACCCGTTCCCCGGTCTCCTTGACCGCGTAGACGTACCCGCCCAGTCGTACGAACCGCACCACATGCCGGGAGATGCCCTGCGGCAGGGCGACCAGATGCTCGGCCGGCCACTGCTCCAGCGGTGTCGACCAGGGCAGGTCGAGCAGGGCCGGGTCCACGAGGGCCGAAGTGATCCGCACGGCGTCAAGTCTGACGGCTGGGCCGCCGGAACGCTTCCCGGCGTGGCTGGGCACACAGTCACCGCGATCACCGCCTGAACCCGGCCGCCGCCCCGGGCCGGTAGCGTGATCGGGTGCGAGAAACCCCGACGGTACGCCGCAAGGTGCGGCTGATGCCGGTCCGACCGGCCGGCTGGTGGTTCGACGCGCTGCTGCTGGTGGCCCTCGTCGGGCTGACCGGGGCCCTGGCCGCCGGCTGGTTCTTCGGCATCGACCGGTCGGTCGCCGACTGGGCCGAGGCGAATCGGCCGACGGCCGCCTGGTGGACCGCGGTCATCCTCAACTACCTGGGCCAGGGCACCCCGCTGACCCTGATCGCGGTCGGCCTGTCGGTGCTACTGGCCCGCCGACTGCGCTCGGTACGCCCACTGCTGGTTCCGGTGGCGGCCTTCGCGCTGACCTACCTCACCATCGGACCGTTGAAGGTGTGGACGGCCCGACCGGCACCGAGCGCCAGCATCAAGGAACCCTTCCTGCCACCGGAGCAGACCCTCCCGCTGTTCCAGGAGGACCTGCCGGTCCGGTTCGCCCAGTCGTACCCCTCCGGACATGTCGCCAACGCGATCGTCTGGTACGGCGTCATCGCGCTGCTGCTAGCCCCCCTGCTGGCTGACCTGGGCCGGAGGCTGCCGCGCCGGGTGGTGCCGGCGATCCGGATCGTCCCACCGGCCGTGGTGCTGTGCACGACCACCTACCTGGGCTGGCACTGGCTGAGCGACTCGGTGGCCGGGCTGATGCTGGGGCTGCTGCTGGACCGCATCCTGCACCGGGTGCCCTGGGACGACCTGCCGCTGCCGGGCCGGTTCCGGCGTTGGGACCAGCCGTTCACCAAGCCTGTCTAGGCTGCGGCAGGTGGACCAGTTGGCGCGCCGGTTGGGCGTACCCGATGCCGTGGTCATCGGTCTGGGGTCGATGCTCGGCGCGGGGGTCTTCGTGGTCTTCGCCCCGGCAGCGGCGACGGCCGGTGGCCTCGGCCTGCTGGTGGCACTGGCCCTGGCCGGGTTCGTCGCCTTCTGCAACGCGACAAGTTCGGCCCGGCTGGCGGCCCGCTACCCCGAATCCGGCGGCACCTATGTGTACGGCCGGGAACGGCTCGGCCCGTTCGCCGGCTTCCTCGCGGGCTGGGGGTTCGTGGTCGGCAAGACGGCCAGCTGCGCGGCGATGGCACTGACCATCGGGGCGTACCTCTGGCCGGGGCAGGCCCGGCTCGTCGCCGTCGCCGCCGTCCTCGCGGTGACCGGGGTGAACCTGCGCGGCATCGCCAAGACCGCCACCGCTACCCGCATCCTGGTGCTGGTCGTGCTGGGAGTGCTGGCCCTGGTCGCGGTGGCCGGGGCGACCGAGGTCTCCATCGCCCGGATCGACGCCCCCGGCGGCTCCGCCCGGGGCGTCCTAGCCGCCGCCGGCCTGCTCTTCTTCGCCTTCGCCGGGTACGCGCGCATCGCCACCCTCGGCGAGGAGGTACGCGACCCCGAACGCACCATCCCCCGCGCGGTGCCGCTGGCGCTCGGCCTGGTGCTGGTCATCTACCTGGTACTGGCCGTGATCGCCCTCGGGGTGCTCGGTCCGGATCGGCTCGCCGCCTCGGCCGCACCGCTGGCCGAGGTGGTGACCGCCGCCGGGCTGCCCGGCCTGGACTGGGTGGTCCGCGCCGGGGCCACGGTCGCGGTGACCGGGGTGCTGCTGTCCCTGGTGGCCGGGGTCGGGCGTACCACCCTGGCGATGGCCCGCCGCCGCGACCTACCCGCCGCCCTGGCTGCCGTGCACCCCGTACGCCGGGTGCCGCACCGCGCCGAACTGGCCGTGGCAGCCGTGGTGATCCTGGTGGTGGCGCTGGCCGACGTACGGGGCGCGATCGGCTTCTCCAGCGTCACCGTGCTCGTCTACTACGCAATCACCAACGCGGCGGCGTTGACCCTCGGCCGCGACCGCGACCGGCGCCTGCCGGTGCAGGCCCTGGCCGGGGCGGGTCTGGTCGGCTGCATCCTGCTCGCGGTCAACCTGCCGCTGCCGACCGTGCTGGCCGGCTTCGGCGTGCTCGCCCTCGGCGCCGCCTGGTACGCCCTACGCGCAGCACGCCGCTGAACCAGCCCGGTCACTCCGTCTCACGCGGATGGTCGGTGCCGACATACGTGAGCCAGACCGTACGGCGCGCGTCATCGACGAGGCACCAGATCCGACCTCCGCCGGTCACCTCGTACTGCTGTTCCCAAGTCCCGCTACCTATTCGCCTCAGGCATCTTCAACCAACTGAAAATCACTCCGAATGACGCCATATTCCGCAGGTTCCACCCAGCAACTGAAGCGGCATCCGAGCAGGCTCGACTGCTCTACCCCCAATTGATACGCCAGAACTTCGGCGTCCGTCTTCCGGATTCTGGAGTCGCCCACCTCACGGAATTCCGCGATCCCGCCACGTTTACCAACCACGACATACTCGACCCTCCCTCCAACCCCACTTCTATCCACATGCTCGCCATGGTCGTCAGCCATCGGCTGACCACAAATGCCACATGCAGGTAGACTGGCGGTTGTATCCGGAGACATTTCAGCACTCTCAGGAATTTGGCGGTCGTGAGGTTCAACGTGAAGCACACGCGATGAGAATTAACTAGTCATCCGAACTCCAGCTTCTTATGCCATCCTGACCATCCGGCCAATACGGGTAATCCGGGTGGCGGATCTTGGAGCCGGCGGCAAATCCGGATTTCGGTCGGGCTCGCTGGTTGCGCCAGCGGATGTAGCCGCCGATGGCGGCGTCCTGCTCCGTGTGGCTGCGGTGGTCGATTGCGTTGAGAGCGAAGTAGCGCACTGCGGCGAACTCGGCTTCGATCCAGTGCGGGGAGAAGTTGTCGCAGATCAGAGAGAGCTTCTGGTCGGGCCAGCGGCGGCGCAGGGTCTTGAGGAAACGGAGGAACTCGCGCCAGCGTTTGCGATCGCGGATGCGGTAGTGCAGGCGGCCGGTGGCCAGGTCGAGGGCGGCGATCATGTGCCGAACGCCCTGGTCGCGGGTGTAGGTGGCGCGCAGCCGTGCCGGCTGTCCCTGGAATCGCCAGGCCCGGCCGGGGCGTGGTTGCAGGTTCAGCGGCCCGAATTCGTCGACGCAAATCACCCTGCCGCCGACGGGTGGGTGGTCGTAGAGGTCCAGGATCCGGCGCATCTTGGTCGTGAAGTCGGGATCGGTGCTGGCCTTCCAGTTGGCGAGACAGGCCCGGGATCCCTGTCGGTGGCGGGCTGCTGGGTTACGTCTGGGGAGCTGTGCTGCTTTCCGTGACGGAGGCGAAGCGGTACCGCGTGGTACAGTGCGGTACATGATGAGGATTACGCTGCGGGAGTTCCGTGATGGCGCGGGTCGTGTGTTGGACGGGGTTGAGCGCACCGGTGAGCCGGTCATCATCACGAAGTACGAACGGCCTGTCGCCGTGCTGGTCGGCATCGACGAGTGGGAGGAGATCGAGGCGTTCCGGGACCATAGGGACGCTGCGGTGATCGCTCGTTCCCGTGCCGAGGGACAGTTCGTGCCGCTGTCGGCGGCTTTGGAGTCGCTCGGGGTTGATCCTCGTGAGGTGGAGGCGCTGCTGGCTGACCGGGCCAATGGTGAGGCGGCGTGAAGGTTCAAATCGACCGGGACGTGCTGGTCTGGCTGCACAAGCAGCCACGCAAAGTGTTCCTGACCGTCCTGAGCGCAATCCTCGGCTTGGTCTCCGACCCTGTGCCACAGAACTCGACCGAGATGCGCGACGGATCCGGGCGTCGGCTGCGCGTCGGTGACTACCGGATCCTCTACCGCCTCGACCGCGACGAGTTGACCATCCACGCCGTCGGGCACCGCAAGGACGTCTACACCTAAGCCACACGGTTCCCGTGGCCTTGTCTGGCCCTGTTCGCCTTCGACCCCTGGCGCTCCAGCATCCTGCTCGTCGCTGGAGACAAGGCCGGACGCTGGTAGCAGTGGGTACACCGAAGCGATCCCCCTGGCCGAGCAACGCTACGAGATCTACCTGAAGGAACGCGCCAAGGAGGAGAGCCGACAGCCATGAGCGCTACGCACGCTGGAGCGACATCCGCGCCGCTCACGTCGAGCGCGCCGGCGGCGAGCAGTCCGTCGAAGACGGCAAGCGGGAACTACTCGCCACCGTGGTCGGACACCACCTCGCCGAGGTACGCCGCGCCCGCGGCCTAACTCAACAGCAGACCGCCGACCGCATGGGCGTCACCAGAGGCCGAGTCTTCCAGATCGAACAAGGCGAGTTCTCGGGCCAAGACGTCGTCGCCCGCTACGTCGCACGAGCACACGCCCGCCCTCATCGGCCGGCATTCCTGCTTACCGAGATAGCCCAATCTTCGCCGGACCGATGCCAGGTCGTCTCGACCTTCGTCACCTTCCCGTCCTGGTTCTTCGCAAACACCCAATGTCACCGAGCGCAGAACTCAGACAGGCAGATGAACCAGCATATCCGTCAACCGGAGCTGCGCGAATAGGCGAAACTCCGAACATCACTCCACTCGTAATGGAGAGCCTTTCGGTTTGCCCAGGAGGCCATCGCATCAACAAGACTTCGAACATCCGCGCCACGCGGCACGTCAAAAGCAAGGAAACGATCGCCATGCATTTCCATGCCTATCCCCAGATTGGAAGCAATTGCCGTGAGAGACTCGCAAACACTATCCGGATTGACGTCACAACCTTCGCGCCGCTCGTGTACTAGTGCGCGAAGGACGCGGTTGCCGGACAGGCCTACAACTTCACGGACAAAGACACCATCTGGATCGAGGACAACCTCATCCAGGTATGCCAGACCGTAGGCACAGAACGGTATACACGCGACCCGAAAATGGTCACCCAAGGGGTTCAGCCAGACCTGTTCGAGTTGACCAGGAAGACCGGAGTAAGTCAGATCGACCATGGCAATGTGATACGGAGCATCTCGGCCGAATGGTTCGACATGATTCACATATATCGCGTCTGTCACACACCCTCATTTCTTGCCCCGGCCTGCATGTAGCAGGAACCACTCCTGAGTCATCCTAGCCGGCCAGTGTGCCGGTGGCCACGTGCCCGTGAATCCCGCTGGAGGATTATACGGCACCATCCCATCACGCTTTGAGCTATTGCACTTCGTGCAAATCGGTGTCGTATTTTGATCAGTCAGATCGCCGCCATGAATTCTCGGCTCGACATGATCGACAGCCTGCGCCGGGTTTTGCCTGCAGTAGGAACACAAGGGAGTCGGCTTAGTGGCATCAGCCTGGACGCCGATGTTGTAAGCCTTAAGCATTGGTTTCGGAATTTCCTCACGAGCCCCTAGGCCACCACTCGATCCTCCTGGGATGTCATAGATAGGCTCACTTCGGGGCCCACATATATCCGACCGCGGCTTATTGATGTTGTGGACGAGGACGGGTTGGTCGTCGATGACGATGTAGTACGTGTGGATGTCGGCGACGGTGAGGTCGCGCATCTCTTCGAGGCCGAGCTTGTTGAGCACCGCCACGACGGTGACCGCGCCCTGGCCCTTGACCAGCAGCTTCGTACCCGGCTTCAGGTCCTTGGCGTCGGTCCACTTCCGCTCCGAGGCGTTCCAGAACGGGTGATGCCAGGTCGTCTCGACCTTCGTCACCTTCCCGTCCTGATCCTTCACCGTCAGATCGGTCAGATCCTCGTCGAGGTTGCGATGCAACTGGGTGACCTGCTTCGGCACTGACCCACCCGCCACCGGATCGGTGGCCATGACCTTGTCACCGACGTTGACATCCTCGATCGGCCGACTACTGCCATCAGCCATCAACACCGGCGTCTTCGGATCAAAACTGTGCCGACGACCCGACGTCGAACACGACGCACCAACACCACCGACCGAAATACCAAACCCGCCACCACCGGAGCCGCCGGCGACCGCACCACCACTACGCGCGCCACCACCGCTCTTACGGTTCAACGCACCCAGACCCGGCACCATGTTCTCCGCCGTCGCACGCGGGTTGTAACTCCCCGTCATCGCCAGCTGCGACATCGCGTCCTCGACACCAGCCTCAGCCGACTCCGTCGCCAACCGACCCAACAGACCCGTGCCAGCCTTCTTCGCCACCGCCGCACCGACCTTGGCCGCGATCGCACCACCAGCACCACCGACCAAACCGGTGACCGCACCGGTGCCCAGCGAACCCAACGCGTCACCAATACTGTGGATATCGCCCTGCGCCGCATCCTTCGCCAGGTTGATCAACGCCCCGGCACCCACCATGCAGGCCACCGCACCCGCACCCGCAGTCACTGCCGTGCAGGCGATACCGGCGAGGATCGCACCACTGATCGCGGCGACCTCCAGCAGGACGTCCTTGTGGTCCTTGACCCACTTCTTGGCCGCGTTCGTGGCGTCACGTACCTGGCTGACGGCCTTCTTGACGGTTCGCTGCGCCTTGGCCGCGACCTTCTTGCCAGCCTGTTTCGCCTTCGCGACCGCCTGCTTGGCCTTCTTCTTGACCTGGGCGACCTTCTTGGTGACGTGTTTCTTGGCCGCCTCGTACTTCTTCTTGACGGTGCGTTTGACCTGGTTGTACTTCTTCTTGACCTGCTGTTTGACCTGGGTGTATTTGCGTTTTGCCTGTTGGACCTTCTTCTTGACGGTGGTCTTCGCCTTCGTCACCGTCTTGGTCACCGTCGACTTGGCCGACCGATACGCCGACGAGGCGTACGAGTAGGCGCTGGAGGCGTACGACGAGGTGTACGAGTACGCCGAACGCACCGTCGAGGAGACCGAGCTGACCGCCCGGGAGAAGGACTTCTTGAGGCTTCCCAGGCCCCAGTGCCCGGTGGGGTCGGTGACGATCAGCGGGTTCGCGTCGCCGTACTGGTAGCGGTTGGCGTTGATCGAGTCCGGGACCGGGCTGTTGTTGGCCGTGTCCCGGGTGTCGAACTGCCCGGTGTCGGTGTTGTACCAGCGGGCGTGCATGTTCACCCGGTTGGTCAGCGCGTCGGTCCACTCCGACTGGTAGCCGAGCTGCCCCAGCAGACCGACCGTGGTCAGCACCTTGCCGAGCGGGTCGTAGGTGACCGAGCCGGTCAGTGCCGTACCGGTCGGGCTGAACTGGCCGACCACGTCGCTGTGCAGGTCGGTCCAGACCAGCCGCTTGTCACCGCCGGAGGCGGCACCGACCACCTCACCGGACGGCCCACGCACGTAACTCGCGGAGGCGTCGGCGGCCAGGTCGTTGCCGAGACCGGTGTACGAGTGGCCGGGCCGCATCGCCCGACCGAGACCGTCGTAGGTGTAGGTCTGCGTGCCGCCCGCGGACTGCTGCTCGATCACCTGCCCGAACGCGTCGGTACGGGTGATGTTGCCGCCGGCCTGGGCCAGGGTGCCGCGAGCGGTGTAGGTGTATCCGGCACCGTCGGCGTTGATCAGCCGGTTGCGCTGGTCGTAGGTGAACAGCTTGCTGCCGTTCTGCACCCGGTTACCAGACTTGTCGTACGCGTACACCGTGATCGCGCTGCCGTTGTTCCACGAGGTCAGCCGGTCAGCGAGGTCGTAGGTGTAGGTGTTCGCCGCCGAACCGGCGAAGCCGGTCGTGGTCTTGGCGATGATGTTGCCGTTGAGGTCCCAGTCGTACGAGATCTTCGCCAGCGAGGCCCCGGACGGCGACTTCAGTTCGTCGCCGGTGAGCCGGCGCAGCGGGTCGAAGGTGAAGTTGCGGGTGTTGCCGTTCGAGCCGTACGTGATCTTCGTGACCTGGGACAGCGTGTTGTAGGTGTAGGCCATCTGCACGCCGGCCGTCGGGTTGGCCAGCGTCGAGAGCCGTCCCGCGACGTCGTACCCGTAGGAGGTGGTGCCGGCCGCGTCCTGCCGGGAGGCGAGGCGCCCGTCGGCGTCGTAACCGAAGGCCGAGTTCCCGGAGGGACCGGTCACCGACACCGGCAGATCACGGTCGTCGTAGCTGATCGTGTTGGTGCCGCCGGGACCGGACAGCGAGGTCATCCGGCCGGCCAGGTCGTAGCCGAACTCCCGGTCCTCGGTCTGCACCTCGGCACCGGCGCCGGACTGCCGGATCAGCTGGCCCGAGTCGTCGTACGAGTTGGTCACCGTGACCCCGCCGGGCAGGATCTGCTGCACCGGCAGGCCGCTGCGGTCGTACTCGATGGTGAAGGTGCGGTCGGCCGGGTTCGGGTGGGCGCTGGTGGCCGGTTCGATCTGCGACTCGGGAAGCCCCCACGAGTTGTACGTCGTGTAGAAGGCGTTGCCCCGCCCGTCGGTGAACCGGGTGCGGTTGCCTTCCAGGTCGTAGCCGAACGTGGTGACGATCGAATCCGATCCGGAGATCGGCTGGATCTGCTTGGTCAGCACGCCCGTCGCGTCGTACTCGAAGGTGGTGGTGGTGCCACGCGCGTCCGTGCTGGCCACCATGTTGCCGGCCCGGTCGTAGCGGGCCAGCTGCTCGGAGAGCAGGGCGCCGCCGGCGGCGCGCTCGGTCGTGCGGATCGCCCGCCCGGCCAGGTCGTACTCGACGGTGGAGTACGAGCCGTCCGGCCGGATGCTCCTGGTCGTCCGGCCCTCCGCGTCGTACTCGTAGCGGGTCCGGTTGTTGGCGCCGTCGAGCACCGAGGTCGGCTCACCGAGCACGTTGTACTCGGTGCTGCTGGTCACGCCGGTCGCGCTGGTGACCACCGACGGCCAGCCCTGCGCGTTGTAGGCGTAGTGGGTGGTGTGGTTCGTGCCCTGCTGCCGCACGACCTCCGTCGTGGTGACCGTCCGACCGAGGTAGTCGTACGTCGCGGTGGTGACCGCTCCGGTCGGGTCGGTGGACGACAGCATGTTGCCCAGGTCGTCGTAGGTGTAGGTGCTCGCACCATCGTTCGGCGCGATCGTCCTGGAGACCCGGCCGAGTTGGTCGTACTCGTAGCGGGTCACCCGGCCCGCCGGGTCCGTCACGGAGACGAGCTGCCCAGCCGTGTCGTACGCCTGGGTGGTTCGCGGGACGATCGGGGTCGACGAACCCGGCGGCGTGTACGCCGGGGCCTGCTCGGCCACCACCCGGCCGACCGCGTCGTACTCCACCACCGACCAGTTGCCGTTGGCGTCGCGGGTGTCGGTCGGCTCGTCGAACGTGTTGTAGCCGACCCAGCTGACCGCGTTGGCCATCGTCGAAAGCTGCCCGGCCTGCTCGACCAGGGCCGCCGGAGAGGTGGTCTTCACCGCCCGGCCTTCCTCGTCGTACCCGTAGTAGGTGGTGTTGCCGTTCGGGTCGGTGACGGAGGTGGGCAGGCCGTCGAAGTCCAGGGTCTGCGAGGTCCGGATGACCTGCGCGTCCGCCGCCGGCACCGCGCCGGTCCTGACCTGCCCGATCTCGGTGGCGGAGAGCGCCTTCTGGTACGCCTGCACATCACTGATCGAGCCGGGAAACCAACCGAAGCCGTCGGCGCCACCGATGGTGAAGGCGGTCGACACGTTGTTGAGGCTCTCGGTGATGTTCACCGTGGTTTGCAGCACACCGTCGGCGTAGAGCCGCATCGTCTTGCCGACGGAATCCACCGCGAGGGTCAGGTGCGTCCAGGTACCCATCACCGCGGACCCGTGCGGACCGCCGCCGCCGAACCAGGTGGTGGTGCCGTCGGCCTTGCGGACCGACATGGCGGCATACCACCGGTCGCTGACCGGCGAGTAGAAGACCTTGAGTGCGGAGTTGCCGATCGCGCCCGGCGCGGAGAAGACGAGTTGTTCGTCCCCCAGGGCGGCGTTCTTCGAGGCGAGCTTCACCCAGGCGGTGACCGAATACGCCCGGGTGGTGTCCACGACCGGGCCGGACTTGAGGTATCCGGTGGTGCCGTCGAACACGGCCGAGCCACCACGGTCGGTGGACCAGGTGACGCCACCGAGCGCGGTAGCGGGGCTGTTGCCGACGGAGTCGGCCGCCGTCGTCCCCCCGGTCTCGGCGAGCTTCCACCGGGCCACCGGCGTCAGGGCGGTGGAGGTGTACTCGGTCTCGGCGATCGCCCGTCCGGCGTTGTCGTACATCGCCTCGGAGATGCTGGTGGGCGTGCCGTCCGCGCCGGTGGAGACGGTGGAGACCACGTTGTCGTCGGCGTCGTAGGTCAGGGTGGTGGTTCGCTTCAGCCCGTCCGGGTCCACCGTCGTGGAGATCGTCCGGCCGGCCGCGTCGTAGGTGGTCGTGGTGGTGGTGTGACCGTTGTTCGTCACCTCCCGCACCACATTGCCGGCCGCGTCGTAGAAGTTCTCCTCGATCAGGAACTCGTTGCCCGCGTTGTCGGCGCGTACCACCCGCGCCTCAAGACCGTTGTCGGTGTAGGTGTAGCGGGTCTCCCAGTTCATCGAGTCGACCTCGCGGGCCAGTCGACCCGCCGGGTCGTAGGACCGCTGGGTGGTGACCAGATCGCGGGGCGCGGAAGGGTTGTTCGGGTCGCCGGTGAAGCCGACCACCGTCGAAGTGAGCAGGTTGCCCTCGACGTCGTAGGTGCTGGTGGTGACCCCGCCGTCCGGTTCGGTCTCGGTGACGATCCGGCCGTACAGGTCGTACGCGAACTGGGTGGTCTGGTTCGCCGCGTTGGTGACCGACACCTCCTGCCCGTACGCGTTGAAGGTGTGCCTGGTCGTACGCGGTGCGTCGCCGCCGGTCAGGTCGCTGACCGTGACCTCGGTGATGTTGCCGTCCACGTCGTAGGTGGTGCTGGTGTGGGCGGTGTGCACCGCGCCGGTGACCCGGTTGGTCACGGCGGGCTCGGTTTCGGTGATCTCCCGACCGAGCAGGTCGTACGTCCGACTGGTGACGAGCCCGCTGGGATGGGTGTCGGTCACCTCGGTCTCGGTGAGCAGCTGCCCGAGGCCGTCGTACGTGTATCGGGTGATCTTGCCGCCGGGTTCGATGAGCTCGGCGATGTCACCGCTGGCGTAGTAGATGATCTGCTGGATCTGCCCGCCCGGCGTGGTCACCGTGGCCGGCAGGCCGGGCGGCGCGAAACCGCCGTCCTTGGCCGCCACCGTGGTGCCGTCGGTGTACGTCATGCGGGTGACCCGGCCGAGCGGATCGGTGATGCTGGTCTGGTTGCCCTTGGTGTCGTAGTCGTAGCTGGTCAGGTAGGTGTTGTCGGTCTCCGACGCCGACCGGCCGTCGCGCAGGGTCAGCATCAGATCGTTGCGGGCGTCCGGGGTGAGGGTGGTGGTCGTCGCGTCCGGGAAATAGGTGTAGTAGACCGACGAGCATTTGCCGGCGGACTGGTCCTGGCAGGTGATGACCTGTTTGGTGTTACCCCGGGCGTCTTGCAGTTCCTGGGTCCAGACGCCGCGCGGATCGTAGGTGAGGTTTCCGTAACCGCCGACGTCGTAGCCGAACTTCGTGGTGTTGCCCAACCCGTCGGTCTGGGCCACCAGCCGGTGGCCGTTGACCAGGTCGTAGGTGTAGGAGGTGGTCTCACCGGTCGGCCCGGTCACGGTGATCGTGGAGACCGGCATCGGGAAGGCGGTGGCGACCCCGGAGATCATGGTCACCGCGACCGGGGCGGTCTGCTTCGACGCCAGGAAGTGCGTGGCCACCTGCTCGGCGGAGAGCTGCGAACGGTAGAACGCCACCTCGGCGATCGAGCCGGGGAAGTAGCCGACGTCCCCGGTGCCGTGCATGGGCCAGTTGCCGGCCCACTTGCCCGCTCCGACGTACGCGTTGACGGCATCGGTGGTGACGAGCTCGTAGTCAAGCTTGCCGATGGAGATGCCGTCCAGGTAGAGCGACTGGGTGTTGCTGGCGGCGGAGAGCACCACGTGATGCCACTTGTTGTCGTTGACGGCTATCGGGCTGGTGATCACCCGGGTGGGACTGCCGGTCCAGAACCCGCCACGCAGCTTCCCATCGGTGCCGACATAGAGCGACGGGGTCCAGTTGCCGGTCACCGACGGGTCGTTGATCGGGCTGGCCTGGTAGCTGTAGAGGACGCCGCCCTTGTTGTTGCCGGACGGCATCTTGAACCACATCTCGATGGAGTTGGGGCCGGTGGTGGGCATGTCCTCGGGCGGCAGCACCAGATGCGAGGAGGTGCCGTTGAACGATCCGGCCTTGCTGTCGCTGAACGGACCGGCCACCCCGAGGGTGACCTGGTGGTAGGTGGCCGTACCACCCTGCACCTCGTTGACCGCGTCCGTCACCTCGATCTCGCCGAGGCGCCAGTAGTCCGCCGGCTTGGCGCCGAGCACCGAGGCCGCGTAGACGTCGCTGCTGCCGGAGACGGTCGGGCTGCCCAGCTGCCACACCCCGCCGTTCTCGTCGGTGACCGTGGCGACTCGGCCGCTGACCTTGTCGTAGCCGATCTCGGCCGTGACCCCGCCCGACGGGCGGACCACCTTGCTGAGGACCGGATGGCTGGTCCGACCGACGCTGTTGAGTTCGGCGGCGGTGGTGGCGGTCAGGGCCTGGTTGAAGAACGCGACCTCGGCGATGGAGCCGTTGAAGTAGGTCGCCTTGGCCGGGTTGGCACCGGAGTTGACGTGCGTCGGCCAGGAGCCGCCGACGAAGCCCGCGCCGACAAGCACGTTCGCCGACCCGCCGGCGATCTGGGCGATCGTCCCGTTCAGGGTGCCCTTGAGCGCGCCGTCGAGATAGAGCCGCTGCACGTTACCGGCACCGGCCAGCACCACGTGATGCCAGGCGCCGTCGGTGACCGCGACGTCCGTGGTGATCGTCGCGACGCTGCCGGTCCAGAATCCGCCGCGCAGCTTGCCGTCACTGCCGATGTAGAGCGACGGGGTGTAGTTGCCGGCGGTGGTGCCCTTGCTGATCGCGTCGGCCTGGTAGCTGAAGAGCACACCGTTCGGGGTGCTCGTCTTGAACCACATGCTGATCGACTGGTACTGCCCGTCGGCGACCAGCTTCCCGGGCAGTTGGACGTGTGAGCTGGTGCCGTTGAAGGTCGCGGTGGTCGCGGTCGAGCCGGGCAGCGCGGCCGGCTGACCGAGGGTCACGTTGGTGTACCGGGCGTTGTCGACTCCCGCGTTGCTCAGCACCTCGCTGACCGCGGTGGTCGCCCCGGCACCCTCGTCCAGTCGCCAGTACGAGTACGGGCCCGCGTTGAGCACCGCGTTGGCGTACTGGGAGGTGGTGTCCTGCTGATAGGTGGTGCAGTTGGTGTGGTCCGTCGGCGGGCACACCCTGGTCAGCTGGTCGTTGGCGCCGTAGCTGTACGTCCAGGTGGCGATCGTGTTCGGGTCGCCGGGCACGGCCGGGTCGGTGTAGACCGTGGCGACATGCGGCTTGGTCGACCCGGCCGGAGTCGACCAGGTGAAGTGCAACGAGCGGCCGGAGGCCGATGTCGCTGTGATCAGATTCGCCGAGCTGTCGTAGGAGAAGGTCATCGCCCGGCCGTTGGCGTCGGCGATCCGGGTGACCTTGAATACCCCGGTGCCGGTCGCCCGGCCGAACGTGTAGACCGTGGCGTCCTTGTCGGTCAGGGTGTAGCCGGTGACCGTGCCGCCGGAATCCTTGGTCTCGACGAAGGTGGCGAACCGGCCGGACGGCGGGCTGAAGGTGCCGTTGGCGTTGCGACCGAAGGCGACGTCCTGGCCGGTGGGATAGGTGACCAGCACCGACTGCACGCTGCCGGCGACGTCCTTGACCTGGGTCGCCCGCACGTCGACCAGGCTCGACCAGCCGGCGCCGAAGGCGTTGTCGCGGCGGGTGTCCAGGCTGTTGTAGCTACGGGTCACCGAAAGCGAAGGCCCGACTGTGCTGATGCTGGCGTCGGTGGCCGAGGTGGTGTAGTTGCCGACGCTCGGGTCGAAGCCCTTACCGGCGTTCTGCGCGAGGTTCGTGGTGAGCAGCGGCTGCGGTACGGAGGTGGTGAACGCGTACGCGGGATAGACCGCGCTGTAGCTGACCTTGTCGTACACCCGGACGGTGTACAGATATGTCTTGTTCCACGCCAGCTTGCCGGCGGGCACCGTCCAGGTCGGGCTGCTCACCCATCCCGAGTTCACCACGGCCGCGTTGGTCGCGGCGTCGGTGATGACGTAGTTGTAGGTGAAGCCCTTGTTGGGCCACTTGTCCGAGTCGACCGCCCGCGAGAGCAGTTGCGGGGTGAGGGTGTTGACCACCGCGTTGTTGCCCGGGTAGCGCAGGTTGATCTGCGGCGCGACGTTGTTGGAGTAGGTCAACTCCAGGTACGGCTTGTACGCACCGGCGGAGTAGTTGGCGGCGGTGAAGCGCTTCCAGGCGGTCGAGTCGGTCACCGAGGCGGTCAGCGCCAGGCCCTCGTTCATCCCGCCCGTCGACCAGTCGTTGAAGGTGTCGACGGCGAGCGGCACGGTGACCCACTTGCCGGTGCTGCGGACCGCGTTGGTGTTCGTACAGGCCGGGTAGTTGTCGGTGATCGTCAGCGATCCGATCGACGACGAGATCGCCGGGCCGGGGTAGCTTCCGGTGGTCAGGTTCGCCACCGTCCACGCCTCGTTGACCCGGTGGACGTTGAACGGCTTGTGCGACGTGCAGTCGTACGACCAGGTGTGGTAGAGCTTCAGCTTCGCGCCAGTGATCCGCTTGCCCATCAGGCCGTCATCGTCGAACTCGTCGAAGTGGATGAACGAGCGAGCCTTGACCGTGCCACCGTTGTAGGTGCCGACCGGCAGGTTGTCACCGTTGTGGTTGGTCGTGCTGGAGTCGTTGTCGACGTAGACGTCGCCGGTCGTACCGGTGGTGGTGGTCGGGTCCACCCGGACCGGGTACTCCCGCGCCGGGTCGTTGAGCCAGGTCGAGTCGGCGACGACCTTCAGTGCCACCTGACCGTCGACGGTCACCAGTTCGAAGTTGACCGCCGAGGACTCTGCCGGTGCCCCGGACTGCGGGTCGACCTTGGAGTCCTGCATCGACCCGTGCGGGAACCAGGCGACCGCCTTGCCGTCGCTGTTGAGCAGTTCCACCGAGCCCTCGGCGGTCGGGCGTGGCGTCAGCCCGTCCAGATCCAGGGGGAACACCCAGGTCGAGGCCGCCTCCGGCGACCGCAGGATCAGGGTTTCCTTGATCCCGGCGTCGAAGGTGGTCAGCTCCAGGTCGGTGTGCGGCAGGACATCGCGGTAGACGGCGGTGGGTCCGGTGACCTCGGGGGCGCCGATGGCGCTGCCTTCCAGTCGGTAGGCGACGGACTCGCCGGTCGGCAGGGTGAGCCGGGCCAGTTCCGCTTCCTGGGCGGTGGCCCCGCTCCTGGCGCCGGCGGCGGCGCTGCGATCGGCACCGGCGGACGGGGCCCCGGCCACGGAGAGCTTCAGCCGGTTCGCCTTGACGTGCAGGCGTCCGTCGGACCGACGGGTCAGGTCCGAGTCGATCTTCTGCCAGGTGCCGTCGGCGGCCAGGTAGTTGACCGGACGGTTGTGGGTGCGCTTGGTGAACGACCCGTCCGCGTTGACGTAGACGTCGGAGCGGGCGCTGGACCGGCGGGCGTCCCGCTTGCTGGTGCGGGCGTCGAACCCGGGCTCGGCGACTCCGGTCTGCTCCGGGGTGGACTCGATCTGATGTGGCTGATACGAGTCGAGCGTGCCGGCGGCAGGCTTCGGTGCCCGCCCGGCACCGCGTCGCGCATCGGTTGCCGCTGCGGGTGCCTGCGGATCGACCTGCACCGGCCGACCCGTCTGCTGCACCGGCAGCCCGACGAAGGCTGCGGAGGCGGACCACGCCGGATGCTGTCTGAACCAACTCAGCCAGGTGAGCGGAAACTCGCCACCGGGCCGCACCACGTCCGGCGGTACCGCGACGGTCAGCCCGAAGATCACAGCGACGACCAGCGCCGAGCGGCGGCCGGCCCTGCTGAAGGATCGGCCCATGGCCGCTCACTCCCCCGTAAATATTGATGATTCCGAGGGAATTTTTGTGGCTAGCTGATCATGGGACAAGCTGTCCGAACGAACAGATCCTGAAAAAAACCTGAGAGCTCAGGAGCGCGTTCGGGTCAGCGCCACAACCAGGTCATGTGCTTGTCTCCGCACCACTTCCGGGTCGCTATCATCCACAACCGACACATTCCGACCCGGCTCGATGGTGCCGAACGCAACAAAACGCGCCTGGGGATAGCGGGCAGCGATTTTTGTCACTCCGGCGACCGGTGCCGCGCCGACCGCGAAGATCACATCGCAGCGGTTCTGCACCAGACCGGCCAGAAAGGTTTCCGCCTGCGGCCCGGTCTGCGGACCGTCCACTTCGAGATACTGCACCTTCACCTGCGTTGCGAGAGATGCCTCCTGCATCCCACTCCACACCGGACTGGCTTCCGGGGAGGCAACCCCCTGAGCGCCGGTGAGCAGGCAGGCGGTCTCGGCTCGGTACTCGCGCTGACGCGGCGGCGGTTCGTCGTCCGGCCAGAGCAGCCAACCGGCGGTCAGCACCACCACGAGACCGGCCGCCACCAGGGCCCAACGCAACACCCGACGTGGCACGAACCCCCACGGCGGCCCGCCCCGGCGGGGCACCTGCCGCACCCGGGCTCGCCGTCCGACCCCACCACCAAGCACGGCCGCACCTTACTCCGCGCCCGGCAGCGGCGAGCGCACCGGCTCACGCTCCCGCCGGGACAGGTGGAAGCTCACTCCTCGGTCTCTCTCGGCAGCGGCGGTGTCCCGACCGCGATCTCCTCCTCGGGCGGGGCGGCCTCGCGGAGCAGGGCGTTCAGGCCGGCGCGCCGGGCCACCACGGTCAGCCGGTCCCCGGCCACGATCACCAGACGGTGATCGGGCGACCAGTCGTAGCGCTGGCCGGGGCGGGCGTGCGCGAGCAGCCGTACGCTGCCGGCCTTGCCGACGGCGGCCAGCGGGCGGCCGTCGAGGGCCGAACCGGCCGCCACCGGGACCTCGGTTACCAGTAGGGCGTGCCGGCCGACCGGGATGGTGGCGATCACCGCCCGGTCCAGCAGGGCGGCGGCGAACGAGGGGGCGGCCAGGTAGGAGACGCTGCGGGAGGTGCCGATGCCGAAGGCCCGCTGCACCCGCTCGGCGAAGTGGCCGTCGAACAGCCGCAGCACCACCCGGAGTTGATCGTTGAGAGTGCGGCCGTTGAGCGCGGCCCGCAGGTTGGCCCCGTCGTCCGTGGAGACCACCACCAGGGCCTGGCAGGTGGCCACCGAGGCGGCCCGCAGGGTCTCCTCCTCGGCGGCGTCCCCCACCACCAGGGGTACCCCCAACCGGCGGGCCAGCCCGGCGCCCCGGGCGTCCCGGTTCTTGTCGATCGCCACCACCTCGACGCCGAAGTCGTTGAGCTGGGCCATCACCCGGGTGCCGATGTTGCCCAGGCCCACCACCACGACATGCCCGGACCGCTCGGGCAGGATCCGCCCGGTGTGCAGGGCCAGCCGGGCGTTGACCACCCCGTCGACCACGACCGCTGTGATCAACGGGATCAGGGCCAGCCCGGCCAGGTTGAGGATCACCTGCACGACCTGTTCGGCGCCGCCTTTGGCGGTGTCCGGGTCCTGCCCGGTGAGGGTGGTGACCAGGGTCAGGTAGAACGCGTCGGCCAGGCTGACGTGCGCCGCGTTGGCGTACAACCCGCCGAGTAGCCCGACCACCGCGAGCAGCAGGATGACCGTGATGCCGATCTTGCGGGTGGCGAAGCTGCGGATCGCCCGCAGCACGGTGGTCACCGGCCGACGCCGTCGACGTTGTCGGCGCGCCCGGGCCAGCCGGCGGGCGGCCAACTCCGTGCCGACCGGCCGACCGGCGGCCTCGGCGAGCACCAGATCGGCGGCCCGGTCGTCGGCGGGCAGCACCAGGTCCTGCTGCGGATCGCGGGTGTCGGCCACCGGGCAGACCACCTCGCTGGGGCGTACGTCCTGGCGGCGGGCCAGGTAGAGGGTGCGACCGCCGTGCCGGAAGTGGGTGGGTGCGACCTCACCGAGGGCGGCGGCCACGAAGGCCGGGGCGGCTATCGAGGCGTCCGACAGCACCGCCGAGTCGGGGAAGATCTGCCGCACCCCGTTGGCCAGGCCGGTGTTGAACATCCGCACCACCAGGCGCAACCCGGGCTCGACTTCCTGGGCGCAGAGGGCGGCGTGCATGTTGCCCACGTCGTCCTGGTGCAGCAAAGCCAGCCCGGCCGCCCCGGCCAGGTTGGCCCGGCGGAAGGTGTGCTCGTCCAACCGGTCGGCCCGGATCACCTCGACGCCGGGCAGGTCCCGGCCGTCGGGAGCGGGGGAACGCTGCCGGGTCGGCACGATCAGGGTGATCCGCAGCCGCCCGGCCTGCGGTTCACTGCCCCGCAAGGCGAGCACCACCCAGTAGGCGAGGGGATCCTGACCGCAGATCACGTAGTGGGCCCGGGGCTCCCCGTTGACCCGCAACCGGCGGCTGGCCCGCAGGGCCCGATCGAGCAGCGGCTCCGCCATGACCGGCATGGTAGTAAGCCGGTCGCAATCCGCGCAGCCCCGCGACGATCATGATCGTCGACCGGTCGGCATG
Source organism: Micromonospora sp. NBC_01739 (assembly GCF_035920385.1). Taxonomy (GTDB): domain Bacteria; phylum Actinomycetota; class Actinomycetes; order Mycobacteriales; family Micromonosporaceae; genus Micromonospora. Next base: position 5,403,403 of record NZ_CP109151.1, on the reverse strand, counting down.
GGCCGGGCCGTGGCGGGTAGGCCCTGCGACATGCAGACCTTCCTGCCGTATCCGGACTTCCTGGCCAGCGCTCGGGCCTTGGACCAGCGTCGGCTGGGCAAGCAGCGGGTCGAGGCGATCCAGGTGCTGCGCGGGCTGACCCGGCCCGGTTACGGCTGGCGCAACCACCCCGCGGTGAAGATGTGGGCCGGGTACGAGGAGGCCCTGACCCGCTACGGGCTGGACGTCTGCGAGGTCTGGTGTGCCGCCGGCCGGGCCGACACCTGCGCCGTCACCCTGGCCGCCGACCTGGCCACCGCCTGCGGCATCGAGCAGGTCCGCTCCCAGCACGAGTTGGCCGTGGCCGGGGAACTGCCACCCTGGCTGGGCCGCGACGATCTGCATCTGAGCCACCGATCCTCGCTGATCCGCAAGGACCCCGACCACTACCGCCCGATCTTCGGCGACCAGGTACCCCTGGACCTCGAATACGTCTGGCCCCCCTCCGACCGCCCCCGCCGCTGCCTTTGAGGTGCAAGGAAGGGCCCCCTGTTAACGCCTGGCGAGGTGAAAGGGCCCCTTGTTAACACGCGACTGTTTCCGACATCTCCGGCACACTGTGGAGTCAGGGGGTGTCCGGTGGCGCTGTCGCAGGTGGTGGGTCGGCTTCTCGGCGTACGTCCGTACCAGGTCCAGCCCGGCGGGGGTGGTGCGTCCCGGGTGCCGCAGCCGGTGACCGCCCTGGTCGTCGGTGGCGGAATCGCCGGTGTGTCCGCTGCGGTGGTGCTCGCCGAGCGGGGTGTCGAGGTGACCGTACTGGAGGCCGCCCCGACCCTGGGGGGTCGGCTGGGGGCCTGGCCACAGACCCTGGCCGACGGCACCCGACAGGTCAACGAGCACGGCTTCCACGCCTTCTTCCGGCAGTACTACAACTGGCGGAACATCCTGCGTCGGATCGACCCGAAACTGCGGTTCCTGCGGCCGGTACCCAGCTATCCGGTGCTCAGCGCCCAGTGGCCGACCGAGGAGTTCGGCCGGCTACCACCCGCCCCACCGGCGAACCTGCTCACCCTGCTGGTACGCAGCCCCAGCCTGCGGCTGCGGGACCTGCGCGGGATGGACCGGGACGCCGCCCTGCCCCTGCTCACCTACGACCCGGTACGCACCTACGCCGAGTTCGACGAGCGCACCGCCGACGATCTGCTCACCTCGTTGCGCCTGCCGGACCGGGCCCGCGCGATGCTGTTCGAGGTCTTCTCGCACTCGTTCTTCAACCACGAGGCGCAGATGTCGGCCGCCGAGATGATCGCCCAGTTCCACTTCTACCTGCTCGGCAACCCGGAAGGGCTGGCCTTCGACTGCCCGGAGGACGACTACGCCACCACCATCTGGGGCCCGCTGACCCGACATGTCGAACGCCACGGGGGTCAGGTGGTGACCGGAGTTGCGGCGACCGGGCTGCAACGCACGGACACCGGCTGGCAGGTGACGACCACCGAGGGGGCGTACCAGGCCGGGCAGGTGGTGCTCGCCGTCGACCCGGCCGCCCTCGCCGCGCTGGTCGCGGCCTCCCCCGGCCTGGCCGACACCGCGCCGCAGCTGGTTGCGGCGATGCCCGGGTACGGCGAACCCGGCCCGCCGTACGCGGTGGCCCGGTACTGGTGCCAGGGGGATGTCGCCGCCGCACGGGCGATCTTCAGCGGGGTCACCCGCCAGTCCACCCTGGACTCGGTGACCCTCTACCACCGGCTGGAGCAGGGCAGCCGACGCTGGGCCGAGGAGACCGACGGCTCGGTGCTGGAACTGCACGCGTACGCCTGCGAACCGGACGTGCCCGCGACGGAGCTGGCCGGGCGGATGTGGGCCGAGTTGACCACCCTCTGGCCGGAGGTGGGGCGGCTGCGGGTACGGGAGCTGCACGCCCGGGTGGAGGCCAAGGCGCCCGCCTTCGCGCCGGGCAGCCATGCCCGACGGCCCGGGGTACGCACCGACGCTCCCGGGCTCTACCTGGCCGGCGACGGCATCCACACCGACTTCCCCAGCGCCCTGATGGAACGGGCCGCGGCGACCGGCATCCTCGCGGCCAACCACATCCTGCGCGCGGCCGGCGCGGCCACCGAACCCCTGCGGTCGGTCCGCCCCCGGGGCCTGCTAGCCCGGCGCTGACCGGCCGTATCGAAATGCGTTGCCGTCGCCCTCGGGCCACCCCTACCGTGAACGCGCAAGGTCAACCGCCGTTCACGGGAGCACTCATGTCGATGCCGCATTTGGTGCCGTCGTGGCTGCCCGGTACGGCTGGCCTGGCGGAACACCCCCGGGGTGGCCGACCCGGCTGACGCGTACCCGTACCCGTCGAGCCGCCCACCCGCCCTGGGACCGGGCGGCTCGTCGCTGTCCGGCCCGTACGTCCGTCACCGCCGTGGAGGGAGAAGCCGGTGTACGCCGTCCTCGTTGTCAACGCCGATCTCGGCCCGCTGCACCGGGTCACCGTTCCCCATGCGATCCGGATGCTCTGCCGTCGGGTCGCCGAGATCCACGAGGCCGTACCGGACCAGGTCATCGGGGTTTTCCCGGTGCCCAGGGTGGTCCGGCTGGTGCGGTACGTGGTGACCCGCTGGCGGTTCACCTCCGGCCCGGCCTGGTCCCGGGCCGGGGTGCTGGCCCGCGACGCCCGCTGCTGCGCCTACTGCGCCGGGCCGGCCAGCACCATCGATCACATCCTGCCCCGCTCACGCGGTGGCCGGAACACCTGGAAGAACACGACGGCCGCCTGCTACGCCTGCAACCAGCGCAAGGGCGACCGTACGCCGACCGAGGCGGGGATGCCGCTGCGGCGGGTGCCGGTCGTGCCGACCTGGGCGGCCCTGGCCGGGGGGTGAGGGACCGGGCCGGCGGGAACGGGGGGCGGCGTCGGATTCCCGGCGTGGCACCCGCCGGCCCTCCCGATCGGTCAGCCTGCGGGCGGAGGGCTCCAGGTGAACCGGGGCGGGCGGCGTTCGTGGAAGGCGGTGATGCCCTCGCGGGCCTCACCGCTGGCCCGCACCTGCCCGTACCACCAGTCCACCCGGGCCTCGTCGGCCCGGTCGTCGACGATCTCCTTGGCGGCCACGACGCTGAGCTGGGAGCGTTCCACGATCGTGGCGGTCAGCCGGTCGATGCGGGTGGCCAGGCGGTCCCCGGGCAGCACCTCGTCGACCAGGCCGATCCGCAGCGCCCGGTCGGTGTCGATCAGCTCGCTGGTGAACAGCAGATGCTTGGCCGCCGCCGGGCCGACCAACCGGGCCAGCCGGCGGGTGGTGGGCGCCGGGTAGACCAGGCCCAGTCGGGCCGGGGGCACCCCGAATCGGGCGTCGGCGGCGGCGATCCGCAGGTCACAGGCGACCGCCAGCTGACACCCACCCCCGACGCAAGCACCCCGGACGGCCGCCACGGTGGGCTTGGCGAAGGCGGCCAGACGCTCCTCGGCGGCGACGGCCACAGCGGCGTCGCCGGTGGAAAGCTGCTCATCCAGGTCGGCCAGGTCGGCACCGGCGCAGAAGGTGCCGTCCGCCCCGGTGAGCACCAGAGCGCGTACGGCCGGGTCCGCCTCCAGGTGATCCAGCAGTACGGGCAGTTGCCGCCACATGGCCAGGGTCATCGCGTTGCGCCTGCCCGGATTGCGGATCACCACCGTGGCCACCTGATCCGACACCGTCACGGTCAGCTCCGCGTCCGCCACTGCCCACCACCCCTCCGGCCGGGTCCAGGTCCTGCCACAAGGGCTGCTGCCCGGGTACGGCGACGATAGCGGTGCCGCCCGGCCGCCCGGCCGGGCAGGGAGCGTCACGGCCGGGCCACCGAGGTGTCAGCTCGGTGGGCCGCGCACGTGGTACGGATGGAGCCCCCGGCCGGGATCGAACCGGCGACATCCCGCTTACAAGGCGGGTGCTCTGGCCAGCTGAGCTACAGGGGCAGTGTCCGTGGTCAGCATAGCGACCGACGTCCGGTTTTCCTCCCCGGCAGGGGTCCCGAGCACGGGAAACGTCAACATCTTGACCTGCGAACGTCGATTCGTGTCCGACCGTGCCCGACTGACCGGTATGCGTATGCCGTCCGTCCCATCCAGGGTTCGACACCTTGGCAGCGCGGCAAAAGCCGTTTACCGTGCAGTGACACGGACGACATGGGATTCATCTCATGGCGGCCGTGGCGCCGGTGCTCCCTAGCACCGGTCGCTCCTTCACTCGGATCGTCCGGCACGTTCCTGCCGGTGAAAGGATGCACCCCCTCATGGCTACGGTCACCTACGCGAAGGCGTCCCGGATCTACCCGGGCACCGAACGCCCCGCGGTCAACCAGCTCGACCTCCAGATCGGCGACGGCGAGTTCCTCGTCCTGGTCGGTCCCTCCGGCTGTGGTAAGTCCACCAGCCTGCGGATGCTGGCCGGTCTGGAGGACGTCGACGACGGCGCGATCTACATCGACGACCGGGACGTCACCCACCTGCCGCCGAAGGCCCGCGACATCGCGATGGTCTTCCAGAACTACGCCCTCTACCCGCACATGACGGTGTACGAGAACATGGCGTTCGCCCTCAAGCTGCGCAAGACCTCCAAGGCGGAGATCGACCGGCGGGTCAAGGAGGCGGCGGCGCTGCTCCAGCTGGAGGAGTACCTCAGCCGTAAGCCCAAGGCCCTCTCCGGTGGTCAGCGCCAGCGGGTCGCGATGGGCCGGGCCATCGTCCGGGAGCCCCAGGTCTTCCTCATGGACGAGCCGCTGTCGAACCTCGACGCCAAGCTGCGGGTGCAGACCCGTACCCAGATCGCCTCGTTGCAGGCCAAGCTCGGCATCACCACGGTCTACGTGACCCACGACCAGGTCGAGGCCATGACCATGGGTCACCGGGTGGCGGTCATGCTCGACGGTGTGCTCCAGCAGGTCGACACCCCGCGGGCCCTGTACGACACCCCGGCCAACGTCTTCGTCGCCGGCTTCATCGGCTCCCCGGCCATGAACATCAAGACGGTCCCGCTGACCGAGCAGGGTGCGGCCTTCGCCGAGATGTTCATCCCGCTGACCCGCGAGCAGGTCGAGGCGGCCAATGCCGAGGGCGGTGCCGGCAAGGTGACGGTCGGTTTCCGGCCGGAGGACTGCGACATCGTCAGCCCGACCGAGGGCGGCATGCCGGTCGTGGTCGAGCTGGTCGAGGACCTCGGTTCGGACGCCAACGTCTACGGCCACGCCGCGCTGGACGGTGCCTCCGAGCGGTTCGTGGTGCGGACCGACCGGCGGACCATGCCGAGCATGGGCGAGACGATCTTCGTCAAGCCGCGTGCCGGCCAGAACCACGCCTTCCACGCCACCACCGGCAAGCGCATCTGAAGTAGCAACTGACAAAGGGGCGGCCCGGCGGGCCGCCCCTTTGTCATCCTGCGCTTGGCGTCAGCTCTCGGCGGCTCGGCGGCGGGCGACCTCGGCGAGAGTGACCGCGGCGGCCACGCTCGCGTTCAGCGACTCCACCTCGGAGATCATTGGGATGCTGACGGTCAGGTCGCAGGTCTGCCCGACCAGCCGGGACAGGCCCCGACCCTCCGAGCCGACCACCACGACCAGCGGGCCGACCGCAGCCTCCAGGTCGTACAGGTCGGTTTCGCCGTCGGCGTCCAGGCCGACCACCATGAAGCCGGCGTCCCGGCACGCCTTCAACGACCGGGTCAGGTTGGTGACCTGGGCCACCGGCACCCGAGCCGCCGCACCGGCGCTGGTCCGCCAGGCGGTCGCGGTGATCCCGGCCGCCCGCCGCTCCGGTACGAAGACACCCTGGGCGCCGAAGGCGGCGGCCGACCGGATCACCGCGCCGAGATTGCGCGGATCGGTCACCCCGTCCAGGGCCACCAGCAGCGGTGCCGGCTGCTCCAGCGCGGCGGCGACCAGATCCTCGAAGGGCTCGTACGCGAACGGCGGCACCTGGAGGCCGACCCCCTGGTGCAGCACCCCCCCGGTCATCCGGTCCAGTTCGGTGCGGCTGACCTCGAGGATGGCGATGCCCCGGTCGGCCGCCGTACGGATGATCTCGTTGATCCGGTCGTCGGTGTCGATGCCCTGGGCGGTGTAGAGCGCGGTGGCCGGCACTTGGGCGCGCAGCGCCTCCAGCACCGGGTTACGGCCGACCAGCAGCTCCGGGGTGTCCTTGGACGGGTTCGACTTGCGCCCCGGCGCGACCCGGGGACCACCACGTCCGGCCGGCTGCTTACCGCGTACCGGCTTCGGGGTGGGGGTACCCCGACCGCCGCCCCGGCCCCAGGTGGTGTCCTTGGTGCCCGGCTTGCCGATCTTCGGGGCCCGACCCTCCTCGGCCGCCGCCCGGCGCTCCTTCTCCTGCTTCCAGGCGGTGCGCTGGGGCACCTTCTCCGTACCGGAGTAGGCCTTGTGCCATGGCCGCTCGTCGGCGGGCAGGGTACGGCCCCGACCGGCGAGGGCGTCCTTGTTCTTGCCGCCGGAGCCCTTGGGTGCGCTCGACTTCGAGGCCACCCGTCGGCCACGGCGTTGCGAATTGCCGGCCATCAGTCATGCTCTCCAATTGTCCAACGCGGGCCCTGTGGGGTGTCCTCGACCGCCACTCCGGCCCGCTTGAGTTGGTCCCGCAGCGCGTCGGCGGCAGCCCAGTCCTTACGGACCCGGGCCTGCGCACGCTGTTCCAGAGCCAGGGCGACCAGGGAGTCGACCACCCCACGGAGGTCGCTCGCCCGAGCGCCGCCGGTCCACGCCGGGTCGAGGGGGTCGACCCCGAGGATATCCAGCATCGCGCGGATGCTGCCGAGCGCCGTGCGTACGGTCACATCGTCCCCGTCGGCCACCGCGCTGTTGGCGTCGCGCAGCAGGTCGTGCAGGACGGCCAACGCGGCCGAGGTGTTCAGGTCGTCGTCCATCGCGGCGGCGAAGGCGGCCGGCAGTTCCCCGAGTTCACCGGGGCCCACCCGTTCGACGGCCCGCTGCACGAAGCCCTCGATCCGCCGGTACGCGACGGCCGCCTCGCGCAGCGCCTCCTCGGAGTAGTCGATCCGGGAGCGGTAGTGCGCGGCCACGTAGTAGTAGCGCAACTCGACCGGGCGCACCCCAAGATCGGCGACGTACGCCAGATCGAGGGCGTTGCCCAGCGACTTGCCCATCTTGGTGCCACCGATGCCGAGCAGCCCGTGATGCACCCAGTAGCGGGCGAAGGGCAGGTCGGCGGCCTGGGACTGGGCCAACTCGTTCTCGTGGTGCGGGAAGATCAGATCCAGCCCGCCACCGTGGATGTCGAACTCCGCCCCCAGGTACCGCCGGCACATCGCCGAGCACTCGATGTGCCAACCCGGCCGGCCCCGCCCCCACGGCGAGGGCCAGTAGGCGTCCGCCGGCTCGTTCGGCTTGACACCCTTCCAGAGCGCGAAGTCGCGGGGGTCCCGCTTACCGCGCTCGGGGGCCTCGCAGTCGGACTGCATCTCGTCCGGCGACTGGTTGGACAGGGCACCGTACGCCGGCCAGGAACCCACGTCGAAGTACACGTCCCCGGAGTCGTCGGCGGCCGGGTAGGCGTGCCCCCGCTCGATCAACTCGGCGATCAGTTGATGCATCTCCGGAATGTGGCCGGTGGCCCGAGGCTCGTAGGTCGGCGGCAACACGTTCAACGCCCGGTACGCCTCGGCCAGCTTCAACTCGTTGGCGTACGCGATGGACCAGAACGGTCGTCCCTGCTCCTGCGCCTTGACCAGGATCTTGTCGTCGATGTCGGTCACGTTGCGGATGAAGGTGACCTCGAACCCGGCGGCCAGCAACCAGCGACGCAGCACGTCGTAGTTGACCCCGGAACGAAGATGGCCGATGTGTGGCGGCGCCTGGAGGGTGAGCCCACACAGGTAGACCCCCACCTTGCCGGCTTCCCGCGGGACGAAGTCCCGCACCGATCGGGTGGCGGTGTCATACAAGCGAAGCGTCACCATACAAGGGTAGCCGTCCGTCGTTTTCCCGGTCGGCCGGAGCCGGGTCGTACGCTGCTGATCGTGACTTCCCCCGCGCCTTTCGGCACCGACCCGCCCACTCCCGCCACCCCCGGCGCCGAGGGTGGGGCGACGATCGCCGGTGGAGAGACCTCGCAGACCCTGGACCGGGGCCTGCGCCTGCTGCACCTGGTAGCGGACGCCCCCGGCGGACTCACCGTCACCGAAGCGGCCAACCGCCTGGGTATCGGGCGGGCGGCGGTCTACCGACTGGTGGTCCCGTTGACCCGGCACGGAATGCTGCGCCGGGACGCCGACGGTCGACTCCGTCTGGGAGCCGGGGTGCTGCACCTGGCGCGACGGGCCCAACCCCTGCTCGCCGAAGGCGCCCTGCCGGCCCTGCGACGCCTGGCCGAGCAGGCCGGGGCGACCGCCCACCTGACCGTGGTAGAGGGCGGCGAAGGAGTGGCCCTGGCCGTGGTAGAGCCGAGCTGGACCTCGTTCCATGTGGCATACCGCACCGGGGCCCGGCACCCCCTGGAACGCGGTGCCGCCGGGCAGGCCATCCTCGCCGGCCGGTCCGGCGCCGCCGGCCCGGTGAGCACCGTCGGCGAGTTGCAACCCGGGGCGTACGGGGTGGCAGCCCCGGTGCTCGGAGTACCCGGCCTGGAGGCGAGTGTCGGAGTGGTAGCCCTCGCCCCCCTGGACACCGAGGCGGTAGGCGCCCAGGTCCTGGCCGCCGCCACCGCAATCGCCACCGCCCTCCGCTGACCCCTCACCCACCCAGGTCTCGGGCCGGGCGGGCCGGGGCGCGACGGGCGGGCTGGCAGCGTTACGGCGGAATGGCGGTATCGGTGGGTGCTGGAGACAGCCATTCCGCCGAAACGGCGGCGAGCCTCCCTCGGTCAGGCCGTGGTGGGGTCGGTGGCAGGGGTTCGCGTGGGGCCTATACCACGGCGGGGCGGTGGCGCGCGGGTTGTCCACAGGGGCCGTCGATCATGGAGGCCATGGTTGTCCACAGGGGTCCCGTAGAGCCGATCGCAGGCCGCACGGTAGAGACATGCCACCTTCCCCGTACCGGCCAGCCACCCTAGCGTGGCAGGTGTTTCGCGGTTCCGAGGCGATCCGCGACCGCCTACTGACCCGGCACCAGCTTCGCGGTGGGGCCTGGGTCCGCCTGATGCACGACGTGTACGCCGACGCACGCCTCGACCGCGATCACGAGTTGCTCTGCCGAGCGGCCTCGCTGCGCCTGCCAGCCGGGGTGCTGATGGCGGGCCCCTCAGCGGCCTACCTGCACGGTATCGAACACGCCGCGACCTTCACCGACGAGGTTCACGTCCTGGCCCCGATGCACCTGCGACTCGGCTCGCAACACGGCATCCGAGTCCACACCCTCGGCCCACGCCACCCGCAGCGCGGCATCCCGGCCCACGCAGCAGTTTCGCGTCCGTCACCGAGCCAAAGCCCAGGCCAACCGCAGCTCTCCGGTCGACCGGGCACCACCACCGAACTGCACAGCCATCAGCCGGCCGCAGGAACCAGGCTGGGGAGAGCACAGCCCTTGCTGCGGTCGGATGCCGTTTGTGCCGCCTGGGAGTGCGCGGTGTGGCTGGAACCCGTGCAGGCGATCGGCATCATCGACGCCATGCTCCGGCAGGAACTGGTCGACTCCGCCGGGCTTGCCGCTGTGGCCAGGGCGAACACGGGCCGCCCCGGAGGTCGGCGGGCCGAGTGGGTGTTCGGTCTGACCGATGCGGGTGCCCAGTCGCCGCCGGAGTCACAGCTGCGGGTCCGGCTGATCCTGGCCGGGCTGCCCCGACCGGTCACTCAGCATCCGGTGCGATCGATCAGCGGGCGGATTCTGCATCCGGACCTGTCCTGGCCGGAATACCGGGTGGCCGTCGAGTACGACGGGCACCGGCACAGCGATCCCGAGCAGCTGCACCTCGACCGCCAGCGGATCAACCAGTTGATGGCCGCCGGCTGGCAGGTGCTGCACGTGACCAGCCGACGCCTGCACCGCGACTTCCCGGGACTGGTACGGGAGGTCCGTACCGCCCTCGTCGCCGCCGGCTGGCGCCGCTGACCAACCCAGGCGCCACCCGTGGACGCAACCCCAGCCGCCTCGGCCTCCAGCAGGGGGGTGATCCACTCCGTCACGGCGAAGTGGCGGTCACCCAGCACCCGGGTAACCGCCACTTCGGCGAAACGGTGAATCAGACCTTCCCGCGAGGCTAGCGGCGCAGCGGGGTGGTCACGGCGGCGTAGGCGTCGATGATGCCGTGGCCGTAGAAGCCGTTGAAGGAGGGTGAGCCGGCGCAGTAGGCGTCGAACTCGGGCGAGCGGCCCTCGTTGGTGTAGGTCTGCAACCTGGGCTCGGGGCAGGCCCGCTCGGCGGCCGTGCGGTACAGGTGCCGCTCGACCACGTCGGGCGCGAGGCCGAAGCCACCCCGGCCCTGCGGCTTGCCGTACCGGCTGACGATGAGCGCGGCCACCCCGGAGGCGTGCGGTGCGGCCATCGAGGTGCCCTGGAGGTACGTGTAGTAGGCGCACTGCCGGTTGGCCTTGCACTCCTTGAACACGAAGGTCTCCGCGCCCGGCACGATGTTGCCGTCCTCGTCGACCGTGCCCTCCTCCTGGAGGACCCTCAAGGGGTACGTGGACAGGATCATGTTGGCGTCGGTACGGAAGGTGTCCGTGCCGAAGCCGTCCCGGAACCATCCGCCCGGGGCGGCGATGGCGGTCTGCTCGGTGCCGTAGTTGGAGTAGTCCGCCTTCTTACCGGAGGGCCCGACCGACGCGACGCTGATGACGTGCGCCCCTTCGGTGGGCAGGTTCCAGCAGCTGTTGTTGTCGATCTCGCGGGGGTACGGCGCCACGTCCCCGTAGTTCGGGCTGGAGATGTCCGTACGCGGGTCGCCCAGGTCCTCGTGGTTGTTGCCGAGGGCACCGATCAGGGTGACGCCCCGGTCGTGGGCGTAGGTCAGGGCCCGCTTCATGGCCCGGATGGTGGCCTGCTGGGCGGCCTGCGCCTCCGGCGAGTCGGCCGGGTTGGCCGTGCAGTTGTAGAGCCACGGGTCCACGTAGAAGGACATGTTGACCACGTCCAGGCCGGACCGGCCGGCGTGCAGCAGGGCGTTGACCACCGGGTTCAGGAAGAAGTAGCCGGCGTCCTGGCCGCCCTTGAGGTTGACCAGGGAGACCTTCGGGGCCACCCCGGAGAGGCCGAAGCCGTTGGCGGCAGCGCCGATGGTGCCGGCGACATGCGTACCGTGCCCGCCGTCGTCCGTGCCGACCGGGTCCAGGCAACTCGGCACCTCGCAGGGCCCGTCGATCTCGGGGATGTCGGGGGCGAAGTTGCGCGACAGGGCCCAGTTGAAGTTCGGGGCGATGTCCGGGTGGCTGGCATCGACGCCGGTGTCCAGGACCCCGACGGTGACCCGACGATCACCCGGCTCGATCTTGCGCGCCTTGTCGGCCCGGATCATCTCCAGGCCCCAGAGCTTGTCGTCCAACGGGTCCAGCTTCTTACCCCGCTGCTTGCCGGCCCCCTTGGCTGCGGCTGCCAGCAGGTGCTCCTGCTCGACCCGGTCCAGCTTGGGCTTGCGGCCGATGGCCTTCTCCTCGGCGGCGCCGATCAGGGCGGCGGCAGCGGTCGCCTTCGTCGCGAAGTCGGCCCGGTCGCTGGTCACCTGGAACACACCGACCTCGTCGGTACGGGACACCACGGTCCCGCCGGCCGACCGGATCGCGGCGATGGCGGCGTCGGCGGAGACCCCGTCCTCCGCCACCACGGTGAAGGTCCGGGCAACGCCGGACGGCTCGGCACCAGCGGGCACGCCCAGGCCGGTCACCGTGAGTGCCAGTGCCGCCGCGGTCGCGACGACACCGACGGTGAAGCGCTTGCTCACCACATCGAATCCTCTCGTTGAGGGACGTGGCGTCATCAGACATCAACGCATGACGTTTCGCCAGACCGGTATCCGCTAGGAATTGAAAAGTCTGCTTCGCCGGAAAGGCCGACCAGGACAGCGGGCAGCTCGGCAAGGGAGCAAACTGCCGCATCCGGCAGCACCTCAGGGGGAAGCGACTCACCCCGCCGGTTCAGCCAGACCGCCCGCAACCCGGCCCGCTGGGCGGCGACCACGTCGAAGGCAAGGTTGTCGCCGACCAGCTCGTCCAGGTGGCCGTCTAGGCCCGCCCGGGCCAAGGAACGGGCCAGTGCCGTTCGACGGATCTCCCGCACCGGAGCCGAGGCCAATTCGCCGAAGACGGCGTCCCAGTCGCATTCCAGGTCGGCGAGCGACACCTCGGCCGCCGCCGGGGTGCGGCGCCGCATCTCGTCGAGTACGGCCACCAACCCGCCGGTGACGGCCGGGCGCAGGTCGAGCAGGGTCTCGTCGGCGTCGAACACCACCGCGCTCAGCATGTCGACCAGGGTGTCAGGTGAGGGCCGGTTCCGCCGCCTTCGGCTGCTCGGGGAGGGCGGGCGCGCGTAGTTCGTCGATGCGGACCAGCGCCACCCCGGCGACGATCAACGCCCCGCCGAACAGTTGCACCACCGTGGGCAGTTCACCCAGTACCAGCCAGGCGATCAGCACCGCGAACATCACCTCGGTCAGCCCGACGAAGGATGCCATCCGGGCGCCCAGGACCCGGGTGGCGGCGATCCCGGCCAGGTAGGAGATCACCGCGGCCACCAGGACCAAGCCGGCGATCGGCACCAGCCAACTCATCTCCTGCCCGCCGAACTGCACCGTGCCGAAGTCGGCCCGCAGCGGCAGGACGCCGACCAGGCCGAGCAGCAGCAGCACCCCGGCACCGACCGCCATGCCGCCACTGGCCATCACCACCGAGGGCAGGGCGGAGTCGACCCGTCCGGCGAGTACGAAGTAGCCGGCCAGGCCGACCGCCGCGCCCAGTCCCCAGAGCACGCCGATCGGGTCGAGTCGGCCCGCACCGGTCAGGTCGAGCACGAAGAACAGGCCGGCCAACGCCGCCACCGAACCGGCCACGGTCAGTCGACGCGGGCGCTGCCCCTGCACCAGCCAGGTCCACCCGACGACCAGGATGATGCCGAGATATTCCAGCAGCAGCGCCACCCCGACCGGCAGATAGCGCACCGCGTTGAAGAAGCAGACCTGGGCGACCGACACCCCCAGCACCCCGAAGACCCCGATCGAGGCCAGGTTGCGGCGCAGCACCGGCCACCGGCCCCGCATGATCAGCAACGCGGGGGTGGCCAGCACCAGGGCGGCCAGGCCGACCCGGGCGATGACGACCGACTCGGCGGACCAACCGGCGTTGATCAGGGACCGGGCGAAGGTGCCCGAGGTGGCGAAGGTGACCGCGGAGAGCAGGGCCAGCGCTAGGCCGGCACCGGCAACGGGTGATTGACGCATGACTCTCCTTGGCACGGCACCGCGACATCGGCAAACTAGGGTTACACCGATGACGCTAGAGTCGGGCCACGACAGGAGTCAAGTTGCTCTTCGCTCATGACACCGAGTGTTCCCTGATCGCCGCCGCCGCGCTGGTCAACACCGCCGGCCAGGGCGGTGAAGGGCTGCCCGACGTGGAGGCCCTGAGCGCCTTCTTCACCGCCCACGCCTACACCGGAAGACACGAACACACCGAGACCGAACTGCGGGCGGTACGCGCCCTGCGCCCCCGGCTACGCCGGATCTGGTACGCCGACATCGACGAGATCGTCTCGATCGTCAACGGGCTGCTCCGCGAACACCGGGCCCTGCCCCAGCTCATCACCCACGACGACGAGCCGTATCACCTGCACGCCGTGCCCCGCGACGCCCCGCTGGCCACCAGAATGGCGGTGGAGGCGGCCATGGCGATCGCCGATGTGGTGCGCGGCGGCGAACTGCGCCGGTTACGCACCTGCGAGTACCCGGACTGCGACAACGTGCTGGTGGACCTGTCGAAGAACCGGTCCCGCCGATTCTGCGAGGCCGGCTGCGGCAACCGGGCCGCAGTCAACGCCTACCGCGCCCGCAAGGCCGCCGCCCGCCCCTGACCCCGGCGACTTTGGGTACGTTTCTTGTCGCCGGAGCAACAACAAACGCACCCAGATCCGCCCGGCGGGGCGGTCAGTGGGCGCGCCCGGCCATCAGCCAGCGGGTCACCGCGATCCGCAGCAGCACGTACCGTCCGTCCGGGCCGTCCACAGTGACATCCCATCCGTCGTACCGATGCCGCAGGCCCTCGACGACGGCGGACGGGAACGGCTGGCGCACGATGCTCGCCTGGCCTTCCGCGACGACCGGCGCGTCCCCGTCCGGTAGCGCCAGCGAGACCCGGGGGTCGGCGGCGATGTTGCGGACCTTGCGGTTGCGCTCGGCCGTGCCGATCCACCACTCGTCGTCGAGATACAGGAACCAGACCGGCGTCAGGTGCGGCGACCCGTCCGGCCGCAACGTGCAGAGCCAGACCACGCGCTCCCGATCCAGCCGCTCCAACACCTCCGCGCCGGGAGAGGTGATCACCTCAGCGCGGCGGCGCGGCGACGAAAACCCGCCAGGCGTACGCCTCGAAGGTCAGCACCGCCCCGGCCGCATCCTTGCTGTCCCGCACCCCCACCACCCCCGGCACATTCGTAGCCACCTCGACACAGTCGTTCGACTGCGCACTACGACTGCTCTTGCGCCACCGGGCACCGGTCAGTTCCATGACTCGGCCACTTCCCTCATCAACTCGATCGACTGGGTAGGCGTGTACGCCTCGCCGAGGCAAATCTCCCACACCTGCCTCAGGAGATCGAGATCCGCCGACCGGTCCACTTCCTGTCCGCCGATATGACTGCCGAGGAAGGCGCTGTCGGTGCCGTCCCTCGCCGTGGTCAGCAGGAAGGGGCCGCCCAGGCCGGGGTGCTCCGCCGCCGTTTGCGGGATGACATGTAGCCGCACCCGGGGATGTTCGCTGGCGACCTGCACGAGGTGTGACACCTGCTCGGAGATGATCTTCCGGTCTCCGACACATCGGCGGATGGCCGCCTCGTCGATGATCGCCACCAGGTGGGGTGAGGAATCGCCGGACAGCACCGCTTGGCTGTCCATCCGCTCCGCGAGCCGCCGCTCGACCTCGGCGGCGTCCAGCAGGTCACCGGCCTCGAAGACGGCACGGGCGTAAGCTGGCGTCTGGAGCAGACCGGGCACGTAGAGCGGCTCATACCAGCGAAGCTTCGCCGCCTGCTCGATGATCGCCTGCGCTCCCCGTCGCCAGACCTGGGCCTTGTCGAGGGCTACCAGATGGGTGAGCATTCGGCCGTAGAGGCCGCCGGTGTCCAGGGCCTTGTCGAACTGTTCCAGGTACTTCGGGGTGGGCGGCTGTTGACCCAACTCCACCGCGCTGACCATCGACGGCGAATAGTTCACGGCCTTGGCCAGATCCTCCTGACTCCAGCCCTGCCGAGCCCGCGCCCGACGTAGCTCCGCGACCAGGAAGGCCGCCGCTGTCAGCTGTCCACTCGCCATCTCCAGCCGCCCTCCAGGAACCGGTTGATCGACTACAGCGCACCGCCACCGGCAACCCGGCCCGGTCACAGTGGGCCTCGGACAGCACGGTCAAACCCTTCCGACCGTAACGGTGTGCTCAGCAGACTGTGCGCAGCGACGCTCGCCGCTCATTCCCCCGAGAGGCGACGTCGAGGTGGGACCGCCCCGCTCCCCCGGCCGGGCGGTCCCATCGCCGGGGGCCATGACGAGTCCGCTCTACCGGAAGGCTGCGCCATGCCGACCCCATCCGCCGAGGGACCGGTGACGCGCCCTCACCTGCCGTTGCGTCCACTGTGGCTGTGCCGGGTCTGCGCGGCACCCTGGCCCTGCGCCACGGCACGACTCACGCTGATCGCCGAGTACGCCCACGACCGGATCGCACTCAGCGTCTACCTCTGCGCAGTCCTGCACGAGGCCGTCGCCGACCTGTATCGCCTCCACCCGGACGACGGCCCGACCCCGGCCGCGCTCTTCGCCCGCTTCCTCGCCTGGGTACCGCGCCCCCGAGGCGAACCGTGACCCACTGACCATGGAAGCCGGTGGTGGCGGTCAGGACCGGAGTGCTGGTTGCTGACGGGACAAGGGCGACCCGCTCGCCGGACGTCGATCAGCAGGCAGGTGGGTGATAGCACCAACGGTTCAGCTCGACAGCAGGCCGGACCCGGACCTCAAGGCCGGTGACCGACGCCTGACGGGCCACACCCGCCAAGGGCATCGCACCCGGTGCCGCGCTTCCGACGCTCAGGGGTGGGTCATCCGGAGCAGGTCCAGGGCCTCCTCCAACTGGACCTCGGTGAGCTTGCCGGATTCGAGGTGGCCCCGGGCGATCACCACCTCCTTGATGGAGGTCTGCTTGGCCAGGGCCTCCTTGGCGATCGAGGCGGCCTCGTCGTACCCCAGGTAGCGGTTGAGGGGGGTGACGATCGACGGCGAGCCCTCGGCGTACGACAGGCAGACCTCGGCGTCCGCGACCAGGCCGACCACGCAGCGGTCGGCCAGCAGGCGGCTCGACGCGGCCAGCAACCGGATGGATTCCAGCAGGTTGCGGCCCATCACCGGGAGCATGACGTTGAGTTCGAAGTCGCCCTGCGAGCCGGCGAAGGCGACCGTGGCGTCGTTGCCGATCACCTGCGCGCAGACCTGCCGGACCGCCTCGCAGACCACCGGGTTGACCTTGCCGGGCATGATCGACGAGCCGGGCTGGAGGTCGGGGATGCGCAGCTCACGCAGGCCCGCCCGAGGGCCCGAGCCCATCCAGCGGATGTCGTTGGCGATCTTGTAAAGACCGACCGCGACCGTACGCAGCTGACCCGAGGCTTCCACCAGGGCGTCCCGGGCGCCCTGGGCCTCGAAGTGGTTGCGGGCCTCGGTCAACGGCAGCCCGGTGGAGTCGCGCAGCTTCTCGATCACGGCGGCGGCGAAGCCCAGGGGGGTGTTGATGCCGGTGCCGACCGCCGTGCCCCCCAAGGGCAGTTCGGCCAGCCGGGGCAGGGCCCCCGCCAACCGCTCGATGCCGTAGCGGATCTGGGCGGCGTACCCGCCGAACTCCTGGCCCAGGGTCACCGGGGTGGCGTCCATCAGGTGGGTACGCCCGGCCTTGACCACGGTCTCGAACTCACCGGCCTTGGTCTCCAGGGCACCGGCCAGGTGGTCCAGGGCCGGAAGCAGGTCCCGGGCGACCGCCTCGGTGGCGGCCAGGTGGATCGAGGAGGGGAAGACGTCGTTGCTGGACTGGGAGGCGTTGACGTGGTCGTTGGGGTGCACGTCCCGGCCCAGCTCCCGGCTGGCCAGGGTGGCGATCACCTCGTTGGTGTTCATGTTCGAGGAGGTGCCGGAGCCGGTCTGGAACACGTCGATCGGGAACTGGTCGTCGTACCCGCCGTCGGCCACGTGCGCGGCGGCTGCCGCGATCGAGGCGGCCACGGTCGGGTCGATCACCCCCAGCTCGCCGTTGACCTCGGCGGCCGCTCCCTTGATCCGGGCCAGCGCCCGGATCTGGGCGGGCTCGATCCCCCGACCCGAGATCGGGAAGTTCTGCACCGCGCGCTGGGTCTGGGCCCGCCACAGCGCCTCGGTGGGCACCTCCACCTCGCCCATCGAGTCGCGTTCGATCCGGTAGCCCGTGGTCTCTGGAGTCGTCACGCGTACCATCCTGCCGCGCCGACCGCGGACGTGCAGATGATCGCGGGAGCCGGACTCAAGCCAGCTCGGCCAGCAGCCGCTCGATCTCCTCCGCGTCGGGCGACTCGACCTCGCGCAGCAGGGACAGCGCCCGGAACCAGTAGGACCGGGCTCCGGCCGGGTCGGTGTCCCGCAGGCAGCGCGCCAGGCCGTCCAACGCGTGCGCCCGCTCGTACCGATGGTTGATCTTCGTGGCGTCGAGCAGCACCCGGCCGAACAGGTCCTGGGCGCTGCGCACGTCCCCCTGGTCCAGCAGGGCCCGGGCCAGCAGGTTGCGTGACCTGCACTCACCGATCAGGTCCCCACCGTCGCTGATCGCGATGTACGCCTGCCGGTGCAGGGCTGCGGCCTCCTCCGGTCGACCCGCCTCCCGGGCCATCATGCCGATCTCGTTGAGCACCTCCCCCTCGTCGAACCGGTTACGCAGCCGCCGGTGCAGGAGCAACGCCATCCGTAGCAGCCGGGTAGCCGGCCCGGTATGGCCCATCCGGTGCCGGACGATGCCGACATGCCCGAGGGCGGTGGCCAGGTGCCGAGGGTCGGCGATCTCCCGCGCCAGGAGCAGGTGCCGGCGGCAGAGCCGCAGCGCCTCGTCGTAGCGGCCCAGGGCGCACGTCGCGTGGGTGAGGTTGTTGAGCAGGTCGCCTCGTTCGGGCAGGTGCTCGTTCCCGATGGCCGCCGCTGCCTCGTTGAACGCCTCGATGCCTCGACGTGGTTCACCGACGATGCACAGGCCGATGGCGATGTTGCCCAGCAGTCTGCGTAACAGGTGGGGTGGACCGGCCCGACGACACAACTCGACCGCCCGGCGCAGCAAGGCGTTGGCCTGGCCGAAGCGTGCCCGCCGGACGTACGCCGAGGCCAGGTAGTTAAGCATCAGGACCTGGGCCTGCTCGTTGCCGAGCGCCTCGGCCGCGCGCAGCCCGACATTGTGGATCTCGATCAACTCGTCGAGGTGCCCGCCGAGGTAGAGCAGCCGCCAACTGGCCCGGGCCAGTTGCCAGGCATGGTGCGGAAAGGACTCCGCCGCCATTGTGGACAGCGGCACCAGGTTGCAGCGGTTCTCGTCGAACCAGGCCATGCCCCGGTCGATGCAGACGGCCACCGCGTCCGGACAGGGCGGATCGGGCAGGTCACGAGGAAGGGTGAGGCGGCTGCCGGGCATCTCGTACGGGGCGGCGATCGCCACCAGGACGTGCAGGTGGTGCCCGAGCAGACGCCCCAGCGCCGCATGGCGCTCACTGGCGTTGGCCGGATCGGACAGCAGGGTCCGGGCGTACTCCCGGACCAGGTCGTGCAGCCGGTAGCGGCCCGGCTCCGGCTCGTCCATCAGGTGGGCGTCGACCAGCTCGTCCAGGGCGTCCTGCACCTCGGCCAGCGGCACCCCGGCGATCGCGGCGGCCGTGGCGGTGTCCACCCGCACCCCCGGATGCAGGCCGAGCAGCCGGAAGGTGCGCTGCGCCGCGGGAGATGCCTGGACATAGGAGAGGGCGAAGGCGTCCGCGACGGAACGCTGACCCACGGCCAGTTCGGCCAGGGTGTCCCGGCTGCCGGCCAGCCGGTCGGCCAGGTCGGCCAGGCGCCACCGGGGACGGTGGACCAGGCGGCCTCCGGCCAGTCGGATCGCCAGGGGCAGGTGACCGCAGCGGCGTACCACCTCGACGGCCGCCTCCGGCTCGGCGGCCACCCGTTCCACACCGGCCACCCGGCCGAGCAGCTCTACCGCCTCGTCGGTGGCCAGTACCGGCAGCGAGGAGGGCCGCCCCTCGTCCAGGCCGACCAACCGACGCCGACTGGTGATCAGGGTGAGACAGCCGGCGCCGCTGGGCAGCAGGGGGGCAACCTGCTCGGCGCTGGCCGCATTGTCCAGCAGCACCAGAGCCCGTCGGTCGGCCAGTTCGGTACGCCAGATGGCCAGCCGGTCGTCCAGGTCCACCGGGATCCGCTCGGTCGGTACCCCTAGTTGCCGCAGCAGGGTGGCCAGGGCCGCCCCGGGGGTCAGGGGGGCCCGTTCACTGTGCCCGTGCAGGTCGATGAAGAGTTGGGCGTCCGGGTACTGGTCGGCCAGGTGGGTGGCGACATGCACGGCCAGGGTGGTCTTCCCGCTGCCGGCCATCCCGTCGATGAGGTGGATCCGGGCCTCCCCCTCCTCGATCTCCTTCACCAACCGGGTGACCGTCTCCATCCGCCCGGTGAAGTCCGTGATGGCCCGGGGCAGGGCCCGGACCGGAACGTTGGACCGCGGTTCCGGACCGGCCACCGCCAGGTCACCGGCGAGCACCCGCTGATGCAGTTCCTGGAGGGCGGGCCCCGGTTCGATGCCGAGTTCCTCGGCGTACAACCGTCGTCCCGCCCGGTACAGGGCCAGCGCGTCGGCCTGCCGACCGACCGTGGACAGGGCCAGCATGAGCTGCCCCCGCAGGCGCTCCCGCAGCGGATGCTGCTCCAACTGCTCGGTCAGCTCGTCGAGCAGCGCCCCCGCGTGGCCCAGCCGCAGCTCGACCTCCACACACTCCTCCAGCACCGCCAGGCGCTGCTCGTCCAACGCCTGGGCCCGCCGACGTACGCTGCGCTGCGGAATGCCGGCCAGCGCCGGGCCACGCCACAGCTCCAGGGCGGAGCGGAACTGCCGACGCGCGTCGATCAACCAGCCCGAGGCCAGCGCGGCACGACCGGCCTCCACCCGGCGGGCGAAGATCTCGCTGTCCAGTTCGCCGGGCCGGATCCGGATCGCGTATCCGGCGGGATCGGTGGCGATGGTGTCCGGCGACAGACCCAGGTCGGCCAGCCGCTGACGGAGCCGGGACACACAGGTCTGCAACTGGGCCCGCGAGGTGGCCGGTGGGTGCTCCTCCCAGATCGCATCGACCAGATCGTCCACGGAGACCACCCGGTTGGCGCGCAACAGCAGGACCGCGAGTACGACCCGGTCCCGAGGCGCGGTGATGGTGGTATCGCCCTCACCGACACACAGTGGACCCAGGATCCGGAATCGCATCCACTTCCCCGCTCGCGACTGGTGCAACTCTCAGCAGGGTAGTCCGATGATCACCGAAGTTCCTATCGGCCTGATAGCGATCTGAGAGTGGATCAACAGCGGCTGGTCGGAGACTTACTCCCGGTCGCACACGTGGGGTGCGATCGACGGGGGCGGTGCGCCCGCCTTGGGAAAGGCGGGCGCACCGATGTCACTCCCTCAGCGGCGGCCGATGGTCAGCACCGGCTTGGTCACCTCGGCGAAGAAGTCGTTGCCCTTGTCGTCGACCACGATGAAGGCCGGGAAGTCCTCCACCTCGATCTTCCACACCGCTTCCATGCCCAGCTCGGCGTACTCCAGGACCTCGACGTGCTTGATGCAGTCCTGGGCCAGCCGGGCCGCCGGGCCGCCGATGGAGCCCAGGTAGAAGCCGCCGTGCTGCTCGCAGGAGCGGGTCACCTGGGCGGACCGGTTGCCCTTGGCGAGCATCACCATCGACCCGCCGGCGGCCTGGAACTTCTCCACGTAGGCGTCCATCCGCCCGGCCGTGGTCGGGCCGAAGGAGCCGGAGGCGTAGCCCTCCGGGGTCTTGGCCGGGCCGGCGTAGTAGACCGCGTGGTCGCGCAGGTACTGCGGCATCGACTCGCCCGCGTCCAACCGCTCGGCGATCTTGGCGTGAGCGATGTCACGGGCCACCACCAGCGGGCCGGTCAGGGACAGCCGGGTCTTGACCGGGTACTTCGACAGCTCGGCGCGGATCTCGTCCATCGGCCGGTTCAGGTCGACCCGGACCACCTCGGTGGTGTCCAACTGCGCCTCGGTGACCTCCGGCAGGTAGCGGGCCGGGTCGGTTTCGAGTCGCTCCAGCCACACCCCCGACGGGGTGATCTTGGCAACCGCCTGCCGGTCCGCCGAGCAGGACACCGCGATCGCCACCGGGCAGGAGGCACCGTGTCGGGGCAGCCGCACCACCCGTACGTCGTGGCAGAAGTAGCGCCCACCGAACTGCGCCCCGATGCCGAAGTTGCGGGTCAACTCCAGCACCTCCGCCTCCAGCTCCAGGTCCCGGAAGCCGTGCGCGCTCATCGAGCCGGAGGTGGGCAGCGCGTCCAGGTACTTGGCGGAGGCGTACTTGGCGGTCTTCAGGGCGTACTCGGCGCTGGTGCCGCCGATCACCACCGCCAGGTGGTACGGCGGGCAGGCCGAGGTGCCGATCAGTCGCAGCTTCTCCTCCAGGAACTGCATCATCCGGGTCGGGTTCAGCAGGGCCTTGGTCTCCTGGTAGAGGTACGACTTGTTGGCCGAGCCGCCCCCCTTCGCCATGAACAGGAACTTGTACGCGTCCGGGTACCCGTCCGGGTCCTCGGCGTACAGCTCCACCTGGGCGGGCAGGTTGCTGCCGGTGTTGCGCTCCTCCCACATGGTCAGCGGGGCGAGCTGCGAGTAGCGCAGGTTCAGCCGGGTGTACGCCTGCCACACCCCACGCGAGATCGCCTCGGCGTCGCTGCCGTCGGTGAGCACATGCCGACCCCGCTTGCCCATCACGATCGCGGTGCCGGTGTCCTGGCACATCGGCAGCACCCCGCCGGCGGCGATGTTGGCGTTGCGCAGCAGATCCAGGGCGACGAACCGGTCGTTCGGCGAGGCCGCCGGATCATCGATGATCGACCGCAGCTGGGCCAGGTGCGCCGGCCGCAGGAAGTGGGCGATGTCGTGCATCGCCTCGGCGGTCAGCGCCGTCAACGCGGCCGGGTCCACGGTGAGGAACCGTCGGCCACCCGGGCCGTTGACCACGTCGACGCCCTCGTCCGTGATCAGGCGGTACTCCGTCTGGTCCGGCCCGGTGGGCAGCAGCGGAGAGTACGAGAACTCCGTGCTCATGCCAGAACTCCGCTGCGCTCCGTGCCGCTGTCGGACACCACCGCACCCCACCCGTGACTCGCTCGCTGACGCTCGCTCATGACGGCAAAGCCTAGGGCAGAAGGTTCGATCACTCCTACCCGCCGCCGGTGATGGTGACGCTCGCCCTTTCTCCGTACCGGCCAGGTCACTTGCCGGAATCGGGGGCGGTGCACAACTCGTTCTTCGGCCCGCAGCTGCCCTGGGGTCCGGGCACCCCGCCGGTGCCGGCCGGACCGGGTCCGTTCCCACCACTGTCGCGGGCCGGACCCCCATCGCCTGCCGGGTCACCGGTGGTCGTGCCGAATCGGATGTACCCGATCTCGCGGCCCTCCCCGATCACCATGCCGGCCGGGCCGACCGCCAGGGCGTTGGCGGAGGTCCGCAACGCGACAAGTTCCCGGCCGGTACGCGGATCCAGGGCCACCAGCCGGTTCGGTTTCTCCTCGGTCACCACGGCCGCGTACGGGGTCAGGGCCGCGCCGGCCTTCTCGCCGGCCGGGCGGTTCCACCGGACCTGCCCGGAGCTGAGTTCACGGCCGGAGAGCCCGTCCCGCCCGGCGGTACGCACCACCGCGTACCGGTCGTCCACGGCGAGCACCCGTTCGGAGTTCTCGGTGGCCAGCAGCAGCCGCCCGTCGTACCCGTCGATGACGGCCTCCCGACCGTCCGGGGCCACCCCGACCAGCACGTTACGGGCGCCGTAGGGGTCCTCCCGTTGCACACATCCGGCGCTGTCCGCGGTCCGCAGGTTGAGCCCGGCGCGCTGCCAGATCTCCTGACCGGTGACCGCGTCCCGGCCGGAGATGGTGAAGTAGCAGTTGCCGTCCTGGGAACGGGCCACGATGCGCAGCAGCCGCCCACCGATCACCGCCAGCCGCTCGTCGCGTCCCGGCTCCACGTTCTGCAACACCCGGCCGGTCGCGGTGTCCACCACGTGCACCCGCCCGTCGACCGGGAACCCGAGCAGGGCCGGTACGGCCTCCGGGCCGGCCACCTGCCCGTGGATCCGGGCGCTGGTGAGTCGACGGCTGTCCAGCAGGTTCGGATTGTCGGCCAGCAGGCCGCTGCTGACCCCGGGCAGGAAGGCCGTCCACAGCGGCGCGGTCCCCCGGGGTTCCCAGGCGCTGAGGGTGCAGTCGGTGGCCTCCACACAGCGGGCGTCCAGCAGCAGGTTGCGGTAGGTCCAGACGGCCACGGCATCGTTGTCGCGCCGACGGGTGACCCCGGTGCCGGGGTCGAGGACCTCGTACCCCTTGACCAGCAGGCGGCCGACGGCCACCACGGCCTCGGCGCCGCTGCCGGCCACCGCGCTCCAGTCGGCCTTGCGCTCCCAGAGTTGGCTGCCGTTGGCCAGGCTGCGGGCCTCCACCCGGGTGCGTTGCTCGACCACCACGGTCTGCCCGGCGATGGTGACGCTGCGCGGGGTGCCCCCGATGCGCTGCTGCCAGAGCACGTCCGGCTCGGAGATCGGCTGCCGTCGGTTCACCCAGTCCCACATGCCGGGGAAGGGGTTCCAGACTCCGGTGGCGGCCAGCACGACGACGGCGGTCAGGGCAAGCAGCAGCCAGCCACGCACGCCGAGGCCACTGCCCTTCGCCACCGGAACACGGTAGCCACCCGCATCCCCCACCGCCCGCACCCCACCGCGTGTCGGGAAAGGAAGGGCACCTTATTAACGCCTGCGGTAGTAGCAGGGTCCCTTGTTAACACTGCCTGGCGGCGGGCTTCAGCACCGGCCACAGGGTCAGGGTCGCGGCGATCGAGGCGGCCCCGGCCACCGCCATCACGATGCCCGGGGCCAGCAGCTCACTCAGCCCGCCGGCGCCCGCCGCCGCCAGCCCCTGCATCGCCATCATCCCGGTGCTGACCAGCCCGAAGGCCTGCCCCCGACGCAGCTCCGGCACCGCCTCCAGGAACCGCCGAGCCAGCCCCAACTGGTAGGCGAAGCCCGCGGTGGCCACCGCGAACAGCGCCGCCGCCGGCACCAGCCCCGGTCGGGCCACGAACACCAGCATCGGTACGCCGAGCAGCAGCGAAAGCCAGGGGGTCAACCGTTCCCGGCCGGCCGGCGACACGAACCGACCCACCAGCAGGTCACCGACCAGCATCCCGCCCGCCCCGGCCATCAGCAGTACCCCGGCGCTGGCCCCCGGCCCCAGATCCGCCGCGTACGGCACCGCCACCCCTTCCGCCCCGACCAGCAGCGAGCCGGGCAGCCACTGGGCCAGCAACAGTCCCCGGATGCGGCGATCGGCCAGCAGTTCCCGGTTGACCCGCAGGGTCTCCCGGACCGCACCGCCCCTGCTCCGCCACGTGCCCTCGGCCGCCCGATCAGCACCCTCGGCCGCCCGATCAGCTTCGGGGGTGCGGCGGATCCGGGCGGGGCGGGCGGCCAGGCCCAGGCGCACCAGCAGGGCGGAGAGGCCACAGGTCAGGGCGGTCAGCCAGAGCGCGCCGTAGGGACCTACCAGCCCCAGCAGCAGCCCACCGACGGCGAACCCGGCGACCTGGGTACCCCCGGCGGCCACCGACAGCAGGGACCGCCCGAGCACGTACGCGTCGCCGTGCAGCACCTCCGGCAGCAGGGCGGTGCGGGCGGCACTGCTCACCGGGCCGAACAGGGCCACCACGGCTACCAGGGTGAGCATCACCGGCGGGGAGAGCATCCCGGTGGCGAGCACCGCGACCATCACCAGCCGCAGCAGGTCGTACCCGACGATCAGGGCACGGGCCGGCATCCGGTCCGCCCACGCCAGCAGGAACACCCCACCGAGGGCGTGCGGCAGAAACCCGGTCACGTACGCCAGGGCGGCCAGCAGCCCCGAGCCGGTGCGCTCGTAGACCAGCACGGACAGCGCGAGCATCTTCACGGTCTCGCCGATCATGAAGATCCCGAAGCTGCCGAAGATCACCCGGAACTCGGCCACGGCGAAGACGTCGCCGAAGGTCGCCGGCCGGTCCAGGGTCGGGGTACTCGTGTCACTCACGGCCGCCAGC
Organism: Micromonospora sp. NBC_01739; assembly: GCF_035920385.1. GTDB lineage: Bacteria > Actinomycetota > Actinomycetes > Mycobacteriales > Micromonosporaceae > Micromonospora. The sequence continues at coordinate 5,377,898 of NZ_CP109151.1, read as the reverse complement.
CTGGTCCGAAAGCCCCGGTCCGCTCTATCCTTTCGCTTGAGAGCGAAAGGTGGAGCCGTGCGGATCGAGGTCACCCCCGCCGACCTGGCGGCGAGTCGGTACGCCATCTCCCCGCTGGGCGAGACGGTGTCCGCCCTGCGGCTGCACGCCGGTCAACGGTCCACCGACGGTCTGGGGCCGTGGGTGACCCGGACCAGACCCGCCTACGACCGGCTGCGCCGGGAGGTACCGGCGGTCGGCGCCCTGCTGGCCTTGCTGCATCGGGGTGGCTACAACGCCGACTTCATCCAGCCTCCGCCGGACGGCTCGGCCCGGGACTTCCACGGGGAACTGGCCGCGGTCCGGGCCACCCCGCTGGCCCAGGCCCGCGACGAGTTGGCCCGCAACCTGGCCGGCCCCCGGGCCACCCCACCGGCGTACGCCCGCCAGATCTACGCCTCGCCGAAGGTGGTCGACCTGATCGCGGACGCCATCGAGGCGGCCTGGCAGGCGCTGGTCGAGCCGGACTGGCCGCGGCTGCGCGCCATCCTGGAACGTGATCTGGTGCGGCGGGCGGGCCGCCTGCTCGCCTACGGCTGGGGCGCGGCCATCGCGGACCTGGACCCCCGACTGCGCTGGATCCCCGGTGAGGTCGGGGTCATCGAGATCAGCGGCGACGACCCGGAGACCCACTCGCTGGCCGGGCGAGGGCTGCTGTTCGTGCCGACCGTCTTCGGCACCCTGATCACCTACGTCGAGCAGCCCTGGCCGTACGCGATCGTCTACCGGGCCACCGGCGTGGCCGAGTTGCTGGGTCCGCCCGACCCGACCCGGCCGGACGACGCGTTGGATCGACTGGTGGGCCGGTCCCGGGCGGCCGTGCTGCGGGCGCTCGCCCTGCCCGCCACCACCAGCCAACTCGTCGCCCAGCTCGGGCTCAGTCTCGGCGGCGTCGGCGACCACCTCACGGTGTTGCGGGAGGCCGGGCTGGTCAGCCGGATCCGCGCCGGTCGGGCGGTGCGCTATCGGCGTACCCCACTCGGCGACGCTCTCGCCGCCGACTGATCCGCGTTCGGCCGAGGATCCGCGTTAACAAGGGGCCCCTGCTCTACCGGAGGCGTTAATAAGGGGCCCTTCCTTCCCCCCGGAGGGCGGAGCGGACCAGGGGGAGGACCCGGTAGGGGATCTGTTCGGCGAGGGCGATGATCGTGGAGGCCCGGCGGATGCCCTCGTACGCGACGATCTGGTCGATCACCCGTTGCAGGTCGGTGTTGGAGCGGGCCACGATCCGGCAGAGCAGGTCGCTGGAGCCGGTGATGGTGTGCGCCTCCAGCACCTCGGGAATCCCGGCCAGGTGGTTGGCCACCGGGTCGTGTCCGTGCCGTTGACTGATCTCCAGGGTGACGAAGCTGGTCACCGTGAACCCGATCGCGGCCGGCGACACCTCCGGTCCGAAGCCGCCGATCACCCCCCGGTCGACCAGCTTGTCCAGTCGAGCCTGGACGGTGCCCCGGGCCACCCCCAACCGGCGGGAGCACTCCAGTACCCCGATCCGGGGTTCCGCGGCGAGCAACTCGATCAGGCTCACGTCCAGGGCATCGAGCTGTACATCCTGTCCAGGGTTCACGGCTTCCCACCCTACTTGTTGTGCAACCTGACCAGCCGTGTGACTGACAGTTGCCCAGTGAGCGGCCTCACCGTGATAGTCCGGGGAACGAGCACAGCGTCGGCCGATCCGGCCGGCCGGTACGCAAGGGAGGCCACCATGACCCAGGCGATCGACCGACCCCAGTCGACCGAGGACGTCGACGTCGATGCCCTAGTCGGCGCCGTCAACCACGACATCACCAAGGACCCCTTCCCGGTCAAGGGTCTGGACCACGTGCACTTCCTGGTCGGCAACGCCAAGCAGGCCGCGCACTACTACTCCACCGCCTTCGGCATGACCTGTGTCGCGTACCGGGGTCCGGAGCAGGGCTACCGCGACCACGCCCAGTACGTGCTGACCAGCGGTTCGGCCCGGTTCGTGCTGACCGGGGCGGTACGCCCGGACGCCGACGGCGCCGACCACGTCGCGAAGCACAGCGACGGGGTCAGCGACATCGCGCTGGAGGTGCCGGACGTGGACGCCGCGTACGCGCACGCCACCGCGCAGGGTGCGGCCGGTCTGCTGGAGCCGCACGACGTCAGCGACGAGCACGGCACCGTCCGGATGGCCGCCATCGCCGCGTACGGCGACACCCGGCACACCCTGGTCGACCGGTCCCGCTACACCGGCCCCTTCCTGCCCGGCTTCGTGGCCCGGGGCCCGATCGTCAACCGGCAGCCGATGATCGACGCCGGCCTCCAGCCGAAGCGCTTCTTCCAGGCCGTCGACCACATCGTCGGCAACGTGGAACTCGGCAAGATGGACGAGTGGGTCGAGTTCTACAAGCGGGTCATGGGCTTCAGCAACATGGCCGAGTTCATCGGTGACGACATCGCCACGGACTACTCGGCGCTGATGAGCAAGGTCGTCGCCAACGGCACCCGCAAGGTGAAGTTCCCGCTCAACGAGCCGGCCATCGCCCGCAAGAAGTCGCAGATCGACGAGTACCTGGAGTTCTACCAGGGCCCCGGCGCCCAGCACATCGCCGTGGCCACCAACGACATCCTGGCCAGTGTCGACGCGATGCGGGCCGCCGGTGTCGACTTCCTGGACACCCCGGACTCGTACTACGACGACCCGGAGCTGCGGGCCCGCATCGGCGAGGTCCGGGTGCCGATCGAGGAGCTGAAGGCCCGCAAGATCCTGGTGGACCGGGACGAGGACGGTTACCTGCTCCAGATCTTCACCAAGCCGGTGCAGGACCGCCCGACGGTCTTCTTCGAGCTCATCGAGCGGCACGGCTCCCTCGGCTTCGGCAAGGGCAACTTCAAGGCCCTCTTTGAGGCAATCGAGCGTGAGCAGGAGAAGCGCGGAAACCTGTAACAATCTCAAGGGTGAATCAGCCTTCGCCGCACCCGACGTCGCCGGCCGGTGGCGGCTCACCGATCGGTGGGCCGCCGCCCGCCGCCGGTGGCACCCCGCCGCCCACCGGCCCCCCGCCGCAGTACGCCCCGCCTCCCGCAGGTTGGGCAGGCTCGCCGCCCCCACCGGGCGTCCCCGGCGGCCCGCCGCAGGGCTGGTCCCCGGGTCAGCCTCCGCCGAAGTGGGCGGCCGGGCCACCGCCGCCGGTGTTGGGGCCGGGCGGTCAGCCGCTGGCCAGCTTCGGTGACCGGCTGCTGGCATACCTGATCGACACCGCGATGACCACCGTCGCCCTGCTGCTGTTGTTTATGCCGTTGTTCCTGACCATCATGTTCCGGATCCTCTCCGCGACTCCGGAGACCAACCCGGACGGCACCCTGGCGGACCCCAGCGACCTCATCACGGAGATCATGCTGCCGATGCTGCTCCTCCAGGGCGCACTGTTCGTGGTGATGTTCGGGTTCTACTGGCTGTACCACGTCGAGTACATGAAGCGGACCGGGCAGACCTTCGGCAAGAGGGTGATGAAACTACGGGTGGTTCCGCTCGATCCGACCCAAACCCTTGATCGGCGGATGGCCGGGAAGCGGTACCTCGTGGAGTTCGTGGGCGGGTCGTTGGTGCCGGGCGGCAGCTACGTCGACGGCCTCTGGCAACTGTGGGACAAGCCCTGGCAGCAGTGCCTCCACGACAAGTTCGCCGGGACCGTCGTCGTTAAGGTGGCCAGGTGACCGAGCACAGCAAGGCCGCGCCGTGAGCGTGGCACCCGGCTGGTACGTCGACCCCGCCGACCCGCAAACCCGCAGATACTGGGACGGCGAGGGCTGGATCGGCGCGCCCATCCCGGTCGATGCCACCCCACCCGAGGGCCCGCCCCCGCCCGAGCCCGAACCGACACCGGAACCCGAGCCGGTGACGTCGACCACCCCGCCCGGCACACCGGCCACCCCGCCCGGCACACCGGTCGGCGGCCCACCTCCGGGATATCCCCCACCCGCTGGCTGGCAGCAGGCGCCACCGATCGGTGACCCTCGGCACGGGCCACCCCCCGGCTGGCCGTACCCGACCTGGCCCGGACGCCCCCCGGAGCCCCGGCCGCACGGTATGCCGCTGGCCTCCTTCGGTGCCCGCCTGGGTGCCCGGCTCATCGACTTCGGCATCGTGTTCCTGCTCAACGTGCTGGTCAACGGCTGGTTCGTGGCACGTCTGCTGGACGAGATCTCGGCACCGCTCAACGAGTTCGGGCGACGGCTGCAGAACCCGGAACGCAACACCGAACCCCTGCCGCAGGCGGGCGACCAGACCGGCTCGTTGATCGTGGTGATCCTGTTGATCGCCACGATGCTCTGGCTGGCGTACGAGGTGCCGTCGATGGCGGCCAGCGGGCAGAGCTTCGGCAAGCGGCTGGTGGGCATCCGGGCGGTACCGGTCGAGGCGGACGCCCCGCTGGGCTTCGCCCGCGCGCTGCGGCGGTGGAACACCCTGGGTCTGCCCACCCTGCTCTGGTACTGCTGCGGGCTCGGTCTGCTGCTCCAGTTGTTCGACGCCCTCTCCCCACTCTTCGACCACCCACTGCGGCAGGCGCTGCACGACAAGCGGGCGCAGACCGTGGTGGTCAAGGTTCCCCGTACCCCCGCTGATCGCACCAACCCACCCGGAGATGCCTCATGACCGACACCGGACGCCAGCCGACAGTGCGGCTGACCCGCGCCGACCTGGACGCGCTGCCCAACTACGTGCCCGGCCGCAGCCCGGCCGACCTGGCTCGGGAGCTTGGTCTGCCGGAGGCGATCAAGCTGGCCAGCAACGAGGTGCCGTACGGCCCGCTGCCCGGAGTGGTGGAGGCGGTCGCCGAGGCCGCCGCCGGGGTGCACCGCTACCCGGACATGGGAGTGGTGGCGCTGCGTCAGACCCTGGCCGACCGGTACGGGGTGGACCCCGACCGGATCGCCACCGGCTGCGGTTCGGTGGCGCTGGCCGAGCACCTGGTACGGGCCACCTGCCTGCCCGGTGACGAGCTGATCTACGCCTGGCGGTCCTTCGAGGCGTACCCCATCATCGCGGCGACCAGCGGCGCGACCAGCGTGAAGGTGCCCAACGACGCCGGGCACGGGCACGACCTGGCGGCGATGGCCGCGGCGGTGACCGACCAGACCCGCATGATCCTGGTCTGCAACCCCAACAACCCGACCGGCACCGCCCTGGGTCGGGCGGAGCTGGATCGCTTCCTGGACGCCGTGCCGGACGACGTGCTGGTGGTCATCGACGAGGCGTACCGGGAGTTCGTCACCGACCCGGAGGTGCCCGACGGGCTGGACTACGCCGACCGGCCCAACGTGGCCGTGCTGCGCACCCTGTCCAAGGCCTGGGGGCTGGCCGGTCTGCGGATCGGTTTCCTGGTCGCCCAGCCGCAGGTGGCGGCGGCGGTACGCAAGGTCGTCACCCCCTTCTCCAGCAGCATGGCGGCCCAGGCCGGAGCGCTGGCCGCCCTGGCTCAGGCCGACGAGATGCAGCGGCGGTGCGCCCTGGTGGTGGCCGAGCGGGAGCGGGTCACCGAGGCGCTGCGCAAGCTGATCCCGGAGGTGCCGGCCAGCCAGGCGAACTTCGTCTGGCTGCCGCTGGGCGAGCGGGCGCTGGAGTTCGGCAAGGCGTGCGAGGCCCGGGGCGTGATCGTCCGGCCCTTCCCGGGCGACGGGGTCCGGGTCACCATCGGCACCCCGGCCGAGAACGACGCCTTCCTGGCCGCCGCCGAGTCGGCGCTGGCCTGACAGAAATTCGGCCCCAACTCACCGGGGCGTGGAGCTGAGCCGGGCCGGTCCGCCATCCCCCTGCGGACCGGCCCGGAAGCCCATGAAAGACAGCTTACGCGGCTTTTGTCCGATTTACCGCTGATTCGGGCTAGGTCGCCGCCAGGATCAACGGCTCAGAGGTGAAGTAGTAGCCGTGATCGTCGGCCTCCGGGTCGACCGGGGACCGCAGCCGCTCCACCGCCAGGTATCCGTCGACCGCGTACGCCCGGCCCGGCACCCATCCGGTGCCGTCGGCGCCCACATTCAGCACGAACCGGGACAGCTGACGGCCGGTGGCCGGCTCCAGGGTGACCAGCTCATTCTCCTCGGTCACCAGATGCACCCGGCCGGGCTGGACCGCGATCAACCGCCCCGGCCCCACCGGGGTCCGCCAGAGTTCGGTGCCGTCGCGGACCGCCCGGCCCACCACCACACCCTCCGCCAGGGTCACGGCCATCCGGTCGAGCAGTTCTACCTCCGTGCCGTCCAGCGCCGCAGCGGCCACCGGCTCCCCGGAGCCGAGCAGCCAGCCCCGGGCCGCCCCGTCACCCGGACCGGCGGTACGCAACCCGGCGCAGCCGGTCGGAAGGCAGCCGATCAGGTTCGCGGTCAGCTCCTCGCCGGCCTCCGGGGGACGCCACCGGGCGGCCACCACCCCGGTCCCCGCATCCCGGAACTCGACCACGGTCGGTCCGGCGCAGCGGTCCAGGCTGAGCAGTTGGCCGCTGGTGCTGCCGCCGATCGGTTCCCGGCAACCACGCCCCACCTCGGCCCGCCACAGTTGGCCCCCGTCGGCCAGGTCCACGGCCCGCACCTCGCCCGCCCCGGAGCTGACCACCGCCTCCCGGCCCTCGGCCGTCCTGATCACGGAGAGACCCGGCGGCTGCCAGACGACCTCGCTCCCGGTGCGTCGGGTGCTGCGCTTGCCCTCCGGTTCCGGCCCCTGCGCGCGCCAGGCGACCCCCCCGGTACGCGCGTCCAGGGCCACCAGGTCACCGTCGGACCATCGGCTGACCACGGTAGTGCCGCTGGCCACCACCGCGTCCAGGGTCGCCGGCCAACGCCGGTACGACCAGTAGGGGGTGCTGCGGTGCCGCCCGTCGGCCGGCTGATCGGCATAGACCTGACGCTCGGCCGCGTACACCCGCAGTCGACCGTCGACGATCAACGGGGCGACCGGCAGCCGACCCACCACCCGCGGTTCCGGACGGCTCAGGGCGGGATAGTCGACCCGGGCCGGGGTGCTGACCTCGGCCGGGGCCAGGACCCGGTATCCCACGAGCGCCAGCGTCCCGGCCACCCCGGTCGCCGCCACCGCGGCCACGATCCGCCGCCGACTGCTCGTCCACCCCATGCCGTACCTCCCCGCCCGGCACCCTACCCACCGGTCGGAACGACCCCGGAGCTGCGGTCAGGCCCCGCTGCGGGGTGGTCGGCGCGAGAAGATCACGCGGTGCGGGCCCCGGGGCAGGGCTGCCGCCCCGGAGACCCTGGGGTCCTCAGCGGGCCAGGTCGCCCTCGCGGACCGCACCGACGAAGGCGCGCCAGACCCGGGTGCTGACCACCAGCAACGGCCCGCCCTGGTCCTTGGAGTCGCGTACCCCCACCACGCCGTGGCGGGCCAGGTTGTCGGCCACCTCCACACAGAGGCCCTGGTCATTGGAGCGGCTGCTGGTCCGCCACACCGCACCCACGAGATCGTGCATCGTCGTCATCTCCCTCGGCTTCGACATGCCGCCCGCTACCCGGCCGACCGGGTTCCGGTCGGCCGGGTGCCGCGTGGCGACGAATTCCGAGGCGATCAACGAGACGGGCCCCCGACCTTGATCGCACAGCCGGTGCGACAAGGGGCTGGCTGTCGGGATGAAGTCAGCCGGCTGCCGCGATCGTGCCGGTGACCTCGGCCAGGGTGATGGTGGTGCCCTCCGGGCCGGGGGCGGTGGCGGTGATGGTCACGGTGTCCCCGTCCAGCAGGAAGGTGCGCTCCTCTCCCCCGACGGTCACCGGCTCGGCCCCGCCCCAGGTCAGCTCCAGGAACGAGCCGACCTGGTCCCGCCGATCACCGGAGACGGTGCCGGAGGCGTAGAGGTCACCGGTACGCAGGGAGGCGCCGTTGACGGTCAGGTGGGCCAACTGCTGGGCCGGAGTCCAGTACATCTGGGCGAACGGCGGCCGGCTGACCTGCTCGCCGTTCCAGTGCACGGTCATCCGCAGGTCCAGTCCTAGATGCGGCTCGTCGCGCAGGTAGTCCAGGACCGCAGGATCCTGCGGCGGGGCGGCGACCTGGGCGTGCCCCAGCGCTTCCAGGGGGGTCACCCAGGCGGCGATGGAGGTGGCGAAGGACTTGCCCAGGAAGGGGCCCAGGGGCTGGTACTCCCACGCCTGGATGTCCCGGGCCGACCAGTCGTTGACCAGCACCACCCCGAAGACGTGCTCGGCGAAGTCGGCCGCAGCCACCCGGGAGCCGAGCGGACTGGGTACCCCGACCACGAACCCGACCTCGGCCTCGATGTCCAGCCGGGCGGACGGGCCGAAGACCGGCCCCTCCTTGCTCGGCCGCTGACCCTGCGGGCGTACCACCGGGGTGCCGGAGACCACGACGGTGCCGGCGCGGCCGTGGTAGCCGATCGGCAGGTGCTTCCAGTTGGGCAGCAGGGCCGGCTGGCCGGGCCGGAAGATCTGCCCGACGTTGGAGGCGTGCTGCTCGGAGGAGTAGAAGTCCACATAGTCGGCGACCTCGATGGGCAGCTCCATCCGCACCTGGTCCAGCGGCACCAGCAGCGGCTCCACGGCCTGGCGGTGGGCCGGGTCGGTGAGCAGTTCGGTGATCCGCTGGCGGACCGCGGTCCACTGTGGGCGGCCCAGCGCCAGGAAGGTGTTCAGGGTGGGCTGGCCCAGCGCCCCACCGGCCAGCACCAGGCCGGCCTCCTCTGCGGCGGTCAGGTCCAGCACCAGGTCGGCGATGCGTACGCCGATGCGCGGCTGCCCCTCGCCGACCCGGAACACCCCGTACGGCAGGTGGTGGATCCCGAAGCCGGACTCCTGCGCCCCGGGCACCCAGCTCTGTTGCGCGGTCATGCCTGATATCCCCCGTTCACCAGCCCCAGCCGGATCAGATCGGTAAGTGGTTCCACGATGCTGCACGAGCCGAAGCCCACCCACAGCGGACGCCCCAGGTCGTGCCGGCCGTCGAGCTGCTGCACCAGGGGTCGCTCGTCGCGGACGGTGAGCAGTTCGGTCACCGCCTCCACCCCGGCGCCCTCGGTGGCGGCCAGGGTCGCGGCGAGCACGTTGGCGAAGCCGTGGTGGGTGATGCCGGTTTCCTGGTCGAGGTGGCGCACCGCGTGGTGCAGCCCGGCGGTCAGCTTGAACGGCACCTCCCGGTCCCGACAGGCGCAGATGACCGCGGCCAGCTCGGCCGGGCTCGGGAACAGCTCGGCGGCCAGCCCTCCGGTACGGAACTTGGCCGCCACCGGCAGGCCACGGGATCTCGCTTCGGCCAGGGTGTCCAGGGCGGACATCAGCCCGAAGGTCAACGGGATCTCCGCGAAAGCGGCCACGCCGTCCAACCGCTCGGTAAGCGTGATCAGCTCGCCCAGACCGGGCTGCGGGTCCTCGCCGCGCTTGGCGACCGGCGCCTCCAGTTGTCGGACGGTCACCCCGAGCGGAGGCGGGAACGACAGCGCAAAGGGCAGCCGGTCGAGGCCGGTGTCGCCGATCAGCCCGATCACGAAGCCCTCGGCCGGGTCGATCAGACCGTCCAGCTCGCCCGCCACCACCTTCGACGCGGGCAGCAGCAGCGGGCCGACGAGGTCGGCGTACCAGGCGGAGCGATGGCCTCGGTGGGCGGTCACGGCGTCGGGCAGCGCGGCGCTGCCCGGCGGGAAGACGGCGGCATCGTCGACCAGACCGGCGACGAGTGCGGGCAGCTGCGTTGACACGAGACAAGAATGTACGGGACGCTACAAGGAGCGGACAACAGCGTCCGATAATCGGACGCACCAAGCTGGTGACCGGGAGGCGACATGCCGTACTACCGCAGCGTCGGCGAACTGCCACGCAAACGCCACACCCAGTTCCGGCAGCCCGACGGCAGCCTCTACACCGAGGAGCTGATGGGCCAGGAGGGCTTTTCCTCCGACTCCTCCCTGCTCTACCACCGGTACGCCCCCACCGCGATCGTCGCCGCGGAGGAGTTCACCCCGCCCGCCGTGACCCGGGTGCCCAACCTGCCGCTCAAGCCCCGGCACCTGCGCACCCACAAACTCGACGGCGCCGGGGCCGACCCGATCCTGGGCCGGCGTTACCTGCTCGCCAACGACGACGTACGAATCGCCTACGTGCTGGCCGACCAGCCCTCCCCGCTGTTCCGTGACGCCACCGGCGACCACTGCCTGTACGTCGAGTCGGGCAACCTGCGGGTCGAGTCGACCTTCGGCGTACTGGACGCGGTGGCCGGGGACTATGTGGTCATCCCCACCTCGACGGTGCACCGACTGGTGCCCACCGGCGACACCCCCACCCGGCTACTGGCCGTCGAGGCCTCCGGGCACATCGGCCCACCCAAGCGCTACCTGTCCGTACGCGGCCAGTTCCTGGAGCACTCCCCGTACTGCGAGCGGGACGTCCGGGGGCCGGACGCGCCGCTGCTGGTCGAGGAGACCGACGTGGAGGTGCTGGTCCGCCACCGTCGTGGCTGGACCCGTCACGTCTACGCCAACCACCCCTTCGACGTGGTCGGCTGGGACGGTCACCTGTACCCGTGGGCCTTCTCCATCCACGACTTCGAGCCGATCACCGGCCGGATCCACCAGCCGCCACCGGTGCACCAGACCTTCCAGGGCCCGAACTTCGTGATCTGCTCGTTCGTGCCCCGCAAGGTCGACTACCACCCGGACGCCATCCCGGTGCCGTACCACCACCACAATGTCGACTCCGACGAGATGCTCTTCTACACCGGCGGCAACTACGAGGCGCGGCGCGGTTCCGGCATCGAACAGGGTTCGATCTCCCTGCACCCCTCCGGCTTCACCCACGGCCCCCAGCCCGGGGCGGCGGAACGCTCGATCGGGGTCGACTTCTTCGACGAGTTGGCCGTCATGGTCGACACCTTCCGCCCGCTGGACCTGTGCGACGCGGCAGCGGACTGCGAGGACGACGCGTACGCCTGGACCTGGTCCCGCCGCTGACCGGAGGGCCCCTTGTCAACCCTCTGAAGCCCCGCTGCCCGCCCCGGTAGCGGGGCTTCAGGCGACCGGGCGGGTGACGATCGCCAACTGGGCGACCGTGGCGATGCCGATGGCCAACACCAGCGGCCAGGGCGTACCGATCAGGGCGTAGAGCAGGATCAACGCGGGGCCAGCCGGGGCCGCGTACACGGCCAGGGCCAACGGACGGTCGGTTCGCCGCAGGACGGGCAACACGGTCCGGGTCAGACCGGGCAACCGGGAGGTGTGCCGCCGGATCACGATCGCCCCACCGATGGCGGCCAGCAGAGCCATGAGCCGGGAGAACCCGGAACCGGTGCCGGCCGAGCAGGCGATCACCAGGGCGGCGACGATCGACCAGCCGGTCCCCCAGAGCACCAACTGCCGCAGCGCCGCCGGTACCGGGCGACGCGCGGCGAACGGACCCGTGTCGGCCCGTCCGGCCGCCACCGGGCCACCCGACCTGGTCGGCTCCTCCGTCGACCAGCCCGGCTGCCCGCCCGGGCCGGTGGGCGGGAGCGCCTGGTCGTCGGGGTTGCCCGGATCACCCGGAGTCTGCTCCGGGCGGGGACCCTCGGCCGGGCGGGGTTCGGTCGGCGGCAGGATCGGCACGGCCGCCTCGGCCAGCCGCTCCAGGGTGGTGGTCCACCGGCGCTGCTCCAACCGCAGTACCCCGACCTCCTCGCCCACCTCGGCCAGCCTCGGGTCCAGCCGCAACGCCTCCCGGTAGGCCCGCTCGGCCAGATCGAACATCCGCATGTTCGCCGCCACCAGACCGAGCACCAGATGCCCCTGCGGCTCCTGCGGTGCCAACTCCACGGCGTGCCAGGCGGCGTTCAACGCCGGCTGGCCGTTGCGGGAGCCGGCCAGGATCGCCGCCCCGCTGCGTTGGGCGTACGCGTCCTGCGGGCCCAGGGCCAGGATCTCGTCGGCGGTACGCGCGGCCTCGCCGTACCGTTCCAGATCACCGAGGGCCAGACCACGCAGCACCAGCGGGGGGATCTGTCCGGGGGCTGCGGCGACGGCGGACTCGGCGGCGGCCAGCGCCTCAAGGGGCCGTTCGGCGGCCAGGTGCACCCGGGCGAGCATGGCCAGGGTCGGCGGGTGTGCGGGATCCAGGGCCAGCGCGAAACCGAGTTCGTCGACGGCCTCGTCGTAGCGGCCCAGCTCGGCGAGGAGGGTGGCGCGTTGCAGGTAGCCGTCGGCGGTGGGCGGGTCGGCGGGAACGTCGGCGGACATCGCGCGAGCCTAGGCGGTCGGTTGGGCGTACACCAAGGCCACCGCGATGCCGGCGAGTCCCTCGCCACGGCCGGTGAAGCCCAGCCCGTCGGTGGTGGCCGCGGAGAGGGTGACCGGGGCGCCCACCGCCTCCGACAGCACCCGCTCGGCCTCCTGCCGACGGGGGCCGATCTTGGGTCGTACCCCCACGACCTGCACGGACACGTTGCCGATGGTGAAGCCGGCGGCGCGGACCCGGCGGGCGGACTCGACCAGCAGACGTACTCCGCTGGCCCCGGCCCACTCCGGCTGGTCCACCCCGAAGTTGGCGCCGAGATCGCCCAGCCCGGCGGCGGAGAGCAGGGCGTTGCAGGCGGCGTGCGCGACCACATCGGCGTCGGAGTGCCCGGCCAGACCGTCCTGGTCCGGCCAGTGCAGGCCGGCCACCCAACAGGGTCGGCCGGCGGCGAAGGCGTGCACGTCCGTGCCGATGGCCACCCTAGGAACGATCATGATTCGAGGGTACGCGTCAGAGCCCGGTAGCCAGCAGGTGCTCGGCCAGGGCCAGGTCGAAGGGTCGAGTGATCTTCAGAGCGAGGTCCGACCCGGGAACGCAGAACACCGGCACCCCCTGCTTCTCCACCAGCCCGGCGTCATCCGTCAACGCGTCACCGGCGGCGGCGTGGGCGGCGGTCAGCACGGAGCGGCGGAAGCCCTGGGGGGTCTGCACCGCCCGCAGGGCCCGACGGTCGACCGTGCCGAGTACCAGTTCCCCCGGGTCGACCTCCTTGATCGTGTCGACCACCGGCAGGACCGGGATCACCGCCTCGTGCCCCGAGCGCACCGCAGCGGCCACCGACTCCACCAGGGCGGGCGGGATCAGCGCCCGGGCCGCGTCGTGCACCAGGATGATGTCCGGTCCGGCCGGTACGGCGGCCAGGGCGGCGGCCACGGACTCCTGCCGTTCGGCCCCGCCGGGCACCACCGTCACCGGGGCGATCGGGGCCAGCAGGTCACCCACGGCCGCGACCTCCGCGATCGGGGCGGCCACCACGATGGTGTGCACCGAGGAAGCGGCTGCCAGTCGGCGGACCGCGTGCACCAGCAGCGGCTCCCCGGCCAGCAGCCGCAGTGCCTTGGGTCGGCCCGGGCCGAGGCGTACCCCGGCACCGGCCGCAGGCACGAGGACCGCGACGTCACCGCGCGGATTCAGCTGCGCGGTCACGTCGCGGTCCTCGATGGTTTCTTCGCTACGAAGTGGGTACGACGATGCTGTGCGGACTAGGCCTCGGTCAGCACCTTGTCGAGCAGCGTCTCCGCCTCGTCCTTGGTGCTCTTCTCGGCCAACGCCACCTCGCCGACGAGAATGTCGCGGGCCTTGGCGAGCATGCGCTTCTCACCTGCGGAAAGGCCCCGCTCCCGCTCCCGGCGCCACAGGTCGCGGACGACCTCGGCCACCTTCAGCGGGTTGCCGGAGGCCAGCTTCTCCAGATTCGCCTTGTAACGTCGCGACCAGTTGGTCGGCTCCTCGGTGTGCGGAGCCCGGAGAACGTCGAAGACCTTGCCAAGACCCTCTTCGCCGACCACCTCGCGCACACCCACGATCTCGGCGTTCTCGGCAGGCACCCGGACCGTCAGGTCACCCTGCGCGACCCTCAGGACGAGGTACTGCTTGGGCTCGCCCTTGATGACCCGAGTCTCGATTGCCTCGATGAGTGCGGCCCCGTGGTGGGGGTAAACAACGGTCTCGCCGACACTGAAAACCATAGGTTCGAAACCCCTTTCGCTGTGTCTAGGGTAACACGCTCAGGCACCGATGTCTCACCGCTGTCCTGACCGTTGGCGCAGCTCAGGGGCCGTGTGAGAGGTATTTCTTCGGCTTGACAGATGACCGAGTCGATGATTCAAACACGCTCTGTAATCTGGAGATGACCCCCCGACATGGACGACGAAAACGCCGTGATCACCAGCGCAGCCGTCAATGATCGACCAAGTAATGATCAATTTTCGGTGGACCAATACCCCCATGCCACGATTAGGCCCACGTCAAAGATCAAGTAACTCGGTGATCAAGATCCCGAGCCACGAGATCCCTGACCGAGGTCTCGGAGATCGAGTGCCAGGAGATCAAGGGCTACGCATCCACCCCATGATATCTCGCCGTACCCGAGTGTGGGCAGCGGTAGCGAGACCGGGCCCAGTGCGGGACGCTGGAGAGGCCACTGTCCGCGCACCCGTGAGCACCAGGGGGTCGTCATGGGCAAGCCTGACGCCGATGGTCCCGGGCTGCCCGACCTCCCGCCGGAGTGGGGCCGGGTGGTCGTACCGGATGATGCCTCCGCCTTGGCCGAGGAGGCCGAACAGCTCCGCCGCGAGCTGCGGATGGCCAACCGCCCCCGCCGGTGGCCACCCTCCGCCCTACCGGTGGTGCTGCTGCTGGTGGCGGTGATCGCCGCGGTCGCCGGGCTGGTGACCGTCACCTGGCCGCGGGCCGGGCGGGGCACTCCCGAGCCGGCCGCGGCCGGGCCGGACCCCGCGCCCGCGCAGTTCATCGGCCGGGCCCTGCCCGCCTTGGATCTCGTCGACGCCGGGCAGTCGCCGGTGCCGCTGCGCGGGCTGTTGCCGGCGCTGGTGCTGCTGGTGGACGGGTGTGCCTGCCCGCACCGGGTCATCGAGGCGGTCGCGGCGGCCCCGGTCGGGGTCACCGTGGTCACGGTCGGCGCGCAGAGCCCACCAGCGGCACCGGCCGGCACCCAGGTACGCGCTCTCGGTGACCCGGCCGGCGGATTGCGGGCCTTCCTGCACCTGCCGGCCCGCCCTGACACGGTGACCGCCCTGCTGGCCGACCGCACCGGCCGGATCGCCCTGGTGGTCAGCGAGGTCGGCTCGGTCACCGACTACCAGCATGAACTGGCCACCCTGGCGGGCTGAGCCGTACCCCTCAGGAGGGGTCGATCAGGCGGGCCAACAGCATCAGCGAGGCCGCACCGGCGGTGGAGAAGGAGACCGTCACCGGGGCGCCGGTGCCGGTCATCTCCGTGGTGATCACCGTGCCGTCGCAGCCCACCGTCAGGGGGTCGGCCGCCCGGGCGCCGATGACGGTGACCAGCAGTTCACCCGGACCGGTGCAGCTGAAGATCAGCAGATTTCGCTCGCCGCGGGTCAGCCGGGCCTCCCGGACCAGGGCGCTGCCCGCGCTGAGCGACGCGCGATCGGTCCACACCACCGCCCCACGGCCCCCCTCCCGGGCCATCCCACGATCCCCCGAGCTCTCGGTGGCGTACCCCACCACCCGCCCGGTACGCGGGTCCACCATCACCCTGCTGCCGGCCGGTGCCATGTCGTAGCGCGCGGAGGCGGCCGACTCCTGCCAGTCAGCGGCCAGCGGGGGAGCCGTCGAGGCCTCGGACCCCGCCGGGGCTTCCCCCCGCCACCACCAGCCGCCGGCAACCAGCGCGATGACCCCCACCCCGGTGAGCAGGGCCCCCCGCAGGCGATAGAGGGAATCGACGTCCACCCCTGAAGGGTAGCCCTCGGAGCGCCTCAGGCGTGCTGCTCCAACAGCGCCGCGTAAAGGGTCAATCCGGGTCCGAAGGCCAGCATCACCACCCGACGCGGCGACGGGGCGGACCGCAACAGCCGGTCGAGAATCAGCAGCACCGTGGGGGACGAGCAGTTGCCGTTCTCCGCCAGGGTCTGCCGGGAAGCGGCCAAGGCGGTCGGGGCCAGGGCCAGCTCCCGCTCCACCACGGTCAGGATCCGGGGCCCACCCGGATGCACCGCCCAGCCGTCCACCTCGGACAGGGTGGAGCCGTGCCCGGCCAACAGCTCATCCACCAAGCCCCGGACATGGGTCGACAGCACCTGCGGCACCTTGGGGGACAGCCCCATCCGGAACCCGGTGTCGGTCACGTCCCAGGTCATGTGGTCGGCGGTGGAGGAGTCGGTGACCGAGGTGACCGCGCGCACGGCGTACCCCCGGCCCCCGGGCACCAGCACCGCGGCGACGGCCGCGTCCGAGAAGAGGGCGTGCGAGACGATCTGCTGGGTGTCCACCCGGGCCGACGACGGTTGCAGGTGCAGGCTGGTCAGTTCGGTGCAGAGCAGCAGCGCCGGCCGCCCCCGGGCGGTCACGAAGTCACTCGCCGCTCCCAGCCCGGGCAGCGCCGCGTAGCAGCCCATATGGCCGACGAACATCCGCTGGGTCGACGGGGCCATGCCCAGATCCCGGGCCAGCAGGATGTCCAACCCCGGGGTGGCGTACCCGGTGCAGGAACAGACGACGAACAGCCCGATGTCACCGGCGGCCAGCCCCGCCGAGGTCAGCGCCCTACCCACCGCCTCCTTGCCCAGCGGCAACGCCTCCACCTGGTAGCGGCGCATCCGCCGCTCGGTCGGCCAGTCGGAGACATCCTCGATCAGGGGGTTGACGGCGGCTTGGCGCCGCTCCACCCCGGAGTTCGCGAAGATCCGCTGGGCCAGGGCACGGGTGGTGCCGGAGTAGTGCCGGGAGAAGAACCGCTCCCACAACTCGTCCTGGTGGGCCGAGGGCGGCGAAGCCGTGCCCAGGCCCGCGATCACCGGTACCGACACGGCTGCTCCCTCCCCCTGCTCCGGACGACTTCCACCCTCACCAACGAGGGGCCGATCCCGCACGGTCCGGGTCACCGCCGAGAGCGGCGACCCCCAGCCAGTCCGCGCAGACGTCCGAGGTGGCCGGATGCAGCGATCCGCACCGGGCATCCCGGTAGAGCCGCTCCAGAGGATGGCCACGTCGGGTGGCGGAGGTACCGGCCGCCTCCAGCATGGCGGCGGCCACCTCGGCGGCGGTCGTACCGGCCAGCAGCTTGGCCCGCCACACCCACCGGTTGGTCTCGGCGTCACCGGGCGCCTCGTCGACCCGCCGGGCCGCCTCGGCCACCGTCAACTGGGCTGCCGCCACGGCGGCGTCCGCCCGGCCCAGGCGGGCGCGTACCGCCGGCAGGCCGGCCAGGTCCCGGGCGTTCAGGTGTTCGGCCGCCGCCTCCACCGCGGCCCGGGCCACCCCTGCATAGACGGCGGCGTAGCTGGCCACCAGCCAGTGCGGCATGAGCTGGGCCACCACCAGGGCCAGCCCCTCCACCCCGCCGAGCAGCCGGTCGGTCGGGACGGTCACGTCCAGGTGCAGGTCGTGTGAGGCGGTGGCCCGCATGCCCAGGGAGTCCCAGGTCGGCTCGACGGTGATGCCCTCGCCCGCCGGGACCAGGAACTGGGAGACCAGTGAGGGGTCGGTGGCGCTGCGGGCGGCCACCAGGTAGCCGTCGGCGTGCCCGGCGCCGGAGCAGAAGGTCTTGCTGCCCTTGATCCGCCAGCCGCCCTCGACCGCCTCGTACACCGTGCTGAGCTGCGACAGCCGGGCCCCGGCCCCGCGTTCGCTCATCGCCACGGCGTACCAGGCCCCCTCGGCCGCCGCCCGCAGCAGCCGGTTCCGGGCGGCAAGTGCCTCCTGCGGTACGCCGAGAGCCTCGGCCAGTTCCTCGGTCACCGCCCCCAGGGCCCCGGTGACGGAGGCGTGCATGTTGAACACCAGGGCGGTGGCCCCGTTGCCCCGGGCCAGCTCGGTGGCGACGGCCGCGTACTGGGCGAAGGTGGCACCGGAGCCCCCCAGAGCCTCGGGCACCATCAGCCCGAACAGTCCGGCCGAACGCAGATCGGCGAAGTCCTCGGCCGGGAAGGAGCCCTCCCGGTCGTGTCCGGCGGCCCTGGCCGCCAACCGGGGTGCCAACCTCCGGGCCTCGGCCACCCCGTCACCCATGCCGGCGCTCCACACCGGGTCGACGATCCATCCGCTGACGCACCTTCATGGCACCCTCCTCGACCATCGTCATACCCCCGTGGAGTTCCGCTACCCGTCGCGTACCCCGCGTCCCTGGTAGAGCACGGCCGTCGAGCCGGTCGGCACGATGCGCGGGGCCTGCCCGGGTGCGGTGGCCCGGCCGCGCGCCCGGCGGACCAGCCAGCGCAGCAGGCCGGGCACCCCCGGCCGGACACCGTGGACCCGCAGGTCCACTCCGTGCCGGGCACACTCGGCCACCAGTTCACGATCGTCCACGAACAACCGTGGGTCGTGGATGCCACGCGGCACGGTGGGCAGCCGCTCGGCGATCCGGACGGCGACCAGCCGGCTCAGGGGGGTGTCGTTGAGGGTGTCCACCACCAGCAGGCCGCCGGGGCGCAGCAGCCGGCAGGCCTGGGCTACCGTCACCCGCCAGTCCGGGACATGTTCCAGCAGCTCACCGGCGGTGACCACATCGGCGCAGCCGTCGGCCAGGGGCACCGCCATGGCGTCACCGTTGACCACGGTCACGCCGTGGTCGGCCGCCTGGCTCAGGGCCGAACGGGTCAGGTCCACCCCGATGTGCCGGTAGCCCTTGCCGACCAGATGCGGAGCCATCAGGCCGGCGCCGCAACCCAGGTCGACCAGGATGGCTCCGGGACGGGTGGCCGGTGGCACCAGCATCGCCCGGGCCTCGGCCAGCCAGTGCAGCATGGCGAAGACGCCGTCCGGCCGCCACCACTCGTCGGCCAGCTCGTCGTACTGACGTGGATCGTTGCGGGGCAGGCTCAAGCCGGCATCACGCATGTCACCGAGCGTGGCACGACTCGCGGGTAACGACCAGACTTCCGTTATGTCGTCGACGGTGTTAGGGCTGGTCAGGGCGAGCCATCCGGAACCTACGGCGGCAGTCACCACAGTGGCCGCCCTGCTCGCCGCCGGCACCGGTCATCCACCCGGGGGCATCGCCACGGTGGCGCTGACCGTGGCGGCCAGTCAGTTCGCGGTCGGCTGGACCAACGACCTGGTCGACGCCGACCGGGACGCCCTGGTCGGGCGGACCGACAAACCCGTGGCGACCGGGCTGGTCAGCCGCCGCCTGGTGGGGGTGGCCGCGGCGGTGGCCGCCGTCACCACGGTGGCCCTGGCCCTGACCACCACACCGGTGGCCGCCGGATGGGCGACCGTCGGGCTGGTCTCGGCCCTGCTCTACGACTGGCCGCTGAAGTTCACCGCCATCTCGGTGCTGCCGTACGCGATCTCCTTCGGTAGCCTGCCCGCCTTCGTGGTGCTGGCCCGACCCGAGGCACCGGCCCCGCCGGTCTGGTTGGTCGCCGCCGCCGCCCTGCTGGGGGCGGGGGCACACTTCGCCAACGTGCTGCCGGACTTCGCGGACGACGCCCGCACCGGGGTACGCGGGCTGCCGCACCGGCTGGGTCCGGCGGGCAGCCGGTGGGCCGCCGTCGGCCTGCTGACGGCGGCCACCGGCACCCTGGTGTTCGGGCCCCCCGGGCCCCCCTCGGGAGTGGGCCTGGCGGCGATCGTCGCCGCCGTGATGATCACCATTTCCGCCGGGTACGCCGGCCGCGCCGCCCAACGCGCCGGCACCCGTCCGGTGGCCGCTTTCCGGGCGATGATGCTGGTGGCCCTGCTCGACGTCGTACTGCTGGTCACCAGCGGTCGGCTGGTCTGAAACCTCACCCGGGCAGGTGGCTGCCCCGGGTCGGCGTGCGTGCCACGATCAGCTCCAACTACCCTGGAGCGCGGTCTGCGCGGGCATGGCCAGCGGGTCCGGCGGCGTAGCCGGGTGTGATCGTGACGAGGAGGACCGACGTGACGCGCTCGATCAGGGGTTCCCGGCGAGCTGCCGTACTGCTGCCCGGGATCGCGGCGGCAGCGGCGCTGCTGCTGTCCGGGTGCGGCGCCGGCCAGATCTCCGAGACGGCCAACAAGGTGCCGTCGGTGCAGGGCATCAACCTCAAGAGCACCGAGGGCAAGTACGGCGTGCTGGGCGTACTGGTCGACTACCCCGGTGTCGAGGGCTACCGCCCCGGCGACAACGCGGTGCTGAACGCGGTCTTCTACAACGACACCCACGAGCCGATCACCGTGACGGTGACCTCGCCGGACGCCCGCGAGGTGGTGCTCACCACGGTCCGCGCGGCGACCAGCCCGACCCCGACCGGCAGCCCCTCGCCGACCGGCTCCCCCTCCCCGTCGAGCTCCCCGTCCCCGGACGACTCCGCCTCCCCGGACGACTCGCCGTCGCCGGAGCCGACCTCGTCGCCGACCAACCAGCCGGCCCGCATCGAGATCCCGCCGCTGAGCTACGTGCAGCTGAACACCGAGGGTGACCGGGTGCTCCAGCTGATCGGGCTGAACGTGGCCGCGCTCGCCGGTCAGAACATCACCCTCAACTTCGACTTCGGTGGTGGCGACCAGATCACCAGCCCGGCACCGGTGGCCGTGCCGCTCACCCCGCCGCCGCCGCCCTCGCCGATCATCGAGCGGCACACCGAGTACGAGGGTGAAGGCGGCCACTAGAAAGCCCCGGGGCGGTAGCCAATCCGCCCGATCGTGCGGCGCCGTCGGCGTGGTGACCCCATGCCGGCGGCGCCGTCGTCATACCCGGGGGTTAGCGTCGCTGGGGTGAGCATCTCCCGATCGACTCCGGCCCGAGGCGGCACCGGTGGGCGCGGCAAGGCCTCCGCCCGTGAGCCCCGACCCGCGTACGAGTGCGACGCCTGTGGCCACCAGCCACCGAAGTGGGTGGGGCGCTGCCCGGAATGCGGCGAATGGGGTTCGGTGGTCGAGTGCACCGTCACCGGTCCCACGGTCTCCGGGCGGGTGGTCAGCTCCCGGATGCCCGCCGAGCCGGCCCGACCGATCGCCACCATCAGCGCGGCACCGGCCCGGGCCCGACCCACCGGGGTCAGCGAGCTGGACCGGGTGCTCGGTGGCGGGCTGGTGCCGGGGGCGGTGGTGCTGCTCGCCGGTGAGCCCGGGGTCGGCAAGTCCACCCTGCTGCTCGACGTGGCCCAGCAGTGGGCGGCCGGTGCGGGCAGCCCCTCGCTGGTGGTCAGCGGCGAGGAGTCCGTCAGTCAGGTGCGGCTGCGCGCCGAGCGGATGGGCACCCTGCACGAGCAGCTCTACCTGGCCGCCGAGAGTGACCTGGCCGCGGTGCTGGGTCACCTCGACGCGGTCAAGCCCGGCCTGCTGGTGCTCGACTCCGTGCAGACCATCTCCACCACCGGCACCGAGGGGGTGCCCGGCGGGGTGACCCAGGTCCGGGCGGTCACCGCCGCGCTGGTCTCGGTCGCCAAGGAGCGCGGCATCGCCACCGTGCTGGTCGGCCACGTCACCAAGGACGGCCAGGTGGCCGGCCCTCGGGTGCTGGAGCATCTGGTCGACGTGGTGCTGCACTTCGAGGGCGACAAGCACTCCTCGCTGCGGATGGTGCGCGGGGTGAAGAACCGCTTCGGTGCCGCCGACGAGGTCGGGTGCTTCGAGATGCACGAGGGTGGCATCAGCAGCCTCGCCGACCCCTCCGGGCTGTTCCTCACCCGCTACGCCGAGCCGGTGCCGGGCACCTGCGTGACCGTGGCGATGGAGGGACGGCGGGCCCTGGTCACCGAGGTGCAGGCGCTGATCGGGGCCACCGTTGCCGGCTCCCCCCGGCGTACGGTCTCCGGACTGGACTCGGCCCGTCTGGCGATGGTGCTGGCGGTGCTCCAGCGCCGCACCGAGCGGCTGACCCTGCACGACCGGGAGGTCTTCGCGGCCACCGTCGGAGGCATCCGGGTGGTGGAACCGGCCGCGGACCTGGCGGTCGCGTTGGCGGTCGCCTCCGGGGGCCTGAACCTGGCGATCGCACCCCACCTGGTGGCGATCGGCGAGGTCGGCCTGACCGGGGAGGTACGCCGGGTCGGTGCGGTGCCCCGCCGGCTGACCGAGGCGGCCCGGCTCGGCTTCCGGCTGGCCCTGGTGCCCCCCGGATGCGGGCCGAGCAGCACCGGCGCCGGGCCGGAACAGATGCGGGTGATCGAGGTCGACAACGTCCGTTCAGCCCTTCAGGCTGCGGCTCGGGCCTCGGCGGAATGAATGCCACGTTCCCGGGCGATCCGCCCGGCAGGGACCGGACAGGCGGATCATGACACATCACAGTAACCACAGGAGCACCCACCGCAGGGCAGTCCGTAGACTGTGCCCGTGCCAGTCGACCGCGAAACCACCAAGCCTGCCGGCGCGACTCCCCACGCCCGCACCGGCGCCGTGGGCTCGCCCGCCCGTCCGATCAGCATCAGCGTGACCGGGGGCGGCAGCGCCGGCGATCCGCTGCGCGCCAACCTGGCCCTGATGGCGCCCGGCACCGCGCTGCGCGACGGCTTGGAACGCATCCTGCGCGGCCGGACGGGCGCGCTGATCGTGCTCGGCTACGACAAGGTGGTCGAGGGCCTGTGCACCGGCGGCTTCCCCCTCGACGTGGAGTTCTCTGCTACCCGGGTCCGCGAACTGTGCAAGATGGACGGCGCGGTCGTGCTGTCCAGTGACGGCACCCGGATCGTCCGCGCGGCGGTGCACCTGATGCCGGACCCGGCCATTCCCACCGAGGAGTCGGGCACCCGACACCGCACGGCGGAACGGGTCGCCCGGCAGACCGGCTACCCGGTGATCTCGGTCAGCCAGTCGATGCGGATCATCAGCCTCTACGTCAACGGGCAACGGCACGTGTTGGACGACTCGGCGGCGATCCTGTCCCGGGCCAACCAGGCCCTGGCCACCCTGGAGCGGTACAAGCTCCGGCTGGACGAGGTCTCCGGCACCCTCTCCGCCCTGGAGATCGAGGATCTGGTCACCGTACGTGACGCCGTGGCGGTGGTGCAGCGGCTGGAGATGGTCCGCCGCATCGCCGACGAGATCGCCGGGTACGTGGTGGAACTGGGCACGGACGGTCGACTGCTGGCCCTGCAACTGGACGAGTTGATGGCCGGGGTGGACGCGGACCGCACCCTGGTCATCCGGGACTACCTGCCCACCGGCCGCAAGTCCCGCACCCTGGACGAGGCCCTGGTCGAGCTGGACCTGCTCAGTGCCACCGAGCTGATCGACCTGGTCTCGGTGGCCAAGGCCATCGGCTACCCGGCTGCCTCCGACGCGCTGGACGCGGCCGTCAGCCCGCGCGGATTCCGCCTGCTGGCCAAGGTGCCCCGACTGCCGGTGACCGTGGTGGACCGGCTGGTGGTGCACTTCGGCAGCCTTCAGCGGCTGCTCGGGGCCACCGTGGAGGACCTGCAGGCCGTCGAGGGGGTCGGCGACGCCCGGGCCCGAGGCGTACGCGAGGGACTGTCCCGGCTGGCCGAGGCGTCCATCCTGGAGCGGTACGTCTGAGGGTCAGGTCAGTCGGTGAGCACGAGCTTGGCCGGCTGACTCAGCTTGGTGCCCACCCGGGCGAACACCTGGTAGGTGCCGGCCGGCGGGGTGTCGCCGCTGGCCAGCCCGTTGGCGCACCGGCTGCTGTCCTTGCCGTTCCAACCGACCTGGTAGGCGCGCTCGAAGCCCGGGGTGAAGGACTGCACGTCCGACCCGGCGGCGGTGCCGCAGGTGTCCGACGACCACACCACGTCGGCACCGGACTTGATGTAGATCTCCTGGGCGGTCGCCCCGACATCCCGGTTGCAGGTCCGGTCGGCCCGGTTACGGACCTTCAGGTGCAGGTCCACCGCAGCACCCCGGACCACCCGGTTCGGCACGGCCTGGGCGGTCACCGCCAGCTCCGTGTCCGTGCAGGTGCCCTCGTCGGCCACCGGGGCGACGGCCGGCGGATCGTTGGTCAGGCTCGTGTCGGGCGAGGGAGTGCCGGAAGGGCTGGCCGGGCCGGCACCGGCGTCACCCGAGGGCGGGGGTGACCCGGTCTGCGGGGTCAACACCGAACCGGTGGGCTCCGGGGTGCCGGAGACGCCCGGATCGGGCTGCCCCTGCCCGGTGGCATCTTTGCCGCCACGCGGACCGTTGCACGAGTAGAGCAGGACAATCAGGAAGAGCAGGACCGCGCCGAGCACGACGGCGCGACGCCGCCAGTACACGGCGGGAGGCAGGGGGCCGACCGTCAGACGCATGATGCCCCCACCGTAGCGGCGCCATGCGCGACGGACGGTGACGACGCGCCGAGGCGTACCGGAGCCACCGGAACCCACCCTCCAATGTCGACAGTCCCGTCACTCTGAGTGCTGTCAGGGGCGGCTCAGAGGTAAACCTTGCGCTGGTAGATCGCGTGGGCCCCGGCCACCCGGTCCAGGAAGAGCAGACCGGAGCAGTGGTCGATCTCGTGTTGCAGGGCACGCGCCTCGAAACCGTCCGTCACCAGGCGTATCTGCTTGCCGCTGCCGGGCAGCGCCCCTTCGACCACGAGCCGGCTGGCGCGCTTGACGTCCCCGGTGAGGTCCGGGACGGACATGCACCCCTCCCGGCCCGCCTTCCACCGGGTCGCCTCGACCACCCGCGCGTTGCAGAGCACGAAGGTGCCGTGCACGGTGACCGCCTTGGGGTGTCCGGTGACATCCACCGCGAACACCTGCGCACCCACCCCCACCTGCGGGGCGGCCAGGCCGACACAGCCGGGTGACACCCGCATGGTGGCGATCAGGTCGGCCGCCAGCCGTACGGTCTCCTCGGCGGTCGGGTCGACCTGGTCACCGGCCCGGCTCAGCGCCGGGTGCGGCGCGGAGACCACCGGCAGCACCTGGCCCGCACCGACCAGTTCCGGGGTCCAGTCGCCGAGGCCGGTCGAGGTATCCGTCTGCGGGTCCGACTCCGGCCCGCCCGTCTGCCCGGTCACAGCAGATCCGGGTCGGCGGGACGGAGAGTTACCTCCACACCCAGGTCGGCGGCCACCTGCGCCAACCGGCCGGTCAGGGCGTCGGAGGCGCCGGCCGGCAGGTCGACCTCGGCGACGACCACGTAGAGGGTTCCCGCCAGCCGGGTACTCAGGTCGGTGACGTTACCGCCGGCCTCGGTGACCGCCCGGGTCATCGCGGCCACGATGCCCATCCGGTCCGCACCGTGCACCGACAGCACGTACCGCTCACCGGCCGAGGCGGCCTCCCCGTCCGGCCGCACCTCGCGTACGGTCGCCAGCAGCTGGCCGTCGGCGGTCAGTGGGCCCAGGGCGTCCTCGACCGCCGCGGAGGTCGGACCGACGCAGATGAGGGTCATCGCGAAGTGTCCGCGTAGCCGGGTCATCGTGCTGTCGGTCAGGTTGGCCCCGAGCCGAGCGAGCACCTCGGCGACGTCGGCCACGATGCCCGGCCGGTCCCGGCCGATGACGGTGATCGCGAGCTCGTTCATCCGGGCATTCTCCCCGATCGTCGATCGCCACTGGCCACGGCCCGCCCGGAGGCGTCCGAACGGCGGAACCTGGGCGCGTGACATCATCAGCGGCGCGATGACGGAATCGACATTCGCCGGCCAGGTGAGCCGGTGGTACGAGCGCAACGCCCGGGACCTGCCCTGGCGGGAACCCGAGGTCACCCCCTGGGCGATCCTGGTCAGCGAGGTGATGCTCCAGCAGACCCCGGTGGTCCGGGTGCTGCCCGCCTGGCAGGCCTGGCTGGAGCGCTGGCCCACCCCGGCCGCCCTGGCCCAGGACAGCCCGGCCGAGGCCATCCGCATGTGGGGACGGCTCGGCTATCCGCGCCGCGCCGTACGGCTGCGCGACTGCGCGGTGGCGATCGTGGAACGGCACGGCGGGCAGGTGCCGGACCGCCTGGACCAGTTGCTGGCCCTACCCGGCGTCGGTACGTACACGGCCAGGGCGGTGGCGGCCTTCGCGTTCGGCCAGCGGCACCCGGTGGTCGACACCAACGTACGCCGGGTGGTGTGCCGGGCCATCGCCGGTGAGCCGGACGCCGGCCCCGCCACCCGGCCCGCCGACCTGGTCGCGACCGAGGAACTGCTGCCGGCCGATCCGGCCGCCGCGGCACTGGCCAGCGCCGCGATCATGGAACTGGGGGCGCTGATCTGCACCGCCCGGTCGCCGCGCTGCACGGCCTGCCCGGTGGAGGCCACCTGTGCCTGGCGGGCCTCGGGGCAGGTCGCTCCGGCCGGGCCGACCCGACGCCCCCAGCGGTACGCGGGCACCGACCGCCAGGTACGCGGGCTGCTGCTCGGGGTGCTCCGGGAGGCGACCGGTCCGGTGCCGCACCAGCGACTGGACCAGGTCTGGGCGGACGAGGTGCAACGGGCCCGGGCCCTCGCCGGCCTGATCACCGACGGTCTGGTCGAGCCGGTCGGCGAGGCCTCCTTCCGCCTGATCGGCGACGGCCCACCAGCCCCCGTGCCGAGCTGAACCCCTCTGACGCGACAGGGCCGGCCTCCCAATGGAGGCCGGCCCGGTGCTGCTTGCTGGTGGATCAGGCGGAGTAGCCGCGGGTGGCCACCCAGTCGGCCAGCGCCTCGGTGTCGATCCAGTACTCGGCCTGCACGGGGTCGGCGGAGTCAGCGATCTTCGCCTGGGCGCCGCCGTCCCGGTAGCCGGTCACCGAGATGTAGTGGCCGCCCTCGAAGGAGTGGGTCTGACCGCTGAGGTCGACCGCGGTGCCGGCCACGTTGGCCACCACGCCGCGGCCCTCGTCGACCGCGCGGACGATGTCGGCCCGCAGCCGGTCGGTCTCAGCCCGGTCGGCGGAACGACCCGGGACCTCCACCGTGCGGTAGACCTCCTTGCCGACCCGCTTGTTGAGCGCCTTGGTGATGTCGTACGCGGAGTCGGTGCCCCGCTCGGTAGTGCCCATCTCCCGGGCCAGGTCGTCCTGGGAAACGTCCTTGTCCAGCGTCGTCAGGGCGTTGCGCACCGCGGCCGGGCCGCAGTAGTAGTAGTTCGACTGGGCCTGATAGCGCACCTTGAGCTGCCGCTCGCCCTTGGCCTGATCGTGGTCGGCGACCAGTGGGCTGGAGGTCTGGGGGGCGGCTAGGGCTGCGGTCGGACCGGCGACCATGCCACCGGCGAAGACGGCACCGGCGACGGTCAGGGCGGCCTTCTGCATCAGAGTCGTCATGGGTCAGCGCCTTCCATCTCGGGGGATCGACACGACACCCGGCAAGGGGAGGGTGCGAACCGCGTCGGGGGGAAGTAGCAGCCCACCTCGGCCTTCTTCGGCAAGGCGAGCGCTGGCGAGCAGCAGCATGTTCGTGGAGTGCCGCTCCGGTTACCCCTCGTACAACCGCTCCTGGCGCTCGGTCATGCCCTCACACAGCGTGACGGCAGCCACCCGGCGGTCGATCCGGGCTGCCAGCCTCCATCACATCGCCCATAGATGCACAAACCACCTGATAATCCCGGCGGCAGCGGCCCGACCCGGGGTACGCAAAGCGGCGGCCCGGTGGCATCTGCCACCGGGCCGCCGCTGATGTGAGCTGGTAGAACTCAGGCCGCCGACTCGTCCGCACCGGTGGTAGCGGTGCCACCGAGATCAGCCGGGACGGCGTCCGGCACGTCGACCGGGCGATCGGAGCCCTTGAAGACGAGCTTGGACTTGTCGATGTCGTTCGGGTCCCCCTCGCAGTCCACCACGACGATCTGACCCGGGATCAGCTCGTTGAACAGGATCCGCTCGGAGAGGTTGTCCTCGATGTCGCGCTGGATCGTGCGGCGCAGCGGCCGGGCGCCCAGCACCGGGTCGAAGCCCTTGGCAGCCAGGTACTTCTTGGCGTTGTCAGTCAGCTCAAGGCCCATGTCCTTGTTCCGCAGCTGGGTCTCGATCCGGGCGATCATGATGTCGACGATCGACAGGATCTCCGTCTGACGCAGCTGGTGGAAGACGATGGTGTCGTCGATCCGGTTCAGGAACTCGGGCCGGAAGTGCTGCTTGAGCTCGTCGTTGACCTTCTGCTTCATCCGGTCGTAGTTCGACTCGGAGTCCTCCGAGGCCTGGAAGCCCAGCGAGACCGCCTTGGCCACGTCCCGGGTGCCCAGGTTGGTGGTCAGGATGATGACCGTGTTCTTGAAGTCCACGATCCGGCCCTGACCATCGGTGAGCCGACCGTCCTCCAGGATCTGGAGCAGGGTGTTGAACACGTCCGGGTGGGCCTTCTCGATCTCGTCGAACAGCACCACCGAGAACGGCCGACGCCGCACCTTCTCGGTCAGCTGCCCACCCTCGTCGTAGCCGACGTACCCGGGAGGGGCACCGACGAGCCGGGAGACCGTGTACCGGTCGTGGAACTCCGACATGTCCAGCTGGATGAGGGCGTCCTCGCTGCCGAACAGGAACTCGGCCAGGGCCTTGGACAGCTCGGTCTTACCCACACCGGACGGACCGGCGAAGATGAACGAGCCCGAGGGGCGCTTGGGGTCCTTCAGGCCGGCCCGGGTACGCCGGATGGCCTTCGAGACCGCCTTGACCGCGTCCTCCTGGCCGATGACGCGCTTGTGCAGCTCGTCCTCCATGCGCAGCAGGCGCGAGGTCTCCTCCTCGGTCAGCTTGTAGACCGGGATGCCCGTCCAGTTGCCCAGCACCTCGGCGATCTGCTCGTCGTCGACCTCGCTGACGACGTCCAGGTCACCGGCCTTCCACTCCTTCTCCCGCTGCGCCTTCTGGCCCAGCAGCTGCTTCTCCTTGTCGCGCAGCTGGGCGGCGCGCTCGAAGTCCTGCGCGTCGATCGCGGACTCCTTGTCGCGGCGCACCTGGGCGATGCGCTCGTCGAAGTCACGCAGGTCCGGCGGCGCGGTCATCCGGCGGATCCGCATCCGGGCGCCGGCCTCGTCGATGAGGTCGATCGCCTTGTCCGGCAGGAACCGGTCGGAGATGTATCTATCGGCCAGAGTTGCGGCAGCCACGAGCGCAGCGTCGGTGATCGAGACGCGGTGGTGCGCCTCGTAGCGGTCGCGCAGGCCCTTGAGGATCTCGATGGTGTGCGCCAGCGAGGGCTCACCCACCTGGATCGGCTGGAACCGGCGCTCCAGGGCCGCGTCCTTCTCCAGGTGCTTGCGGTACTCGTCGAGGGTGGTCGCGCCGATGGTCTGCAGCTCACCCCGGGCCAGCATCGGCTTCAGGATGCTCGCCGCGTCGATCGCGCCCTCGGCGGCACCCGCACCCACCAGGGTGTGGATCTCGTCGATGAACAGGATGATGTCACCGCGGGTGCGGATCTCCTTGAGCACCTTCTTCAGGCGCTCCTCGAAGTCACCGCGGTAGCGGGAGCCGGCCACCAGGGCACCCAGGTCGAGGGTGTAGAGCTGCTTGTCCTTGAGGGTCTCGGGCACCTCGCCCTTGATGATCTTCTGGGACAGCCCCTCGACCACGGCGGTCTTACCGACGCCGGGCTCACCGATCAGGACCGGGTTGTTCTTGGTACGGCGGGAGAGCACCTGCATGACCCGCTCGATTTCCTTCTCGCGCCCGATCACCGGGTCGAGCTTGCCCTCCCGGGCCGCCTGGGTCAGGTTCCGGCCGAACTGGTCCAGCACCAGGCTGGTCGACGGCGCGGCCTCACCCGGGGCGGTGCCCGCCGCAGCCGGCTCCTTGCCCTGGTAGCCGGAGAGCAGCTGGATCACCTGCTGGCGGACCCGGTTGAGGTCGGCGCCGAGCTTGACCAGCACCTGGGCGGCGACGCCCTCGCCCTCACGGATCAGGCCGAGCAGGATGTGCTCCGTGCCGATGTAGTTGTGGCCGAGCTGCAGCGCCTCGCGCAGGGACAGCTCCAGCACCTTCTTGGCCCGCGGCGTGAACGGGATGTGCCCGCTCGGCGCCTGCTGGCCCTGGCCGATGATCTCCTCCACCTGCTGGCGGACGCCCTCCAGGGAGATCCCGAGGCTCTCCAGGGCCTTGGCCGCGACGCCCTCACCCTCGTGGATCAGGCCCAACAGGATGTGTTCCGTACCGATGTAGTTGTGGTTGAGCATCCGGGCCTCTTCTTGGGCCAGGACGACAACCCGTCGCGCTCGGTCGGTGAACCGCTCGAACATGCCCTCGTGCTCCTCACGTGCCGTGCGCACTCGATCTTGGTGGTCAAGACTCTCGGCGGGGCCGGTGCGCGAGCGCCCGGGACGGACGTCCGCGCCTCATTACTCTATCGCCGCGAACGGGTTCGGCTGACCTCGTGTGTCTGCGCGGTGGGCCCGGTACGCGTCGTTTTGCACAACCCTCCGCGCTCAACGGGTGTTCCGGGCGGGGGGTCTGTACGCGCAGAGCGAAATTCGACCGGCGGCCACAAGCCGTCCGGAGCGCGCACGGAGGGGCTCCGGAGACCGAACGGCAGCCCGTCCGACACCATCCAGGGGTGACGCCATCCACAGGCTGTGGACAAGACATCCACCGGTTGTGGACAACGTCCGACCCCTCGGGTTTAGTCCCGAACCCGCCGAGGGGCCGGCCCGCGCCGGGCGACCGGGCCGAGAGACGGCGACGCCGGCCCAGAGATTCCTCCGGGCCGGCGTCGACCGATGACCTTCGCAGGTTCGTCTCAGTGCCCCGCCTTGGCGTGGTACTCGTCGACGATTTCCTGGGGGATCCGACCCCGGTCGGAGATGTCCTTGCCGGCTTTACGCGCCCAGGCCCGGATGGCCTTGTTCTGCTCACGGTCGGCTGTCGCACCACCCCGACCGCGGGCGGCACGCCCACCCACGACCACACCGCCACGACCCACCTTGGTGCCGTTGGCGATGTACTGCGCGAATGCGTCACGCAATTTCTCGGCGTTGGAACTCGAGAGGTCGATCTCATACTGCACGCCGTCGAGCGCGAACTTGACGGTCTCGTCCGCGTCCCCGCCGTCCAGGTCATCGACCAGCTTGTGAATGATCTGCTTGGCCACGTCCCACATTCCTTTCGAGCAGGGCTGGTACTGCCATCTGCAGGGCAACAATAACCTGCCAGATGCTTGCCCCGTCAATAGGATCCGGTAACGACCCGAGAAGCTTCCCAGCGACTACTCGGGGCGAACCAACGGGAACAGGATGGTTTCCCGAATTCCCAGCCCGGTCAGCGCCATCAGGAGTCGATCGATTCCCATTCCCATGCCACCGGCCGGCGGCATTCCGTACTCCATCGCCCGGAGAAAGTCCTCGTCGAGTCGCATCGCCTCGTCGTCGCCGCGCGCGGCCAGTTGCGCCTGGGCGATCAGCCGTTCCCGCTGCACCACCGGGTCGACCAACTCCGAGTACGCGGTGGCCAACTCGAAGCCGAACACGTACAGGTCCCACTTCTCCGCCAAACCCGGCTCACTGCGATGGCCCCGGGTCAGCGGGCTGGTCTCCTCCGGATAGTCGCGTACGAAAGTAGGCGCCTGAAGCCCCGGTACGACCAACTCCTCGAACAACTCCTCGGCCAACTTGCCCGGCCCCCACTTGGGGTCGACGCTGACCCCCACCTTGTCGGCGTACTCGACCAGACGGGCGCGCTCGGTGCGGACGGTGACCTCTTCGCCGAGGGCCTCGGAAAGCACACCGAAGAGGCTCACCGAACGCCACTCACCGCCCAGGTCGTACTCCCGACCGTCGGCGTGCGTCACCACGGTCGATCCGGTCGCCGCGATCGCCGCCTGCTGGACGAGATTGCGGGTCAACTCGGCCATCGTGTTGTAGTCGCCGTACGCCTCGTACGCCTCCAGCATCGCGAACTCCGGTGAGTGCGAAGAGTCGATGCCCTCATTACGGAAGTTACGGTTGATCTCGAACACCCGCTCGACACCACCCACCACGGCGCGCTTGAGAAACAGTTCCGGCGCGATTCGTAGATACAGGTCGGTGTCGAGGGCATTGCTGTGGGTCACGAAAGGCCGGGCGGTCGCGCCACCGTGCAGCAACTGGAGCATCGGGGTCTCGACCTCGATGAATCCCTTACCGTGCAGCGAATCGCGCAGACTGCGCACCGCAGTCGCCCGGGTACGCACCATCTGGCGGGCCTGCGGCCGGACGATCAGGTCGACGTACCGCTGCCGTACCCGGGCCTCCTCGCTGAGGGGCTTGTGCGCCACCGGCAGCGGGCGCAGCGCCTTGGCGGTGACCGCCCACTGCTCGGCGAGCACGGACAACTCCCCCCGCCGACTGGTGATCACCTCGCCGGTGATGCCGACCAGGTCCCCGAGGTCGATCAGGCGCTTCCAGTCCTCCAGCCGCTCGGCGCCGACCCGGTCCAGGGAGAGCATGGCCTGCAACTCGGTGCCGTCCCCGTCCCGCAGGGTGGCGAAGCAGAGCTTGCCGGTGTTCCGTACGAAGATCACCCGGCCGGTGACCGAGACCTGGTCGCCGGTGGCGGTGTCCGTGGGCAGGTCGGCGTAGCGCTCCCGCACCTCGGCGAGGCTGCTGGTGCGCGAGAAGCTGACCGGGTACGGCTCGACGCCGTCGGCGAGCATCCGCTCCCGCTTCTCCCGGCGGACCTTCATCTGCTCGGGAAGGTCGTCGGCGGGGTCGACTGGCACGGGGCTCTGCTGGGTCACGGCACGCTTCCTCAGAAGGAGAATTCGGGCGGGGTCAAGCCCAGAGCGTACTCAAGCCCCCCACCCCCCATCACCGGATAGCCCACCCCCTAATGACCCACCCCACCAAGACGGTGCAGCCCGGACACCCCCTCAAGCCCGCAAGGAACGGCTGAGCCGGCGCACCGACGGGTTTCCGGGCAGCCCGACCGGCGCAGGGATCAAGCCTGACCGCCCGGAGCCGGTCGGGCTGCCCGGAAACCCCAAAGAGCAATCAGACGTTCCGCTCATAAACCATGCGCAACCCCATCAGAGTGATCATCGGCTCATGATGCGTGATCGTCCGGCACTCATTGAGCACCAGCGGCGCCAACCCACCCGTAGCGATCACCGCCTTCAACTCGCCCATCTCCTCGGCCATCCGCTCGACGATCCGATCCACCTGACCGGCGAACCCGAAGTAGAGCCCGGCCTGGAGACACTCCACGGTGTTCTTGCCGATCACCGAACGCGGCTTGGTCGCCTCGACCTTGCGGAGCTGGGCGGCGCGGGCCGCCAGGGCGTCGAAGGAGATCTCGATGCCGGGGGCGAAGGCCCCGCCGAGGAACTCGCCCCGACCGCTGATCACGTCGAAGTTGGTGGTGGTACCGAAGTCGACCACGATCGAGGGCCCCCCGTAGAGGCTGTACGCGGCCAGGGTGTTCACCACCCGGTCGGCGCCGACCTCCTTCGGATTGTCGATGGCCAGTTGCACGCCGGTGCGTACCCCCGGCTCCACGATCACGCTAGGCAGTGCCCCGTAGTAGCGGGTCAGCATGGTCCGCAGCGAGCGCAGGGCGGCCGGCACGGTCGAGCAGGCCGCCACCCCGGTGATCTCGACGGCGTCCCCGGCCAGCAGTCCCCGGAACATCAGCCCCAGCTCGTCGGCGGTCGAGCGGGCGTCGGTCTTGATCCGCCAGGAGTGCACCAGTTGGTCGCCGTCGAAGGTCGCCAGCACGGTGTTGGTGTTCCCGATGTCGATGCAGAGCAGCACGCCCCGCAGCCTAGACGGCCGCTCCTGCCGGGCTCACTCCGTACGCAGGTCCAGAGCGATGTCCAGGATCGGCGAGGAGTGGGTCAGGGCACCGACGGAGAGGTAGTCCACCCCGGTCGCCCCGACCTCGGCGGCGTCGGCGAGGGTCAGCCCGCCGGTGGCCTCCAGCTCGGCCCGGTCCCCGACGGCCGCCACCACCTCGGTGAGCAGAGCGGGGGGCATGTTGTCCAGCAGCAGGAAGGTGGCGCCGGCCTCGACCGCCTCCACCGCCTCGGCGAGGGTGTCCACCTCCACCTGCACCGGCACCTCAGGGAAGGCCGCACGGACCCGCCGGTAGGCCGCGGTGATCCCGCCCGCGGCGTACTTGTGGTTGTCCTTGATCATGGCGACGTCGTACAGGCCCATCCGCTTGTTGGTGCCACCGCCGGCGCGGACCGCGTACTTCTCCAGGGCCCGCAGGCCCGGGGTGGTCTTGCGGGTGTCCAGGACCATCGCCTTGCTGCCGGCCAGGGCATCCGCCCAGGCCCGGGTGTGGGTGGCCACCCCGGACATCCGGCTCAGCAGGTTGAGAGCGGTGCGTTCGCCGGTGAGCAGCACCCGGGTCGGGCCGGTCACCGTGGCCAGCACATCGCCGCGGGCCACCCGATCACCGTCGCGGGCCACCACGGACACCGCGACGGTACGACCGGAGCCGGTCAGTTCGTCGGCGAGTTCGAACACGGCGGCGGCCACGGCCAGCCCGGCCACCACCCCGTCGGCCCGTGCCACCACGTCGCCGGTGTCCATCTGGGTCGCCGGGATGGTCGCCACGCTGGTCACGTCGAGCAGATCCGGACCCAGATCCTCGACCAGCGCGGTCTCGATGATCCGGCGTACCTGCTCCGGCTCCAGTCCGGCCGCCCGCAGCAACCCTTTCGTCCGGACACTCAGGCCAGCCGCCGCGGCAGCGCCGTCACTCATCGGGTCTCCTCCCACCGCATGGTCAACTGGTTATCCGTACCGATCGCGCCGACCAGGTGGCCGTGCCACCGCTCGTCCGCCTCCGGGTGGTCCTCCCGCCAGTGGCAGCCCCGGGTCTCCTGCCGGGCGTACGCGGCAGCCATCAGGGCGCTCGCCACCGTCAGCAGGTTGGTCGCCTCCCAGTCGGCGGTCCGGGGGGTACCCCGACCGGCACTCAGCTCGACCAGTTCGGCCGCGGTGGCGGCCAGGGTCGCCGACGAGCGGAGCACTCCCGCCCCCCGGGTCATCGCCCGTTGCAGGGCGGGAGTGGTGGCGGCCGGCACCACCCAGCCCGCTCCCCCACGCCAGGCCCCGGTGTCCGCCGGGCGGGCCTGCTCGGGCAGACCGGCCGCGATGTGGTCGGCGATCCGCCGGGAGAAGACCAAACCCTCCAGCAGGGAGTTGCTGGCCAGCCGGTTGGCCCCGTGCACGCCGGTGCAGGCGACCTCGCCGCAGGCGTACAGGCCGGGGATGGAGGTACGGCCGTGCAGGTCGGTGCGGACCCCGCCGGAGGCGTAGTGGGCGGCCGGTGCCACCGGGATCAGGTCCTCGGCCGGGTCCACCCCGATGGCCCGGCAGGAGGCGACGATGGTGGGGAACCGGCGGGCCAGGAACTCGCCGCCGAGGTGGCGGGCGTCCAGGTAGACGTGGTCGTCACCGGTGGCCAGCAACACCCGGTGGATGCCCTTGGCCACCACGTCCCGAGGGGCCAGCTCCGCCAGTTCGTGCTGGCCGAGCATGAACCGCTTGCCGTCGGCGTCCACCAGATGCGCGCCCTCGCCGCGCAGCGCCTCGGAGACCAGGGGCTGCTGGGCGTGACCGGCGTCCGGGGTACGGGCCTGCTCCGGCACGATCAGGGCGGTCGGGTGGAACTGCACGAACTCCACATCGGTCACGGCCGCACCGGCCCGCATGGCCAGGGCCACCCCGTCGCCGGTGGAGACCGGGGGATTGGTGGTCGCCGCGAAGACCTGCCCCAGACCGCCGGTGGCCAGCACCACGGCCCGGCCAAGGATGGCACCCACACCGTCCTCACTGCCCTCTCCGAGCACGTGCAGGGTGATGCCGCACGCCCTGCCCAGCCCGTCCGGGCCGGCACCGGGGGCCCGGAGCAGGTCCAGCACCAGGGCGTGTTCGACCAGGCGGATCCACGGGTCCCGGCGGACCGCCTCGTGCAGGGCCCGTTGGACCTCCGCGCCGGTCGCGTCGCCACCGGCGTGCACGATCCGGTCGGCCCGGTGCCCGCCCTCCCGGGTCAGCGCCAACGAACCGTCCAGGTTGCGGTCGAAGGCGGCCCCGATCCGCATGAGTTCCCGCAGCCGGGTCGGCCCCTCCTCGACCAGCACCCGGACCGCAGCCGGATCACACAGCCCCACCCCGGCGATCTCGGTGTCGGCGGCGTGCATCGCCGGGGTGTCCGCCGGGTCGAGGACGGCCGCGATGCCCCCCTGGGCCCAGCGGGTCGAACCCTCGTCGATGTTGACCTTGGTGACCACGGTGACGTGCAGGCCGGCCTCCCGCAGGTGCAGGGCGGCGGTCAGCCCGGCCACCCCGGAGCCGACCACGATCACGTCGGTGGTCTCCACCCAACCCGGCGCCGGAGCGGACAGCAGGCGGGGCAGCGCCGGCAAGCCGACGGTCGGTAACTGCATCCCCCCAGTCAACCCGAAGGTCACTCGGCTCGGGCGGCGGGGGCGGGACGAGTGGTTCCCGCTACTTCGTCCTAACCGGGAGTCCGGCCGGGCCGGCCCCCTTGAGTGAACCGGTCACCTTCCGGTCGCCGAGCCAGAGGTAGCAACGCACTCCCCGGTCCCCCACCTGCCACCGCCCGGCGCCGGGCGGACGGACCACCAGGTCACTGCGGTAGATCAGGTCACCGTCGTCCGGCACCCCGGCGTAGCGGGCGAGCACCGTACGGCAGCCCGCGTAGAAGGGGGCCCACTGCGCGCTGTTCTTCGGGTACGGGCGATCAGGTGCCTGCCACACTCCGGCGAACTCGGCGTCGTGGCGCTCGGCGCAGTCCACCGGTACCAGGGAGCGCACCACCCGGGAGCGGTCCGTGCGGGCCTGCTGACACCCCAGCCACAGCGGGGAGGGGGGCCGCAGCGCGTTGCGCAGGGAGCCGCTGCGGGTCACCACCTTGGCACCCGCCTCGGCCGTGGTCACCTCCATCAGGTCGCAGCGGTACCACCGCGACCCCGCGGCCCAGCCCGCCCCGGTGGGGACCGCCACCGCCAGCCGCAGTCGACCGGCCCGCCAGTTGTCCCCCACGTAACCGTTGGCCCGTTTGTCGCAGTCCGCGAAGGCGGTACGCAGTTCGGGTGAGGCCACCGGGGGCGGTTCCTTGCGCTCGGCGGGGAAGGTGCCGACGTGCACGGTCTCCACCCGGTGCGGGGTGGCACAGTCCACCGGGGCGTACGCCGCCAATGACACCGCGTCGGCGAAGTCCGCCTCGTGGCAGACCTCGGCGACCGGGGTGAAGGCACCGGGCGCGGCCAAAGCCGCCCAGTCGTCGGTCAGGTCCCCGTCCAGCCCGTGCGGCGCACCGCAGCCCACCAGCAGCACCGCGACGGCCAGGGCCGCGGTCAGGGTTCTCGTCGCACGCTGCATGACGCCGCCTCCCCCAGCCAGCGGCCGTCTCCTGACGGCGGTCACAGCGTAACCAGAAATGACCTTCCGGTGACAGAGCGGATTCCGGGCGCAGGGTGGGGCGGGTGTTAACAGGGGGCCCTTCTACCTCGTGAGGCGTTAAGAAGGGGCCCTTCCTTTCACCGACTGGGGGTTGGGGATGGGGGTGCCGGCGGTGCCGGGGGCGGCGGTCGAGGGGTCGGCGTCCAGGTCCACGATCTTGTTGTCGGCGTCGACATGCACCACCCGGGGGCGGTAGGTGCGGGCCTCCGCGTCGTCCATCTGACCGTACGAGATCAGGATGACCAGGTCCCCCGGGTGCACCAGGTGGGCCGCGGCGCCGTTGATGCCGATCACCCCACTGCCCCGCCGCCCCGGGATCACGTAGGTCTCCAGCCGGGCGCCGTTGGTGATGTCCACGATCGCCACCTGCTCCCCGGGGAGCAGGTCGGCGGCGTCGAGCAGATCCTCGTCGACGGTCACCGACCCGACGTAGTGCAGATCCGCCTGGGTCACCGTGGCCCGGTGGATCTTGGATTTGAGCATGGTGCGGTACATCGGGACGCCTTTCGCGCAGGTCTGGTCAGGACGCCGGGTGCAGCAGGACGGGCGCGTTGTCGATCAGTCGGGTCTGACCCACCCAGGCGGCGACGAGCAGCCGGGCCGGCCCCTGGACCGGCCCCGGTTCCAGCTCGGGGTCGGTGAGGACCAGGTAGTCGAGCCGGGCCCCGGGTTCACCGGCACCGAAGGCGGCGTGCGCGGCCGTCAGCACCGCCCCGGCGTCGCGGCCCGCCTCGGCGGCCTCCGCCCCGGCCCGCAGGGCCCGGGACAGGCTGAGCGCCACCTGCCGCTCGGTGTCGGAGAGGTAGCGGTTGCGGCTGGACAGGGCCAACCCGTCGGGCTCCCGGACGGTGGGTACGCCGACCACCTCGACCGGCACCTCCAGGTCCCGACACATCCGCCGGACCAGGGTCAGCTGCTGGTAGTCCTTCTCGCCGAAGAAGGTCAGGTCGGGCCGGGTGAGTTGGAGCAGCTTCAGCACCACGGTGAGCACCCCGTGGAAGAAGCCGGGCCGACTCAGCCCCTCCAGGTCCTCGCCCAGAGGACCCGGGTCCAGCCGTACCTGGGGTGCCCCCTCGGGATACATGTCCGACACCGCCGGGGCGAAGACCAGGTCGGCACCGGCCCGCCGGCACACCTCGAGGTCAGCCTCCAGGGTCCGGGGGTAGCGGTCGAAGTCCTCGTTCGGACCGAACTGGAGGGGGTTCACGAAGACCGTGACGATCACGTGATCGGCCCGCTCCCGGGCGGCCCGCAGCAGGGCCTCGTGGCCCTCGTGCAGGGCACCCATGGTCATCACCACCCCCACCCTTCCGGTCAGGGCGGACCGGGCCTCGGCCAACTCGGCACGGGTGTGCACGAGCCTCGTCACGCGATCCATGTCGTTCACCAATCCGCTCACGCCGCCACCCGGCTCTGCTCCCGGTCCAGCACCCCGAGCAGCGGCTGCGCCTCCGCCGGCCGCAGTCGGCCGGCGGCCACCGCCCGGTCGGCGGTACGCCGGGCCAACGCCAGGTAGGCCTCCACCGACTCGGGCGCGATGGCCGCCAACTGCGTCAGGTGCCGGGCCACCGTACCGGCGTCGCCCCGGGCCACCGGACCGGTCAACGCATCGTCACCCAACCGCAGGGCGTTCTCCAGAGCGGCCCGCAGCAGCGGGGCCAGCACCTTCTCCGGCTGGGTCACCCCGGCGTCGCGCAGCCGGTCGGCCGCCTCGTTCACCAGGGTCACCAGGTGGTTGGCGCCGTGCGCCAGAGCCGCGTGGTAGAGCGGCCGGTCGGACTCCCCGATCCACTCCGGCACCCCGCCGAGATCGGCCACCAGCCGAGCGGCCAACGGGCGCAGGTCGGCCGGCGCGGTCACCCCATACGAGATGCCGGGCAGCCGACTGAGGTCGTCCGGGGTACCCGTGAAGGTCATCGCCGGGTGCAGGGCCAACGGACGGGCACCCACCGCGGCGGCCGGGGCCAGCACCCCCAGACCATGGGCCCCGGAGGTGTGCGCGACCACCTGACCGGGCCGCAGGGCCCCCTGCGCGGCCAGGTCGGCCACCACCCCGGCCAGGGCGTCATCCGGTACGGCGATCAGCAGCAGGTCGGTGGCCGCCCGAGCTACCTCGCAGGCCCGGCGGCGGGAGACCGTCGGCAGCAGCAGCGCCACCCGGGCCTGAGAGGCCCCGGAACTGCCGGTCGTGGCTACCACCCGGTGACCTGCGGCGGTAAGCGCGGCACCCAGGGTGGCTCCGACCCGTCCGGCGCCGATCACGCCGACGGTGAGAGCGGCATGATTGGCAGACGGCACGGTCGCGGACCGCCGACGGGCGGCCGGATACGTGCGCAAGGGTGCGCTCATGTCACGATCCAGTCCTCGAGATGGGTACCGGTCGAAGCAAGTATGTGTCGCTGACACGGATCCGAAACAAGGATGTGTGAAATCGTTCACCGCCGTTGGATCGGCGCGGTGGAAGCGCCGAGAGCGAGGACCGAATGGCAATGCGTTGGCATCAGGCGATGCAGCGGGCACTGTACGGGCCGGACGGCTTCTTCGTCTCCGGCGCGGGGCCGGCGGCGCACTTCCGTACCAGCGTGCACGCCTCTCCGGTCTTCGCTGGGGCGTTGCTCCGGTTGATCCGTCATCTCGACGGGGTGCTCGGTCATCCTGCTGTCTTCGATGTGGTCGACGTGGGGGCGGGGCGGGGGGAGTTGGTTCGGGCGCTGTCCGTGGGGGTTTCCGGGGAGCCCACCCGCGCAGGAATCAAGCCTGACCGCCCGGAGCGGGTGGGCTCCCCGGAAACCCTGACCACCACGACCACCGTCCGACCCTCACCCCTCAACCCTTCGAAGATCACGACGGGGTACGGCGGCGACAGCTGCGCGTCGGATCTCAGCGGGGGTGGGTCGGTGCCGTTGGTTGAGCGGGTGCGGTTCACTGCTGTCGAGTTGGCTCCGCGACCCGATGACCTGCCCGAACAGATCCGCTGGACCGACCGGATTCCCGCTGGTATCACGGGTCTGCTCCTGGCTACCGAGTGGCTCGACAACGTCCCGCTGGACCTCGCCGTGCACACCGGAACCGGCTGGCACTACCTGCTCGTCGACCCCACCTCCGGCGAGGAGACGATCGGCACCCCACTCAGCCGAGCAGACCTCGACTGGCTCTCCACCTGGTGGCCCAGCCCTCTCGCCGCGACCACCCAGCCAGCCCCGACCGATCGGCAGTCGGCGAACCCTGTGACGGACCCTTCCTCCCCACCCGCGACCGCACCAGACCCTGACAGCTCGACCGGGTCGGGTTTCCGGGCAGCCCGACCGGCGCAGGGATCAAGCCTGACCGCCCGGAGCCGGTCGGGCTGCCCGGAAACCCAAACGGACCGCACCCCCACGGACCGCGCACGAGTGGAGATCGGCAGGACCAGGGACGAAGCCTGGGCGGACGCGGTCGGCCACGTCGAACGAGGCCTGGCGTTGGCGGTGGACTACGGCCATCTGCGGGCGACCAGACCGGTGGACGGAACCTTGACCGGGTACCGGGCCGGGCGGCAGGTGCCACCGGTGCCGGACGGGTCGTGTGACGTCACCGCGCACGTGGCCATGGACTCGGTCGCCTCCGCCGGTGAGCGGGTCGCCCGGTGTGCGTACGCCCTGGGGTCGCAGCGGGACGGGCTGCGGGCGCTCGGGGCCGACGGGGGGCGACCGCCGCTGAGCCTGGCCGCCCACGACCCGGCCGGGTACGTGCGGGCGCTGGCGGCGGCCTCGGCGGCGGCCGAGCTGACCGACCCGGCCGGACTCGGCGGGCACTGGTGGCTGTGGCAGCCGGTCGGCCTGCCCACCGACCGGCTGCTGCCCGGGGTGTTCGGGCCGATCGACACCGCTGCGCCGTCCTGACCGGCCGGTCATGGCACGATGGCGGGCATGACCACGGGCGACCTGCGTGAGCTGACCGTCGGCACCGGAGCTGGGCTGGTGGCGGGCACCGGCGGGGAGCAGCTCGGCACGGACATGGTGCTCAACATCGGACCCCAGCACCCTTCCACCCACGGGGTGCTGCGGCTGAAGCTGGTCCTGGACGGCGAACGGGTGATCTCCGCCGAGCCGATCGTCGGGTACATGCACCGGGGCGCGGAGAAGCTGTTCGAGGTACGCGACTATCGGCAGATCATCGTGCTGGCCAACCGGCACGACTGGCTCTCGGCGTTCGCCAACGAGCTGGGCGTGGTGCTGGCCGTGGAACGGCTGATGGGCATGGAGGTGCCGGAGCGGGCGACCTGGCTGCGGATGGCCCTGGCCGAGTTGAACCGGGTGCTCAACCACCTGATGTTCCTCGGCTCGTACCCCCTGGAGATCGGCGCGATCACCCCGATGTTCTACGCCTTCCGGGAACGGGAGACCATCCAGGCGGTGATGGAGGAGGTCTCCGGCG
This sequence comes from Micromonospora sp. NBC_01739, assembly GCF_035920385.1. GTDB lineage: Bacteria > Actinomycetota > Actinomycetes > Mycobacteriales > Micromonosporaceae > Micromonospora. The sequence goes on along the minus strand of NZ_CP109151.1, from coordinate 5,336,329 downwards.
GGCGGATCCACTACATGTTCAACCGGGTCGGTGGGCTGAAGGAGGAGGTGCCCTCCGGGTGGACCGGCCGGGCCCGGGCCGCCATCGGTGAGGTACGCCGCCGGATGCCCGACCTGGACAACCTGATCCGACGCAACGAGATCTTCCTGGCCCGTACGGTCGGCATCGGGGTGCTCTCCGCGGCCGAGGCCGCCGCCTTCGGCGCCTCCGGCCCGGTCGCCCGCGCCTCCGGGCTGGACCTGGACCTGCGCCGCGACGAGCCCTACCTGGCCTACGACCAACTGGAGGTGCCGGTGGTCACCCGCACCACCGGTGACTGCCACGCCCGGTTCGAGGTGCTGCTGGACCAGGTGTACGCCTCACTGGACCTGGCCGAACAGTGCCTGGACCGGGTCGACCGGCTGACCGGGCCGATCAACACCCGGCTGCCGAAGGTGCTGAAGGCCCCCGAGGGGCACACCTACGCCTGGACGGAGAATCCGCTCGGCATCAACGGCTACTACCTGGTGTCCCGGGGGGAGAAGACCCCCTGGCGGTTGAAGCTGCGCACCGCCTCGTACGCCAATGTGCAGGCCCTGGCCACCCTGCTGCCCGGCTGTCTGGTGCCGGACCTGATCGCCATCCTCGGCTCGATGTTCTTCGTGGTCGGCGACATCGACAAGTGATCCGCCAGGGCTCTCCGGGGCGGCGGACCGACTTTTCGCGCCTGGTCAGTGCCAGCGGTTTCCCGGGTCCTGGACCGGCGGACCGTAGCCGGTGTCCTCGGCCCGGTGCCGACGGCCGTACGGCTCCGGCTGATGTCCCCGGGGCGGCTCGGGCTGGTACCCCCGCACCGGTTCGGCCTGAGGGCCCCGACCAGCCTCGGGGTGGTGCCCGCGTTGTCGCGGTGCGCGCCACTCCTCCGGGACCGGCACCCCGCCGGGCGGCAGGGCCGGTCGGCGATCCTCGGCCGGTCCGTCCCGCCATCCCTCGTCGCCGTCGGCCGCTCGACGCGGCTCGCCGTGGCGGACGCTGGCCCAGCGGTCCGCCACCCGGTACTCCGTGCCGGTGTGGTCGGCGTTCACCTCTGCGTGACGTTCACCGGCCCGGTACTCACGTCCCCGCTCGTCGTCGCGGACGGCCGCCCAACGGTCCCCGGCCCGCAACTGGGCCCAGTACTCCCCGGTGTCGTCCGCGCGGGGCGGCCAGTCCGGTGCCACCTCGGCGGCGGACCCCCACTGCGGTCCGCTCTCGCCCCGACCGCGCTCCTCGCGGGAGGCCGCCCAGTCGCCTTCGTCCCGGTAGCCATGGCGTTCCTCGCGGAGCCCCGGCCCGCCGTCCCGGTACGCCGGGCGGTCCTCGCCGTACGTGGGGCGCTCCTCGCGGAACCCGGGACCACCCTCGCGGTATGCCGGACGGTCCTCGCCGTACCCGGGGCGGTCCTCGCGGTATGCCGGACGCTGCTCGCGGTACGCCGGTCGGTCCTCGCGGTGGGTGACCGGATCGCTCGGTGCCGACCGGTCGTCGCCGGGCCAGGGCGGGACGTAGCCGCCGAAGCCTGCCGGGTCACCCATCGCCCCACCATCCACGATGGTGTGTCGAGTGGTGACATGCACGGTCTCGGTGTGCCGGACCACGCCCTGGCCTGCCGGTTGGGCCGAGCCGTACACCCCGCCGGGGCTGCCCGGCCGCTTCCCTGGGCCACCGGGCGCGGGCCGTTCCCCGTAGGGAGCCGACGCGGCCCGGTCGGCGTAGGGGGCCGGTGCCGGCCGTGCCCCGTAGGGCGCCGATGTCGGCCGGTCCTCCGGAGCGGGCGGGGCGGGGTGCTCCACGGCGGGGGGTGGTGCCTCTGGTTCCATCGCCACCCGGGCCCGGCCTGCGCCGACCGGTTCCCCATCGGCGAGTGGGGCGCTTCCGGTCGAGGGAGCCGGTGCTGCGGCCGTCGTATGGCGCAACCCGGCCAGCGCCTGCTGGACCCGCTCGACCTCGTTCAACGCCTGATTGCTCCGCTGGGCGGCGGCCACGATCTCGCTGCGCAGTTCCCGCTGCACCTGCTCGATTTCCGCGCGCAGTTCCTCGGCGTGCTGTTCGCCACCACTGTCGGCGCGCAGGGTGATGGACAGCCCGATCAGCACCACGGCCATGATGGCCAGCAGCGCGGCGAACCGCAGTGGACCGTTGCCGTCGGCGACCAGCAGGATCAGCGCCGCTACCGGGGCCAGCGCCACCCCACCCCAGAAGAGGGCGGTCAACAGTTGCTTGCTGCGCGGATCGGTGGGCACCGTTGCGGGCATGGGTCCGCAGCCTACCGAGAGTTGGGTTACCAGGAAACCGGGGGCAACGGCGACAGTTGATGCCGAAGTTCGACCTTGATCGCTGACCGGCCCGGAGCAGCGAGGCCCCCGCCGCCCCGGCCGGTTCAGCCGGGGCGGCGGCTCGGCTCAGCTGGTGGCGTAGGCCGCGTCGGTGGAGAAAACCAGACCGACACTGATGGTGCCGTTGCGCAGACCGGTCTTGGTCAACGGTCCGCCCTGGTCCAGAGAGGAGAACGAGCCGACCGAGAGACCGTAGGTCTGCTCCAGGCCGGGCTTGCAGAAGGGGCGCTCCTGGCACTCCGGCGGCCCGCCCAGCACGGTGGCCGTACCGGAGCACTTGTCGGCCAACTCCGACAGGGTCCGCACGCCGTACTTGTCGGCGAACTCCCTGGTCACCGCGAAGGCGTTCTGGTTCTGCGCCGGTGCCGGCTGGCCGAAGCTGATCCCCACCTGCTCGCCGAGGGTACGCAGGGCGGTGACGGTCTTCTCGACATCCGGCGAGGAGACCGGCTCGCTGCCACCACCGGTCTTGCCCTTGAGGAACTCGGCCATGGTCGCCGCGTACTCCGGGACGACCTGGATCTCACCCTTCTCCAGCGCCGGCTCGTACAGTTCCCGGTTGCCGATCTGCTGGACGGTCACCTGGTAACCGGCCGCGGTCAACTGGATCTTGTAGAGCTCGGCGATGATCTCGCTCTCGGTGAAGTTGCCCGCCCCCACCGTGACCTTGCCGCCCGGTCCCTTCTCGACACCCTCGGCCAGCCCGTTGGCGGTGCTGAACTCCTGCGCGGCCGCCTGGGCGCTCTTGCGGTCGACATCGACCGCCTTGTTGAGCTGCACCAGCTTCGGGGTGTCGAGCACCGTGGAGACCTTGTCCAGGGCGGCGACGAGTTGGGGGGTGGCCGCCTTGGTGTTGATCGCCGGGATGATGTTGTCGGCGTTCTGGAGGGCCTTGTCGTCCGTCAGCGCGATCAGCTGCTCGCCGGCTACCGGGGCGCACCCCTCGCCCGAGGCCGCCTCGGGTGGGGCCTCGGTGCCGGACGAGCCGGCCTCGCCGCAGCCCGCCAACACACCGGCCGCAGCCAGGGCGCCGACGACGGCGATGGACAATCTTCTCCCTGCGCGCATGAACCCGCCTTCCGTGTCCCGGCGCGGCCCCCTCGGGCCGGCCGCGTGTCCGACGGGCGATCCGCCCTTCGGCCGCCCGCAGATCCACCCAACATCCTGCCGCGCGCTACCGACAACTTCTGACCGCCTTCGTCACCGGACCGTCACCAACCGCCCTGGTCGAAGGGGGGCCGGTGTAGCGCCGCTCAGGGCGCAGGAGGTCAGGACCCGGTCACCGCGTTCGCAGCGCGACCGGCCGCACGCCGTCGGGCGCGGCGCAGCGGAGCTGGGGTGACCAGCCGCTCGACCAGCCCGAACAGCAGCTCCACGCTGACCGCCAGCCCGGCGACCAGCAGGCCACCGGCGAGAATCTGGCCGCCGCCCACCGCGATGCTCAGCCCGAACCCCAGTCGGATGATCTCGCCCAGTCCTCCACCGTTGACGAAGGTCGCCAGGGCCGCCGTGGCCACCACCTGGACCGCGGCGGTCCGGAAGCCGGCTGCCAGGTAGGGGACCGCCAGCGGCAACTCCACCTGGCGCAGCACCTGCCCGCCGGTCATCCCCATCCCCCGGGCCGCCTCCCGGGTCTGCGGATCGACCTGCCGGACCCCGGTGTACGCGTTGGCCAGCAGGGGCGGCACCGCGAACACCGCCAGGGCGACGATCACGGCCGGTTTACCGAAGCCCAGGAAGGTCAACGGGAGAATGGTCAGCAGGGCCAGCGTGGGCACCGCCAGGGTGACATTGGAGATGAGCACGACCAGCCCGCCACCCCGTCCGGCGTGCCCCAGCCACAGCCCGAACGGCCAGGCCACCAGGCAGCCCAGCAGGACCGCGGCGGCCGAGATGGTGACGTGCTCGCCGAGCCGGTCCAGGATGCCGCCCGGGTTCGTCCAGTTCAGCGGGTCGTTGAGCCAGACCACCGCCTGCTGTACGGGGTTCATTCCCACCTCCGGTCACCCCCGCCGCCGCAGGCCCTCATCCGAGCCGCCCCCGCGTCCAGGGGGTGAGCAGCCGGCCGACACCGACGAGGATCAGGTCGAGCACCAGTGCCAGCAGTACGCACAGCAGGGTCCCGGTCATGATCTGCGCCTTGTAGAAGTTGTTGTTGAACCCGGCGAAGATGATCTGCCCCAGCCCACCCCGCCCGATCACCACCCCCACGGTGATCAGCGCGACCGTGGAGACCGTGGCCAACCGCAGGCCGGTCAGGATGCCGGGCAGGGCCAGCGGCAGTTCGACCCGCAGCAGTCGGCCCCAACGGCCGTACCCCATGCCCTCGGCGGCCTCCCGCACCTCCGCCGGCACCTGATCGAGCCCGGCCAGGGTGTTCCGGACGATCACCAGCAGCGCGTACAGCACCACCACGCTGAGCACGGTAGCCACCCCGATGCCCAGATAGGGCGCGACGAAGGCGAACAGGGCCAAGGACGGGAGGGTGTAGAGCACCCCGGTGAGTGCGACAATCGGCCCGGTGAGCGACCGGAACCAGTACGCCACCACGGCCAGCGGGACGGCGATCAGGGTGGCGATCAGCACCGCTCGCAGGGTGAGGGTGGTGTGGTCCCGCAGGGCGGCAAGCACCGTGTCAGAGTTGTCCCGCACGTACTGCCAGGAGAACCACGGATTGCCCGGGTCGGCCCGGTAGCTCAGGCGGAAGGACATACGTGGACGGTACCCCGGCCGCCGACGACGGCCAGCGCGCGGCGTCGATCACCCTGGAGGGCATCGGCAAACGATATCCGGACGGCACCGAGGCGGTCCGCGACCTCAGCCTGCACGTCGAGGCCGGTGAACTGGTGGTGCTGATCGGCCCCTCGGGGTGCGGCAAGTCGACCGTGCTCCGGATGATCAACCGGCTGATCGAGCCGACCAGCGGACGGATCCTGCTGGGCGACTCCGACGTCACCCGGGCCGATCCGGTGCGGTTGCGTAGACGGATCGGGTACGTCATCCAGAACGTCGGGCTGTTTCCCCACCAGACGGTGGCGGCGAACGTGGCCACCGTGCCCCGGCTGCTCGGCTGGGCCTCCGACCGCGCCCGAAGCCGGGTCGAGGAGTTGCTGGAGCTGGTAGGACTGGACCCGGGGCAGTTCGGGCGGCGCTATCCGCACGAACTCTCCGGCGGTCAGCGCCAACGGGTGGGGGTGGCCCGGGCGTTGGCCGCCGACCCGGTGGTCCTGCTGATGGACGAGCCGTTCTCCGCTGTCGACCCGATCGTGCGCACCCGGCTTCAGGAGGAGTTCCTGCGGCTGCAGGCCACCGTACGCAAGACCATCATCCTGGTGACCCACGACCTGGACGAGGCCGTCCGACTCGGCGACCGGATCGCGGTGCTCTCCCAGGGGGGCCGACTGGAGCAGTACGACACCCCGGGAACCCTGCTCGGCGCCCCCGCCACCGGGTTCGTCCGCGAGTTCGTCGGCGCCGATCGGGGAGTCCGCCGGCTGGTGGTCACCCCGGTCACCCGGGAGGTGCTCGCGCCGCTGCCCGGCGAGGATGTGGCCGCGCTGCCGACGGTGGCCCTGGGCGGCTCGGCGTACGACGCCCTGGCCGCGTTGCTCACCTCGACCGGTGCGCCCGCCGTGGTGGTCACCGAACAGGGTCGGCCGGTCGGACTCCTGCGCCGGGAACAGGTCCTGGCGCTGTCGGATCCGACCGGCTGACTCGAGCGGCTGACCTGCTGGCACCGCGCCGGCCAGGGATCAAGGATCACCGGGCCGGCCACGGCGTCAACGACGTCCCCGCCAGCCACCGAGCGTGGCGATGCCGATGATCCAGCCGGTGAACAGCCCGTACTCCGCCCCGTCGCCGGCGGCCTGCAAGGCACCGAGCAGCGAGGGGTTGCTCCGGATCAACGCGGTGAGCAGGGCCGCCAGGGCGGCGGCGAAGACGTACGCCGCCCAGCCGGCGAAGAACTGGCTGAGGGTGCCCCGGGCCCGGGCCAACTGGGACCCCGGCAGCAGGTAGAGGAAGACGAAGGTCAGGACGACCAGGAGGATCGCCTTGAGGTCCGCCGCGATGATCTCCTGAATGGAGTCGGACGAGTCGAACCGCCAAGCGGGCCAGGCGAGCAGTCTGAGGAACCACCCGCCGGCGCTGTCGGGATCGGTGTTGTCTGCGGCCCAGTCGGCGTACCAGGGGCTGCCGAAGACCAGGACGAGCAGGAGGGCGGCGAGAGTGCCGGCCCCGGGTGCGGACTTGTATCGATTGGTGAGAGCCATGGCCCGCTAGTTCCCAGCGGATCGACGGCAGCAAACGCCAGGGCGCGGTTTATGGCGGTATGCCGAGACCGGCCGACCGCCGCCTGTCGCCGGCAGGCCGAGAGGTCCGGCAGGTCAGTGCTTCATCAGGTAGTCGATGAAGGCGGCACGCAGCAGCGGAGCGGACTCCTCGTAGCCGTGGCCGGTCATCTCCCGCCACAGGGCCACCGCCTCGTCGACCGTCGGCCCCACAGAGTTCGGGGCCCCGTCGAGGGCGGCGGCCTCGTCGGCGTTCGGCAGGTGCCGCAGCACCGACCAGAAGAACTTCACGTCCCGGCGTTCCCGAGCCACCGCGAAGGCCTGCTCGCGCAGCTCCTCCGTGCTGAGGACGTCCAACTCTTCGAACGACCGGCCGCCGGACCTCGATGATGTGTCGGTCATGGGCCGAGCCTAACCGCCGAGATCACATTCGGCGCGTCGACGACACCCTTGAACCGCCCACTACCGGTCGTCGGCCTGCCAGATCGGCGAGTTGGTCTCCCACCGGCGTGGCCCCCACGGATCGGTGGGGTTGTCGGTTGACTGGGCGGGCAGGACCGGTGGCCAGTCGCCGACCGGCTCCGGTTGGGACATCGCCCAGCCGCCGGCACCCCCGGTCGGTTCCCCGGCGGCCGGCGGCGACACCGGTCGGGCCGGTTCCGAGGCGGGCCGACCTAGCCTCTCGACCAGCCGGGTCACCCCCAGCCCGACCGCCAGCACGGCTCCCCCGATCAGCCACCGGCTGACCGTCCAGCCCCGGGCCTGCGCATACGCGAGGAACAGGCCGACCGCGCCGACCGTCAGCAGGGTGCCGAACACCCCGCCGCGCAGACCGAAGGCACTGGTGCCGGCCAGCAGCACCGCGCCGACGGCCAGCACGGTCCAGTCCAACCCGTCCGCCGGGGTGACCGTCCCGTCGACCGACGCCAGGAGGGCACCGGCGAGCATCGCCAGCACGGTGGAGCAGACGTACCCACCGGCGGTGACGACCGCGGCGGCCACCCCACGCCGTCGGGCCGGGTCGGCGACCGGACGGAACCGGCCGACCAGCCGGCGGACCGGTCCGATCGCGCCGAACAGCCCCCCGATCACGGTGACCGCGGCGAAGCCCACGAAGAGTTGCCCGGCGATGGCGCGCGGGTCGTAGTCCCCCTGCACCAGCACCGGCGCGGCACGCTGCTCGATGTAGACGACGACACCGGCCGCCGCGCCCAGGCTGGCGGCCCAGCCGGGAACGTGCAGCACCACGACCGTCAGCCCCAGCAGCAGGCCACCGACCGCAGCCACCGCAGCGGGGGTGCCGACGGCGACCAGCAGGCCCCGGTCGCTCTGCTCGGCGAAGTGCAACCCGGCGGCGACCGCCACCGGGCCGATGGCCAGGTTCACCGCAGCGGTACGCAGACTCAGCCCGGCCGCCAACGCCAGCAGGCCCAGGGCGACCACATCGACGATGAGGGCACGCAACCCGTTGCCGCGCAGGGCGGCCGGATTCTCCTGCCAGAGCAGATAGACCAGGGCACCGAAACCGAGCAGCAGGAGGGTCTCCCAGAACACGTAGACCCCGAACCGGTCCCGGCCCGGCTCACCGTTCTGGAGGTCGTCGGCGACGGTTTCCGCGCCGGGATTGGGCCCGACCAGGGTCGACTCCGACTGCCCACTGCGGCCTGGTTCGTCGTACGCCATCATGCCTGCCTTCCAGCGGCCGCCCGGACTGCTTCGACGAGAGGGCATATAGGTGGTGACCGCTTGCCCTGCGGTCGCAGGCACCGTACCCGCGCCCGCATCCGGACGTAACCCCCGTGCGGCGGCCGGCTTCAGCGGCGACCCGGATGCGGCTCCCAGTCGTCGGGCTCACGCTCGTCGTCCGGCCGGTCCGGCACCCGGCAGGACCGTTCCAGCCAGAGCGCCGCCGCCACCAGGGCGACCGAGGCCAGCAGCCCGGCGATGGCCGCCGGTCGGTCGTCGGCCGCGGCCCGGGTCGGCTCGACCAGCAACCAGCCGGTCAGTCCCGCGTAGAAACCGGCGAAGATCGCACCCGCCAGGGCGGAGGCCTTGGCCAGTACGACGAACCGGGCGACCATCAGCGGGTTGACCGGGTCCCGGCCCGGTCGTCGTTCGATCCGACCCCGGGTGTTGATCGCGGCGTACGCCTCCAGGACGGCCAGCCCGGCCAGGGTGACCACCGGCAACCACGGCAACGGCGGCAGCCGGTCGTAGTAGATGCTGCTGATCAGCAGCCAGGCGACCGCCGCGGCGACCAGGGCGCTCACCACCAGGGTGGACAGGCGGGTGGGTCGCATCCGCGACCCGTCAGGCGGTGGGTTCTGCGTCATGTCGGCCGCCTGCGGGCGGTGCCGAAAGGCGCCACGGCACCGCGTTGATCCTTCGCTCGCTGCCGCTGGCTCATGTCCTCGACTCTAACGCCAGATCCGGTCGGGGACGCAGTTCCGCGACCTCGGTCGCCGCCGGTCCGTTGGTCAGCAGATCGGTCAACCAGCCGTGTCCGGGCAGCTCGCCGTAGGGCTGGAGGTCGATCCACGGCCGCAGCACGAAGGCGCGCAGGTGAGCCCGGGGATGCGGCAGGGTCAGCTCCGGATCGTCGCTGATCACCGGCTCGTCGTCGTCGCCCCAGACCGTGATCACGTCGACGTCGAGGGTGCGGGGGCCGAACCGCCGTTGCGGGTCGCGGACCCGGTCGGCCGCCCGTTCCGCGGCCTGCGCCCGGGTCAACCAGTCGTGCGGGCCGGCCTCCGGGTCCGCCACCAGCAGAACCGCGTTCAGGTACGCCGGCTGGTCGGTGTCTCCCCAGGGTGGGGTCTCGTACACCCCGGAGGCCATCAGCAGGTGATCGCCGAACAGCCGCACGGCGGTACGCAGGTTGGCGATCCGGTCCCCCAGGTTGCTGCCCAGGGAGAGCACCGCGCGGCTCATCGGGCCCGACGCATCGTGACGGCCACGTCGACGAAGGTGTGCGGGATCGGCGCCTCGGGTTTGTGCACGGTGATCGTCGCGGCGTGCACCCGCGGGTCGGCCAGGCATACCGTGATCAGCCGGTCGGCCAGGGTCTCGATCAGGTTGACCGGCTCCCCGGTGATCACCGCGACCAGCCGCTCGGCCAACTCGCCGTAGTGCACGGTGTCGCTGACCTCGTCGGAGCGGGCCGCCGCCGCGAGATCCAGTTCCAGGATCGCGTCGACGACGAACTCCTGCCCGGCGACGCGTTCGAAGTCGTACACCCCGTGCCGCCCGTGCGCGCGCAGCCCGGTCAACTCGATCCGGTCGGTCACGGCCGTACCTCCTGGGGCTCGCCGATCGCGGCCAGGTCCGCCGCAGGGGTGTCGGACCGCGGGCCCTCGGCGGCCAGTCGGGGGCTACCGGTGGCCCGCCAGACGGCCAGGGCATCCACAGTGGCGCGGACATCGTGCACCCGTACCCCCCAGGCACCGGCGGCGACCGCCAGCAGGCTGGTGGCGACCGTGGCCGCCTCCCGGCCGCCGGTGGGTCGTGGCTCCCCGTCCGGTCCGGCCAGCAGCAGACCGAGGTACGACTTGCGGCTGGCGCCGAACAGCAGGGGATAGCCGAGGTCCAGCAACTCCGACAGCCGGGCGCTGAGCTGCCAGTTGTGGACGGCCGTCTTGGCGAACCCGAGCCCCGGGTCGATCACGATGCGATCGGCGGCCACCCCGGCGGTCAGCGCCGCCTCCACCCGCTGGCCGAGTTCGGTGCGTACCTCGGCGACCACGTCGTCGTACCGGGCCAGTTCGGTCATCCGCTGCGAGTGGCCCCGCCAGTGCATCAGCACCCAGGGGCAGCCGGCGTCGGCGACCACCCGGGCCATATCGGGGTCGGCGAGCCCACCGGAGACGTCGTTGACCACCACCGCGCCGGCCGCCAGGGCGGCTTCGGCCACCCGGGCCCGGGTGGTGTCGATGCTCACCGGCACGCCGACCTCGGCCAACTCCCGGATCACCGGCACCACACGGGCCGCCTCGGTCTCGGCATCGACCCGTTCGGCACCCGGCCGGGTCGACTCTCCACCGACATCAACCAACCCGGCACCCTCGTCGCGTAGCCGGACGCCGTGTGCGACAGCGGCTCCGACGTCGGCGTAGCGTCCGCCGTCGGAGAACGAATCGGGCGTGACGTTCAGGACGCCCATCACCACCGGGGCCGGGGCCCGTACCAGATCGGTCACGACTAGACGGTACCGGTCGCCGGGACCGCCCCGATCAGCCCGGGGCCAGGGCACTGACATGGCAATTGAAACATGTGTACGATCGGTCGTCTGGGCGGTATCGGGCAGACTCTTCGCGGGTTGTCGCAAAGGGGGGCGGCCCGTACGCTGTGGAATTGCCCAGCATCGAGATGGCGACGCTTGGAGGGAGGGCCAAAGCGGGGTTAATCCGCCCAAAAATCGCCACCTACCGTGGCGAGCTATGCACGCAGGGTCTCGGGCGCTGCGCAGAGTGAGCACCCATCCCGCAAGGCTTGCCTACTGCACCACCGCGGCGCCGCCGGCCGCGACTTGGGGAGGTTCCAGTGATCGCCATCGAGCTGATGGAATCAGCGTCCAGCAACGCCGCCCACCTGCTCTCCGCCCTGGCATCGTCGATTCCACTCGCGGCCGAGGAGCCGAAGGGGATCAACACCGAGGGCGTCGTCACCTTCTTCGCCAGCAAGATCGCCCCGATCCTGCTGGCCGTGCTGGGGGTCATCTTCATCGGCCGTGCCAGCCGGGGTGAGATCTCGAAGGTGCTGACCAGCTCCGCCATCGCGATCGTCGGACTGGCCTTCATCGCCGGAGCCGCCACCCTCTTCTTCATCGGCGACTTCCTGATCAACCTGATCTTCGAATAGGCGCGGGCACGAGATGCGGCTGCGCACCGACGACGACATCTACCGGGCCCGCCTGGTCTATCTCGGGCCACCCGGCTACACCCTTCCGGTCCACCTGCCGTACGCCCAGTACGGACTGTTCCTGCTGCTCGTTCCCCTCTACATGTTCATCCACTGGCTGTTCACGTTGCAGGTCGAACTCTTCCCCGCGTGGGAGATCGCCCTGGCCATCGTGACCACCTCGTTCGTCTTCCGGTACGTCGATCCGGACCGGCCGGCGCGCATGGTGATCCGCACCGCGCTGACCGACTGGCGACGCACCCGGGAGCCGGCCGCCGAGCAGCGCGACCCGCGCCTGGTCGGCAGCGGGATCAGGATCCGGGAGGAACTGGCATGACCGGCTGCACGCCGTACCGGCCTTCAGGAGGGTTGCCGGTGAACCCGGCGGCGAGCGAGGCGGAGCCGCAGCCGCCCCGTGGCCATCGGGCCAGGGCTGCGGACACGGGTCGGGCGATCGCATGAGCCGCTCCTCCACGCCGGGATCCCCGGCCGGGCGTTCGACCGCGCCGCACGGTAACCGTGCGCGATCGTTCGACTACCCGCAATCCGAGGAGTCCGAGGACGCCTCGCTGGACCCGGCCCTGGTCACCGCGCCGGGACACGGCGGGGTAGGGGTCTTCCAGGCCCCCCGCCCGCCGCAGCGCCTGGCTGTTCCGGGTGAGCCTGCCTCGGCCGTACCGACCACCCGGGACGGGGCCGACATCGACTCACCCTTCCTGGACCTGTTCGGTGGCACCTACCCCCGGCCGGGTTCCGCCTCCCGGGGCAACGGCCAGCCGACCCGGGCCCTGCCGCAGCAGGCGACCCCTCCGGCCCCGACCCCGGCACCGGCGCCGGTCACCCGTCGCCCGGCACCGTCCGCGCTACCCACCGCACCGGAGCGCCCCCTGGACAGCCCCCGCCTCCCGGTGGAACCGGCGGCCGCACCCGCGATACCGCCGCCCCCGCCCGTGCCGGTCCTCCCGCCGCCGAGCGACAGGTTGCCGAACGCCCGGCCCCCGGCCGACGACCAGCCGCGCCCTGCCGAGGGTCCTGCGATCGAGGCCACCCCGGACCGCCGGGCCGCCGCGCCGGCCACCCGCCCCGCCACCCCGCCCCGCCAGCGCTCGGGTGACCGCCGGGACCGACCGATCAAGCCAGCCCGGGTCCGCGCACCCAAGATCAAGTTTGGCGATCGTGATCCGGCCGTGGAGTTGGCGATCACCGAGATCGCCGGTCACCTGACCTTCACCCCGAACACGGTCACCGCCTGGTACTGGCTCCCCGAGGTGCGCTGGGCCTTCCGCCCGGACGCGGAACGCGAGGCCCTGCTCTCGGCGATCTCCGAGCAGTACGCCGGCCTGGCCGGGTTCCGGCTGCACCTGCGGCGCACCACCCGCCCCTTCCCGGCCGACGAGTGGGCCCGCACCATCGACGCCAACACCGCCTCCCCCCTGCCCGATGTGCCCGGCACGACCGGCTGGGCGGATCACCTGGTGGCGGCCCAACGGCACCTGCTGTCGGTCAACCACGCCGAGGGGCAGACCTACCTGGGGGTCACCTTCGCCCGCCGCTCCCTCGGCGACTCACTCACCGAGCGGGTGCTGCGCACCTTCGGGCGAGGGGTCGCCGAAGGCGAGCGTCGCAAGCTGGGCCGCACGGTGGAACAGTTCGACGAGGTGCTCGGCGCCTTCGGCATGCGCGGCCGGCGGGTCACCGCCCAGGAACTGGAATGGCTGCTCTACCGCTCGGTGGCGCTGTGCATGTCGCCCCCGGGTGCCCTCTCGCCGATCACCGACGGGCGTTGGGAGCGGGGTGACCTGCTGGCCCTCACCGAACAGGTGGAGCGCTACCGCACCCCGTACGGCTCGACGGTGAAGCTGGTCAACCGGATGACCGGCGAGGAACGGCATGTGGCCGTGCTCGCGGTGGGCCGGATGGAGCCCCTGGAGATCCCCGAGCGGCACGAACCCTGGCTGCACTTCCACGAGCGGCTGCCGTGGCCGATGGAGCTCTCCACCCGGGTCGACATCCTCGGCTCCGGGGACTCCTTCCGGAACCTGGAGCACCGGCTGCGGATGATCCGGTCCCAACAGCTCGACTACGCCGAGCACGGCATCGACGCCCCGCCGGAGTTGGAACGACTGGCCAAGCGGGCCCTGGTGATCGGTGACGAGATGACCACCGGCCTGCCGGTGGACTCCGCCCGGGCCCACGGCTGGCACCGGATCGCGGTGGGTGGGCGGACCCGGGAGGAATGCCTGGAGCGGGCGCGCCGCCTGATCCAGCTCTACTCCCGGGAACTGCGCATCTCGCTGCAACATCCGAAGAACCAGGACTGGCTGGCCCGGGAGTTCATCCCCGGCGAGCCGATCGCCAACACCGGCTACGTCCGACGGATGCCGGTGCCCCTGCTGGCGGCGGCGCTGCCGCAGGCCGCCTCGACCGTGGGTGACCGCCGCGGGGACCTGATCGGACGCACCGCCGGCACCTGCCGCCGACCCGTCTTCCTAGACCTGCACTTCCCCATGGAGGTACGGGAACGCTCCGGTTTGGCGGTCTTCGTGGCCGAGCCCGGTGGTGGCAAGTCGACCCTGCTCGGCGCGCTGGGCTACCTGGCGGCCCGACGGGGTGTGCAGGTGACCCTGCTCGACCCCTCCGGCCCGCTGGCCCGCCTCTGCGCCATGCCGGAACTGCGGCCGTACTCCCGGGTGCTGAACCTGACCGGGTCCGAGCACGGCACCCTGGCTCCGTACTCCCTGATTCCGACGCCGCTGCGCAGTGAGTTCAGCGCCGGGCCCACCGGGGATCGGGAGTTCGAGATCGCGGTCTCCAACGCTCGGGCCGAACGCCGGATGCTGGTGCAGGACATCTGCATGATGCTGGTGCCGCCCCAGGTGGCCCGCGAGGCCTCCACCGCCACCCTGCTCCGGCACGCCGTCCGCCAGGTGCCGGCCGAGGAGACCTCCACCCTCGACGACGTGGTCACCTGCCTGGGCCAACTCGACGACGACACCGGCCGGGAACTGGCCAACCTGCTGCTGGACACCGCCGAGATGCCGCTGGCCATGCTCTTCTTCGGCCGGCCACCGGAGGGACTGCTGGGCGCGGACGCGGCCCTCACCGTGATCACCATGGCCGGCCTGCGGCTGCCCGACCTCAAGATCGAACGGGAGTACTGGTCGGCCGAGGAGGCGTTGGCCCTGCCGATGCTGCACACCGCGCACCGGCTGGCGGTACGCCGCTGCTACGGCGGCTCGATGTCGTCCCGGAAGCTGGTGGGCCTGGACGAGGCACACTTCATGGAGGGGTGGCGCTCCGGACGCTCCTTCCTGGTCCGGCTCGCCCGGGACTCGCGTAAGTGGAACCTCGCCGCCCTGGTCGCCTCGCAGAACCCCCGAGACATCCTCGGCCTCGACGTACAGAACCTGGTCTCCACCGTCTTCGTCGGCCGGATCGCCGAGGACACCGAGATCGCCTCGGAAGCGTTACGCCTGCTGCGGGTCCCGGTCGACGACGGGTACGAGGCGACCCTGGCCTCGCTCTCCACCGCCGACGCGACCTCCGCCCACCGGCTCGGCTTCCGCGAATTCGTCATGCGCGACGTCGACGGCCGGGTGCAGAAGGTCCGGGTCGACGTGTCCTATGTGGATGGACTCTTGGCGCACCTAGACACCACCCCTGCCGCCATCGCTGCCGCCGCCGGGGTGCTGCCGACCGTGCTGCCCGACCTGGAGGCGTGACATGGCGAGGGCCCGGACTCGGATCGCGGCGCTCCTCCTGGCACTCGGCGTACTCGCCGTGGCCACGATCAGCTGGCCAGGGCTCACCGCCACACCCGCGTACGCCGCCCCGGTCGCGTACCAGGCCCCCACCGACCTCTGCACCACGGAGGAATGGCAGGCCGACTTCCGCGCCTGCGTCAGCAAGCTCCAGCAGGTCGCGGAGAGCGAGGCGACCTGCCTGAATCCCCCGACCCCTACCGCCCCGGACTCCGGCATCGCCGGCTGGTTCGCCGCCCGGCCGGAGGCGGCCAAGCTCCCCGGCCCCAAGGGCTACTACAGCGACTACGGCTACGCCGGGTACAGCTACACCACCTACAAGATCGATACCGGCTGCGCGACCACGCTGCTGCACCCGGACTACAAGTTCACCAACACCATCGCCAACGGGGAGTTCATGATCGCCACGGCGATCATCGGCGCCTCGAACGCGCTGCGGGAGCGTGCCTGGGACCCCGGGACGATGTGGGGCTGGGCCGACCCTCTGGTGGACCAGGCCACCAAGGCGATCTACCAGAAGGTGTTCAGCGTCTTCGGCATAGTCACCCTCTGCGTGGTCGGTCTCTACCTGCTCTGGCGCTCACGCCAGTCGGACATGAGCAGCGCGATGACCACGGCGGGCTGGGCGTTGGTGGTGATGGTGGCGATCACCGCCTTGGCCGCCTGGCCGGTCAAGTCCGCCAACCTGGCCGACGGTGCGCTCATCTCCACCCTCGGGGTCGTACACGACGCCGTCGGCCCGGCGACCAAGGACGTGCCGCCCGACCGGTGTGCGATGCCCAACCCGGATGCCTGTACGGACAAGCGCCCGCCGGCGGTGCGGGCCAGCGACACCGCCACCGAGGGCATGCTCTACCGGAACTGGCTGCGGGGGGTGCTCGGCTCGGCCGACAGCGAGACCGCCCGCAAGTACGGTGCCGCACTCTACGACGCCAAGTCGCTGTCGTGGGAGGAGGCGGAGAAGATCCGGGCCAATCCTCGTACCCGCGAAGCCACGATCAACGCGAAGAAGCAGCAGTGGATGACGGTGGCCGCCCAGATCGAGCGGGAGGACCCGGAGGCCTACGAGTACCTGCAGGGTGTCCGGGACATGGACCGGGTGGGTGCGGGCTTCATCGCGGTGCTGGCCGCTCTGCTCTTCGCGATGTTCGATCTGACCGCCTCCCTGCTAGTGCTGCTGGGCTTCCTGGTCTTCCGGTGGGCGGTGATCGCCGCGCCGATCCTGGGCACGATCGGCCTGCTCCGACCGGCCAGCGCCGGTCTGCGGCGGCTGGGCAACGCGGTGGTGGCCGCGCTCTTCAACATCGCGATCTTCGGAACCGGTGCGGCGATCTACCTCTTCGCGGTGGACCTCATCATGAGCACCCCCACCCTGCCCGGCTGGCTGCAGGTGGTGCTGGTCTGGCTGTGCGGCGTGGTGGGCTGGTTGCTGTTGCGCCCGTATCGACGCATAACCCAACTCGGCGGCAAGGACAGCAGCGAGGCGGTCAGCTCGGCCGGTTCCTGGCATCGGCGGTTCTTCCGAGACATGCGTACCGCGGCCCGGCTCGACGTCGCCGAGCCCGGCGGCACCGCCGAGCCCACGGTGGGACGGCGCCGCGCCCTAGGGACGGAACAACCCAGGGTGCGGCCGGAGGCCCGCCCGGACCCGGTACCGACCGGCGCGCCACCCACCCAAGAACGTCCGGAGGGTCACAAGACCGGCGCCGGGCGGGGAACCACCGAGGAGCAGCAGCGGCCGGAGACCCGACCGGTCGCACCCCGGCCCCGACGTCGGCAGCCGGCCTCCTGGACCGAGCCGGACGTACCCGAGGAGAACCCCTCCTTCGCCATCTACCGTCCGGGGTCGTCCGAGAAGGCACCGGAGAAGACGGCGCCCCGGATCCGCTCCGAGGCCCGGTGACCGCAGTGCGGCGGGCCATCGAATTCCTGGTAACCCGGCTGCTGCGCTCCCGGCTGGGGGTCGCCCTGGGCATCGCCATACTGGTGCTCGGCGTGGTCGGGGCGGCCAGGCTGGTAGCCGGCCCGGGAGATCCGACGACCGGTTTGAGCAACCGTCCGGCCGAGCCGATCACCACGGTGCATCCGACCACGGGTGACGACGGTGCGATCTCGACCACCAGCACACCGACTCCGAAGACTGCCCCGGGCGAGGCCGAACCGGAACAGGTAGCGGAGCGCTTCGTGGTGGCCTGGCTCGGCAAACCCGGTCTGACCGTCGAGGAGTGGCACGAGGGACTGCGGCCGCTGTCCACCGCCGACCTGATGGACAAGCTGGCCGGAGCCGATCCGGCCAGGGTGCCGTCGGGTCAGCTGACGAACGAGGTGACCATCCGGCCGCGCAGCGAGACCTTCGTGGAGGCGATGATCGCCCTCGACACCGGACGGCTGCGTCTCGAACTGGTGGCACCGCAGGGGCGGTGGCTGGTGGATGCCGTGGACTGGGAGCGATCATGACCGACCCGAGTACGCCCCGTCGCCGACCGGTGCGGGTGGGCGCCCTGGCTGCCGCACTGACCGCGACCCTGGCGTTCCTGTGTTGTACCGGCGGCGCCGGCGCCTTCTTCCTGACCGAGTTGGGCGGCGAGGCGGCCGAGCAGATCACCCCGGCGAGCCTGGAATGCACCGGAGACTTCACGGTCGACGTGACCGGCAAGATGCCCCGGATCCCGCAGTACGGGGAACGCCAGCTCCGTAACGCGGCCGTCATCATCAAGGTCGGTCAGGAGATGAAGGTGCCGGCGCGCGGCTGGGTGATCG
This sequence comes from Micromonospora sp. NBC_01739, assembly GCF_035920385.1. GTDB lineage: Bacteria > Actinomycetota > Actinomycetes > Mycobacteriales > Micromonosporaceae > Micromonospora. The sequence continues at coordinate 5,318,269 of NZ_CP109151.1, read as the reverse complement.
CGGTGGCCACCGCGATGCAGGAGTCCCGCCTGCTGAACCTGGCCAACCGCACCGTCGCCGAGTCTCAGGACATCCCCCACGAGGGCATCGGCGCCGACCACGACTCGGTCGGGCTGTTTCAGCAACGTGCCTCCTGGGGCTCCGTGCGGCAGCGGATGAATCCCGAGTACGCCTCCCGCAAGTTCTACGAGAAGCTCGTGGACGTGCCCGACTGGCAGAAGCTGCCGCTCACCGTGGCCGCCCAACGCGTGCAGATCAGTGCCTTCCCGGACGCCTACGCCAAGCACGAGGAGATCGCCGCCCGGATCGTGGACGCGCTGGCCGGCGGTGCGGCCCGGACGGCGTTGATCGCCGGGCAGGAGGTGTGCGACGCGGCCTCGGCGGGCGACATCGCCGCCTCCGGCTGGACCGCCCCGATTCCGGGCGGTGTCGGTTCCGGATTCCGCACCGCCAGCCGGCCCGGCCACAACGGGGTGGACATCGCCGCCCCGAAGGGCACCCTCATTCGGGTAGCGGCCACCGGCCGGGTCCTGGTCTCGCGCTGCGACCCGGACCGCAGGGGCAGGCTCAGCTGTGACGTGGACGGTTGGCCGGACAAGGGCGGCTGCGGCTGGTTCGTCGACGTCCTGCACGCACAGGGCATCGTCACCCGCTACTGCCACATGGTCAGTCGGCCCAGGGTCGCCGTAGGGGAGACCGTGGAGGCAGGTCAGGTGATCGGTGAGGTGGGCAGCAGCGGCAACTCCTCCGGCCCGCACCTGCACTTCGAGGTACACACCGACGGCGACCGAAGCAGCCACAGCGCGATCGACCCGGTGCCGTTCATGCGGTCGAAGGGCGCCCCACTCAAGGGCGCGGAGTAGCCTCGTTCCCGTCATGACCGAGCCATTACCGGACCCGTTCGCCGACCAGCCGGACTGGGCACCGCAACCCCCCCGGCCCATCGAGATCGTCCCGGCCGCCGGCCGAGTGGACCTGCGCGGGAGACGGGTGCTGGTGGGGTTGCCCGGCTTCGGCTGGCGAGGTGACCTGCGGGCTGACGAGAAGGTGGTGCAGAACAGCCGCACCTACGTGCCGGTCATCCCCGAACACGAGTGGTACCGGGCCGAGTCAGACCAGGTGGAGGTCTTCGCCCCGCTGGTACCCATCGAACGGGTCTGGGTAGAGACCGTCGGCCCACCGGCCACCCCCGCGATCACAGAAGGTGGCGGCTTCCGGCTGGTCTCGCTGGACGCGCCGGCGCACCGGCCGCCGACACCGGTCTTCGAGGCGGATTCGGCCATCGGACGCCGGGTGGTGCACATGGTGGGCTCCATTGAGCAGCGCGACCTTCGCGCGGTGACGGAGACCTACTCCGGCGCCGAGGGCGACATCTGCGTACGGGTCGCACCTGAGATGGAGTGGTACCGCTGGGCCTGGCGCGGCCAGTCACCGACCACGCTGGAGGTCCCCGTGCATCTGTTGTGGCTTGAATAGCGGAGGGCGTTCTGCGGATCAACCCCGCTGTTCTGCGGAGCAGACCCGCCAGTCGTCGCTCAACTGTAGATCGAAGCTCCATGACTGGCGATCTGTCTGCCGGATGCCATCAACCTGAGCAGAGAAGGTGAGATCTACGCGCACGACCGCTTGTTCGCCGGCCCGAGTCTCCTGAAGCGGCCCCCAAGTGACGGTTAAGTCAGTTCCGAATCGATCTTCGCGTACTACCAGATCGGTTCTTAGCTGATTTAGATCATTCAGATCCGATTTGCCCTCGCAGACGAAGAGGTTGGCGCGCACGTCGTTTCGGTCGACCAGGAACGCGCGCAGGTAGTTGTCCACCACCACGTCGGGTGCGCTGCGGTCAGGGGCGGTGGCGCGGTCGTAGACGAGGTAGCCGACTACGCCGCCGCCCAGACACAGCGCCGCGAGCACCCCGGCGACCACCGTCAGCACCGTCCGGACCCGTCGGCGTGGCTGCTGTGGCGCTGGCGCGACGGAGGGCGGCGCCAGTTCCTCTGGCGGGGTCCGTTGCGCCGGTACGCGGGAGACCTGGGAACCGGCGGGGGGCGGCACTGATTCCACCCCCTGAGGCTATCGGCTGGAGGCTGCGGACCCAATGCCCCAGATTCAGCAGATCGTGACGGATCACTGCCGACCGGTGAGATTCACGACAACACCGACGCAGCACCGCCACGCGTCCCCGAGGTCCGGCTGCGGCTGGGATACCGTCGTCCTGCTCGACGAGGGGGTGCCGACCTCGGGCGGAGGAGGTGGAGCCGGTGGGCGGACCGAAGTCACGGGCGCTCCGCGCCGCCGCGTTGCACCGCCGGGCCGCCGCGACGGTGGCGGCTGCCGCTGCCAGTCTCGACGACACCCGTCCGGCCCCAGCCGACCAACGTCGTCAGTACGCGCTGGCCGAACGGTTGCGTACCGCTGCGGCCGTACTGGCGCCGGGGTGGGCCGGCGAGGCGCTGGACAGCATCGAGTCGACGACCCGCGCCGGGGATGCTCCGCCGCCCTTCGTCCGGGTGGGCACCGCCGCGCCGCTGGACGATGCACGCTTCCCCGCTCTGGTTCCGCTGCTGGGTGCCGGTCACCTGACTGTGGACGCCGACGCGCAGGATCCTCGGGTGGCCGGGCTGCTGCGAGCGTTGGTGCTGCGGTTGGTGGCGGCTACCCCGGCGGGGACCCTGCTGGTGCGGGCGATGGATGCGACCGGCGAGGTGTTGGCCGCCTTCCGGGCCCTGGGCGATGCCGGGTTGCTGTCGCCGCCTGCCACGGACCTGGCCGGGCTACGCACCCTGCTCGACGAGGCGGAGCGGTGGGTGACGCCCGGCTCGGCCGGGCCACGCCGGCATGAGCGACTGCTGCTGGTGGTGCTCGCCGGGCTGCCCGAGGGGATCCACGGCGAGGATCTTTCCCGGATCGAGTTCCTGGCCGAGCAGGGGCCGACCGCAGGGTTGCACCTGGTGGTGGCGGGCTGGCCGACTGAGGACCGTGCTCCGCTGCCGGGGGCGACTCCCCTGGCGATGCGGACCGCTTATGCGCTGCTGGGCGATGTGCCTGGGGCCACCTTCGCGGCGGCGGGCTCCGAGGGCGGGTTGAACTCCCCGGTGTTCGTCGAGGCGGACCCACCGACCGAACTGGTGGAGGCGGTGTGTCGGCGACTCGCCGCGCAGATCGAGGCCGGCACCCGACTGTCCCTGGCCAGCCTGTTGCCCTCGGCGGAGGAGGACCTGTGGCAGGCGGACTCGACTGAGGGGCTGAGCACCAGCGTCGGGGACGCCGGTGGCCGAGCCGTGCCGCTGGGTTTTACCGAGTTGACGCCACACTGGCTGGTCAGTGGTCGGTCGCGGGCCTGCCGGTCGACCTTCCTGACCACCGCGCTACTCGGCCTGGCCGCTCGGTACGGCCCGAACGAGTTGTCGTTGTACCTGGCCGACCTCGGCGAGGGTGAGTCCTTCGCGGAGTTCCTGCAGACCGACCGCGACCGGTCCTGGATCCCGCAGGTGCGGGCGGCGGCGATGGCCGCCGACCGGGAGTACCTGCTCGACCTGTTCGAGCAGCTCATCGCCGAGGTGCAGCGACGCGCCGGGGTTGCGGCCCGGGCGGGTGGGCAACGCTTCGCCGAGTTGCGGCAGCATCATCGGCTGCCCCGGATCGTGTGCGTGGTGGACAATCTGCCGCTGCTCCTCACCGAGCGGGATCGACTGACCACCGACACCCTGGCCCGGCTGGACGTGTTGGCCAGGACCGGCCGGCTGCACGGCGTACACCTGGTTCTCGCCGGTGAGGCTGATCTGGGCCTGGGGGTACGCAATGAGCCCGGGCAGCGGGATTCCCTGCTCGGCCAGTTCCCGGTCCGGGTGGCCCTGCCTGGCGGCGGGGCGGTGTTGGAGCCTACGAATGACTCTGCGGCCGGGTTGCCGGCCGGCAGCGCGGTGGTCAACACCGCCGGTGGCCTGGGTGGGCCTCGGGGGGCGATCCGGGGGCACGAGCGGATGGTCCGGTTCCCTGATCCGCAGGATGAGCCGGAGGTCGTGGCGGGGCTACGGCACCGGCTCTGGGCGGCCCGTCCGGAGGGTGCCGCCGCCCCGGTGGTCTTCGCGGGGTACGCCCGTCCGCTGCTGGGCAATGATCCCCGTTACCGGTCCGCCCTGGCCGGTCGGGCGTTGGCACCGGCGGCGCTGTTGGGTCGGGCGGTGGATGTCGCGCGTACCACCGCAGCGGTGCCGCTGGGCCCGGCTGCCGGACGCAACCTGGCGGTGCTGGGTCCCCGACCCGAGGGCAGTCGCCTGCTGGCCATGGCGGCCCGGAGTACCGCAGCCCACCATCCACCGGGGACGGCCCGGTTCGTGATCGCCGTACCGGACCCCGAGGCTCAGCCGACGGCCGACGCCCTGGCCGCCGAGTTGGCCGCCAGACATCCGGTCGAGAGGGTCGACCTGGCCGGGTTGGTGACCGTGCTGGATGCCGGGGCGGCGGCCTACCTGGTGGTGTTCGGGCTGGATGTGGCACCTGCCGAGCAGTTGCCGCCGGCCCGGCTACGGATGTTGCTGCGGGAGGGCCCACCGACCGGGCAGCATCTGCTGGGCTGGTGGCGTACGGTGCCCTCGTTCGCGGCCCTCATCGAGGCCGAGGAGACGGTCGACAAGTTGACCGCGGTGGCGGTGGCGGGGGTACCGGGTGCCCAGCTCACGCCGGTCTTCGGCCGGCCGGTGGAGTGGCGGCCCCGCCGGGATCGGGTGGTGCTCTGGGACGGCCCCGATGAGCGGGGAGTCGTGCTGGTGCCGTACGACCTGCCGGAGGACGGGGAACAACCATGACGATCAGCGAGGCGGAGACCACCGCCGTACGCCCCGGTCGGCAGCGGACGACCACCCCGCCCGAGCCGGGGGACGCCCTGTCGGCCGCGTGGTCGGACTACCTGACCGCCGCCCGTCAACTGGACGGGGTACGCCGCGACGCGGCGATCGCCGCTAGTGAGCAGGCGCGTACCGTCCAGGCGGCGCGGGACGAGTTGGTCGCGGTGCGTACCCACCTGGCCGCGCAGGAGGCCCAGCTCTGTGAGCAGGGCGTACCGCTGATCTCGCTGAAACCGACCCCACCGGAACTGTCCGAGGCCACCCGGTCGATGTCGGGCGGGCCGGGGGCGGTGCTGGCCGCGTTGCGGGAGGCCCGGCGGCGGGCGTACGGGGTCGACGACATCCTCGCCGCGCGGGGGCTGTCGCGGGTGGCGCACTGGCCGCCCCGCCCGCGCAACCTGCTGGTGTACGGGCCCCTGGGGCTGCTGGTTCCGCTGCTGCTGATCGCGATCTATCTGGCTGCCGGCACCGGCCCGGTGACCATCCTGGCCCTGGTGGTGGGGCTGCCTGGCCCGGCCGTCGCCTTCGGCGCGGGTTGGCTGGCGGTGGGGCGGCTGTTTCCGTCCCATCCCGGGCAGCGGGTGGAACGGACTCCGCGCTTCGGCGCGCTGACCTGCCTGATTCCGGCGGTGGTGGCCACCGCCGGAATCCTCCTGGCCATGCTGGCCACCTGACCGACGCCACTTGCCAAACCCGGTTCCGCCTGGGCGGCTGACCGGCGGGCGGGCAGCCGTCCAGGGGAGTCAGCGGGGGTGGATCAGTGCCATCGCCTCGGCGCGGGACTTGGCGTCCCGCTGGAGGGTGCCACGTACCGCCGAGGTGATGGTCATGGCGCCGGACTTCTGGATGCCGCGCATGGCCATGCACATGTGTTCGCATTCCAGCACGACCACCACCCCTCGCGGGGCGAGCCGATCCATCAGCAGGTCGGCGATCTGCGAGGTGAGCCGTTCCTGCACCTGCGGGCGACGGGCGTACACCTCGACCAGGCGGGCCAGCTTGGACAGGCCGGTGATCCGCCCGTCCGGGCCGGGGATGTAGCCGATGTGCGCGCTGCCCCGGAAGGGCAGCAGGTGGTGCTCGCAGAGGCTCATCACGTCGATGTCCCGGACCAGCACGAGTTCCTCGTGGTTGGCCTCGAAGGTGGTGGTGAGCACCGTGGCCGGGTCCACCCGCAGACCGGCGAAAAGCTCGGCGTACGCGCGGGCCACCCGGGCCGGGGTCTGCTGGAGGCCGTCCCGGTCGGGATTCTCGCCGACCGCGATCAGGATCTCGCGGACCGCCTTCTCGATGCGGGCCAGGTCGACGATCTCCTCGACCGGGCGTCCGGTCAGCCGACCGTTGATCAGCCGAGCGGCGATGTAGTCGAGGTCGTCGGGTTCGGTAGAGGAGGCGGCCAGCCCTCGCTGCGAGGGACTGGCCGCCGGGTCGTTGGTGCTCAGTGTGGGCCGTCCGAGTTGTTCGAGTTCGGGCTGCCGACGGTGGCCTGCGCCCCGTCCGCCTCGGCCTGGATCTTGAGCGCCTCCTTCTCCGCCGGGGTGAGTACCGGCGGTTCGGTGGAGGGCTGACGCTTGCCGAAGCCGTTGTAGGGGGCCATCGGGGGCCGCTTGACCACCCGGGCGCAGATCCGGGCCATGTCGGCCGTGGAGAGGGTCTCCTTCTCCATCAGCTCTAGCACGATGTTGTCCAGGACGTCCCGGTACTCGACCAGGATCTCCCAGGCCTCGTCGTGGGCCAGTTCGATCAGGGCCCGCATCTCGCCGTCGATCTCGGCGGCGACGGCGTCGGAGTAGTCCCGCTCGTGGCCCATGTTGCGGCCCAGGAACGGCTCGTCACCGCTGGTGCCGTACTTGATCGCACCGAGCTTGGAGCTCATGCCGTACTGGGTGATCATCGCCCGGGCCAGTGCGGTGGCCTTCTCGATGTCGTTGCCGGCCCCGGTGGTGGGCTCGTGGAAGACGAGTTCCTCGGCGGCCCGGCCACCCAGGGCGTACGCCAGGGTGTCGATCATCTCGGCCCGGGTCTGGGTGTACTTGTCCTCCGTGGGCAGCACCAGGGTGTGGCCCAGGGAGCGACCACGCGACAGGATCGTCACCTTGTGCACCGGCGCGGCGTGCGGCAGGGCCCAGGCGACCAGGGCGTGCCCACCCTCGTGGTACGCGGTGATCTTCTTTTCCTGGTCGCTCATCACCCGGGTACGCCGCTGCGGGCCGGCGATGACCCGGTCGATGGACTCCTCCAGCGACTCGTTGCTGATCGCCCGCTGGTCCTTCCGGGCGGTCAGCAGGGCGGCTTCGTTGATCACGTTGGCCAGATCGGCACCGCTGAAGCCCGGGGTCCGCTTCGCCACCGAGTCGAGGTCGACATCCGGGGTGAAGGGCTTGCCCTTGGCGTGCACCCGCAGGATGGCCTTGCGGCCCTCCATGTCGGGGGCGTCCACCGGGATCTGCCGGTCGAACCGCCCCGGACGCAGCAGCGCCGGGTCTAGGATGTCCGGCCGGTTGGTCGCGGCGATCAGGATGACCCCGCCCTTGACGTCGAAGCCGTCCATCTCCACGAGCAGCTGGTTGAGGGTCTGCTCACGTTCGTCGTGGCCACCGCCCATGCCGGCACCACGGTGCCGACCGACGGCGTCGATCTCGTCGACGAAGACGATCGCCGGGGCGTTCGCCTTGGCCTGCTCGAAGAGGTCACGGACCCGGCTGGCGCCGACACCGACGAACATCTCCACGAAGTCGGAGCCGGAGATCGAGTAGAAGGGCACCCCGGCCTCGCCGGCGACCGCTCGGGCGAGCAGGGTCTTACCGGTACCGGGCGGGCCGAACAGCAGTACGCCCTTCGGGATCTTGGCGCCGAGGGCCTGGTACTTGCCCGGGTTCTGCAGGAAGTCCTTGATCTCGTGCAGTTCCTCGACGGCTTCCTCGGCACCGGCCACGTCGGCGAAGGTGGTCTTCGGCGTGTCCTTGGTGATCATCTTCGCCTTGGACTTGCCGAAGTTGAGCACTCGGGAGCCGCCGCCCTGCATCTGCGACATGAAGAACAGCAGCAGCAGCACGAGCAGCACGATGGGCAGCAGGTTTACCAGCAGGCTGACCCAGATGCTGTCGGACGACACCTCGGTGTCGGCCGGCCCGGTGACCCGATTGTTCGCCTTGGCGTCGAGGACCTGGTTCCAGACCTCGTTGCCGACCTCGTACGGGAACTGGGCCTCGATCAGCTTGGTGGTGGTCTTGCCGAACTCGGCCTCCTCGGCCAGCTCGAGCTGGATCGTCTGTTCCTTGTCCTGGAACACGACCTTCTCGATGCCGCCCTTGTTGAGCTGGTCGAGCGCGACTGACGTGTCCACCCGGTGGTAGCTGGGACCAGAGGTGAACAACTGACTGAGCACGACGGCGCCGAGGATGACCAGGATGACCCAGAACACCGGTCGGCGGAAGAAACGCGTACGTTCCATGCTTTTGTCGAGCGCCGAGACGCCCGCATCCTCCTGATCGACGTCCTGACCGACTGTTGGGTGTCGCCGCCGGGGCGGCTGCCGTAGCCGCCGTGCGGGCCGGCCTCGACCCCGAGGCGCGAATTGCCGCGCCACGGTCATTCGACGGTACACCGTGCGAGACGGATGTGAGCTGGCGAGCCCAGCACTTACGCGCACGGCGAACCCGGGAGTCGACCGGCGTGGTCGGGAGCGGGGCTCCCCACCACCGTGCTCAACGGTAGCCCGAGCACCTGAAAGGCGGCTGTACGTCACCCGAGAAGGGCGAGCGGAATCGCCCGCCAGCCGGTCAGCTGCGGGCGTACACCTCCGGCTTGAGGACACCGACGTAGGGCAGCTCGCGGTAGCGCTCCCCGAAGTCGAGACCGTATCCGACGACGAAGGCGGTCGGGATGTCGAAGCCCACGTACTTGACCGGCACGGTCACCTTGACCGCCTCCGGCTTACGGAACAGCGCCACCACCTCGACACTGGCCGCCGACCGGGACTCCAGGTAGCGCAGCAGCCAGGAGAGGGTCAGCCCGGAGTCGACGATGTCCTCGACCACGACGACGTGCCGCCCGGCGATGTCCCGGTCCAGGTCCTTCAGGATGCGCACCACCCCGGAGGAGGTGGTGCCCTGCCCGTACGAGGAGATGGCCATGAAGTCCAACTCCGCGGGCGGGCCCTCCCGGCCCAGCGCCCGGGCGAAGTCGGCCATGAACATGACCGCACCCTTGAGCACGCAGACGAGCAGCAGCCCGTCGGTGACGTGGGCGTAGTCCGCGGAGACCTGCTTGGCCAGTTCCGCGGTCTTCTCGCGGATCTGCGCCTCGGAAATGATCACGTGGTCGATGTCGGCGTCGTACCAGGAGCCGTCAGCCATGACCCTAGCCTGCCGTACGCCGTGGGTGGATCGTCGGCGGGGCCGCCCCTTTGTGGAACGGCCCGCGCCCGGATTTCCGGCAGAAGCTGCCAATCGCCTCAGCTGGTGCGTGATCTCCATCGACGACCACCATCGGTGGGCTTCCAGTCGGCGCAGTCGCGGCTGTCGGCGGTCAGGCCGGCGGCCGAGGCCACGGCGAGAACGAGCAGGAGGAACAGGACGAAGAGGAACTCCATGGCGGCGCTCACTTTCCTGCGATTGGTGGTGTTTTCGCCGCCGGGTGCGCACCGGGCACCTCTGAGTCTGCGCGTCCGCTTACCGGCCCGACAGTGGCAGGAATGCCACTCCCCCTCGATTTTCCGCCAGTAGCGCGGTTACCCTCGTCACATGCTGCGTTCGGTGGCCGTACTCGTGCTGGATGGGGTGGCCCCGTTCGAGCTGGGGGTACTCGCGGAGGTGTTCGGCACCGACCGCACCGCGGACGACCTGCCCGGCTACCGCTTCGAGGTGTGCAGCCCGCAGGCCGCCACCGTGCGCACCTCCGCCGGCTTCCACCTGATGCCCAACGCCGACCTGGGCCCGATCGAGCGGGCGGACCTGGTGGCGGTCCCCGCCCACCACTGCGACACCGCCGCGCCCCGGCAGGTGCACGAGGCGCTACGCCGGGCCGCCGATCGGGGGGCGTACCTGTTCAGCGTCTGCACGGGGGCGTACCTGCTGGGTGAGGCGGGTCTGCTGGACGGCCGGGAGTGCACGACCCACTGGCGGCACGTCGAGGAGCTGCAACGCCGACACCCGCAGGCCCGGGTCCGCTGCAACTCCCTCTACGTCCAGGACGGTCGGCTGCTCACCAGCGCGGGCACCGCCGCCGGCATCGACGCCAGCCTGCATCTGGTACGCCAGGAGCACGGCTCGGCCGCCGCCACCCGGCTGGCCCGGCGGATGGTCGTACCCCCGCACCGCGACGGCGGGCAGTCCCAGTACGTCGAGACCCCGATCGCCAAGGTGCCGCAGGCCTCCACCCTGGAGCCGGTGTTGCAGTGGCTGATCGGGCGGCTGGACCGGCAGGTGACCGTCGACGAGCTGGCCGCCCGGGCCGGCATGGCGCCGCGTACCTTCGCCCGCCGGTTCCGGGCCGAGACCGGCACCACCCCACACGACTGGCTGACCAACCAGCGGATCCTGCTGGCCCGTCGGCTGTTGGAGGAGACCGGGCTGACCGTGGACGAGGTGGCCGACCGGGCCGGCTTCGGTAACGCCGCCGCCCTGCGCCACCACTTCACCCGTCGGGTGGGTGCCACCCCGAACGCCTACCGAATCACCTTCCGCGACCGGGTCCCCGCCGGTTGAGCTCAGCCGAGCACCGGCAACAGCCGGTCGGCCCGGCGGACCACCCGCAGTCCTCCGGGCAGGTAGGCCGCCCCCTGGCCCCGCCAGCCGGTGACCAGGGCGTCCAGGGCGGCGATGTGCCGGTGCGACAGCGCGGCCGGCGAGGCCCCCAACTCGTGGGCCCAGGTACGCAGCACCCGGCCGCGTACCGCCCCGGCCAGGTCGACCAGGGTCTTGACGGCCAGCCCGCCGTCGGGATGCCGGGCGGAGAGCAGCGCCGCACCGGCCAACTCGTCCAGTACGGCGTTGTCCGCCGCCACCAGCCGCGCGGTGCGGGCCAGGTTGTCGATCACACCGGGACCCAGGGCCTGGACCAGCGCCGGCACCAGGTCGGCCCGCACCCGGGATCGGGCGTACGCGGGGTCGACGTTGTGCGGGTCCTCCCACGGGGTCAGGCGCAGTGCCGTGCAGGCCGACCGGGTCTGCCCACGGCTGATCTCCAGCAGGGGCCGGACCAGGGGCACCCCGGCCAACTCCCGGCGCGGCGGCATGCCCGCCAACCCGCGGGGACCCGCCCCCCTGGCCAGCGCCAGCAGCACCGTCTCGGCCTGGTCGTCACGGGTGTGCCCGGTGAGCAGGGCGGCGGCCCGATGACGCCTGGCCACCTCGACGAGGGCCTGGTAGCGGGCCTCACGGGCGGCCGCCTCGGGCCCTCCGCCCCGGCCGGCGACCTCCACCCGGATCACCTCCACCGGCGACAGGCCGGCCTGTTCGGCCCAGCGGGCCACCGTCTGGGCCCGCTCGGCCGACCCGGTCTGCAGACCGTGATCCACCGTCACCAGCCCGGCGACGTGCCCCACCCGGGGTGCCACGAACGCGGCGGCGGCGGCCAGAGCCAGCGAGTCGGCGCCCCCGGAACAGGCGACCAGCACCGGTCCCTCCGCCGGCAGGTCGGCCAACGCGCGACGCACCGCGACCCGGATCGCGGCGACCGGCGGAAAGATCGCGGCCATCGGCATCGCTCAGACTGCCGGCGGCACCGGCCCGACCGGGCCGTGTACCCGCGCCACCCAGGCCGCCGGGTCGCTCAGTTCGGTCAGCCGGGGCAGGGTCAGTGGGGACTCGAAGATCCGGTTGAAACCGGCCATGCCTACCCGCTCGACCACCGCGTGCACGAAGGTGCGACCCTCGGCGTACTGCCGCATCTTGACGTCCATGCCGATCAACCGGCGGACGGCCTTCTCCATCGGGTTGCCGGCCTCCCGGCGCCGGTTGAACCCGGCTCGGATCCGCTCGACACTCGGGATGACCTGCGGGCCGACCCCGTCCATCACGAACTCGGCGTGCCCCTCCAACAGGGTCATCAGCGCCGTCAACCGGTCCAGCACCGCCCGCTGCCCGGGGGTCTGCACGATGTCCAGCACACTGGAGCGGCTCTGCGGGTTGCGCACCACGTCGGCCAGGGTGCCCACCCCCCGGCGCAGCCGGTCGAGCAGGTGCTCACCGCCCTGCGAGGCGTCCACGAAGGCCTGCACCTCGCCGAGGAAGTAGCCCCGCATCCACGGCACCGCGGTGAACTGCGTCCGGTGGGTCACCTCGTGCAGGCAGACCCAGAGCCGGAAGTCGCGAGGGTCGGCCTGCAGCTTGCGCTCCACCTCGACGATGTTCGGCGCTACCAGCAGCAACTGGCCCGGGTCGGCCGAGAAGACCTCGTACTGGCCGAGCACCCGGCCGGACAGGTACGCCAGCACGGTGCCCGCCTGCACCCCGGTGACCCGGGAGCCGACCGCCTCGGTCAGCGCGCCGGGCTGCTTCTCCGGGGCCAGCCGACCGACCAGCGGGGTGATCACCTCACGCAGGCCGGCGATGTTGGTGGCGGCCCAGTCCCGCCGGTCGACCACCCGCACCGGCGGGTGGGCCACCTGCGAGGTGAGCCCGGTGTAGTCGGCCACGTGCCCGGCCGCTTCGTCGGTCAACCGGCGCAGGTCGGCGACCACCTCGGTGGCCTCGTCGTACGACACCCGGGGGCCGGTCTTGCCCAGGGCCCCCGCGGTCGCGACGGCCAGATCCCAGTCCACGAACTGCGCCATGCCACCCACCGTACCCGCGCCGGGACAGCAGTCCACGCCCTCGACGGCGGTCAGCGGCAGCCGCAGGTGGCCAGGGCGGCCGCGATCCGGTCCAGGGCCCCCCGGGCCGGTTCCATCCCGTCGGCCGGAACCCGATCGGTGAGTACGGCGAAGGTGAGTGGCCTGCCCTCGGCCGTGGTCACCACCCCGGCGATGGCGTGCACCCCGGTCAGGGTGCCGGTCTTGGCCCGGACCGTCCCGGCCCCGGCGGCCGTACCGGGCACCGAGCCGTACCGGTCGCGCAGGGTGCCGGACCAGCCGCCGACCGGGAGTCCACCGAAGATGCCGCCCAGCTCGGGGCGGTCCGGGCTGGCCGCCAGCGCCAACAGCTCGGTCAGCAGGGTGGGGCTGATCAGGTTCCGCCGGGACAGGCCGCTGCCGTCGGCCAGGGCCAGCCCCTCGGTCGGCAGGCCCAGGTCGGACACCACCTCGGTCATCGCCGAGGCGGCACCGGCGAAGGACGCCGGAAGCCCCCGGGCCAGGGCCACCTGGCGGGCCAGGGCCTCGCCGAGGATGTTGTCACTGTCGCTGATCATGATGTCGACCAGCCGGATCAGGGGCGGGGAATGCACCACCCCCAGCTCGGCGCCCGGGCCGGTGGCCCCGGTCGCCTCGGTGGCCCCGGTCGTCTCCGGCGGCGCGGCCGGGGCGGTGCCGCTGCGCACCGCGCTCTCCGGCACCCCCAGCAGCCGGGCGAAGGTCCGCCCGGCGACGAGTTCCGGCTGGGTTACCCGCTCGGCCCAGCCCTCGCCGGCCTTCGGATCCTTACGCGCCCCGTCGAGCATCAACGCCGTCATCTGGGCGCCGTATCCGCCGGTGGGGATGTCCTCGTCCCAACCCGGCTCCAGCCGTGGGCCGGAATAGAGCGAGGAGTCGACCAGCACCCGGGTCGGCGCGGTGCCGCCCAGCGCGGTCCGCACCTGCTCGGCGAGGTCCTTCAGGCTGGCCGCGCCGGGATAGAAGCCCTTGGCACCGGCCGCCAGGGTGGGGTCGCCGCCGCCGACGAGCACCACCTCTCCCGGTTCGGCGCCCGCGACGACCTTCGTCGGGATCCGGTACCCGGGGCCGCGGGCGGTGAGTACGGTCACCGCGGTCAGCAGCTTCGTCACCGAGGCCGGCACGGTCCCCGTACCGCCACCGCGCTCGAACAACTGCTGCCCGGTCAGGGCGTCCGTCACCGACACGTGGACCCGGCCGCCCAGGGCGGGGTCGGCGATCAGCGGGGCCAGCACGGTCCGCAGCCGGCCGGCGTCCGGCAGCGGCGCGCCGATGTCGGTGGCCGCCAGCACGGCGTTCGGCGACGGCTCCACCGGCAGGGTCTCGGCGGCGGTCGGCTCATCGGCCAACCACCCCTCGATCGGACCGGGACGCACCACGACCAGCCCCACCAGGGCCAGCACCAGGACCAGCACGGCGGCCAGCAGGATGGGCAGCCGGCGCCGCGCCGGTCGGGGCTGCTCGGGGGGTACGCCGACGGGATCGGGCGACCCACCGCCGCCGGTGGGATTCGACGGGGGTGGACCGGCCGGCGTAGAGGTGCCCGCGCCGACCGTCAGGGGCTGGGTCTGTTCCGCCCGCTCCCGCTCGGCCGGGGCGTCAGGGGCCGCCTGGGGTCGGAGAATCTGCGCCTCGGGCACCGGCACCCGGCCGGTAGCTGGTTTCGGAGTCGGCTGGGCGGAATCACCCTCACCCGCGCCCTCGGGTCGATAGTGTGAATCTTCCCTCCCCACGACCCCCTCCTCCACACCCGTAACCCGGCCTGGGTGACACTACTTCGGTCCGAAGACTATGCGGCGGTCGGAGTCGATGGGCAGGTATTCGCCTGTCCGGGGGTGCTGCCGCCGGTTCCGTCAAGCCAGCGTGGGCGAACGAGGAGCGTGCAGATGGATTTCGACGTCACGGTTGAGATCCCGAAAGGTCACCGCAACAAGTACGAGGTGGACCACGTGACCGGCCGGATCAGGCTGGACCGCACCCTCTTCACCTCCACCCAGTACCCGGCCGACTACGGCTTCATCGAGGGCACCCTGGGCGAGGACGGCGACCCGCTGGACGCCTTGGTGCTGGTGCCCGAGCCCACCTTCCCGGGCTGCCTCATCCGCTGCCGCACCATCGGCATGTTCCGGATGACGGACGAGAAGGGCGGCGACGACAAGGTCCTCTGCGTGCCCTACGAGGACCCGCGGCAGGAGCACCTGCGCGACATCCACCACCTCGGCGAGTTCGACCGCCTGGAGATCCAGCACTTCTTCGAGGTGTACAAGGACCTGGAGCCGGGCAAGTCGGTCGAGGGTGCGACCTGGGTGGGGCGTACCGAGGCCGAGGCCGAGATCCGGGCCTCGTACCGGCGGGCCCAGAAGGCCGCCGAGAGCGGCGAGTCCGCGCACTGACCCACGGCTTTCGCACAGCCCGGGGACCGCTCTAGCCGAGCAGTCCCCGGGCTTGTTCGTAGAGGCCGAGCACGGCGCAGGTGATCGGCACCACGGAGACCACCAGCAGGGTGTCGCTGAGGTCGGCCAGCCGACCCAGGTACGGGGAGACCGGGCGGCGGGCGTACGTGGTGCCACCGGCCACGACCAGCAGGGCGATCAGCAGCCCGGCGGCGGCCAGGACCAGTTGACCGTTCCGCCCCGCCGTGCCGGCCAGATCCAGGCCGAGCAGCAGGTACCCGGCCAGCCCGGCGAGCACGGGCGGCACCCGGTGGCGTACCGCCACGAACAGTCGGGCCCGCAGCAGCAGCACGGCCGCGCTCACCGCGACGAGCAGCCGACCGGCCGTGCCGGAGCCGCTGAGCACCAGCGCGGCGGTCGCCGCCAGCAGAGCGTGCCCGATCAGCAGACCGGTGAGCATCTCCTCGGTGCGCGCCACCGCCGCGTACACCCGGCTGCGGTCGGGCAGGTCCCGGACCCGGTCCGGGTCGTTCGGGGCGCCGGTGGGCAGGGTGATCGGCGGCAACGGAACCTTGCCCAGCCGGATGGCCAGCAGCGGGATGGCCCCGATCCCGAAGGCCAGCACGCAGAGCAGCACGGCCGCGGCTCCGGCCGGGGTCAGCCACAGGCCAGCCAGGGCGACCGGTGTCCCGACCGCACCGAGCACCACCCCGGCCACGAAGATCCGTAACCGGGTGGCCACCCCGACCAGACCCAGCACCGAGGCCAGCAGCAGGGTCACCGAGGCGGCCAGCAGTTCCGGGGCACCGATCCAGGGCAGCGGGCGAAACGGGCCGACCGGGTCGCCCGAGCCGACGGCCAGGGCACCGGCCGCCGCCGCGAAGGGCAGGGCGTACCCACCCAGGGTGGCCCCGGCGGGGCCGTCTCCCTGAGCCCGGGACAGCACCATGCCCGCCAACAGCAGCAGGGTCGCCAGCAGGGTCGCCGCCAGCCAACCGGCCGGCTGTCGTGGGCCGCCGGCCAGGAGGGCGAGCAGCCCGACGGCTAGCGGGACAGCCGACCCGCCCAGGGCTGCGGCCCGGGTGGCCTCGGGCGACCAGGCACCACCGCGACGGCGGGCACCCTCGGCGATCGCTTCCACGACGTCGTCGTACTCCAGTTCCGGCCACTGGGTGCTGGCCGGCACCAGGTGCAGCAGCTCACCGTCGCGGACGCCCTGGGCCAGCAGGGCCTGCCCGGCGGTCAGCGCGCTGCCGTCGGCCCGCCGCAGCAGCCATCCGCCGTGGCGTTCCCCGTCGTCGGCCAGCCCGTCCCCGGCGTGTCGCAGCACCTCCGGCAGCAGGTCGGCCAGGGGGACGTGTTCCGGCAGGGCCACGTCGACCCGGCGCTGTGCGGTGCTGACGGTGATCCGGGTCAGCCCGACTGTCATCGACCGACCTCCATTTTCAGCGGGGTGACGGCTGCGCGATCGGGAGGACTTTACCTACGATGAGCCAGCTTCGGGTTACCGAGCGCGGTCAGGAGGTCGAGTGTCCACTGTCGTCATCCGGCGGCCACCCCGGCGTCCGGCACCGCAGATCCCGGTGGGTGAGCTGCCGGTCGAGGCGCCACCGGAGATCCCCGCGGTCACCGGTGGGCGGTGGCACCAGATGCTGATGGCGCTGCCGATGCTGGGCGGCACGGTGGCCATGGCGATGATGTTCGGCCGGGGCGGTGGGGCCTACTCGTACGTGGTGGGGGCCATGTTCGGGCTCTCCTCCCTGGCCATGCTGGTCACCTCCTGGGGCAGCGCCTCGGGCAGCCCCAGGAAGTCCGAGATGATGGCGGCCCGGCGGGAGTACCTGCGACACCTGGCCACCCTGCGGCGACAGGTGCGGCAGGCCGCGACGAGTCAGCGGGCCGGGCTCTGTTACCGGCACCCGGACCCGGCCCTGCTCTGGTCGACCGTGGACAGCCATCGGGTGTGGGAGCGCCGGCCCACCGACGCGGACTTCGCCGTGGTGCGGGTCGCGGTCGGGCCGCAGACCCTGGCCACCCCCCTGGTCCCGCCGGTGACCCGCCCGTTGGAGGAGCTGGAGCCGATGACCGCCGGCGCGCTGCGCCGGTTCCTCGACGCGTACTCCGTGGTGCCGGACCTGCCGGTGGCGCTGTCCCTGCGCAGCTTCGCCCGGGTGTTCGTCCGGGGCCTGCCGTCCACCCCCACCGGTTCGCCGTCCGCCCAGGCCCTGGTCCGGGCGATGCTCACCCAACTGGCGGTGTTCCACGCCCCGGACGAGCTGCTCATCGCCGTCTGCGCCGGGCCGGAGCGCCGCAGCCACTGGGAGTGGACCAAGTGGCTGCCGCACGCCCGGCACCCGACCCGCAGCGACGCCCTGGGCCCGGTACGCCTGGTCACCAGCTCAGCCGTGGAGTTGGAGCGGCTGCTCGACGAGGTGCTGGTCAACCGCCCCCGGTTCAGTCCGGCCGGGCCCACCACGGACGGGCCCCACCTGGTGGTCGTGCTGGACGGCGGCGACCTGACCGGGGCCACCGAACTGGCCGGCGACGGCGGCATCGACGGGGTCACCCTGATCGATCTGGACACCCCACCACCCCGACTGCTCGATCGGTTCACCCTGCTGCTGGAGCTGCACGAAGGGCGCCTGCACTCCCACTCGATCGAGGAGGCCGCCGAGGTCGGCACCCCGGACGCCCTGAGCGTCGCCGAGGCCGAGGCGGTGGCCCGTCGGCTGGCACCGCTGCGGCTGGCCACCGCCACCGGCGGTACGGAGGCGGTGCCCGGTGTCGAACCGGGTCTGCCGGAGTTGCTGGGCCTGGGTGACCCGACCGGCTTCACCGTCGAGCAGGGCTGGGCTGCCCGGTCGGCGCGCGGGCGGCTGCGGGTGCCGATCGGGGTCGGCGTCGACGGCGGCGCGATCGAGCTGGACCTGAAGGAGTCGGCGCAGGACGGCATGGGCCCGCACGGGCTGCTCATCGGCGCCACCGGCTCCGGCAAGTCCGAACTGCTGCGTACCCTGGTGCTCGGGCTGGCCGCCACCCACTCCTCCGAGCAGCTCAACTTCGTGCTCGTGGACTTCAAGGGCGGGGCCACCTTCGCCTCCTTCGACCGGCTGCCGCACACCGCAGCGGTGATCACCAACCTG
Organism: Micromonospora sp. NBC_01739; assembly: GCF_035920385.1. Lineage (GTDB taxonomy): Bacteria > Actinomycetota > Actinomycetes > Mycobacteriales > Micromonosporaceae > Micromonospora. The sequence goes on along the minus strand of NZ_CP109151.1, from coordinate 5,300,076 downwards.
GCGGACGCCCTGCCGCTGGTCGACCGCATGGTCGACGCGATCAACGGGGAACTGGTCCGCCGACAGGAGCTGCTGCGCCGGGCCGGCAACTTCGCCAGCCTGCGTGACTACGAGCGGGCCCGGGCGGCCGGCAGTCCGCTGGCCCCCCTGCCCTCCCTGCTGTTGATCTGTGACGAGTTCTCCGAGCTGCTCTCCGCCAAGCCCGACTTCATCGACCTCTTCGTCCAGATCGGCCGGTTGGGGCGGTCCCTGGGGGTGCACCTGCTGCTGGCCAGCCAGCGCCTGGAGGAGGGGCGACTGCGCGGGCTGGACACCCACCTGTCGTACCGGATCGGTCTGCGTACGTTTTCCTCGCTGGAGTCGCGCACCGTGCTGGGGGTGCCGGACGCCCACGAACTGCCCCGCTCCCCCGGGCACGGGTACCTGCGGTTCGGCACCGAGCCGCTGCTGCGCTTCAAGGCCGCGTACGTCTCCGGGCCGGTGCGTAGGCGGGGGGTCTCGGCTTCGGCGGCCGGCCCGGACCGGCCCCGGCTGCTCGCCTTCTCCACCCATTTCACCCCCGCCGCCCCGGCCCCCACCCCGGCCATCACCGCCGAGCCGGAGGAGGAGACCGGGCAGACCCTGCTCGACCTGCTGATCGGCCGGTTGGCCGGGCAGGGGCCGCCGGCCCACCAGGTGTGGCTGCCCCCGCTGGAGGGCGCCCCCACCCTGGACGAGCTGGTCGGGCCGCTGACGGTCGACCCCGTGCGGGGCCTGACCTTCGGCAATCCGGAGTTGCACGGTGCCCTCCAGGTGCCGGTGGCCGTGGTGGACAAGCCGTACGAGCAGCGCCGGGACCTGTTCTGGCTGTCCCTGGACGGGGCGGCCGGCCATGTGGCCGTGGTCGGCGGCACCCAGAGCGGCAAGTCCACCGCCCTGCGTACCCTGATCTGCGCCCTGGCGCTCACCCACACCCCGGCCGAGGTGCAGGTCTACTGCCTGGACTTCGGCGGTGGCGGGTTGGCGGCGGTACGCGACCTGCCGCATGTCGGTGGGGTGGTCGGCCGGGCCGACCCGACCGGGGTACGCCGGACGGTGGGCGAGATGGCCACCCTGCTGGCCGACCGGGAGCGGGCCTTCGCGGAGTCCGGCATCGAGTCGATCAGCGCCTGGCGGCGGCGACGCGCCGCCCACCTGACCACCGGGACCCCGCAGGACGATCCCTTCGGGGAGGTCTTCCTCGTCGTCGACGGCTGGGCGACCCTGCGCGGCGAGTACGACGACCTGGAACCCCTGATCACCGACCTGGCCACCCGGGGTCTGTCGTACGGTCTGCACGTCGTGGCGACCGCGGTGCGTTGGTTGGATTTCCGCCCCGCGATCCGGGACCTGTTCGGCTCCCGGTTGGAGTTGCGCCTGGGTGACCCCTCCGACTCCCTGGTCGCCCGGCGGGCCGCGGCGGACGTGCCCGAGCAGACGCCGGGGCGGGGCATCACCGCCGCCGGTCTGCACTTCCTCACCGCCCTGCCCCAGTCCACCGAGGCGGATCCGGCCACCCTGGTCAAACAGATCAGCGGAGCCTGGACCGGGCCGACCGCGCCCCGGGTGCGGCTGCTGCCCGCGGTGCTGCCCTACCCGGACCTGGATGTCCAGACCACCACCGGGCTGCGGATTCCGATCGGGATCGCCGAGGCGGACCTGCGCCCGGTCGTACTCGACTTCGCCACCGAACCGCACTTCGTGGTCTACGGCGACGCGGAGTCCGGCAAGTCCTCCTTCCTGCGTGCCCTGGCCACCACGATCGTCACCCGGTTCACTCCGGAGCAGGCCCGGGTGATCCTGGTCGACTACCGGCGCAGCCTGCTCGGCGCGGTCGAGGAACCACACCTGATCGGGTACGGCACCACGGCCGCGCACACCACCGACCTGATGGAGTCTGCCGCGGGCTACATGCAGGGCCGCATCCCCGGCCCGGAGGTCAACGCGGCCCAGTTGCGCGAGCGGTCCTGGTGGTCCGGCCCGGAACTGTTCGTGCTGGTCGACGACTACGACCTGGTGGCCAGCGGCCCGGCGAACCCGCTGCGGTCACTTGAGGAGCATCTGCCGCACGCCCGGGACGTGGGGCTGCACCTGGTGCTGGTACGCCGTAGCGGCGGGGCCGGCCGGGCCCAGTACGAGCCGGTCGTCCAGCGGCTACGTGAACTGTCCACCTCGGGCCTGGTGATGTCCGGCAGCCCGGACGAGGGGGCCCTGGTGGGCCCGGTACGACCCGGTCCGCTACCGCCCGGACGCGGCCGACTGTTCACCCGACGGGAGGGGGTACGCCTGGTGCAGTTGGCGTACCTGCCACCGCAGTGACGTCGAGTCTCGCGAACGTCTTTGCAAGTGGGACGGAAGCGGTAATCTCCGATCGTCATGTCTGCTGCGACCGAACGGCTGAGAATGTGACCAGGGTGCGGCTCAGGGGTGCCAGGGTGCCCCGACGCCTGACCAGCCGGGCACTGCTCACGATGACGGCCGCCACCGTGTCGGTGGTCGTCGCGGCGGTGCCGGCCGCTGCCGTGCCGGTCAACCCGGTCCTGGCCGCGCCGGTGGCGTTCGCGCCCGGCGACGTGACCGACCGTCCCGACCAGATCCGCGACGAGCAGTGGCAGTTGGACAGGCTCGGCGCTCAGGTCGCCTGGCGGACCTCTACCGGCCGAGGGGTGACCGTGGCCGTGATCGATTCCGGGGTGGACGGTTCCCATCCCGATCTGGTCGGGCGGGTGCTGCCCGGCATCGACCTGGTCTCGCCGGACGGGTCGACCGAGCCGGATCCGGTGGGGCACGGCACCACCGTTGCCGGCCTGATCGCCGGGCGCAACGACGACCGTCAGGGTGTGGTGGGGCTGGCTCCGGACGCCCGGATCCTGCCCGTGCGGGTCTTGGACGAGGAGAACCGCTACGACGACGCGCTGATCGTCGCCCAGGGGGTGCGGTGGGCGGTCGACAACGGCGCCCAGGTGATCAACCTGTCCCTGGGGGGCAGCGGAGACAGCCCGGCCTTGGCCGCCGCGATCGACTATGCCTTCGCCCGGGACGTCGTGGTGGTCGCGTGTACCGGGAATCTGGCCACCTCACCGGACTCGAAGGTGTGGTATCCGGCGCGCGAGCCCGGGGTGATCGCGGTCTCCGGTCTGGAGCGGTCCAGCGACCACCTGTGGAGTGGCGCGATCACCGGCCGGGCCACCGTGCTGACCGCCCCCGCCAGTGGTCTCGTCGGCGCCCGCCCGCCCGGCGGCTACTGGCGGGTGCAGGGCACCAGCTTCGCGGCACCCCTGGTCGCCGCCACCGCTGCCCTGGTGCGGGCCCGCTATCCGCAGATGTCCGCCGGTGACGTGGTGAACCGGCTGCTGGTCACCGCCAAGGACATCGGCCCCACCGGCCGCGACGACCGGTTCGGCTACGGCCTGGTGGACCCGGTCGCGGCGCTGACCGCGGAGGTGCCCCTGGTGGAACACAACCCCTTGGACGACAACGAGACCCCGGGAGTCACCGGGTTCGGCCCGGCGCCGGGCTCCGTCCCGACGGCCACCCCGGAGGCCGACCAACTCGGCTTCACCGGCCCGCAGCAGGAGACCCGCTGGCGGGCCCGGGCGGCCGGGGTGCAGGCCGAGACCGGCTCGGAACGGCTCTGGGTGGGCTCGGCCATCCTCCTGGCCCTGCTCACCGGGGCCCTGCTCATGGCGCGCCGGTACCGGCAGTCACACCGCTGACCCAATCTGCCCGAATCCCCGGTACGCCTGCCCGCTCGGGGGTACAACATCGCCGTGGGCAGCGATCGGCGGGTGTCATGGCGGGAGCACAGCCTGCCCGCGGTCACCCCCACCCCGCGCAGCCCTGTCCCCGCCCTCACCCTGCTGCCCCTGCTGCCCTTCACCCTGCTGGCCGGGCTGGTGCTGGGTGGCTGGTCCCCGTTGCGGCGGCTCGATGTGACCGTGACCGAGACCCTGCACGGGTACGCCGTCGCCCACCCGCTGTGGGTACGGGTGATGCGGGTGTGCACGGACCTCTTCGCCCCCTGGCCCCTGCGGGCGGCGGCGTTGTTCCTGGTGCTGTGGCTGGTCAGCCGGGGCGCCAGACGCCTCGCGGTCTGGGTCCTCACCACCATGGTGGTCGGGGGTCTGCTCGGGCCGTTGCTGAAGCTGCTGGTGGGCCGGGACCGACCGGTGCTGCCGGACCCCGTGGCGGAGGCCCCCGGGCTGGCCTTCCCCTCCGGGCACGCCCTGAACGCGATGCTCGCCGCCGGGGTCCTCGTGGTGGTCTTCCTGCCCAGACCCCCCACCTCGACCCGAACCGGTCAGCCGGTGACCCGGGCCGGGCCCCTGACGCAGGCCGCGATCTGGCTGGCTGCCCTGCTGCTCGCCCTGGTCACCGGGTTCAGCCGGATCGCGCTGGGGGTGCACTGGAGCAGTGACGTGCTGGCCGGATGGCTGCTCGGCTTGGCGGTGATCATCGGCACCGCCACCGCCCTGGGGGTGTGGCCCCGATCAGCCTCGCCACCACATTCCTGACCGTCAGGTGCACTCCCCGGTGTTCACCCCCCGGGTGCGCTGCGCTCCTTCCAGGGCCACCGGGCGGGCCTCGGCCGCGGTCACCGCGAAGCCGGTGTTCGGATCGTCCGCCGCCGCAGCGAAGATCACCCCCAGGACCAGGCCGTTCGAGGAGACCAGAGGGCCGCCGGAGTTGCCGCTGCGCACCAGCGCCCGGATGGTGTAGATCTCGCGGGTCACACTGCCGGAGGAGTAGATGTCCGGCCCGGTGATCCGGTCGACGTCCCGGACCCGCGCCGACTGGGCGTTGTAGGGGCCGTCCAGCGGGAAGCCGAGCACGATGGCGTCCGCCCCGGTGGAGGCGTTGCCGGCGGCGAACCGCAGGGAGGGGCCGGGCAGCCCGGGCACGTACAGCACGGCCAGGTCCCGGTTCGGGTCGTAGACGACGACCTCCCCCTCGTACCGGTCGCCCCGCAGCTCCACCGCCACCGAACGGGTACCGGCCACCACATGCGCGTTGGTCATCACCCGGTCCTTGGCGTACACGAAACCGGAGCCCTCTATCCGGCGGGAGCAACTGGGGGCGGACCCCAGCACCTTGACCACGGAACGCTGGCCGCTGGCCACCACCTCCGAGCCGGCCAGCGCCGGGTCCGGGGGCTCGACCTGCCGGGCCTGGGTACGCCGCAGCCCGTCGAAGACGTCCGGGAACCCGTTGGTGTCGACCGTGTCGCGCAAGGCGGTCGACAACTGCTGCGCCTGGTCGGGCAACACCCGGTCGACCACGTTGAGCAGGGCGCTGCTGCGTACCGAGGCGGCCAGCCAGGGCAGGGAGGAGGAGCCCAGCGGCACCGCGACCAGCCAGGCGACCAGGAGCACGGCGAAGAGCGAGACGAAGGCGCCGCCGATGTCGTCGATCCGCCGACCCACATCACTGTTGATCGTGCGGCGCAGATGTGACCCCAACCAGCCGGCCAGGGCCTGACCGACCACGGCCAACCCGAAGATGGCGACGAGTGAGACCAGGACCCGGGTGCCGCCGTCGACGAACTGCTGGGCGAACATCGGCCCGATCTGGAGCCCGATCAGGGCACCCAGGAAGAACCCGGAGAACGACAGCACCCCGATGACGAACCCCTGTCGGTATCCGCTGATCGCGAACACGAGCATGAGCATGAGCAGGACGAGATCCACGGCCGACACGGGTCAAGCGTACGGGCCGACAGCTCGCGGAAGGCTGATCACTAGCGGAAGGTGACCGCTTGATCAGCGCATCGCACTCTCGTCGGCCTGATCCGTTCCGGCCGACGGCGCCGGGGTCTGCCCCATCGGCGGCAGTTCGACGATCCGGTCCTGTGGCCAGGGTCGACTCCACCCACCCATGTCCAGCAGAGCGGAGAGCACCCCGGCGGTGAATCCCCAGACCAGCATTCCGCGTACCGAGAAGGCCGGGCCGATCCAGCCGCTCGAATGGCGTACCCGCATCCGGTTGTCCGGGTCCACCAGCTCGGCGATGGGCAGCCGCGCCACATGGGCCACCTCCGCCGGCTCCCGGGCGTGCACCGGGTGCGGCGCGTGCCACCAGGCCAGCACCGGGGTGACCACGAAGTCGCTGACCGGAATCCACAGCCGGGGCAGCTCGGTCAGCAGGGTCACACTGCTGGTGTCGAGCCCGACCTCCTCGTTGGCCTCCCGCAGGGCGGTCGCCGCCGCGTCGGCGTCCTCCGGGTCGGCGGCCCCGCCGGGAAAGGCCGGCTGACCGGCGTGGTTACGCAGGGTCGCGGACCGTTGCAGGACCAGCACGTCCGGGCCGGTCTCGGCTTCGCCGAGCAGCACCAGTACGGCGCTCTCCCGGCCCCCCTGCTCCGGGGTGCGCAGCTGGGTGAAGTCCTCGGTGCGGGCGGTGCCCAGGCGGACCAGCAGGGGTTGCAGCCAGGCCGGGGAGTGCCGGGTGTCGGCCGTCTCCACTCGATGAGTCATCCCGTCACCTCCGATCACGCTCCGACCGTGATGTCGAGGTGCTGCTGGACGAGCGTGGTGAGGCTGGCGTCGTCCAGGGCACCCGAGGTGTCGATGTGCCGGATCTGCCCGTCGGCGGCCAGGAACACCGTCACCGGGAAGGCGTTTCGGCGCAGCGCCCGCTGCATCGCCTGCCCCTGGTCGACGAGCATCGGGAACCGTACGCCGAAGTCCTCGCCGATGCCCTGGGCGGCGGTGCGGCTGTCCTGGGTGTTCACCCCGATCACCTGGAGCTGCCCTTCGGCGCGTTCGCTGAGCCGTTGGAAGGCCGGCAGTTCCTTGCGGCAGGGCGGGCACCAGGAGGCCCAGATGTTGATCACGGCTGGGCCGCGTACCTCCCGCAGGGCCACCGGGGCGCCCCCGGTGAAGCAGGTCAGGGAGAGTTCGGGTAGCCGACTGCCGCCGGTCTCGCCGACCGCCGGGTCACCGGTCGCACCGTTCGGCGGGCTGGTCAGGGCGGCGCAGTCGGCGAACGGGGAGGGTCGGCCGGCGGCCTGATCCGGTCGACTGGGCGCGGGTGCCTCGGTGTCGGCCGTGCAGGCCGTGGTGGCGACCAACAGCAGCGGCAGGGCTAGCAGGGCGAGTCGGCGGATCACGGGGCCTCCGCCTGGACGGCCTGCACCGGCACCAGTTGCGGATCGATCCCGGCGGCGACCGCCAGGTCACGGGCCCGGGGCCCCTTGAGCAGCTTCGCCGCAGCGGCCGGCTCGGTCGGCCCGGTGCCGTACGACGGGCAGAGCTTCGCCAGGGTGCAGGCCCCGCAGGCCGGCTTGCGGGCGTGGCAGACCCGCCGGCCGTGGAAGATGATCCGGTGCGACAGCATGGTCCAGTCGCGCTTCGGGAACATCGCCCCGATCGCGTGCTCGATCTTGACCGGGTCGGTCTCCGAGGTGAGCCCCCAGCGCTGCACCAGCCGCTGGAAGTGGGTGTCGACCGTGATGCCGGGCACCCCGAAGGCGTTGCCGAGGATGACGTTGGCGGTCTTGCGGCCGATCCCGGGCAGGGTCACCAGGTCGACCAACCGGCCGGGCACCTGACCCTCGTGGCGCTGCACCAGGGCCTGACCGAGCTGGATCAGGGAGTTGGTCTTGTTGCGGTAGAACCCGGTGGGCCGGATCAGCTCTTCCATCTCGGCCCGGTCCGCCCCGGCGTAGTCGGCCGCGCTCGGGTAGCGGGCAAAAAGCTTCGGGGTGACCTCGTTGACCTTCTTGTCCGTGCACTGGGCCGACAGGATGGTGGCGACGGCCAACTCCAGCGGGTTGCCGTGGTTGAGCTCACAGTGCGCGTCGGGGTGGGTCTCGGTCAGCACCCGGCCGATCCGCCGGGCCCGCCGGGTACGTCCGAGGTCGGTCTCGGTGGCACTTCTGGTCACGACGGCCAGCCTACGTCGCCCCGACGACAGTGCCACGGACACGCGTACGCCGAGCGGCTCAGTCCTCCTCGGGCGGGCTGATCTTGCCGGAGTCGGTGAACCGGGCGCCGGTCTCCGGGAAGTCGAGCTTGGTGAGTTCCTTCAGCAGTCCCAGCCCTCGGTCGTCGGGGTCCACCACCGGCTTGCGCACCCCGTCCATGTACGTCGACACGAAGGAGCCACCCGCCCAGGTGCCGTCCTCCTCCAGCGACACCTTCAGCACCCCGCCCCAGCCGAGCCGCCCGTTGTTGCTGAGCGAGTTGCCCCCACCGGCGAAGTTGCCCAGGCTGTACGCGATCAGCCGGCCCTTGTAGAACTCCATGCCCCGCAGCACGTGCGGACCGTGCCCGACCACCAGGTCAGCCCCGGAATCGATCATGGCTCGGGAGAACTTGATCGGGTCACCCCGGTTCTCGCCGAGGAACATCTCCGTGCCCGGCCGTACCCGGGTCATCTCCGCGCCCTCGGCGCCCATGTGCACCTGCACCACCACGATGTCGGCCATGGTGGCGGCCTTGGCGATCACCTTCTTGGCGGCCGGGATGTCGGTCAGGCTGTTCGACCAGCGGTACGAGGAGAACCCCGCCACGGCCACCTTGACGCCCTTGACCTCCACCACGGTGATCTGGTCGGGGGCGCCGGTGTGCTCCAGGCCGTGCTCCTCCAGGGCCTTCTGGGTGTTCTCGTACCCCTTCTCCCCGAAGTCGTAGCCGTGGTTGTTCGCCTGGTTGAGCAGGTCGAACCCGGCGTCGGCCAGGTGTGCGGCGTACTCCGGCGGGGCCCGGAACTGGAAGCAGCGGGTCGAGTTCTCCCCGCACTTGCCGGCCCCCGTGTCCACCGTCAACGGCTCTTCCAGGTTGCCCATCACCAGATCGGCGGAGAGGGCCTTCTTCACCGAGTCGAAGAAGCCCTTGCCGTCGTTGGGCGGCATCCGGTTGGGGGCCATCGCCATCACGATGTCGCCGGTGGCCGACAGCGAGATCTTCTTGACCTTCGGCGTCGGCGACTCGACCGGGGCCCCGGTGTCACCGCCGCCCGCGCCGGGCTGCCAGAGCGGCCTTTCGCCGGGTTGGGCACATCCGGCGAGCAGGAGGGCGGCTAGCAGCGCACCGAGCACGGCCACGGCGGGACGACGCGGTCGGGACGCAGGGGAGGCGGGAGCATACATCGCGGGCGACACTACCGCGCGGTTAAGCCGCATGACGACGGCCGATCGGTCGGGGAGTTTCAGACCCGAAGCCGATCCGACCACGGCACCACTGTGCCGGTCCCGACCGCCAGTACGGCGGCGTGCACCGCCCGGGCCAGCGGGGCTCCCCAGTCCGAGCGGGGGCCACCGTACGCGCTGACCGGTCCGGTGGGTGGACACAGCACGGTTACCGCGTCGGTGGGGGTGCCGGTGCCGGGCAGTCCCAGGTCGGCGATCGCCTGCGCCTTGGCCTCGGTGGCCGTGGCCACCGCGTTGACCAGGGCGGCGTCACCCAGCCGGGCGGGTACCCAGGCCACGATGTTGACCGTGCCGACCCGCTGAGCCACCGCCGGTGCCGCAGGCGCCGCGGCGGGAATCGGGGTGCCCAGGCCCACGGTGGCCCACACCCGCACCCCGGTGTCCGTACGGGTCAGCACCTCCCCGACGTCGACACCGGTCAGCAGCCCCACCCCGGGCCCGTCCAGGCCGAGCCGGCGGGCCATGTCGACCAGGTGGGCGGCCGGGTCCTCCCGGTCGTACGACATCGGCACGGTCGCGTTCAGCACCCACCGCCGTACCCCGATGCCCCCGCCCAGGGGGGCGCTGCTGACCGCCCGCAGGGGTCGCCTAGCCCGCCACACGAGTAGCGGGATGTCCCGTCCGTCCTCGCGGCGGCTGGTCAGCACAGGGTCGCTCAACACGCCGTGACCCTACGACCTGCGGCATCACCCGCTCGGGTGGGCCGGGCGATGGTGGCGGGCTCCGGCAGCGGGCGGGTACGCCCAACGATCAAGATTCCAGGGGTGGACCTCTGATTCCTGCTCACGTGCGCCTAGACTGGTCGGCGCGCGAGGGGATCAGCGGACGGCAGTCCCGGCCGAGCAGACGGCACGCGCAACCGGAGGTGTGCGCGATGGACGAGGTACTGGCCCGCAGCGGGATCTTCCAGGGCGTTGACCCGGAGGCTGCCGAGGCGCTCGCCAAGGAGATGGAGACCATCGAGGTCCGCAAGGGCGAGGTCGTCTTCAACGAGGGCGAGCCCGGCGACAGTCTCTACATCCTGCTGTCCGGCAAGATCAAAGTTGGCCGCCGCGCGGCGGACGGCCGGCAGAACCTGATCGCGGTCATGGGCCCCTCGGACATGGTGGGCGAGTTGTCCCTGTTCGACCCGGGTCCGCGTACGGCCACCGCCACCGCGGTCACGGACAGCCGGCTGGCCCGACTGCGCAAGCAGGCCCTGCGCCCCTGGCTGAACAACCGGCCGGAGATCGCCGAGCAGTTGCTGCGGGTACTCGCCCGTCGACTGCGCCGGACCAACGACGCCCTGGCCGACCTGATCTTCACCGACGTGCCCGGCCGGGTCGCCAAGAACCTGCTCCAGATGGCCGGCCGCTTCGGCACCCGCGACGGCGGCGTGCTGCGGGTGACCCACGACCTGACTCAGGAGGAGATCGCCCAGCTCGTCGGCGCCTCCCGAGAGACCGTCAACAAGGCCCTGGCCGACTTCGCCTCGCGCGGCTGGCTCCGCCTGGACGGCAAGAGCATCATCATCCTCGACCCGGAGCGCCTGGCCCGCCGCGCCCGCGTCTGACCCCGTCTGCTCACCCCACCCGCTCGGCCCACCACCTGGGCCGGGCGGGTGGCGTGTCTCAGCCGTCCCAGCTACCTCGGGTTACCTCAGGCGGCCGAACCGCTGCACCCCGCAGCCCCGCAGGAGCCATAAAAAGTCAGGCTTGACTGTTTGTTTCTGGCGGGGCAGGCTGTGCGCGTGTCCACCGCATCGACCCGGGTCCCTCAGCAGGAACGCAGTCGCGCCACTCAGGCCCGACTGCTGGAGGCGACCCTCGACTGCCTGGTGGAGCACGGCTGGTCCGGCACCACCACCACGGTCGTGGCCCATCGGGCGGGGGTTTCCCGGGGTGCCCAGCTGCACCACTACCCGACCAAGGCGACCCTGGTCACCGCCGCCGTCGGGCACCTCAGCGAGCGGCGGGCGGCGGAGTTGCGCGTCGAGGCCGAGGCCCTGCCGGCCGGCCCGGATCGGCTGGATCGAGTCGTCGACCTGCTGGCCGCCGCCTTCACCGGGCCGCTGTTCGTCGCCGCCCTGGAACTCTGGGTGGCCGCCCGCACCGACGCCGAACTACGTGCCGCGCTGCTGCCGCTGGAGGCCAGGGTGGGCCGGGAGATGTACCGGCTGACCGTCGAGCTGCTCGGGGTGGACGAACGGCGGCCGGGCGTACGCGAGGCGGTGCAGGCGACCCTCGACCTGCTGCGTGGGCTGGGCGTGGCCAACCTGCTCAGCGACGACTCGGCCCGGCGGACCGCCCTGCTGCACGCCTGGAAACACCAGCTCGCCGCCCTGCTCACCCCCGCAGCCGACCCGCCGGGGAGCGCGCGGCACTGACGATCCCGCCCGGAGGCATCATGCTCGACCTGCCCGTACCCCTCACCGCACCGGCTGGCACCGGGCGGCTCGCATGAGTCGGACCTTCGGCACGGGTACGGTGCTGCGGGTCGGTAACGCCTCCGGCTTCTACGGCGACCGTTTCTCGGCCTGGCGGGAGATGCTCGACGGCGGCGAGTTGGACGTGTTGACCGGGGACTACCTGGCCGAGTTGACCATGCTCATCCTGGGTCGGGACCGGATGCGTGACCCCGACCTCGGGTACGCGAAGACCTTTCTGCGGCAACTGGAGGGCACCCTCGGCACCGCGCTGGACCGGGGCGTACGGATAGTCACCAACGCCGGTGGGCTGAACCCGGCGGGGCTGGCCGCCGCCGTGCGGTCCCTCGCCGACCGGCTCGGGCTCGAGGTGCGGGTCGGGTACGTCGAGGGCGACGCCCTAGCCAGGCCGGACGCCCTGACCGCCAACGCCTACCTGGGGGCCTTCGGCATCGCCGCCTGCCTTCAGGGTGGGGCCGACATCGTGGTGACCGGCCGGGTCACCGACGCCTCCCTGGCCGTCGGCCCGGCCATCGCCCACTTCGGTTGGGGACGTGACGACCTGGACGCGCTGGCCGGGGCGACCGTCGCCGGGCACCTGATCGAGTGCGGGGCCCAGGTGACCGGCGGCAACTTCAGCTTCTTCACGGAACTGCCCGACGGTGGGCACCGGCCGGGCTTCCCGATCGCCGAGCTGCATCCGGACGGCTCGGCCGTGCTGACCAAGCATCCGGGCACCGGCGGGGCGGTCACCGTCGAGACGGTCACCGCCCAACTGTTGTACGAGGTGGGCGGGCCGGATTACCTGGGGCCGGACGTGGTGACCCGGTTGGACACGGTGACCCTGGATCAGCATGGGCCGGACCGGGTCCGGATCTGCGGGGTCCGGGGTGCGCCCCCACCGGAGACCCTCAAGGTCGGCATCAACAACCTGGGCGGCTTCCGCAACTCGATGACCTTCGTACTCTGCGGGCTGGACATCCCGGCCAAGGCCGCCCTGGTGCAGGCGCAGTTGACCGAGTCGGTAGGCCCGGAGGGGCTGGAGTTCACCCTGGCTCGTACGGATCATCCGGATGCGGTGGAGACCGAGACGGCGAGCGCCCTGCTGCACGTACACCTGCGGGACGGGGACAAGTCGCGGGCCGGGCGGGCCTTCTCGGCGGCGGCGGTGGAGCTGGCGCTCGCCTCCTACCCGGGTTGCACCTTGACCACCTTGCCCGGCGACGCCACCCCGTACGGCGTCTTCACCACTGACGCCGTGCCGCAGGGCGACGTCGCGCACGTCGCCGTGCTGCCCGACGGCAGCCGCGTGCCGATCCCGCCGCCCCCGGTGACCTGTTTGGAAGGGCCCCCTGTACAACACCAGGCGTTAATAAGGGGCCCTTCCTTTCACTCGACCCGGCGGGGGGCGCTGGGCGAGGTGGTGGGGGCGCGGTCGGGCGACAAGGGTGGCGACGCGAACCTCGGGGTGTGGGCGCGTACGGACGCGACCTGGGCCTGGCTGCGCGGCTGGCTCAGCGTCGAGCGGTTGGCCGAGTTGCTGCCGGAGACCGCCGGGCTGACGGTGCAGCGGTACGAACTGCCCAACCTGCGGGCGGTCAACTTCGTCATCGAGGGGCTGCTGGGTGCCGGGGTGGCCGCCTCCACCCGGTTCGACCCGCAGGCCAAGGCGCTCGGCGAACTGCTGCGTGCCCGGCTGGTCGACCTGCCGACGGAGCTGACCGCCGGACCGGCATCGGAGGGAGCACCGTGAGCACACTGGACACCGCCGTCGATCCCACCTCGGCGGCGTTCCGCGCCAACCGGGAGGCGTTGCTGGAACGCATCGCCGAACTGGACGACACCGTGCGGCAGGCGCGGGCCGGTGGCGGCGAGAAGTACGTGACCCGGCACCACGGGCGCGGCAAGCTGCTCCCCCGGGAGCGCATCGAGCTGCTGCTGGATCAGGACAGCCCGTTCCTGGAGCTGTCACCGGTCGCCGGATACGGCACGGATTTCCCGGTCGGGGCCAGCGTGGTGACCGGCATCGGGGTGATCGAGGGCGTCGAGTGCCTGGTGCTCGCCAACGACCCGACCGTACGCGGCGGGGCGGTGAACCCCTGGTCGCTGGCGAAGACCCGGCGGGCCGGTGAGATCGCCCTGGCCAACCGGCTGCCCATGGTGAACCTGGTCGAGTCGGCCGGGGCGGATCTGCCCACCCAGGCGGAGATCTTCATTCCGGGTGGCCGGGTGTTCCGTGACCTGACCCGGCTCTCGGCCGAGAAGATCCCCACGGTCAGCGTGGTTTTCGGCAACGCCACCGCGGGCGGGGCCTACGTGCCCGGGATGTCGGACTACACGATCATGATCCGGGACCGGTCCCAGGTCTACCTGGCCGGACCGCCGCTGGTGAAGATGGCCACCGGTGAGGACGCCGACGACGAGTCCCTCGGTGGGGCGGTCATGCACGCCACGACGAGCGGCCTGGCCGACTTCCTCGCCGCCGACGAGCGGGACGGCATCCGGCTGGCCCGGCAGTGCGTACGCCGGTTGAACTGGCGCAAGCTGGGTTCGGCCCCCCGCAACCCACACCCGCAACCCCCGAAGTACGACCCGGAGGAGTTGCTCGGCGTCGTCAGCGCCGACCTCCGGGTGCCCTTCGATCCCCGCGAGGTGCTCGCCCGGGTGCTCGACGGCAGCGAGTTCGACGAGTTCAAGCCGGCCTACGGCACCGCCCTGGTCACCGGTTGGGGCGAGCTGCACGGGTACCCGGTCGGGGTGCTCGCCAACGCCCGTGGGGTGCTGTTCAGCGCCGAGGCGCAGAAGGCCGCCCAGTTCATCCAGCTGGCCAACGCCACCGACACCCCGTTGATCTTCTTGCAGAACACCACCGGGTACATGGTCGGCACCTCCTACGAGCAGGGCGGCATCATCAAGCACGGCGCCCTGATGATCAATGCGGTGTCGAACTCGAAGGTGCCGCACCTGACGGTCAACCTGGGTGCCTCGTACGGGGCCGGCAACTACGGCATGTGCGGTCGGGCGTACGAGCCGAGGTTCCTGTTCACCTGGCCGAACGCGAAGTCGGCCGTGATGGGCCCGGCGCAGTTGGCCGGGGTGCTGTCCATCGTGGCCCGGCAGGCCGCCGCCGCCCGGGGCCGGGAGTTCGACGCCGACTCCGACGCGGCGATGCGGATGATGGTCGAGCAGCAGATCGAGTCGCAGTCCGGGGCGCTGTTCCTCTCCGGTCGGCTCTACGACGACGGGGTGATCGATCCTCGGGACACCCGTACCGTCCTAGGGCTCTGCCTGTCGGCCATCCACAACGGACCGGTGAAGGGCGCCGACGGCTTCGGCGTCTTCCGAATGTGAGGCAGATGCCCGTGAGCGCGAGGAATGCAGCGAAGCGGAGTCCCGCAGTCGCGAACGAAAGGTTGGCCCCGTGATCAGTCGGCTGCTCGTCGCCAACCGGGGGGAGATCGCCCGCCGGATCTTCGCCACCTGCCGGGCGCTGGGCATCGAGACGGTGGCGGTGCACTCCGACGCGGACGCCGAGGCGCCTTTCGTCGCCGAGGCCGACCAGGCCGTACGCCTGCCCGGTCACACCCCCGCCGAGACGTACCTGCGGATCGACCTGATCCTCGACGCGGCCCGGCGCTGTGGGGCGGACGCCGTCCACCCCGGCTACGGCTTCCTGGCCGAGAACGCCGACTTCGCCACGGCGGTGGCCGACGCCGGCCTGACCTGGGTGGGCCCGCCCGCCAAGGCGATCGCCGCGATGGGCGACAAGCTGGCTGCCAAGACCCTGCTGGCCGAGGCCGGGGTACCGATGCTGCCCAGCTGGAGCGAGGCGGACCAGGTGACCGACTTCCCGGTGCTGGTCAAGGCCGCCGCCGGGGGCGGCGGGCGCGGCATGCGGATCGTCCGCGACCCGGCCGGGCTTCCCGAGGCCGTCGCGAGTGCGCGCCGCGAGGCGGCCTCGGCCTTCGGCGACGGCACGGTCTTCATCGAGCGGTACGTCGAACGGGGTCGGCACGTCGAGGTGCAGATCGTCGGGGACCGGCACGGTACGGTGCTGGCCCTCGGCGAGCGGGACTGCTCGATCCAGCGCCGGCACCAGAAGATCGTCGAGGAGGCACCGGCCCTGCTCGACGCGGAGTTGCGGGACCGCCTGCATCAGGCGGCGGTGGCCGCCGGCCAGGCGGTCGACTACGTCGGGGCGGGCACGGTGGAGTTCCTGCTCAGCGAGGCGGGCGAGTTCTTCTTCCTGGAGATGAACACCCGACTCCAGGTGGAACACCCGGTCACCGAGGCGGTCACCGGGCTGGACCTGGTCCGGCTGCAACTGCTGGTCGCCGAGGGTGAGCCCCTGCCCCTGTCGGCTACCCCGCCGGTGCGGGGCCACGCCATCGAGGTACGCCTCTGCGCCGAGGACCCCGCCCAGGGGTACCGCCCGGCCACCGGCACCCTGCACCGGTTCACCGTGCCCGGGGTGGCCGCCGAGTTCACCCCGCACCAGGGGCTGCGGCTGGACTCCGGGGTGATCGACGGTTCGGCGGTCGGCGTGCACTACGACTCGATGCTCGCCAAGCTGATCGCCTGGGCACCCACCCGCGTCGAGGCGGCCCGCGCCCTGGCCGGTGCCCTGGCCCGGGCCGAACTGCACGGCGTCACCACCAACCGGGACCTGCTGGTCCGGGTACTGCGCAGCCCGGAGTTCGCCGCCGCGCAGGTCGACACGGGTTTCCTGGACCGGCACCCGGAGGTCCTGGCCCCGCTGCTGCCTCCCGCTGAGCTTCCCCTGGTGGCCCTGGCCGCCGCGCTGGCCTCGGCCGCCGCCCGCCGCGCCGCCGCCCCGGTGCTGGCCGGGCTGCCGTCCGGCTGGCGCAACGTGCCCGCCGTCGGGCAGGTCACCCGGTTCACCGGCGGCGACGGTGGCGAGATCGAGGTCCGCTACCGGTTGGACCGTGCGGGTCGACTGGCCCACTGGTCGACCTCTGCCGACTCGACCGCCGCTTCCCCCAACCACGCCGGCTCGACCCCAGCCACGCCGAACGAGTCCGGCGAGGCCCGTGCGGAGACGGGCGAGGCGGTCACCCTGATCGAGGCCAGCCCGGAGCGGGTCGTGCTGGAGGTGGCCGGGGTGCGGCGGGGGTACCGCGTACACCGGACCGGGTCCGAGGTTTTCGTGGACGGCCCGGACGGCTCGGCGCGGCTGGTCGAGTCGCCGCGGTTCCCGCTGCCCGGCGCGGCGCTGGCCGCCGGGTCGCTGCTGGCCCCGCTGCCCGGCGCGGTGACCCGGGTGCACGTCGAGGTCGGTCAGCAGGTCGCCGCCGGTGACCTGCTGCTGACCCTGGAAGCGATGAAGCTGGAACACCCCGTTTTCGCCCCGACCGACGGCGTGGTCACCGAGCTGCCGGTGTCCCCCGGCGGGCAGGTCGACACGGGTGCCGTGCTGGCCGTGGTCAACCCGCTCGAGGAGGCATCGTGATGAACTTCGACCTCAGCCCGGAACAGGACCAGCTACGCGAGGCGGTACGCGCGCTGGGCCGCCGGTACGGTCACCGCTACTTCGTGGAGAAGGCCAAGGCCGGTGAGCACACCACCGAGCTGTGGCACGAGGCGGGTCGGCTCGGCTACCTGGGGGTCAACATCCCCGAGGAGTACGGCGGGGGTGGCGGCGGCATCACCGAACTGGCCATCGTCTGCGAGGAGTTGGCCGCAGCCGGCTGCCCGTTGCTGCTGCTGGTGGTCTCCCCCGCGATCGCCGCCACGGTGATCCACCGACACGGCACCGAGGAGCAGCGCAAACGCCACCTGCCCGGGTTGGCCGACGGCTCCCAGAAGATCGTCTTCGCGATCACCGAGCCGGAGGCGGGGTCGAACTTCCACCGCCTGGCCACGGTGGCCCGCCGCGACGGTGACGACTGGCTGCTGTCCGGACGCAAGTGCTACATCTCCGGGGTCGACGAGGCGCAGCACGTACTGGTGGTGGCCCGCACCGAGGACGCCACGACCGGCAAGCTCAAGCCCGCGTTGTTCCTGGTGCCCACCGATGCCCCCGGAATGACCCGTTCCAAGCTCGACATGGAGATCGTGTCCCCGGAGAACCAGTTCCTGCTCTACCTGGACGAGGTCCGGCTGCCCGCCGACGCCCTGGTCGGTGAGTCCCTGGACGCCGGTCTGCCGGCGCTGTTCTCCGGGCTTAACCCGGAGCGGATCACGGTGGCCGCGATGGGTGCCGGCACCGGCCGGTACGCCATCGAACGGGCCACGGAGTACACCGCCACCCGGACGGTCTGGGGCGGCCGGACCATCGGCACCCACCAGGGGGTCTCCCACCCCCTGGCCCACGCCTCCGTGCAGGTGGAGTTGGCCCGGCTGATGATCCAGAAGGCGGCGGCGCTCTACGACGCCGGCCGGGATCTGGAGGCGGGGGTGGCCGGCAACATGGCCAAGTACGCCTCCAGCGAGGCGGCGGCGCTGGCCGTCGACACCGCCGTCCAGGCCCTAGGCGGGGCCGGCATGACCACGGAGTACGGGGTGGCCACCCTGCTGGGGGCGGTACGCGCCAGCCGGATCGCTCCGGTCAGCCGCGAGATGATCCTCAACTTCGTCGCCCAACACCTCCTCGGCCAGGACAAGTCCTACTGAGACCGGGAAGAAGGGCCGGGGTACGGCGGGCGACCCGAACGCCGGCCGTACCCCGGTGAATCGAACGTAACTCAGTGGCCGCTCAGTGTCGCTACCGGCAGCGGCGCCACTACCGGGGGTAGTTGCTTCGGGGCGCCGCGAAGCGGCGCGCTCCGCGCGGCCATGTCGCTGCCGGACACCTGGGCCCGGGTGGTCGCGGCGAACTCCGGCACCTCCTGGAAGGGCTGGATGTCACCCTTGCAGACCGTGCCCTTCCTGGGCAGGGTCACCTGCAGCAGGTACGCGTCCATGGCATCGGTCACGCAGGCCGAGGTCCCGTACGCGGTGTGTCCCCAACTGTCGCTGGACAGCAGCCGGCTGTTCGGCAGCAGCTTCGAGGTGGACACCGCCCCGTTGTAGTTGGTGGAGGGGTCCCAGTAGTTGCCGACCACCAGCACCGGGTTGGCGGTCCGTCGGTTGAAGGGGCCGGTGAACCGGTCCTCGTCGCGGACGGTCCAACTGCCTCGGGCGCAGGGCGCGCTGGCCCAGGTCCAGAGCCGACCGAAGTAGGGGTCCCGCTTGTCGGCCCGAGCCGCCCGGGCCGGCCAGGAGGCGAGCGCCTTCGGGTGGTTGGCGTCGGCGCAGTCGACGCCGAGGAAGGCCTCCAGCATGTTGTCGTACGGAATGTCGTCGATGTTGGCCTTGGCCAGCCGCTGGGCCAGGGCGGCCCGCGCCTGCTCCCGGTCCGCCTCGGATGCCGTCGGGTCGGTCAACCGAAGCACCTCTGCGGTCAACCACACGATGTCGCCGTCGTTCCAGGGGTAGTACATCAACCTGAGGACGGACCCGATGAAGCTGGTGTAGGTGAAGGTTCGCGGGCCCAGGTACGGGACCTCGATCACCACCGGCCCGGCCTTGAGCCGTTGCATCGCCAACTCGAACTTGGCCATCGGGTCGCCGGGGGCCAGCGGGCAGACCTCGGCGCCGACACTCTCGCACCGCTTCATAATCTCGCTGAGCGCCTTGTACGCGCCCTGGGCGCTGCGCATCCGCGACTCCTGGTCCAGGTCGCCGTACTTCCCGCCGCCGACCCAGGCGGTCGCGTCCAGCACCCCGTCGATCGCCACGGCCCGGACCCGGTCGGGGAACATGTTCGCGTAGTACTGCCCGAGGATGCTGCCGTAGCTGTATCCCAGGTAGGTCAGCTTCTGGTCACCGAGGGCCCGGCGCAGCACGTCCATGTCCCGGGCCACCTGAGCGGTGGACATCGCGCCGCTGATCGGCCTGCCCGTGGTGGAACAGGCCTTACCGACGGCGGCCGAGGAGGCAACGTACGCCTTCTCCTCCGCCCTGGTGTACGGGAAGGCCACGTTCAACCCCTCGTACGCCCGGGTCTGTTCCGCTACCGACCTGAAGCACCTGATCGGGTTGCTGGCACCCACCCCGCGCGGGTCCATCCCGATGATGTCGAACCGCTCCAGCAGCACGTCACTGAGGAAGTACGGCGAAGCCAGGACGGTGTCGCTGGCCGGAACCCCGGGGCCACCCGGGTTGATGAACAGGCTGCCGATCTTGCGCTGCTGGTCTCGTGCCTTGACCCGCACGACCGCCACCTCGACGGTGGGGCCCTTCGGGTCGTCGTAGTCCAGTGGCAGGTCGACCGTGGCGCACTCGGCGCCCTCGTCGCACTCCGCCCAGTTCATCTTGGGAGTGGGTACCCGGTCGACGCGCAGGCTCTCCGTGATGCTGGTGCGGTGCGAGACGGTCGCACCACCGATGGCGGTCGGGGCGGCAGCGGCGGGTGCCACCGCCATCCCGGCAAGCAGTACGCCGGCTGTAGCTGCCGCGGCCAGGGTCCGGACTGGTGACATATGGATGCCTTCCGGTGGGTGGGGGACGTCGAGTCGAGGCTCGACCATCGACCACTCTAGATACTCAGGACTCGTCACATCTCCGGACAGAGGGGGATCATTCATGGCATCCACCCTGAGGAATGTAACAACCTGTTCATCAATGAGGCTGTCTTCACCAGTTGGCAGCCGAGGATTTTCCCAATGATGGGAAGCCCGTGGTTGACAGCGCGGCGATCCCCGACATTCTGGACGGGTGAAGCGCATCTCCGACGCCCGCACCGTCGCGGTGGCCGCCGCCGTCGCGGCCCTCTGGTTGCTGGTGTCACTCATCGCCGGAGGCCGGCAGGATCTGCTCGGCGTGGCGATGGCCCTGCTCTGCGTCCTGCTGGCCACCATCTCCGGGGTGGCCGTGACCGCGGCCCGCCAACAGGAGGCCACCGCTGCCCCCGATCCCCCGCAGCCGCTCGGGCCGGCCGACCCCGCGCCTCCCGGGGTGGACGCCGACACCCTGGAGACCCTGGGTGACCGCGACGCGGTCCGGGCCATGCGAGCCCGCTACCGCCGCGACGACGGCCAGTGAGCAGTGTCTACCCCTCAACCACCCGTGAGGGTGGGTGAGGCCAGCCCGTTGAGCCCACGTCCGGCCAGGCAGCGGTACATGCGGCCGGCCTCCCCTTCGGCCGGCGGCAGCACCTCCAGGTTCCAGCCGATGGGCTGACGGCCCCCGGTGACCAGCCGGAAGGTCTCCTCGTTGCAGACCCGCTGGACAGCCGGATCAGCCACGATCTCGTCATGACCGGCGTCCAGCAGCGCCGCCGGCAACTCCCCCAGGGCGTAGCTCTCCCAGGTGTGCCGGGTGTCGCACGGCACCCGACTGGCCTGGGCCCGTTGACCACGCACCTGCACCGGCCCGAAGCACTCCAACTCCTCCGCGCACCGGACACCGCTGGGCAGGGTCTCCGGCATTGTCGCGCAACCCGGGCGGAGGACACCGGTAGCCGAGGGGCGAGGGGGCAGGGTGGCCTGTGTCGACGGCATGCCACCGGCAGCCCAGGCACCGACCCCGGCCGAGGCGGCCAACGCGGCCACCCCCGCCACCCCGAAGAACCAGCGACGCCGACGCCGCCGCTGAGTCGAACCGGCGGAGGCCCCCTCGACCGGCTGGCCCTCCCGGGCCGTGGGGTACGCGAGGTCGTAGCGGCCACCCCCGTACCCGAACGAACCGCCCTGGGTGTACCCGCCGGGCATCCCCAGGGAGAGGTTGGTCAGCAGGTCGCGCAGCTCCGCGGCGGACGGCCGTTCCCCGGGATCGTTGGCCATTCCCGCGCGGAGCACCTCCATCAGGTCCTCCGGCACCCCGGGCAGGCTGGGAATCGGCTGGTGGAACATCTCCAGCACGGTCACCAGGCTCGGGTTGCGCTCGGACTGCCACCGGGGCGGACGCCCGTGCATGACCGCGTAGAGGGTGGCGCAGAGCGCGTACACGTCCACGGCCGGGGACGGCGGGCTGTGGTTGAACATCTCCGGCGGCGCGTACGCCGGGGTGAGCACCTCCAGGGCGACCGAGGCGTCCCGCATCTCGGCGACCACCGCCAGCCCGAAGTCGGCCAGCACGGCGGTGTTGAAGTGCGAGTACAGGATGTTGGCCGGCTTCACGTCGCGGTGCAGCACCCCGGCGCCGTGCGAGTGGGCGATCGCGTCGGCGATCTTGACACCGAGGTCGCGGGCCTCCACGGCATCCAACCGGGAGGTGCGCATCCGTTCGGCGTACGACCCGTCACACAACTCCATGATCAGGTACGGGTGCTGGTCGATGGTCACACCGACGTCGAACAGGTCCACCACGTGCGGGTGTGAGGACATCCGGCCGGCGGCCCGCGCCTCGCGCAGGAACCGCGCCTGGTCCCGCTCGCTGACCAGGGTGCGGTTCTCCACCTTGACCGCCACCTCGCGACCCACCGAGATCTGGGTGGCTCGGTAAACTGTCGCGTACCCGCCCCGGGCGAACACCTGCAAATCAGTCAGACCAGGCACAATGGGCGTCGGCAGGGAGCCGGGCTGCGTGTCGGTCACGGTATCGAAAATACCCAACTGCTACAGCGGCTCAATGAACCGCATCGGCGGACGGTTCCACCCTCGACGTTTCCGCACCGCCGCGCCCAGCCGAATCCGCAGCTCCGCCGCCTCGCCGGGCGTCCCACCACAGACCGGCGGCGGTGGCCAACGCCCCCACGCCCTCCCAGGCCGCCACCCCGAAGAACCGGCCCGGGGCCACGTCGGCCAGCACCGCGAGGGTGAACACCGTGAAGGTGACCAGACGGAAGACCACCGTGAAGCGGTAGAAGGCCCGCCACTCGGTGGCGGTGGCCAGCAGGTAGTAGACCCCCATGTTGAACGAGGCCATCGAGGAGGCCGTCACGAAGACCCCGGTGTAGTCGCCGGCCATCCGGGTCTCGGGTATCTCGAAACCGAGCATCCCCAGCAGCGCCTCCGGCCAGAGCAGCCCGACGGCCCCCATCACCAGCGCCAACACACCGAACACCGCGATCGTCCAGCCGGCAACCGAGCGCGGCAGCCTCATCTCATGCCCTCCCCTGTCGGCGTGACCGTCCACATCGACGGCCGCGTGCACCATGCACGCTATCGGCCGACTCCGACGGACAACATCACCGAAACCGACAGAACTGCATCTGCCGTACCAACTCGCCGCAGCATCGACGGAGTTCGTCGTACGTCCGGGGAGGAGTTTCAGCGCAGGCGGCCGAGCAACTCCTCGGCGGCGGCCCGCTCACTGCGCTGCTCGGTGGCGTACGCCAGGTGGACCGCCTCCTCGGCGCGGGTCCTCGCCTCGGCCCGGTGACCGCAGGCGGCCAACGTCTCGGCGAGCACGCTGAGCCCGATCACCTGGCTGCGCACGTCCTCCGCCGGCATCTGCACCGCCCGCCGGGCCCAGTCCAACGCCTGCTCGGGCTGTCCATGGGCGAGCAGGGCGCAGGCGTACCGGGCCATCGACTGGCGTCGGGAGAACAGCAACGAGGGGGTACCGGCCGCCGCGGTGGCCACCGGCGCCAGCAACCCGACCGCGGTGGCGGAGTCCCCGGCCGCCAGTCGGGCGGTCGCCAACAGCACCCGGGGCGCCACCTGCGCGGGGGCCTGCGGATTGTGCGGCTCGACGCTGGTCAGCACGGCACGGGCGTCCCGTTCGGCGGCGGCGCCGTCGCCGGAGTCCAACGCCACGAAACCCCGCAGGGTGCCGGCCATCCCGGTGAGCAGCGGATGACCCGTACGGCGGGCGTAGGACAGGGCGTCGGTCAACAGGTCGGCGGCATGCTCCGGTTCCCCCAGCCCTCGGGCGATCACCCCGCGTACCACCAGTGCGAAGCCCTGCCCCCAGTCGTCCGAGACGGCGGCGAACTCCCGGTACGCCCGCCTGGCCTCCTGATCGGCGTCGGCCAGCTCGCCGAGTTCGGCCTTGGCGTACGCGTCGACCGCCCGCAGGGTGCCCACCGCCCAGGCCTCGCCGACCCGCTCACCGAACGGCAGGAAGACCCGGGCCAGCCGGTGCGCCTCCCGCAGCCGACCGGCCAGCAGCCGGGCGAAGGCCGTGGTGCCCCGCAGCCACGCCCGGCCGTAGGGGTCCTTGAGTTCGGCGAAGAGTCGCGCCGCCCGACCGAGGACGGCGTCCGTACCCGCGAAGTCCCCCCGGGTGGTGGTCACCCAGGCCAGGTTCTGCAGGGACCAGGCCTGCCCCCGGCGGTCCTGGGCGGCCAGACTGACCTGGTACGAGGCGGCCAACCGGCTGCTGGCCTGACCCAGCCGGCCGGAGATGAAGTCCGCCATGCCCAGTCGCCGCATCGCCGAGGCCCGCAGGGCGGGCAGGTCGGCCTCCGTGGCCACCTGCAGCGCCTCCCGCCACCAGGTCTCCGCCCGACGCAGGTCACCCATCACCTGCTGGGCCTGCCCGGCCAGCAGCAGCGCGCCTACCCGGGTGGCCGCCTGGTCCCCGGCGTTGGCCGCGATCTTCTCGGCGTAGGCCAGGGCGTCGGCGGCCCTACCGACCTGGAACAGGGCCCGGGCGTGCACCACCCGGTCCGCACCCGGCACCTCGCCACGGGCCAGTTCGGCCGCGCGCTCGGCGTACTCGACCGCCAGGGCCGGCTCACCCTCCTGCAAGGATCGGCGGGCGGCCCGGCCCAGCGCCGCCACCCCAAGGGGCAGGACCGCCCGGGCCGGGGCGTCCGGGCGCAGGGTCACCGCGTCGGCCAGGGCGGTGGCCCGTTCCACATGGGCGGCCACGAAGTCGTCCCGGGCCGCGTCGGCGAAGCCACCCGGGCCGCCGGTCGCCCCCTCCCGGGGTGCCGCCCACCGGGCCAGGGCGGCGTGCCGTTCGGCCAGTTCCGCCTTGCTGACCCCGGAGTACGCCGCCTCCCGCATCAGGGGGGTGGCGAAGGCGAACCCGGTCCGGGTGCGGTGCAGCATGCGGCGTTGCAGCAGCTCCTCCACCGCTCGTTCCAACTCCACCGCGACCACCGCCGCCGGCCGACCGTCCCGGCCCGCGCGTTGTTCCCGCAACACCTCCAGGGCCCCGTCGGGCACGGTGTCACCGACCACGGCCGCGTCCCGCAGCACGGCCCGGGCCTGTGGCGGCAGGGCGTCGATCCGCGCCGCCAGCACGGCCGCCAGGTCCCGGGAGAGCAGTCGACTGCCCAGCGAGCGGGGTGCCAACCGCCAGGTGTTGCCCGCCCCGGCGGTCAAGGCCCCCCGTTCCATCAGCAGGGTCACCAGTTCGGCCAGGTAGAAGGGGTTGCCCTGGGCGGTGGCGAGCAGTCGGTCGGTGTCGGCCTGGGGCAGCCGCCCACCGCCCAGATAGCTGGTGAGCAGCCGGGCCGCGTCGGCGCCCCGCAGCGGCGGCAGAGCGTGCACCTCGGCGTCGGCCACCCGGGTCAGGGTGCCGGCGGTGCGTACCAGTTCGGGTCGGCCCAGCAGCAGCACCAGGACCGGGCCGCTGAGCCGGGACAGGGTGACCTCCAGCGCCTGGATGGTCTCGCTGGTGGCGTCGTGCAGATCGTCCACCACGACCATCAGCGGCGCCTCCGCGGCGAGCGCGCTGAGCAGGTCCGCCACCGCGTTCGGCACCGCGTCCGCGTCCGGCGGCGGGGCGCCGCTCCAGTCGACCTGGTCGGTGCCGGCAGGCAGTTCGGCGTACCCGAGCAGGGCCAACAACTGGTCGACGGCGACCGGGGTGGGCTCGGGGCGGGACCGGCTGAGGCGCTGTCCCAGCCGACGCAGCCGCTCCTCCACGGCCGCCCGGGTGACCGCGGTGGCGGTGTCGTTGGGCAGGCCGGCAGCGGCGCGTACCAGGTCGGCCAGGGGGGCCAGCCGGCGACGTTCACCGAAGGCGGCACAGCGTACGGACAGCACCCGGGCCCCGGTGTGGGTGGCGTACCGCCCGGCGCCCACCTCGTAGCCGGCGGCTAGGCGCTCCACCTCGGCGGCGAACCGGGACTTGCCGATGCCGGCCTCGGCGGTCATCAGCAGCACCCGGGGCTCACCCCGGTCGATCACCTCGGCCAGTCGCCCGGCCACCCGGCCGATCTCGGTCTCCCGGCCGACATAGGGTGCCTCGTCGCCGAGGCCCGACCGGGTCCCCGGGGCGTCCAGCAGGCCGAGCAGCTCGTACGCCTCGACCGGCTCGCGCTTGCCCTTGAGCCGCAACGGCCGCAGCGCCCGCCAACTGGCCACATGTCGGGTGGCCGCGGCGGTGCGGGCCCCCGCGTAGACCGCGCCGACGGCGGCGGCGTCGGCCAGCCGGGCGGCCGTGTTCACGGTGTCCCCGATGACGGTGTACTCGATGGCGGCCTGGATGCCGGCGATCACGTCTCCGGTGTTCAACCCGACCCGCAGCCCCAGCGGCGCGCCGCCACCCCGCTCGTCGTCCAGCACCCGGCGCACCGCCCGCTGCATGGACAGGGCGGCGCGCACGGCCCGCTCGGCGTCGTCCTCATGGGCCACCGGGGCACCGAAGACCGCC
Organism: Micromonospora sp. NBC_01739; assembly: GCF_035920385.1. Classification (GTDB taxonomy): domain Bacteria; phylum Actinomycetota; class Actinomycetes; order Mycobacteriales; family Micromonosporaceae; genus Micromonospora. The sequence goes on along the minus strand of NZ_CP109151.1, from coordinate 5,274,007 downwards.
ATGATCCCGTCGCCGGTCAGCTTGTCGACATGCCCGCCGAAGGTCTTCACCGCCCCGGCCAGGGAGGCCAGCACCCGGTCGGTGACCGCGCCCACCCGCTCCGGGTCCAGATCCTCCGACCAGGAGGTGAAGTCGGACAGGTCGCCGAAGAGCACGGTCACCACCCGGCGTTCGGCGGCCGGCAGGGTCGCGGCAGCAGGCAGGGCGGCACCACAGTTGTGGCAGAACCGGGCCCCGGGTACGGCGACGGTTCCACAGACCGGGCAGGTCACGGTGTTTCCAACCCCGGGGTCTCAGTGCCGGATTCCCGGCCGAGATATTCCAGTTGGGCGCGGACGGACCACTCCGCCGCCCACCACAGCGACCGGTCCACGTCGGCGTAGACCTTCGCGACCACCTCCGCCGCGGTCTGTGCGCCCTCGTCCAGGGCCAGCCGGACCTGGTCCAGCCGGGCACGTCGGTGGGCCAGGTAGAAGTCGGCGGCGGCACCGCAGTCGGCCAGCGCCGGGCCGTGTCCCGGCAGGGCCGGGATCCCCCGGTACCCCGAGAGCAGTTCCAGACTGGCCAGGTAGTCGCCGAGGTGACCGTCCGGGTGGGCGACCACGGTGGTGCCCCGACCCAGGATGGTGTCGCCGGTCAGCACCACCTGTCGACCCTCCTGCTCGACCAGCAGGCAGATCGAGTCGGCGGTGTGCCCGGGGGTGGGCACCAGCCGGATGGACAGCCCGCATCCCTCGCCGCCCAGTTCGGTGCCGTCCGGCCCGTCGCCGGTCAGGGGCGGGGCGTCGATGCTGTGCGCCGGGTCGACCGCACGCACCGGCACCCCACCGAGCAGTTCGTGCAGCCGCGGGGAGCCCTCGGTGTGGTCGGAATGCCCGTGGGTGATCAGGACCAGACCGATCGGCCCCTCGGCGGCGATCGCCGCCAGGTGCCCCTCGTCGGCCGGCCCCGGATCGACGAGGACCCCGTACGCCGCACCGGGCGCCCGCAGCAGCCAGGTGTTGGTGCCCTCCAGCGTCATCACGCCCGGATTGGGTGCCCGCAGCAGCGTCGCCCACTCCGGAAGTTCGCTGGCGAGGGCGGTCACCGCCCCCGTCACATGCCCTCCCATGGCTGCGATCGTACGACCCCCACCCCCTGCCCCCGCGATCTTGCACTTTCGGTCGCCGGTTCGACCTGATTAGCGCCCTTCGTCCCGACCAAAACTGCAAGATCGCGGGGATGAGGGGGTGGGGGTGAGGGTGAGGGAGGGGGTTAGGCGACTTCGACTATGGCTTCTACTTCTACGGGTGCGTCCAGGGGGAGTTCGGCTACGCCTACGGCGCTGCGGGCGTGGCGGCCGGCCTCGCCGAAGACGGCACCGAAGAGGTCCGAGGCACCGTTGATCACGCCGGGCTGGCCGGTGAAGCCCGGGGCGCTGGCGACGAACCCGGTCAGCTTGACGACCTTGACGACGTTCTCCAGGCCGACCAGGGCGTCGATCGCCCCCAGGGCGTTGAGGCCACACTGCTGGGCCAACTGCTTGGCCTGCTCGGCGGAGATGCCGGCGCCGACCTTGCCGGTGGCCAGCAGCTTGCCCGCGGCGATCGGCAGTTGCCCGGATACGTAGACGTGCTGACCCGACTGCACCGCCGGCACGTAGCTGGCCACCGGCGGAACCACCTCCGGCAGGGCCAACCCGAGCTCGGCCAACTTGGCGTGCGGCCCGTTGCTCATGCCTTGGCCCGCTTCAGGTACGCGACGAGTTGCTCCGGGTTGGGTCCGGGTACGACAGAGACGAGTTCCCAGCCGTCCTCGCCCCAGTTGTCGAGGATCTGCTTGGTCGCGTGGACCAGCAGCGGAACGGTGGCGTATTCCCACTTCTGCATCGGTGGAGAGCTCCCTCGGTGGCATGGACACTTCCGGCCACAGCCTACGGTCCACCGGTCGGCCGGGAGGCGGGACGCTACTCGGGGGCGGTCGGCAGTTCCCCGCAGGGGCCATGGTGGTCGTACGGCTGAGGACACCGGGTGCGGTCCGGCAGGGGCAGATCGCAGAAGACCCGGTGTCGGTTGTTCTGGTCGTCGGCGGTGGACACCTCGGTCTCCCCCGCGTCCAACTCGGGCAGGAAGTTCAGCGAGGTGGCCACCCAACCGGCCAGGCTGGTCGCCGTGGTCAGGTCGGTCACCTTGATCGGCAGGTGGATGACGTACCCGGGGTCCTCCTCCCGTGCCTCCAGCGGCTCCGGGCCGGGCGGGTCGACCGGACGCCGGTACGACCGTTCGTTGACCGGCAGCCGGCCGGAGGAGCCGACCCGCTGGGCCCGGGGCTGCAAGGGGGTTCGGGGGGTGTTCTCCGTGTCGCGCATGCGCTTCCTCCGGGCGTCGTACCTGGTCACGGCGCCGCCTGACGGCCCGGAGTGGTTGCCTGCGACCCCGGCCCGAACGTGCCGGAGCGACCGTAGGACGACCCGCTGGTCCCATCAACAGGACGCGCGTATCCGACTGAGTTCGGTCGCATTTGCGACACTCGTCCAGCAGATTGCTGATCGCGCCCCGGCACCGGAGGCACCACGCCCCCCGCGCTACCCGCTCAGACCGCTACCCTTCCGGTCTGGACGGGCGCGCGGCCCGGCCGCCCGATCCCACGGCTCGCCAGCGCCACGCGGCGACGCACCCACACCGGGGGGACGCGATGACCCAGCCACCCACCAGCGGCCCGAGCGGCCCCGTGAACCTGCCGCCGACCCCACCCGGTCAGCCGCCGTACCCGCCGACCGGTCAGCCGCCGTACCCACCCGCTGGTCAACCACCGGCCGGTCAGCCGCCGTACCCGCCGACCGGTCAGCCGCCGTACCCGCCGGCAGGTCGACCGCCCCGTAAGCGCGGGGCCCTGCTGGCCGCTCTGGCCCTCGCGGTGGTGCTGCTGCTCTGTGCCGGCGGTGGGGTGGCCGCCTTCCTCACCCTGCGCCAGGCCGAGGCCGGCGAGGGGGCGCCGGAGCCCTCGGTGGCGGTGGACGAGTTCCTCACCGCCGTCTACCAGGAGCGGGACGCGGCGAAGGCGGCCCGCCTGGTGTGTTCGGCCGCCCGGGACCAGGAGAAGATCCGCGCCAAGGTCGCCGAGGTCGAGGAGTACCTGTCGGCCCACCAGAGCCCCCGGTTCCGCTGGGACACCCCGACGGTGAACAACGAGACCGGCGACCGGGCCACGGTCACCGCCACCGTGACGGTGACCACGGCCGACGAGAAGATCGCCGACCAGGCGCTGCGCTTCACCGTGATCCGCAAGACGGGCTGGTGGGTCTGCGAGGTGGCCTGAGGCCGTCGGGTGGATAGGCTCGTCAGGTGGGAGCGAAGCAGCGACCGGCCGAGCGGGCCGGCACCGATTGGCCCGCTCGTCTGCACGTGGTGACCGGCAAGGGCGGCACGGGCAAGACCAGCGTGGCAGCCGCCCTGGCCCTGGGCCTGGCCGCTGGTGGGCGTCGCACCCTGCTGGTCGAGGTGGAGGGGCGCCAGGGCATCGCCCAACTGTTCGGCACCGACCCCCTGCCGTACGCCGAGCGGCACCTGGTCGAGGCACCCGACGGTGGCGAGGTGTACGCGCTGGCGGTCGACGCCGAAGAGGCGCTGCTGGAGTACCTCGACATGTTCTACAAGCTCGGGGCGGCCGGGCGGGCCCTGCGCAAGCTGGGCGCGATCGACTTCGCCACCACGATCGCCCCCGGGCTACGGGACGTGCTGCTCACCGGCAAGGTCAAGGAGGCCACCACCCGTACGGTCGACAAGCGGCGGGTGTACGACGCGGTGGTGCTGGACGCACCCCCCACCGGCCGGATCGGCCGCTTCCTGAACGTCACCGCCGAAACCGCCCGACTGGCGAAGGTGGGCCCGATCAAGACCCAGAGCGAGGGGGTCGCGGCACTCCTGCGCTCACCGATGACGGCCGTGCACCTGGTGACTCTGCTGGAGGAGATGCCGGTGCAGGAGACGGTCGACGCGATCGGCGAGCTGGCCTCCCTGGGCTTCGGAGTCGGCAAGGTGATCATCAACGGGGCTCGGCCGCCGCTGCCCACCGGAGGACTGGTCACCCAGTCGGAGCTGACGCGTGGGCTGCGTGCCGCCGGGCTGCCGACCGAGGGCAGGATCGTCGCCGGGCTACACGAGGAGGCTCGTGACCAGGTGATTCGCCGGGAGTTGGAGGATTCCCTGCGGGCCGACCTGGTGGAGGTCGGGGTACCCCTCCTGGAGTTGCCGTTGCTGCCCGGCGGGGTGGACCGCGCCGGCCTGGACCTGCTCGCCGCGGCGCTGGTCCCAGGCGATTGACTCACACCTGACGCCGGCCCCACGCGCGGCCGGGGTTGGCCCGATACGCTCGATTGGTGCCTTCCGACAACGCCGCGCCGCCGCTGGACGTCGACCAGATCCTGGCCGACCCCGGCGTACGCATCGTGGTCTGCTGTGGGGCGGGCGGAGTGGGCAAGACGACCACGGCCGCAGCGCTCGCCCTCCGAGCGGCTGAACAGCACGGCCGGCGGACGGTGGTGCTCACCATCGACCCGGCCCGACGGCTGGCCCAGTCGCTCGGCCTGACCGAGCTGGACAACACCCCTCGGCAGGTCAAGGGCATCGACGTCGAGACCAGCGGCGGCGAGTTGCACGCCATGATGCTCGACATGAAGCGCACCTTCGACGACGTCGTGCTGGCGCACACCGATCCGGCGAAGGCAGCGGAGATCTTCGCGAACCCCTTCTACCAGGCGATGAGTTCCACCTTCTCCGGCACCCAGGAGTACATGGCCATGGAGAAGCTGGGCCAGCTGCACGCCCGGGGCGAGTGGGATCTGATCGTGGTGGACACCCCGCCGTCCCGTTCGGCGCTGGACTTCCTCGACGCACCCGCCCGGCTGTCCCGGTTCCTCGACGGGCGGATGCTCCGGCTGTTGCTGGCCCCGGCGCGTACCGGGGGACGCAGCATGTTCAGCCTGGTCACGGCGTCGTTCGGGATGTTCTCCCGGGTGGTGCAGAAGGTGCTCGGCACCCAACTGCTGACCGACCTGTCCGGCTTCGTCGCCGCCCTGGACTCCATGTTCGGGGGCTTCCGGCAGCGCGCGGAGCAGACGTACCGCATCCTCCAGGCCCGGGAGACGGCCTTTCTGCTGGTCGCGGCGCCCGAGCCGGACGCGGTCCGGGAGGCCGCCTATTTCGCCGGCCGGCTCCGCGAGGAGAAGATGCCGCTGGTCGGTCTGGTGCTCAACCGGGTGCACCGCCCGGCGGTTGCCGAATTGGACGCGCAGACCAGCCGGGCCGCCGCCGACCGGCTGCGGTCCGTCGGGGGCCATGAGGGCACCGTCGAGGTGCTGCTCGCGCATGCCGCCCTGGCCGAGCAGTCGGTACGCGAACAGCAGGTGGCCGCGCGGTTCACGGACGAGTTTCCGCAGGTGCCGACCGTGTCGGTGACGGCGCAGCCCGCCGACGTGCACGACGTCGACGGGCTACGCACGATCGCAGCGGCGATCAGCCGCTCCTGACTCCGGGCGTCGGTGCGGCGATCAGCCGCCCTGGACCCCGGGGCCGGTGCGGCGATCAGTCGTTGCCGACCGCGCCGGTGGTGACCAGGATCTTGTCCTTGCCGCTCTTGTCCTTGGCGTTCTTCTTCATCGCCGCCTCGAACATCTTGCGCCAGCTGGCTACCTGCGGATGGCGGCGCAGCAGGGCCCGGCGTTCGCGTTCGGTCATGCCGCCCCAGACGCCGAACTCGATGCGATTGTCCAGCGCGTCGGCCAGGCACTCGTACCGGACTGGGCAGCTACGGCAGATCCGCTTCGCCACGTTCTGTTCGGCGCCCTGTACGAACAACGCGTCCGGGTCCCCGTTCTGACACGCCGCCAGCGACGGCCAGTCAGTGATCATGCCCATCTGTACTCGTCCCCCCTTGCAGTACTACCGACGCCGTCGCGGGCCAGCCGGCATTTCCCCCGGTCGTCCGGCACACCTCACCCCAAGGCGGCACGGACGACTCATGTGGCGCTGTCGCCGCCCTCATCATGCTCTGTAGTTGCCCGATTACGCAACGTTGTCGGCCAAATCCATCATTCCGGACACTCCCGGCTTCTCGGGCTCGGGCCCCCCGCTTACCCCACCGGAGTCCACGAAAACGCTGCGAGTCGCCCCCGCACGGAGGAAACTCGACTGGATCACGCAACCGGACACCCGGTGTCACGCGTTTAGCACAACGAGGCCGGCGCGCGCAGGAAATGGGGAAAAGACGCCCCAGCGCCCCTCGTTACCTGTTCGCGTACCCTGACGAGGTGACCTGGATGCGGAAACGTGACCACAATGTCCTGACCAATGCCGCATCGCTGCTCATCTGCGGGCTGTTGGCCGGCGTGGTGGTCGCCGCCGCGGCCTTTCCCGCAGTGGCGATGTCAGGCCTGGCCGCGAAGGCCGGAGCGGACACCTTCGGTGCCCTGCCCAGGGAACTGACCCTGGCCCGCCCTCCCCAGATCAGTTATCTGCTCGCCTCCGACGGCAAGACCCCGCTGGCCACCATGTACGACGAGAACCGGCGGGAAGTGAAGTTCGACGACATCTCCCCGCACATGCGGGCCGCGATCATCGCCGCCGAGGATCACGACTTCTACAAGCACAACGGAGTCGATCTCAATGGGGTGGCTCGGGCCTTCGTCAACAACAGCTCCGCCACCAACGACCGGCAGGGCGCCTCGACCCTGACCATGCAGTTCGTCCGGATGAGCATCGCCTATTCGGCCACTCATCCCGCCGACGTACTGGCCGCTACCGAGGACACCAGCGCTCGTAAGCTGCGCGAGATGCGCTACGCGATCCAGCTCGACAAGGAGCTGTCGAAGGACGAGATCCTGGAGCGCTACCTCAACCTCGCCGCCTTCGGCAACGGCGCGTACGGCGTCTTCGCCGCCAGTCAGGTCTACTTCAACAAGAAGCCCAAGGACCTGAAGATCGAAGAGGCCGCCATGCTGGCCGGTCTGGTCAAGGCCCCCACCTCCTTCGACCCGACCACCAAGAGCGGCTACCCGCAGGCGGTCGCCCGGCGCGACTACGTCATCGACAACATGGTCAAGACCGGCGCGATCACCCAGCAGCAGGCCGACGAGGCCAAGGCCGTCAAGCTGGTGGTCAAGGGCAAGCGGGCACCGAACGGCTGTGTGGCCACCAACAAGAACGCCTGGGGCTTCTTCTGCGACTACTTCTACCGCTGGTGGATGTCGCAGGAGACCTTCGGCTCCACCACGTACGACCGGGAGCGGCGGCTCAAGAGCGGCGGCTACACCATCGTCACCACCCTGGACAAGCAGGCCCAGGACGGCGCCGACAAGGCGGTCCGCGCCGCCAAGCCGGTGACCTCCAAGGAAGCGGTGATGATCGCCGTGGTCGAGCCCGGCACCGGCCGGGTACGCGCCCTGTCGGTGAACCGGAACTTCAAGCTCGACAACCCGAACAACCCGAAGAACCGCCCGCACAGCGATCCGGTCCAACGCAACAAGGGCAAGCTCGGCAACTATCCGAACACGGTGAACCCGCTGCTCACCGGCGGTGACGGCATCACCGGCTACCAGGCCGGCTCGGTGTTCAAGATCTTCACCATCGTGGCCGCGCTGGAGAAGGGCATCCCCCTCAGCTACTCCATCAACGCGCCACAGCAGTTCAAGTCCGAGTACATCCTCCGCCAGGGCGCCCCGGCCACCTGTCCGGGCACGCACTTCTACTGCCCCACCAACTCGAACAAGCAGCCGGGCGGCATCAAGGACATGTGGAGCGCCTTCTCGGCCTCGACCAACACCTACTTCGTGCCCCTGCAACAGCAGGTAGGTGCGGCGAACGTGGTCGACGCGGCCAAGCGTCTGGGCATCCAGTTCCGGGTCAGCGAGGAGAACCGCTGGGCCAACGACAAGACGGCCGCCAACCAGTGGGGCGCGTTCACCCTGGGCGTCACGGACACCACGCCGCTGGAACTGGCCAACGCGTACGCCACCCTGGCCGCCGACGGCAAGTACTGCGAGCCGATCCCGGTGCAGGAGATCCGCGACCTGGACGGCAACAAGCTGGACGTGGCCAACCCGCGCTGCGAGAAGCGAGTCAGCACGGAGGTGGCCCGGGCGGCCGTCGACGCGGCCCGCTGCCCGGTCGGTGACAACTCCTCGACCAGCAAGTGCGGCGGCAGCCGTACGGCCGGCGAGGGCCGCTGGATCGTCGGCAAGCCGATCGCCGGCAAGTCCGGCACCACCGACGGCGAGAAGAGCGCCTCCCTGGTCGCGATGACCAAGCAGTACGCGGTGGCCGGCATTCTGGCCGACCCGGACTGGCCGCAGACCAACGTGAAGATGAAGCACAAGCCCACCGACGGCATCAACCCCCCGGTCTTCCAGACCCTGAAGGCCGCCATGAACGGCAAGAAGGCGATCAACTTCGAGCCACCCGGCCAGAAGATCGCTCTGGGTGACCAGCGGAGCATCCCCGGGGTCCGGTGCCTCAGCATCGATCAGGCGAAGTCCCGCCTCTCCGGTGCCGGCTTCACACCGGTCGTGTCGAGCAGCCGGGTCGCCTCGGACTGCCCCGCCGGCAGCGCCGCCGGCACCAGTCCGGAGGGTCGCACCATCAAGGGCGGCATCGTGATGATCACGGTCAGCGCCGGTGGCGGTGGCGGCAACGACGATGACGACGACGGCGGCGGCAATGGTCGACCGGGCAGGCCGCCCACCCGACCGGCACCGGGCCGGCCTGGCGGCTGACCGTCACCCCGTAACGCCGATCGGGCGGGCACTCCTCACGGAGTGCCCGCCCGATCCTCGTGTTTTGACCGTTGTGTGGGCAGGGTGGTCTGGCGGTGTGGTGTGGGTGTGTTCGTGGTGGTGTGGGGGTGGGGTGTTATTTGCCCTTGTGGATGGCGTTTTTGCGGATGACGGGGTAGCGGGTGCGGCGTTTGCGGCGTTTTCCGGCGGGGCGGCCGGGTCCGGGGTGGCCGGGTTTCGGGTGGCCTGGTGGTTGCCAGGCGTTGCGTAGAGCGGGCGAAACCTGTCGGCGGGTCTGGCCGGGAGTCGGGGTGGTGGTGGCGGGTTCCCAGGGCAGCCGGTGGTGGGTGAGGTGGGTGCGGGTGCAGAACAGGTGTAGGTAGGCGTAGGCGTGTAGGCGGAGCCAGGTGGTCAGGGTGTCGGGTTGGCGGGGGTGGAAGTCCGGGGCGTGGGCGGTGGTCTTCAGGTAGCGGAAGTAGTGCTCGATGTCGTAGCGGGTCAGGTAGGTCATGACGAGGGTGAGCAGGTCGTGGCGGGTGCCGGAGTACCAGAGTGCGAGGTCGCCGGCGCGGCGGCTGGGGCGTAGGTGCTGGACTCGGGCGAGGAGCACGGTGCCTTCGACGATCGGGAGGGTGGTCTGGTCGGTGAAGCCGCGGCTGGTCCGGGTGAGTTTGGGGTGGACGTGGTGCCAGGCCCGGACGGTGACGGTGCCGTAGATGCCGACCGGGCCGCTGACACCGGCGTCCGGGTGTAGGTCGGGTTCGCGCAGGGTCAGCCGGAATCCGTGTCGGCGGGGCCGGCCTCCGAGGGTGCGCGGCCCGGCGTTCGGGTCTGGTCCACATGGTCTGCGAGGTCGCGAGCCTGACCAGGACGTCCGCGGGAATCCTGCGTTCGCGGATCAGGTGGGTGATCCGGGCCGCGGGGTAGCCGGAATCGAGGAGGAACAGCGACGGGTCGCCCGGGCGGGCGCCGTCGGCTGCGCAGACCTGTGCGATGTGGCCGACGGTGACCTCGACCAGGTCGTCGTCGGAGGTGATGCGGTCGACCAGGACCGGCACGACCCACGAGTCCGGGGTCAGGGTCAACCGGACGACGTGCTGATACCGCCACCCGGTCTTGATCAGCGCCGCGCCGCGCGGGCCGCCCGGGGTGTACTGCGGTTGCCGGTCCGGGCTGGTCGGCGCGTTCGGCCGGGGCCAGGCGGTGGTGTCGACGGCGTACACCCGCGGCAGGCCGGCACGCTGAGCGATCCGGCACGCCGCCCGCAACGCCCGGCCGGTGTCGATCTCACCGTCGCGTAACGCCCGGTACGCCGCGGCGTGCCCGGTCACGGTGCCCAGCGACAGATGCGCCGGGCAGCCACACCGTCCCTGATCGGCGGCCAACTCGTCGACCAGCGAGAACAACGTCCTCGACCGGGACACGAGGACGCCCTCGTACAACTCCCGCCGCCACGAATCCAACAAGATCCGGCCCAGCCCCTGTCACCGGTACCGGTAGCCGTTACTCTGCTCATCGAGGACCCTGCCCATTGATGATCTTTGTGTGAGAACTCAGATCATGGACAGGGTCCTCCCCATTCCGCTAGACCTCGACCACCACGAATCCCCCCGATGGTCAAAACACGAGGATCGGGCGGGCACTCCTCACGGAGTGCCCGCCCGATCGCTTTTTGCTGTACCGCCGGCGGGTCAGAGGCCCAGCTGGCGGCGTACCTCGCCGGCCACCCGGCCACCCTCGGCCCGGCCGGCCACCGCGGCCTGGGCCGCCTTCATCGCCGGGCCCATCTGGGCCTTGCCGGTGAAGCCGCCCGCGGCGAGCGCCCCCGCGACCAGGTCGGTCAGCTCCGCCTCGGAGAGCTGCTGCGGCAGGTAGCGCTCCAGCACCTCGCCCTCGGCGGTCTCCTTGGCGGCCTGCTCGGTGCGGCCCGCCTCGGCGAAGGCGGTGGCGGCCTCGCGGCGCTTCTTGGCCTCCTTGGTCAGTACGGCCAGCACCTCGTCGTCGCTGAGCTCACGCTTGGCCTTACCGGCGACCTCAGCCGTGCCGACGGCGGCCAGGGCCATCCGCAGGGTGGAGGTGGTCAACTCGTCGCGGGCCTTGAGGGCGGCGCGCATGTCGGTGGTCAGGCGGTCCTTCAGCGTGCTCATGGACGCCCAAACTACCCTGATCGCCATGCGAAAGCGCACAATATTCCGGCTCGCGACCGCCACCGTCGCGACGGGCGCCGCCGCCCTGGCGTACGCCTCCCTGGTCGAACGCAACATGTTCACCCTCCGGCGCTTCGACGTCCCGGTGTTGCCGGCCGGCACCGAGCCGCTGCGCGTCCTGCACCTGTCCGACCTACACATGACCCCCAACCAGGTACGCAAACAGCACTGGGTGGCCTCGCTGGCCGCCCTGGACCCCGACCTGGTCGTGGTGACCGGCGACAACATGGCCCACCCGGAGGCGGTACCCGGGGTCCTGCGGGCCCTGCAACCCCTGCTCGACTACCCCGGGGCCTTCGTCTTCGGCTCCAACGACTACACCGGCCCGGTCTGGAAGAACCCGTTCAGCTACTTCCTGCCCGAGCGGGAGTACACCGAGGGGGTCGAGCTGCCCTCCGAGGAGCTGCGGGACGTCCTCGTCGGGGCCGGTTGGGCGGACCTGAACAACCGGCGGACCACAGTCAAGGCGGGTGGCCGGGCCATCGACATGGCCGGCGTGGACGACCCCCACGTCGAACGCGACGACTGGGGCGCGGTGGCCGGCGCGGTCTCCCCCTCGGCGGATCTCTCCATCGCCCTTACCCACTCCCCCGAGCCGGCCCTGCTCGACGAGATGGCCGCCGACGGGTTCGCCCTGCTGCTCGCGGGCCACACCCACGGGGGTCAGGTCTGTGTCCCCGGGGTGGGCGCCCTGGTGACCAACTGCGGCCTGCCCCGCTCGATGGCGAAGGGCCTGCACCGCTGGCCCGGCTCCGACTCCTGGCTGCACGTCTCCGCCGGCCTCGGCACCCACCCGACCGCCCCGGTCCGGTTCGCCTGCCCCCCCGAGGCCAGTCTGCTGACCCTGATTCCGCGCTGAGCCTGATCCACTCCGTTACGGCGATACGGCGGTAACCAGCCCCGGCTGACCCCGCCATTCCGGCGTAACGGAGTGGATCACCGCTGGCCGGGGTACCGAGTTTGACCGTCGGAGCGGGTGGGCTACTATTTGTCGGCACGCCTCGGGGTGTGGCGCAGCTTGGTAGCGCGCTTCGTTCGGGACGAAGAGGTCGTCGGTTCGAATCCGGCCACCCCGACCAGAGGTAACAGCCATCAGGGCTGGCTTTCCGTCACGGAGAGCCAGCCCTGATTGCTTAAGGCGTACCCCGGCGGCGGGCCAGGGCTTGGACGGGCAGGCGGGCGGGATGCCGGGTAGCCTGACCCGGGTGCGGATCATCGCGATTGTGTTCGGCCTCGTTGTCGTGACGACCGCCGTCGTGCTGGTCTCCATGATCGTGACGGCCAACGCCCGACGACGAAGCCGTGCCCTGGAGGCCTCCGCCCGGTGGGCGGTACGTCACTACGCCATCCCGGGTCGCGGGCACACCGTCGTAGGGGTGGCGCTGACCGACTCCGAGGGCCGGATCCGTGGTGAGCATGTGGTCGCACGTATACCGGACAACGCGCAGGACTGGCAGCGCGACTTCGTCGCCGCTCGGCAGGAGGCCGAGGAGCGTGCCTTCCACCTCAACATCGACCGGCCGCCGATCGAGGGCTGAATCCACGCGAGAGGCCCCGGTGCCGGCCCTCGGACGGGGCCGGCACCGCGTACGGGCTCAGCAGTTGGTGTAGCCCTTGCCCTTCTTGCTCCACGAGCACTTGTCGATCTGCTTGCCGCTGGCGTTTCGCAGGTACGCGGTGTCGCCGGTGTTGTTCCAGATGTAGTTGCCCGAGCCCCAGTACCGGGTGCTGGCGGTGTTCTTGCCCTTGCCGGTACGGATGATGACGCTCTTGCCCTTGCCGAGCTTGAAGTCGCCGCTGAACTTGTAGACGTGGTTGGCCTTGTCCCGCAGGGTCCAGTTCTTCAGGTTGATCGTGCTGGATCGGCGGTTGGTCAGCTTCACGTACTCGGCGTTGCGGCTGGCGTTCGAGCGGTTGTCCGTACCCGGCGAGTCGTAGTACACCTTGGTGATCTCGACCGCCGGGGTGGCGGCCTGCGCCGGGGTGGCCGCGACCAGCGAGCCACCCACCGTCATGGCAACCGCGGTGATGAGTCCGAGAAGCCTTCTCGTCATGCGTCTACCCCCACTGAGAGCGCCGTGAACGGCGCGGTTTGATTACGCCGACGCGCGTGACCGCAGCGAGGTTAGCGACGAAGCCCGGCGACGTGAACATCCACGAGGGTCGCGCCGAGGAATACGATCCGAGCGGCGGAACCGGGCCTCCGCCCGGCTCGCCTCAATCGGCCAATATGGACGGTCGCGATCGACCGAGGTCCAGATCCCCATCCGCCAAAGGGCGACCGCAGCCGACCGAACCGACTGCGGTCGACCAGAACGCTGGTCAGTACCCGCAGGTCATGCCGGCGGTGTGACTCACCTGCACGGTGTGGGTGACACATCCCCGGTCGCTGACCTGGTGCAGCAGCAGGGCGGTCGGCTCGGCCACCCAGCCGATCTGCTCCTCCTCCGTCATCGTCAGAGTGGCCTGCCGCCAGGTGCTCGGCGCGACCGTCAGCACCGTGCCGGCGAAGGCGGTCGTCACCGGCCGGTGCAGGTGGCCCGCGGCTACCCGTACGACCTGGGGGTGGCGCAGCAGCACCTCGGCCAGGGCGTCCCCGTCGGTGAGACGGATCTCGTCGGCCGCCGGAATCCCCACCTCTACCGGCGGATGGTGCAGGCAGACGATCGCCGGCACGTCGGGGCGGGCGGTGAGCACCCCGTTGAGCCAGTCGAGTTGCTCCGCGCCGAGCCGACCGGCATCCGAGCCGGGAACCAGCGAGTCGAGCATCACCAGGGTCAGCCCGGGCCGCTCGACCTGGTAGTAGGCCGAGAAGCCGCCCCCCAGGCAGGGGGTGCCACCGAAGGCGTCCAGCAGTGACTCCCGGTCGTCATGGTTGCCGGTGGTCAGATACAGCGGCAGCGGGAAGCGTCCGATCACCTCCCGCAGGGCGGCGTACTCGTCCGCTCGACCATGGTCGGCCAGGTCCCCGGTGATCACCACACAGTCGGGCCGGGAATTGAGCGCCAGGACCCTACCCAGGGCGTGATGCAGCCCGGCCACCGGCTCGGCGCCGAGCGCCCCTGCGGTGAGGTGCGGATCGCTGAGGTGGGCGATGAGCATGGAGAGCCTCCACTCGACCGGAACCCTCACGCTATCGCTGCGGCAGCCTCCCCGGGGGCCGGTCCACAGGCCTCGTCCACAGCCTGTGGATAGCACATGTGTACGAGCATCAGCCTGCTTCCGCACACCATGAGTACGCTTGATCAGCGCCCCGGTACCCGGCCGGGACCCCTACCTACCTGGAACGACGCACAAGTGGATCACCCGCAAGTCATCCGTGACGTCACGGTCCGTCTCTCTCTGGCGCCGACCGTCGCCGAGGTCTGCCAGGCGAGCGTCGACGCGCTGGCCCGCTACACCCCCGCGACCATCGCCGTCCTGCTGCACGTCAACGGCCGACTCCGCTGCGTCGCCGCCACCGGGTCCTGGCAGGTCTTCGCCACCGTGGCCCCGGACGCCGGGATCGTCGGCCGGGTCTTCACCGGCGGCAACCCGGCCATCGTCCCGGACGTCACCGCCGACACCGACCACATCCCGGTACGCCCCGACGTCACCGCCGAGGTCTGCGTTCCGATATGTGATCCGGCGGGCCGCCGCATCGGCGTACTCGATTTGCAGTGGACCGGCCCGGCCGACCTGGCCGCGTGGCGGGCGACCGCCGAGCGGGTAGCCGGCCGGCTGGGCGCCCGGATCATGGCGCTCGGCGGGCCGGCGGAGAGCCGCGGTGAGAAGCTGCTGCGGCACGCCACCGCGATGACCTCCGCCACCACCGAGTATGACCTGCTGGCCACCGCCATCCGGGCCGCCCGGGACGTGTCCGCCCTCGACACGGCCATCCTGGTGCTCGCCGGCCGCAGCGGGCCCCGGCTCAGCGAACCGACCGCCACCCCGGGCGAGTTGGAGACCCGGATGCGCGCCGAGCTGACGGAGGCCGGTCCGCAGGCGATGCGTGCCATCATCGCCCGAGCCCATCGGTACGGCGCCGGTCACACCCTCGGCGAGGCCGGTCACCCACCCGTCGAGGAACATGAGCCACTGGTCCGGGCCGGGGTACGCACCCTGGTGGCGGTGCCGGTGGGGCCGCCCGAGGGCGGTGGGGTGCTGCTGGTAGCCGACGAACGGCTGCTGCGCCCGGACTCCCAGACGGTCAACCTGCTGGAGCTGCTGGCCGGCCAGGCCTGGAGCTGCCTGGACCGGTTGCGCACCCTGGAGCGGTTACGGGAGCAGGCCAGCTCCGACCCCCTCACCGGGCTACGGCACACCGGCCCGTTCGGGCAGCGGATCGCCACCGTCACCCCGGGGCGTACCGCCCTGCTGGCGATCGATGTCGACGGCTTCAAGACCGTCAACGACACGTACGGCCACCAGGCCGGTGACCGGGTGCTGGTCGGCCTGGCCCGGGCCCTGGAAGGCGCGCTGCGCCAAGGCGACGAGCTGTACCGCATCGGCGGGGACGAGTTCGTCGCCGTGATCGAGGTCAGCCGCCCCGAGGAAGCCGTCCGGGTCGCCGAACGACTAACCGCAGCCGCCCGCGGCATCGGCCGTACGATCAGCGTCGGAGTCGCCCTCCCCCGCCCCGGTGAGTCCCCCGAACTGACGCTACGCCGCGCCGACCAGGCCCTCTACGCCGTCAAACGCCAAGGCCGCGACGGCGTCCGCCTCTCCGCCGCCTAACCCCTCCCCACCCGGGCCCCCTCCCGCCCCTCTCCGCGTTGATCATGAGGTTAGCGGCAGTTGTCGATCTCCACACTGCCGCCAACCTCATGATCAACGCCGCAAAGGCGGGGGGCCGGGGGGGGGAGGGTTAGGGGTGGGTTGTTAGGTGTTTGGCTAGGAGTTCGGCTATTTGGGTGGTGTTCAGGGCGGCGCCCTTGCGGAGGTTGTCGCCGGTGACGAAGAAGTCGAGGGCCCGGGGGTCGTCCAGGGCGCGGCGGATCCGGCCCACCCAGGAGGGGTCGGTGCCTACGGCGTCGATCGGCATGGGGAACTCGTCCGTGGCCGGGTCGTCGACCACGATCACCCCGGGGGCGTTGCGCAGCACCTCACGGGCCCCGTCGGCGTCGATCTCGGTGGCGAAGACGGCGTGTACCGCCACCGAGTGACCGGTCACCACCGGTACCCGGACGCAGGTGGCGGAGACCTTGAGGTCCGGCAACCCGAGGATCTTGCGCGACTCGTCGCGTAGCTTCATCTCCTCGGACGACCAGCCCTCGTCGGCCAGCGAGCCCGTCCAGGGCACCACGTTGAGCGCCAGGGGGGCCGGGAAGGGACCGAGGTCGTCGCCGACGGCCTGCCGTACGTCGCCGGCCCGGGAGCCTAGGGACCGGTCGCCGGCCACCTTCGTCAACTGGTCGTGCAGGGCGTCCGCACCGGCCCGGCCCACCCCGGAGACCGACTGGTACGAGGCGAGCACCAGCTCACGCAGCCCGTACTCGCGGTGCAGGGGAGCCACCGCGACGATCATCGCCAGGGTGGTGCAGTTGCCGTTGGCCACGATGCCGCGCGGCCGGTGACGCAACTGTTCGGGGTTGATCTCCGGAACCACCAGGGGGACGTCCGGGTCCATCCGGAAGGCGCCGGAGTTGTCCACCACGACCGCGCCCTGGCGGGCGGCGATCGGTGCCCAGTGCGCGGCTACCTCGTCCGGTACGTCGAACATCGCCACGTCGACGCCGTCGAACGCCTGCTCGGTCAGGGCCCGGACGGTCAGGTCCTCGCCCCGGCAGCGGATCGTCCGCCCGGCCGACCGTTCGGAGGCCAGCAGGCGGATCTCACCCCAGACGTTGCGCCGCCCGGAGAGCAGCTCGCACACCACCGTGCCGACGGCTCCCGTCGCCCCGACCACAGCCAGGGTGGGCAGCCCGGCCACCCGCGCTACCGTCCTGTCCCCGCGTACACCACAGCCTCAGTGTCGCCCCCGAGGTCGAATGCCTCGTGGATGGCGCGTACGGCGGCGTCCAGGTCGGTGTCCCGGCAGACCACGGAGACCCGGATCTCCGAGGTGGAGATCATCTCGATGTTGACCCCGGCCTGGCCCAGGGCGGCGAAGAAGCCGGCGGCGACCCCGGGGTGCGAGCGCATCCCGGCCCCGATCAGGGAGACCTTGCCGACGTGGTCGTCGTAGAGCAGGCCCTTGAAGTTGACCGCCTCCTTGATCTTGCTGAGGGCCGCCATCGCGGTGGGCCCGTCGGCCTTGGGCAGGGTGAAGGAGATGTCCGTACGCCCGGTGCCCTCGGTGGAGACGTTCTGCACGATCATGTCGATGTTGATCTCGGCACCCGCTACCGTGTCGAAGATCCGCGCCGCCGCGCCCGGCTCGTCGGGCACCCCGACGATCGTGATCTTGGCTTCGCTGCGGTCGTGGGCCACTCCGGTGATCAGCGCCTGCTCCACGGGAAGCTCCTCCATCGATCCGGTGACCATCGTGCCGGTGTTTGTCGAGTATGACGAACGGACGTGGATCGGCAGCCCCGCCCGGCGGGCGTACTCCACGCTGCGCAGGTGCAGGACCTTCGCACCGCAGGCGGCCAGCTCCAGCGTCTCCTCGTAGGTGATCTGCTTGATGTGCCGGGCGTTCGGCACGATTCGCGGATCGGCGGTGAAGATGCCGTCCACGTCGGTGTAGATCTCGCAGACATCGGCGTTCAGCGCAGCGGCCAGCGCCACCGCCGTGGTGTCCGAACCACCCCGCCCCAGGGTGGTGACGTCCTTGGTGTCCTGGGAGACCCCCTGGAACCCCGCGACGATCACCACCGCACCTTCGTCCAGGGCGCCCTTGAGCCGCCCCGGGGTGACGTCGATGATCCGCGCCCGGCCGTGCACCGAGGTGGTGATCACGCCCGCCTGGGAACCGGTGAAGGAGCGGGCCTCGTACCCCAGGTTGTGGATGGCCATGGCCAGCAGGGCCATGGAGATCCGCTCCCCGGCGGTGAGCAGCATGTCCAGCTCGCGACCGGGCGGCAGCGGACTCACCTGGTTGGCCAGATCGAGCAGTTCGTCCGTGGTGTCACCCATCGCGGAGACCACGACCACCACGTCGTCGCCGGCTTTACGGGCGGCCACGATCCGCTCGGCCACCCGCTTGATCCGCTCGGCGTTGGCGACGGAGGACCCGCCGTACTTCTGCACCACGAGTGCCACGACGGTGCACTCCCTCCCGGTTGCTCGGAGCGTGCCGGCAGGCTTTGGCGGCCGGCACAGGGGCTGAGCGTGCCGACGCCGCCGGCACAGAGGCTTGGCGTGCCGACGCCGCCGGCACCGGGGCCGGCGGCGCGGGTCGGACCAAGTCAGCGTATCGGTCCCCTCTGACCGCCGGGTCAGGTGATCCCACGATCCGGCCCAGGTACTGGGGTGAGGTGGCGCACGACACGCCGGAAACGGGTGCCCGCCCGGGGGTGTCCGCGCGACGCCCACAACGCCGAGAATGACCGGGTGTACGCCCACCGTCCGGCTCGCCGTCGGGTCGCCCCGCTCGTGCCTGCCCTGCCCGTGCTGACCCTGTCCGCGCTGCTCGCCGCCTGCTCGGCAGATCCGCCCGCCGACCCGACGCCGCCGACCTCGGCTCCCCGCCCGGTGGGGATGGACGCCGCCCGCGACGAGTTGGCCGCCCTGGCCGCCGCCGCCCAGGATCGGCACCTGGTCGCCCGCTACACCCTGCGGGTCGACGGGGCCGCCGACCGGTTGATCCAGGTGACCAGCGCGAACGACGGCAGCTGGCGGGTGGATGTGCCCGGCGGGGCCCTGGGTGGCCAGGCGGACATCGCCCTGGCGGCCACGACCGACGGGCTGTTCCAGTGCGCCCTGCCCACCCCGACCCGGCCGGAACCCCCGAGTTGCGTACGCCTCGGCGAGCGGGACGACACCCTGCCCCGGCGGCTGGACCCCCGGGTGCAGCACCCCTTCACGGACTGGCTGGACGTGCTGACCGACCGCCGGGCCCCGCTGTCCGTCTCGCCGGCCATGGCACCGGAGGGGGCCGGCGGCTCCTGCTACTCCGTGGAGACCACCGCAGCCTCGATCAATCCGCCGCTGGATGTGGGGATCTACTGCTTCGACGCCGACGGCACCCTGACGGCGGTACGCGCGGCCTTCGGCACCCTGATGCTGACCGGTACCCCGGAGCCGGCCCCGGCCTCGGTGCAGTTGGCCGGCCCGGTGGTGGAGGGGGACCCCCTGGGCCTGGCGGCCCCGGTCACCGAGGCACCCCCGACCGGTACCGGTGAATCCCCTGATCAGGAGGCCACCGGAACGCCCTGATCGGCCATCCGTTACGGGTGCTTTACCCCACATTCAGCTACCCGCAGCAAAGCGATCAAATGCCCCATAGGGGACACTGTTCGCATGACCAACCTCACCCCGCTGCTGGCCTTCCGGTGGAGCCCCCGGGCCTTCGACCCGTACGCCGAACTCTCCCCGGCCGAGGCGGCGACCCTGCTGGAGGCCGCCCGCTGGGCCCCCTCGATCGGCAACGGGCAGCCGTGGCGGTTCGCGGTCGGACACCGCGACGACGACACCTTCAAACGGATCCTGGTCAACCTGTCCCCGGACGAGCAGCGCTGGGCCGGGCGGGCCAGCCTGCTGGTGCTGGTCGCGCACACCCGCGCCGGCCACCCGACGGCCGCGTACGACCTGGGTCAGGCGGTGGCCCATCTCACCGTGCAGGCCACCGCACTGGGGCTGCACGTACGCCAGGTGACCGAGCTGGACCGCGCTAGCCTGGCGGCAGACCTCGACCTGACCGCCGACCTGCGACCGTACGTGGTGGTGGCGGTGGGCCAACTGGGTGATCCATTGAGCCTGCCGGCCGACCTGGTGGCCGAGGAGACCGGCCTGCGACACCGGCAACCCCTCGCCGAACTGGTCCTGAGCTGCGGAAACACGGCACCCTGAACGGGCGGATGCGAATTGCGTCTCATAGTGCGGACCCACCTTCCCACCTTCCGTCCCATCACGTAGGGTGACTCTGTCATGTGGCAGGCGAGCCTTCTTCTTGGTCGCCGCGACGAGGCCTGAAGGCCGGCACCTCGTCGCGGAGTCGAACCGCGCCGCCAGCACGTCCCCGGATCCCTCCGCTCGGCACATCGCCGCCGACAGCCACTGCTGACGTCACATGACCCAGGAGAACTTCGCCATGGCCCACCAAGCCAGCACCACCGACATCGATTCCGATCAGATCGCCCGGCAGCAGCCCAGCCGGATGCCGTTTCGCCGGTACCAGCCGTACCAGCAGCAGTTCCGCATCGACCTGCCGAACCGCACCTGGCCCACCCGGCACGTCGAGGCCGCCCCCCGCTGGTGCGCGGTCGACCTGCGCGACGGTAACCAGGCCCTGATCGACCCGATGTCCCCGGAGCGCAAGCGCCGGATGTTCCAACTGCTGGTGCAGATGGGCTACAAGGAGATCGAGGTCGGCTTCCCGTCGGCCAGCCAGACCGACTACGACTTCGTCCGGCAGCTGATCGAGCAGGATCTGATCCCCGAGGACGTGACGATCCAGGTGCTCACCCAGTGCCGGGAGCACCTGATCGACCGGACCTTCGAGTCCCTGCGGGGCGCCCGCCGGGCGATCGTGCACTTCTACAACTCCACCTCGACCCTGCAGCGTCGGGTGGTGTTCGGGCTGGACCGCGACGGCATCGCCGACATCGCCACCACGGGCGCCCGGCTCTGCCAGAAGTACGCCGAGATCCACACCCCGGACACCGACATCCACTACGAGTACTCCCCGGAGTCGTACACCGGCACCGAACTGGAGTACGCCCTGGAGGTCTGCGCGAAGGTCATCGAGGTGATCGACCCGACCCCGGACCACAAGCTGATCATCAACCTGCCGGCCACGGTCGAGATGGCCATGCCGAACGTGTACGCCGACTCGATCGAGTGGATGCACCGGCACCTGCCCCGCCGGGACAGCCTGGTGCTCAGCCTGCACCCGCACAACGACCGGGGCACCGGGGTGGCCGCCGCCGAGCTGGGCCTGCTGGCCGGGGCGGACCGGATCGAGGGCTGCCTGTTCGGCAACGGCGAGCGCACCGGCAATGTCGACCTGGTGACCCTGGGGCTGAACCTGTTCTCCCAGGGCATCGACCCGATGATCGACTTCTCGAACATCGACGAGATCAAGCGGGCGGTCGAGTACTGCAACCAACTGCCGGTGCACGAGCGGCACCCGTACGCCGGTGACCTGGTCTACACCGCCTTCTCCGGCTCCCACCAGGACGCCATCAACAAGGGCTTCGCCGCGCTGAACGCCGACGCGGCGGCGGCCGGGGTACCGGTCGACGACTTCACCTGGGCGGTGCCCTACCTGCCGATCGACCCGAAGGACCTGGGCCGCAGCTACGAGGCGGTCATCCGGGTCAACTCCCAGTCCGGCAAGGGCGGGGTCGCGTACATCATGAAGACCGAGCACCAGCTGGACCTGCCCCGCCGGCTCCAGATCGAGTTCTCCGGGGTGGTGCAGCAGGTCACCGACCACGACGGTGGTGAGGTCGGCCCGGACACCATGTGGCAGATCTTCGCCGGGCAGTACCTGCTCGACCACCAGAGCGACCCGAAGGTGACCCTGACCGAGTACGCCATCGGCACCACCGACGGCAAGGTCGAGGTCACCGCGCAGGTAGCCCTCGCCGGGGAGCCGCAGACCCTGAGCGCGATCGGCAACGGTCCGATCGACGCGTACGTCAACGCCCTCGGCTCGACCGGGGTGGCGGTACGGGTGCTCGACTACCACGAGCACGCCCTCTCCTCCGGCGGGGACGCCCAGGCCGCCGCCTACGTCGAGTGCGAGGTCGACGGTCGTACGGTCTGGGGGGTCGGCATGGACGCCAACATCGTCACCGCCTCCATCAAGGCGGTCACCAGCGCCGTCAACCGCGCTCACCACTGAGGTGCAAGGAAGGGTCCCTTGTTAACGCATTCTGCATAGCAAGGGGCCCTTATTAACGTCATAGCTCGGTCCTCACTCCTTGCGGGGTGGGCGGTGGACGAGCAGGGCGGCGATGACCGCCCCGATCAGCAGCAGCCCGGCGCACCAGAGCAGGGCACCCCGGTAGGCGGCGGTCAGTTCGGCGCGCTGCTCGTACCCGGTGCCGGAAAGCCCGACCAGCAGCGGCAGGGCGGCTACCGCCAGCAGCCCGCCCACCCGGGAGGCGGCGTTGTTGAAGCCGCTGGCCACCCCGGCGAACCGGTCGGCGACCGCGGCCAGCACGGAGGCCGTCAGGGGTGCCACCACCATGGTCAGGCCTACCCCGAACACCACCACCCCGGGCAGCACCTGCCGCCAGTACGACGCGCCCGGGCCGACCTCGCGCAGCAGCAGCAGACCGACCGCGGCCAGGGTCGGCCCGACGGTCAGCAGCAGCCGTGGCCCGATCTTGGTGGAGAGCGCTCCGGCCGCCGGTGAGCCGACCAGCAGCAACAGGGTCATGGGCAGCAACGCCAGACCGGTCCCCAGCGCCGACCAGCCGACCACGTTCTGCAGGTAGACCGCGATGAAGAAGGTGAACCCGCCGAGGGCGGCGTAGACCAGCACGGTGAAGATGTTCAGAACGGAGAAGAGTCGGCTGCCGAACAGCCCGGTGGGCAGCATCGCGGTCTCCCCCCGCCGCCGCTCCACCAGGACGAACACCACCGCGGCCAGCACCGCCACCAGGGCCGCCCCGACCACCGAGGGGGCACTTGCTCCCCGCTCCGGGGCGTCGACCAGGGCGTAGGTGATCCCGGCCAGGGCCAGCGCCCCCCACAACGCCCCGGCCACGTCGAACCGCCGGCCCGCCCCCCGGGTCCGTGAGGTGCTCTCGTCCCGGCTCTCCGGTACCCACCGCAGGGCGGCCAGCACCACGAGCACGGCCAGCGGCACGTTCAGGAAGAAGATCCACCGCCAGGAGAGGGCGTCGATCAGCCAGCCGCCGATGAAGGGCCCCAGGGCGGTGGAGACCCCGGACAGGCCGGACCAGGCACCGATCGCCTTCGCCCGGTCGTCGGGGTGGAAGCTGGCTTGCAGCAGCGACAGGGAGCCCGGGGCCAGCAGGGCGCCGCCGACCCCCTGGAGCAGCCGGGCGGCCACCAGCCAGTCGGTCCGCAGGGCCAGGCCACAGAGCACCGAGGCGCCGGTGAACCAGATGACCCCGAGCAGGAAGATCCGCCGCCGGCCGAACCGGTCCCCCAGGGCACCCCCGAGCAGTACGAAGGCGGCCAGGGTGAGCAGGTACCCGCTGACCGTCCACTGTAGGCCGGCCACGGAGGCGCCCAGATCGGCGCCGAGCCTGGGCAGCGCCACGTTGACCACGGTGCTGTCCAGGAAGACCATGCCGGAGGCGAGTACGGCGGCCGCCAGGGTGCCCCGGCCGGCTGCCGTGTTCATCCGGAGCACGCGTACGGGTTCAGCCATGTCTACCAATCTGCCGTGCACCATCTGCCAGACACCACGAAACGCCAAAACACCGTACGGGTACTGTGCGGGATCGGCGGATGCCCGCAAGCTGGAGAGGTGTCGTCTGTGCGTACCAGATCAGGACCCCGCGCCCTGGGGGCGCTCGCGCTGGTCGCGGCGCTGACCTTCGGCGCAGCCGGGTGTGTCCCGCTCGAAGAGGAGCCGGGCGCGCGACCCAGCAGCGGCGGCGGTGGTGGCACCGCCGACCAGATGCTCTCCCAGCTCACCGTCGCCGAGGCGGGCTCGATGCGCGGCTACAGTCGCAAGCGCTTCCCGCACTGGCGCAAGACCGGCCAGAACTGCGACGTCCGCGACACCGTGTTGGAACGGGACGGCAAGGGCATCGAGCATTCCGGCTGCAACGTCGTGGGCGGCCAGTGGGAGAGTGTGTACGACGGCCGCAGCTTCACCGATCCGTCGCAGGTGGACATCGACCACATGGTGCCGCTGGCGAACGCCTGGCGATCCGGTGCGGACGAGTGGGATGACACCAAACGGGGTGATTTCGCCAACGACCTGGACCGGCCGCAGCTTTTCGCGGTTTCCGCCTCTTCCAACCGGGCAAAGGGTGACCAGGATCCGTCCCAGTGGAAACCGCCAAGCCAGTCGTACTGGTGCCAATACGCCGGGGACTGGGTGGCGGTCAAGCACCACTGGAAGCTGACGGTGACCAGTGCCGAGAAAGCCGCGCTGGCCGACATGTTGGAGGGCTGCACATGGGAGAGCAAGCCGTAGCCGGGGCCGACGGCGGCTCGACGCCCGAGCAGGCGCCGGATTCCGGCGCAGCGGAGGCGACCGGCAGCCCGGGACCGACCACCGCGGGGATGACCGCGGACGGCACGGCCGCCAGTGAGGTCGAGGTGCCGGGCGCGGGAATGACGGCCGACGCCGCAGGCCCGGCCGGTCCGCAGAGCCGCACCACGGACATCGTGCCCGGCCCGGGCGGGGTGATGACCGACGAGGTCGGGGTGGTCACCGGCGAGCTGACCCTGCGCACGGAGTTCGCGGACGGGCAGGTCACCCTGCATGTCCAGTACAAGGACGCGGACGAGTGGTACGTGGTCAGCGGCGGCAAGGCCGCGCTGGAGGCCGCTTCCGGGCTGGACGCGGTGCACAACATCGCGGTCGGCCTGCTGAACCGCCCCGAGGGCTGAACCCCGCAGACGTGGACAGCAGCCCCTTCCGGTGCGCGTACCGGAAGGGGCTGCTGCTCTACACGAAGGAGCCGGGCTCGCTGGGGGCGGAGACCACCTCGGGTTCCTCGCCCTCGCCGGCCGGCCGGACGATCTCCACGCTCACCTTGTGCGGACGCAGCTCGCCGCTGGCGATCCGCTCGGCGAAGTGGCAGGCGACCCGACTCTCGCCGATCTCCCGCAGCACCGGACGCTCGTCCGCGCAGCGGGTCGGCTGGGCCCACGGGCACCGGGTGTGGAAGCGGCAGCCCGCCGGCGGGTTGGCCGGTGAGGGCAGGTCACCGGCGAGCAGGATGCGCTCCCGACGGTCCTCGACGTCGGGGTCCGGCACCGGCACCGCCGACATCAAGGCCCGGGTGTACGGGTGCAGCGGCTCGGTGTAGAGCCGGTCCCCCGGGGCCTCCTCGACCAGGGCACCCAGATACATCACTCCGACGGTGTCGGAGATGTGCCGGACCACCGCCAGGTCGTGCGCGATCACCAGGTAGGTCAGACCCAGGCTGTCCTGGAGCTCGTCCAGCAGGTTGACCACCTGGGCCTGGATCGACACGTCCAGCGCGGAGACCGGCTCGTCGGCGACGATCAGCTCCGGCCCCAGCACCAGGGCACGGGCGATGCCGATGCGCTGCCGCTGGCCGCCGGAGAACTCGTGCGGGTAGCGGGACAGGGCCCACCGCGGCAGCCCGACCTTGTCCAGGGTCTCCGAGATGATCTTCCGGCGTTCCTCCCGGCTGCCCCCGATGCCGTGGGTCTGCAGGCCCTCGGTCAGGATCGACTCGATGTTCTGCCGGGGGTCCAGGCTGGACATCGGGTCCTGGAAGATCATCTGCATCCGCTTGCGCATGGCGCGCAGCTTGTTCGGGGCGAGGGTGGTCAGCTCGACACCGTCGAAGCTGACCTGCCCGGCGGTCGGCGGGTTGAGCTGGAGCAGCGCCCGCCCGAGGGTGGACTTGCCGCAACCCGACTCGCCGACCAGCCCGTAGGTCTTGCCCCTCGGGATGCGCAGGTCCACCCCGTCGACCGCCTTGACGTGGCCGACCGTCCGGTCGAACAGCACTCCCCGCTTGATCGGGAAGTGCACCTTCAGGTCCCGTACCTCGACGAGGATGTCGCTGTCGGTCATGGCTTCTCCTCCTCGCGCGGCGCCGGCACCTGGCCACCGGCCGAGGTCGCCTCGCCGGTAGCCGCCGGGTCGACCGGGTCGACGGGTGCTGCCGGGTCGACGGGTGCCGCTGCCGGGGTGGCGCCCGCCGGCGGGGCCGGGTTGACGCAACGGTAGCTGTGACCGTCGTGCGCCGTCACCAGCTCCGGCGGCTGCCCCACACAGGCATCCACCCGCCGGGTGCAGCGCGGCGCGAAGGCACAACCCTCCACCCAGGGCAGCAGATCCCGTACCGAGCCCGGGATGGGGGTGAGCCGCTCGCCACGTCCGGCGTCCAGCCGCGGCACCGACCCGAGCAACCCCACGGTGTACGGGTGCCGGGGCTCGCGGAACAGCGGACGCCGTCGGGCGGTCTCGACCACCCGGCCGCCGTACAGGACGTTGATCGTGTCGCACATGCCGGCCACCACACCGAGATCGTGGGTGATCATCACCAGGGCGGTGCCGGAGTCACGGACCAGGTCCTTGAGCAGTTCCAGGATCTGCGCCTGGATGGTGACGTCCAGGGCGGTCGTCGGCTCGTCGGCGATCAGCAGGCGGGGCTGGCAGGCCACCGCCATGGCGATCAGGGCCCGCTGCCGCATCCCACCGGAGAGCTGGTGGGGATATTCCTTCAGCCGCCGCTTCGGGTCCGGGATGCCCACCCGGTCCAGCAGTTGAGCGGCTTCCTTCGCCGCCGCGTCACCCTTCATCCCGCGGTGCCGGGTCAGCACCTCGGTGACCTGGAGGCCGATCGGGATGACCGGGTTCAGCGAGGAGAGCGGATCCTGGAAGATCATCGCGATGTCCCGGCCCCGGATGTCGCGCCGGGATCGGTCGTCGAGCTGGAGCAGGTCGGTGCCGTCGAAGACGGCCTTGCCGCCCACCGACAACCCGGGCTGCTTGGGCAGCAACCCCATGATGGCCAGCGAGGTCACCGACTTACCGCAGCCGGACTCGCCGACCAGGCCGACCACCTCACCGGCGTCGACCGTGAAGGAAACCCCGTCGACGGCGCGTACGGTGCGCTGACCGCGCCGGGCGAAGCTGACCGAGAGGTCTTCCACTTCAAGGAGGGCCATTGTTCTACTTCCGCAGCTTCGGGTCGAGGGCTTCACGCATCGCCTCACCGAGCAGGGTGAAGCCCAGCGCGGTGATGATGATGGCAACCGCCGGATAGATAGCCAGAGCGGGCCGGATGCCGAGCCACGGCTGCGCGTCGGCCAGCATCACGCCCCACTCGGGTACGGAGGAGTCCGGGTTACCGAGGCCCAGGTAGGACAGGGCGGCGGCCTCGATGATCGCGGTGGCCAGGGTCAGGGTGGCCTGCACGATGACCGGGGCCAGTGAGTTCGGCAGCACGTGCGCCAGCGCGATCTTCGGCTTGCTGACGCCGAGGGAGGTGGCCGCCAGCACGTATTCCTTGTTCGACTGGACGATCATCGAACCGCGCAGCAGCCGGGCGAAGACCGGCACCGAGACCATACCCACGGCGATCATGACGGTGATCAGGCTGGGCCCGAGCAGCGCCGCGATGCTCACCGCGAGCAGCAGGCTGGGCAGGGCCAGCAGCATGTCGATGAAGCGCATCAGGGTGGTGTCCACCATGCGGCCCCAGCGGCCGCCGAGCCCGGCGGCGGCACCCGCCACCCCACCGATCAGCGCACCGATCGCCAAACCGATCAGAGTGGCGACCACGCCGACCAGCAGGGTCTGCCGGGCTCCGATGATCATCCGGCTGAAGACGTCCCGACCCTGGTGGTCGTAGCCGAGCCAGTGTTCCGAGGAGGGGCCGGGGATCAGGCCCTGCCCCACCTTGACCACACCCTCGCGGATGCCCATGGTGTCCTTCGGGCCGTACGGCACGAAGAACGGTCCGACGATGGCTACCAGGACGAAGATGGCCAGGATGACCGCGCCGACGATGGCGGCGGGGTTACTCCGCAGCCGGCGGAACGCGTCCTGCCACAGGCTTACCCCGCGCTCGTCCTCCCGGGCGGCCAGTTCGGCGAGGCGGTCGATCTTCTCGCGCTTCTTCCCGCTGATGATCGTCATCGGACCCTCACCCTCGGGTCGATCAGGCTGTACGAGAGGTCCACGATCAGGTTCACCAGTACGTAGACCACTGCGATGATCATGATGAAGCCCATCAGAACGGGATAGTCACGGTTACTGATGGACTCGGCGAGGAAGGCTCCGATCCCGCTGAAGGCGAAGACAGTCTCGGTGAGCACCGCCCCGGAGAGCAGGCCGCCGGTGAGCAGACCGATCGAGGTGGCCACCGGCAGCATCGCGTTGCGCAGCACATGCCGACGGCGTACGACGTTCTCGGTCAGGCCCTTGGCCTCGGCGGTGCGGACGAAGTCCTCGCCCAGCACCTCCAGCACACTGGCCCGGGTGATCCGGACGATGATCGCCAACGGGATGCTGGCCAGGGCCATGCCCGGCAGGATCAGATGCCAGAGCGCATCGGCGGCGGCGTCCCACTCCCGGGTCATCAGCCCGTCCAGAACGAAGAAGTTGGTGATCCGGGTGGCCCCGAGGATCGGGTCCTGGCGACCGCTGGAGGGGAACCAGCCGAGGTTCTCCGAGAAGATCGCCTTGAGCACGTACGCCAGGAAGAAGACCGGGATGCAGATGCCGATCAGCGACCCGCCGACGGACGCGTAGTCGAGGAACCGGCCGCGCTTGCGGGCGGCCAGGTAGCCCAGCGGGATGCCGATGCCGATCGCGATCACCATGGCGGTGATGGTCAGCTCGATCGTGCCGGGGAAGCGCTGGAGGAACTCCGTGGTCACCTCGCGCTTGGTGGAGATGGAGGTGCCGAGGTCGAGGCGGACCATCCGCTTCACGAACCGGCCGTACTGGATCAGGATCGGCTCGTCGAGGCCGAGGTTACGGCGGATGGCGGCCCGCATCTCGGGCGTACCCCGCTCGCCGAGGATGGCGGTCTCGGGGCCACCGGGCAACCGCCGGAGCCAGATGAACAACAGGATGGAGAGCCCGAACAGCGTGGGTATCAGCTGTAGTAGGCGTCTGACGATGAACCGGAACACGGCCGCCTCGTGGGTGTGCTGAGGATCGCGGGCGGACGCTGTGGGTAACAGCGCCCGCCCGCGGTCGGTGCTTCAGGTCAGGACTTGAACTCGGCGGTGGAGAACCGCTCGTCGGTGAGCGGGCTCGCCTTGACCCCGGTCACGTCCTTGCCGAACACGATGGCCGGCGGCGAGTGCGAGATCGGCACACCGGGCAGGAAGTTCATGATGTCGGCGTTCAGCTCCTTGTAGAGCGCGATCCGCTCCGCCATGTCGGCAGTGCTGTCAGCCTTCTTGAACTTCTCGAACAGGGCCGGGTTGTTGAAGCCCCACTCGTCCTTCTGCCGGTCGAAGAAGGTACCGATGAAGTTGTAGCCGTCGCCGTAGTCGCCGGTCCATCCGAGGAAGTGGATGTCGTGCTTGTCACCGGAGGTGGTGGCGTTGAGGTAGTCCGGGCTCCACTTGAGCGGGATCGCCTCGATCTTGATGCCGACCGCCTGGAGGTCCGCCGAGATCAGCTCGAACAGGTCCTTCGGGTTCGGCATGTACGGCCGGGTGACCTCGGTCGGGTAGTGGAACCGCAGGGTCAGGTCGGAGGCACCGGCCTCGGCCAACAGGGCCTTGGCCTTCTCGACGTCGTAGTCGTACTTGGTGACGTCGCCGTTCCAGCCCTCGACGGTGTCGGGGAAGAAGTTCACCGCGACCTGAGCGCCCGGGGGCAGCTTCGAGTCGACCAGGGCCTGGCGGTTGATCGCGTGCGCGAGCGCCTGCCGGACCTTGAGGTCGGCCAGCTTCGGGTTCCCCTTCTGGTTGATCGCCAGGTAGAGGATGTTGAAGGCCGGACGGGTCAGGACGTTGAAGCCCTCGCCCTTCAGCGGCTCCACATCGGCCGGACCAACCAGGTCGTAGCCCTGGATGCCGCCGGAACGCAGCTCCTGCTTACGGGCGTTCTCGTCCGAGATGGTCTTGAAGATCAGGCTCTTGAGCTTGGCCTTCTCGCCCCAGTAGTCCTCGTTGCGCTCCAGGGTCAGCGTCTTGTTCGGGACGTCCCAGGACTTGAACTTGAACGGGCCGGTACCGGTCGGGTGCGCGGTCGCGTACGCCGGGTACTTGATGTCATCCGCGCTGCCGGTGATGTTGCTGGCGTCGTACTGCTCCAGCGCCTTCGGACTGTGGATGGAGAAGGACGGCAGCATCAGGGCGGCCGGGATCTTGCTGGAGACCCGGGTGAAGGCCAGGCTGACCGTGGTGGGGTCGGTGGCGGTGCAGGACTTGAAGAGGCTCTCACCGAGAGTGGGGTCCTCGTTGGCGGCGTAGCCACCCATGATGTCCTGCCAGTACGCCGTCACGTCCGGGCTCTGCATCAGACCCTTGGCGTTGTACCAACGGTTGAAGTTGTAGCAGACGGCCTCGGCGTTGAACTCCTCGCCGTCGTGGAACTTCACGCCGGTACGCAGCTTGAACGTCCAGGTCGTGCCGGCGGCGTCCGGCTCCCAGGACTCGGCGAGACCGGGACTGACCTTGGTGCCGCCCTCCTCCGGGCGGACCAGAGTCTCGAACACCTGACGGGCCACGCGCAGCGATTCACCGTCGCTGGCGAGGCTGGGGTCCAGCACCTTCGGGTCTCCGGCAACGCCGAAGACGAGGGTGTCCTTCTTACTACCGCCGGAACCTTCTTCGCGGTCGCTTTCGGCGCAGCCTGCTACCGCGAGGGCCGCGGCCGCGATGGCCGCGATAGCGACCTTCGGCCTGGATGCACGCATGGTGCTTTCACCTCGTCCTAGGGGGTACGGACAACGTGGTGACAGGGTCACCGCTGGCGGTGACCATAGCTCCCGTTCGGACTGGCCGGAAACGGCACGGGAAGCTCTTGGTACCGGATCGTGTCCTTAGTGACCAGCCGCTGTAATACGACCCCTCGGACTATCGGACAAACAACCCAATAAGCCCACGCCAATCGATATCATTCTGTTACATCGATCGACCGCCGGATCAAGGCGCTGTCACACCCCGGCGGCCCCGTCGGGCCGTGCCCGCAGCACGCGGACACGGCCCGCAAGGTCTCCCGTGGACTCCCACACGGGCGCCTCTTTAGACGGTTCGGTGACCGATTCAGACGGCCCGACGCCCCTCGAAGGCACGCCCCAGGGTGATCTCGTCGGCGTACTCCAGGTCACCGCCGACCGGCAGGCCACTGGCGAGCCGGGTCACCGAGATCCCCATCGGCTTGACCAGCAACGCCAGGTAGGTAGCGGTCGCCTCACCCTCGGTGTTCGGATCGGTGGCCAGAATCAGCTCACGGACCACCCCGCTACCGAGCCGGGTCATCAGCTCCCGGATCCGCAGGTTGTCCGGACCGATGCCCTCCAGCGGATTGATCGCTCCACCGAGCACGTGGTAGCGCCCGCGGAACTCACCGGTCCGCTCGATCGCCACGACGTCCTTCGGCTCCTCGACCACGCAGACCACCTCGTCGCTGCGGCGCGGGTCGCGGCAGATCCGGCACTGGTCCGACTCGGCGACGTTGTAACAGTTGGTGCAGAACCGCACCAACTCCTTGACCTTCCGCAACGCCCCCGCCAGCCGATTGACGTCGGCCGGGTCCGCGGACAGCACGTAGAAGGCGATCCGCTGGGCACTCTTGGGACCGACCCCCGGCAGCCGACCCAACTCGTCGATCAGGTCCTGGATGGCACCCTCGTACATCTGCGGGCTCAGAACCCGGGCAGGCCGAGGCCGCCCATCCCGCCCGCCACCGGGCCCATCTTCTGCTCGGTCAACTGGCGGGCCGCCTCGCTGGCGTTGTTCAGCGCCGCGACGACCAGGTCCTCCAGGGTCTCCACATCCTCCGGGTCGACCGCCTTCGGATCGATCTTGATGCTCTTGATCTCGCCAGCACCGGAGACCGTCGCGGTGACCAGACCACCACCGGCGGTGCCGGACACCTCGGCCTCGGCCAACTCGGCCTGCGCCTTGGCGATCTGCTGCTGCATCTTCTGCGCCTGCTTCAGCATCTGCTGCATGTTCGGCTGTCCACCAGGCCGCACGACGGCTCCCTATGACTCGGCTACGTAATTCACGCCCACCCTAACCGCCCCCACCGACCCCACCCCACCACCGCACACCCCCACCACCCTCCCCCGCCGATCTTGCACTTTCGGTCGCCTTATTGCCCCCGAACACGGTATTTGCCCCGACCAAAAGTGCAAGATCGCCGGAGAGTGGGGGTGGCGTGAGGGTGGGGTGGGTCAGCGGGTGTCGGATTCGCTGATCTTTTCGGTGCCGGCGAAGGCTTCGCGGAGCAGGCGTAGCGCCTGTTCCTCGCTCGACTGGCGGGCGGTCTTCTCGTCGATGATCTCGTCCAGGGGCTCGTCGCCCGGGTCGAATCCCTCGTAGGCGGCCGTGGGGGCAGCACTGACGCCGCCGCCGCGCAACGGGCCGTCGAAATCCGGATCGTACGGCGGCTCGCCGGCGAACTCGGCGTCCGCGGTCTGCCGGGCCGCCTGGCTGGTACGGGTACCCCGTCCGGCCGCTGCCGCACGGGCTGCCGCGATCGCACTGCTTGCCGGGGCGCTTCTGCCGCCTCCGGGGGCCGGTACCTCCGACCGGGTCGTCCTCGCTCCTGCTGCGACCGCAGTCCCGGTACCCGCCCGCGCGCTCGGTGCCCCGCCGGCAGCCGACCCGACCGGTCCTGCCCCGCTCGCCTGGGCCCTGGCGGTGGCCGATCCGGCCGACTGTGCCCCGCCGTCAGCGGGCCCACCGAACTGTGCCCCGCCGGTAGCCAGCCCGCCGGACTGCGCTCCGCCGGGGGCCGGACCACCCGGCTGCATCCCGCTAGTAGCGGATCTGCCCAACCCGGTTGCGCCGGACCGACCTGCTTGGCCCGGGTCCACTGCAGTCGACCGGGCTTCGCCGGAAGCACCGTTCGTGGAGGTACCGGAGCCGACACCACTGGCGCCACCGGGGCGCGCCGCCTCCGGCCAGTCGTTGTCCGCCTCGCTCGCCTCGGCAGTGCCGGTGGCGGCAGCGCCGCCGGGGCGGGCCGGTTCGGGCCACCCCTCGTCCTCCTCGGCCGATCCCCCGGCCGCTGCGGAACCCGCCGGTCCCCCGGCCATTGCGGGACGACCCGCCAGTCCGTCGGCCGCTGAAGGATCCGCCGATCCTCCGGGCGCTGCGGGGTGACCTCCGCCCTGGGCCCCGGCCGACGGGGTCGAAGCCACCGGTGGTGCGGCGGGGGTCGTGCCGTTCGAGGGTGCTGGAGACTGGGGACGCGACGGGGCGGTGGCGCGCGGGTTGCCGGGTGACATTCCGCTCCGCTCGCCGGCCACCTCGAACCGGATCTGCCAGCGTCCGCCCAACTCCTCGTAGAGCGCGTCCGTGAGCACCTGCGCGTGGTCGGACATCATCCGGGCCAGTACGGCCGACTTCACGGTCAGTACGAGGGTGTCGCCGTCGAGGTCGCGTACGACCGCGTCACGCATCAGCGCCGCGATCTTCTTGTTGCTCCGGTTGACCTTGCCGACCACCTCCGGCCAGACCCGCCGTACCGCGACCGCGTCGAGCACCCCGGGAGTCACCGCACCCGGTCGGGGCGGCTCGGGGGTGACCGGATCGGGCATCACGGCCGAGGGCGGAACCTGCCGACGTGGGGCAGGTGCTGCCTCGCCCGCCGGGACCGAGCCGGGGGCGTCGTCGGCGGCAGTCGGCCCTGCGACGCCGGCCTGGGGCGCTCCGCCGTCGTAGGCGGCACCACCACTTCCGGCCTGGGTCTCGGGAGCCGGCGAGGCAGCCCGGGTCACCCCGGCGCCGTTGGCGGTAGCCGACGCGGCAGCGGCGGTGGCGGCCCGGGTCGCGGCGGCAGCCGCGGGCGGGGCGGGAGGCTGGGTGCGTACCGTCGGGGGGGTTGTGGCCGGCGCGGAGTCGGCGGCGGCCGACGGGGTTTCCGTGCCGGCGAGGATCAGCCGACGTTCCATGCGTTCCAGGCGGTGGAGCAGGCCGCCGGTGGAGTCGTCCACCCCGGGCAGCAGCATCCGGGCGCAGATCAGCTCCAGCAGCAGCCGGGGGGCGGTCGTGCCGCGCATCTGCACCAGGCCGTCGTGCACGATGTCGGCGCACCGGGACAGGGTGCCCGGACCCAGCCGCTGGGCCTGGGCGGTCATCCGCTCGATCTGGTCGTCCGGGCCGTCGATCAGGCCCTTGGCGGCGGCGTCCGGCACCTGCTGCAGCACGATCAGGTCACGCAGCCGCTCCAGCAGATCCGAGGCGAACCGACGCGGATCGTGCCCGGCCTCTGCGACCCGGTCGACCGTGGCGTACGCGGCGGCGCCGTCCCCGGCGGCCAGGGCGTCGCACATCTCGTCGATCAGCGCCGAGTCGGTGACACCGAGCAGCGCGGCGGCCCGCGCGTAGGTGACACCGTCCGGGCCGGCACCGGCGATGAGCTGATCGAGTACGGAGAGACTGTCCCGGGCGCTGCCCCCACCGGCCCGTACGACCAGCGGAAACACCGCCGGCTCGACCTGAACCCCCTCGGCCTGGCACAACTGCTCCAGGTAGGGCCGCAGCACCTTCGGCGGGATCAGCCGGAAGGGGTAGTGGTGGGTCCGCGACTTGATCGTGCCGAGGACCTTCTCCGGCTCGGTGGTGGCGAAGATGAACTTGACGTACTCCGGGGGCTCCTCCACCAGCTTGAGCAGGGCGTTGAAGCCGGCCGACGAGACCATGTGCGCCTCGTCGATGACATAGATCTTGAAGCGGCTGCTGGCCGGCGCGAAGAAGGCCTTCTCCCGCAGCTCGCGGGCGTCGTCCACACCACCGTGGCTGGCCGCGTCGATCTCGATGACGTCGATCGAGCCGGCCCCGTCGCTGCCCAGCGAGCGGCACGACGCGCAGACCCCGCAGGGCTCCGGGGTGGGACCCTGCTCACAGTTGAGGGAGCGGGCCAGGATCCGGGCGCTGGAGGTCTTGCCACACCCACGCGGCCCGGAGAAGAGGTACGCATGGTTGAGCCGCCCGCTGCGAAGTGCCTGCGACAGCGGCTCGGTGACGTGCTCCTGCCCGATGACCTCGGCGAAGGTACGCGGCCGGTACTTGCGGTAGAGCGCCAGTGCCACGGCGTCCCGCCTCCTCTCGACCGCGCCATTCTCCGCTGCCCGCGCCCGACTGACCACCCACCCCGCCGGGCCTGAGCTGAGATCGACTCCGTTACGCCGTTGTGGGGGCATCGACGGGCCAGGGACACCCCCATACCGCCGTAACGGCGTCGATCATGGGGCCTTGAGGTCGATCATGGGGCCTTGAGACAGAAAGGCCTCCCGTGCACCCGGCAGAGCTCGCTTATCCTTGCTGCCTTCCGGCCCTGGGGAGGTTCACGAGGTACCGCCGCACGGGAGGTAGCCCCAGCCTACCCGACCCCTCGTCGATCTTCAGGGGGTGGTGGGGTGGGCAACGTCTCGGGGACCTGTATCCTGGCTCGCGGAGGATTCGCCTAGAGGCCTAGGGCGCACGCTTGGAAAGCGTGTTGGGTTAACACCCTCACGAGTTCGAATCTCGTATCCTCCGCTCGCAAGAGCTGCACGAACGACAGGGCCGGCCCCCAACGGGACCGGCCCTGAGTCGTCTCTACGGTCGCTCTGTCTCAGAGTCAGCCATGGCGACTGACTCCGAGTCGTCCTGATCGCCAGGACAGCAGACGCCTTCAGTCGAACGGCTCGTCCCAGGGATCCACCGTGACGATGCCGGTGTTGGCGAAATCTTTCAGGTTGCGGGTGGCAAGAGTGGCCACCTGGGAGCGGCAGATCGCTGCGATCTGCGCGTCAAAGCCATCGATCGGATGGCCGGTGGTCTCCCGGTCAGCGACGATTTCGGCGTAGGCATTGGCTGCGCCGAGACCGAAGGGAAGGACCTGCCGCGGGAAGGCGGAGAATATCTCGTTGGCCGCCTGATGTAGCGACTCCCGACGTCGGCCCTCGGGCAGGCGAGCGATGCCATAGCGGATCTCCGCGACGGTGACCGCTGTGGTGTAGAGACCGTTGTCCGAGTTCGCCCGCACCCAGGCAAGCACTCTTGGGGCCGGCTCCGCGCGCATGAGTTCAGAGACGACGTTCGTGTCGAGGACGATCATTCGACCAGATCAGCCGCCCGGGGCGGCGTGGTCCGCTCCGGGATGTCGAGATCCACGCCGCCGAGTTGCTGGAACCGCTCGGTGAGGGCGCCGAACAGATCAGCGCGCTGAGTG
This sequence comes from Micromonospora sp. NBC_01739, assembly GCF_035920385.1. GTDB lineage: Bacteria > Actinomycetota > Actinomycetes > Mycobacteriales > Micromonosporaceae > Micromonospora. The sequence continues at coordinate 5,237,973 of NZ_CP109151.1, read as the reverse complement.
TCCTCGGCAACTGCGGTGGTCAGGATGGCTCGGATTTCGGCCTCCATCGACCGACCATGCCGAGCAGCGCGGAGACGGAGCTTGTCCTTCACCGAGTCATCCAAGTCTCGGATGCTGAGGGCAGCCATCGCCTTGCCTCCTTCGCGGTGCAGACAACCATCCCGCTATCAATGCTAGCGCCCGCTGGTCGATGAGTTGGCGGTGTTCGCGCTCACGGCAGGCCCCCTACGGCAGAGGGCAGAGCAGCAACCACAGTCGTCATCGACACTCGGTTGACGGTATATAACGGTGGGCGTACTGTCGATGACATGCAGGAACCCACTTTTCTGATCCTCACTGCACTCGCCGCGCAGCCACTGCACGGCTACGGGGTCATCCGAGCGGTCGATGAACTGTCGGGGGGCGAGGTCAAGCTGCGACCGGGCACCCTCTACGGCGCCCTCGACCGGTTGACGGAGCAGGGCCTGGTCGCCGTGGACCGGGAGGAGGCCGTCGAGGGCCGACTGCGCCGCTACTACCGGCTCAGTGATCCGGGGGCCGCCGCCCTCAAGGCACAGATCGAGCGGTTGCGCCGGCACGCCGCCGCCGCTGAGACCCAGCTCGGCAAGCGCCTGGGCAACGCCCTGAGCTTCGGCACGGTGACCGCATGACCGCCGCCTGGCCGCCGGCCGACCACAGTGCCGCCTGGCCGCCCGACACCGCCGCCGGGCAGCAGGCAGGGGTCGACGCGGTCGGCTGGCCGGCGGCGGACGAGCGGCTGGAGCGCGGGTACCGGCGATTGTTGCTGGCCTATCCGGGTCGGCACCGGCACCGGCATGGCACGGAGTTGGTGACCACCCTGTTGGAGATGGCGGCACCCGGGCAGCGCCGTCCCGGTCTCGGCGATGCCCTGCACCTGGTCGGCAGCGGTCTGCGGCTGCGGTTCCGGTTGCCCGCCGGTCGTCCGATCATGGTGGTCGCGGCGCTGCTCACCGCGCTGACCCTGGGTGGTTTCGGTGCCGCCGCCGGTTCGTGGCTGGGTGCCCAGACCTTCACGAGCCTGCCGGACGACGCCGCGATGACCCGGCTCACCCAGCAGGCCGGCGCGACCGGTGAGGTGCAGGCGCACCGGCAGAGCACGAACTGGCACGCCGATCGGGTCGACGCCACCGGTTCCGCCTCGGGCTGGGATGCGGAGCAGGTGCGGCAGCGGTTCGCCGATGAGGGGTGGGCGGTCTCCGGGCTGACTCCACTCTCCGGCAGGACTGTCACGACCGGGGAGAACGGGACCGTGGTCGAGACCCCGTTGAGCGGGGATCGGTTCACCGCCGAATCCAACGGCCTGATCATCCAGGTTCGCGGGTACCTGGCCGAGAATCGGGGCGTCGTCTCGGTCGATGCCCGGCAGACGCGTACCGCCGCGTTTGTGCCCTTGGTCCTGGTCGGCGCCCTGCTGGGGCTGGTCGTCGGCTGGCTGATCGCGGCGGCCGTCGCGTACCGGATAGCAGGGGCTGCCCCCGGACGGCGGGTGACCGGTGCCGGGGCCTGGGGGTTGGCGTTGTTGGCGCTGGCGCTGCCGGCGGTCGCGCTCTACGGCAACCTGGTGCGGGTGTTGGGCAGGAGTGCGGACGAGGGCGGGCTGTTGACCGTGCACAGTGCCTTCACCCCGGGCGACTACTACTACCCGGCGGGCCCGGCCTGGCTGATCCTCGGGCTGAGCATCGCCGGGCTGCTGGCCGTCGTGGTGGCGGTGCTCGTGGCCCAGCCCGGGGAGCAACCACCACAATCCGCGGTCGCGGCGGGCTGAGCGCGACGCCAACGGGGGCCGCCGGCGACGCCGCGCGGCTTCCGGTCGTCGCCGGATCCAACACCCCAGGAGGTACGCGGACAGTCTCCTCACCCTCGGACACGCGCCCAGGACACGAAGCGGTCGAGCAGTACGACGGCTGAGATGACGTCACCGAGTTCGGCGGCGGCCTCCTCGTGCAGCGCCGTCAGGTGGATCAACAGTCCGGCCCGATCCTCCCGGTACCGCCCCAGCAGCCGCAGCTTGGCCGCGCTGCACGGCCACGAGCATCCGCAGGCCCGGCACCGCCACGTCGGCCGGGATGGCAAATGCTCCCGCCGACGGGACGGGTACGACCGGCGACGGCTCATCGACCCTCGCCTCCGGTGCTCTGCTCCCGCCGAGAGCGTCCAACCTGATCCGACACGACTTCACCCCGATCTGCTCGTCGGCCGAGCCGACCGGCACGGGCGCACCGGTCACGACAGGCGCGGACGCACCCGTCACTACAGGAGCGGACGCACCCGGTCACGACGGGCACGGCCGCAGCGGTCGCGACGGGCGCGGACGCACCGGTCGCGATGTGCACGGCCACAATGTGGACGGCCGCGCCACTCGCGACGGGCAGGAGCACCGTTCGCGACCGGCGCGGACGCACCGGTCGCGGTGGTGCGGGCTCATCGGTCGTGGGCGGGCCGTCTCTGGTGATCCGTTTGCGCTATCAGCTCGACAGGGCCTGATGAGTGGATGGGAGCCGCCGCCGTTGGTCGCCGACGGCGGCCCCCGGACGCCGTGGCCGCCGGGTCAAGGGGGATGAACCTCCACCGGCCACGCCGTCGATACCCCAATTTGGCGCAGGTGACGGGACAACTACATGGCGTAGCTATATGGTGCCCAGATATTCCGGACATCCACTCAGGAGGCACCATGAATGACGCATTGCGAGTCGCCTTGCGGGACACCGGGCACACCATCGAGTCCTTAGCGGAACGCGTCGGGGTCGACCCAAAGACAGTCAGCCGGTGGCTGTTGGAAGATCGGATCCCACACGCCCGGCACCGGCTCACGGCGGCAGATGCGCTACAGAAGAATGTCTCGGACATTTGGCCGGACATTTCGCGGCGTCGGGCGTTGGTCTGGTTCCGCCCCTGGCAGGAGATCGAACGCGAGGCGACCACCCTGCGCTCGTATCAACCCCTGGTGGTGCCGGGCCTGCTACAGACCGAGGCCTACGCCCGCGCGGTGCTCAGCGGCGGCGGCCTGATCCCCCGCAGCGAGGTGGAGCGGGTGGTCGCCCACCGAATGTCCCGCCAACTGATTCTCCAACGGGAGGAGCCCCCGCGACTCACCGTCGTACTGGACGAGGCCGTGCTGCGCCGCCCGGTAGGCGGCCCGGCCGTCATGCGCGAGCAGTTGCTGGCCCTGGCCGAATCCGCCGGCCAGCCGCACATCCGGGTGTACGTGGTGCCGTCCACTGTGGGGGAATACGCCGGAATCAATGGGCCGTTCGTGCTGGCCACTGCGGAAGATCACCGCATCGCGGGTTACCTGGACAACCAGTTGCAGGGCCAGGTGGTTAGCGAACATGACGAGATCGCGGCGATACTGGCCGTGTGGGAGAACGTGCGCGGCGAGACCCTGTCGCGCTGGCAGTCGGTCGACCTGATCAGGGAGGTAGCGGAGTCGTGGAGCGCAACGAAGCCCGGCTGACCGGCGCCCGGTGGCGCAAGAGCAGCCGCAGCAGCGGTAACGGCGGCGACTGCGTCGAGGTCGCGGACAACCTGCCCGGCCTGGTCGGGGTACGCGACTCGAAGGATCCGACCGGGCCGGCGCTGGTCTTCACCCCGACCGCCTGGCGGGCCTTCCTCGCTGAGATCAACTGACCCCCGTCGTACACATGTGCTATCCACAGGCTGTGGACGCCGGGTGAGTTACCAGCTCAGCGCGATTGTCGCGGACGCCGAACTGCTCCGCGAGGAGACCCGCGAGCTGGATCATGCCGTCCTCGGCGAGCTGCGGCAGGACTTCGCCCTACTGCCGGTGACTCCGCAGTTGGTGCAGGAGTTGACCGGCAACGCGCCGGACTACGCGACCGACGAGCCCGGCCCGGAGCAGCCCTTCACGCTGACCTTCTCCCCCGCCCTGACCGAGGTACTGGCCCGCTGGTCGCTGCGAGGGCCGGTGGCGTACCTCGAGGCGGAGTTCGCCGGTGGTGTCGGACGCCAGGCGGCGGCGGTCTGGTTGGACGGGGTGCTGGCCTGGGGGCCGCGTTTCGACTCGACCTTCGACCTGCCGCGCCCGCAGTGGCCGATCAACGCAGCCCTGATCGAGTTGGGCGCGGAGCCCGGCGCATGGATCGACCCCTTCGCCGAGCTGGGGTTACACGTCGAGCGGAGCACCGAAGGGTGGCTGGCGCACGGGCGGCGTGGGCTCAGCGCCGACTACTGGGACGAGTTGGCCGAGGAATGGGAAGCCCGGCAATAACCTCAGCGCTCCCGTCCCGTTGGGGACTTGGGGGATTCTGATGAAATTGCGACAATTCGGCTTCATCGCCGCACTGCTTCTGGCTGCCTCGGTATCGGGCAGCGGACCCATGCCACCGGCGGACCTGGCCATGCCCGAACCGGTCGCCTCGGTCACCGTGGTCGATCTGGACGGGCTGGCCGATGTGGACTTCGGCGACACCGAGGACGAGCTGACCCGGCGCGGGATCCTGCGTACCGACGTCGACGCCTGCGGCCCGACCCTGGCCGGGCACGCCATGGTCAGCCCGATCTTCATCGACGATCGGCTGGTGCTGCTCTGGGCCGGTGACCCGGCCCGCACCCCGGAGGGAATCACCGCCGGCACCCCGATCGCCGAGGTCCGGGCCAGCTACCCGACCGTACGCGAGCTGCGCGCTCCACAGGGGACGTACCGTTTCGACGGTCTGCTGGCCCGCGACGGCGACCGCGCCTACCTCTTCCTGCACGACGGCCGGACCGTCCAGAAGATCATCGCCGGGTACGCCCACTGGGCCCACCGCCTCTTCCTGGAAGGCCACGGCCCCTGCTGAGCAGGCTGGGCCGGCTCGCGTGCGAGCCGGCCCAGCCAGGTCAGATCAGGTCAGGGGTGCAGATCAGTGGTACATCAGGGCGCCGGACTGGGCGGTGGCCAGGCGACGTCCGTACCACTTGGGCCAGACGAAGTCCGTACGCATGCTCGCCCCACTCCACGAGGCGGACTGCGGAACCAACCCACCGGAACCACCGTGGAACAGGGCGACCGACCCGGAGGCGGGCCGCTCCGGGTCCGCGCTGACCAGTTCCCCGGGCGAGGCCACGATAGCGTCCAGGGGTCCCTTGCCGTCCAGATTGAGGATGGCCACCTCGCCGCCGAACAGGTCGTTGCTCTCGGCCCCACCCGGTACGACCGGGTGGTCCTGGTCGAAGCCCTGGGCACCGGTGCCGGTCAACCCGGATGCGGAACCCTTGAGCAGGGCGACCGTGCCCGCCCGCTTCTTCGTACCGATCGCCTCACCGGGCGCGCCCACCAGCACGTCGACCCGACCGTCGCCGGTCACGTCACCGACCGCCAGGGTGGCACCGAACAGGTCACCGACCTCCGCCGAACCGGGCACCCCGGGCGTACGCTGGCTGAACATCTTCACCGCGCCGCTGGACAGGCCGGCGCCACCGGTACGACCGGTGAAGACCGCGACCATGCCCTCGTTGCCCTTCGGGGACTGCGTGTACGGCGCCCCGGCGATCACCTCGCCCAGTTTGTCGCCGTTGACGTCACCGATGGCCAGCGCCATGCCGAGGCTCCGCACGTAGCTGTCGTCACGACCGGTCGCCTTGCGCAGTGCCGCCCCGGTGACCGAGGTGGCGCCGCTGAGCTTCACCCCGTTCGCGGAGCCCCACATCAGCGTGAGCATCCCGCTGCCGGTAGGAGAGCTGTCCTCGTTCTCGCCCGGTGCGCCGATGACCAGGTCGGCGTACTTGTTGTTGTTGACCTTTCCGATGGCCAGGGTCCAGCCGAAGTGGTCGTTGCGCTCGGCGGAACCCGGAACGGCGGCCTGGTTCTGGTGCAACTGCTGCGCACCGGTGCCGGTCAGCCCGCTGGCCCCGCCGTACAGGACGGTCACCGCCCCGGCGTAGGTGAGCTTGCCGATCGCCTCGCCGTACGCCCCGACCGCCAGGTCGTCCCGGCCGTCGCCGTTGATGTCACCGGCCGCCAGCGCCGAACCGAACCAGTCGCCCTCCTCCGAGGCGCCCGGCACTCCCGGCGTGCTCTGGGTGAAGTGCTTCGCCCCGTCGAGCCGCAGGCCGGTGCCGCTGCCCGGGATCACCCAGACCCCGCCGGCGTTCGCCTTCGCGCTCAGGTCGTACTCGCCGTAGTCGCCGACGGCCAGGTCGTCGTAGCCGTCACCGTTGAAGTCCCCGGCGGCGAGTACCTCGCCGAAGGCGGGCTCACCGCCGCCCGGCGTGACCGCGGGAGCGAAGTAGTCGACGTACGGTGCCGAGGAGTAACGCACCACCACCAGACCCATCGGGGTCTGCGGGAAGCGGTGCTCGGAGGGGTCGGCGGAGGCGGCGATGTCGTCGATGCCGTCACCGTCGAAGTCGGACCGGGTAGGCCCGGTCCCCTTGACCGGGGTGGTCGCCTTCGCCACCCGGTAGTGCTGAAGGACGATCCCGTCCCGGGTGGCCGTCCGGTAGTCGTTCGCCGCCGCCGGGGCGGGCACACTCACCGCCAGGCCGGTGGCTACCGCCAACATGGACAGTCCTGCGACACTTCGCCGCATCAAGAACCCCCGTTTTCAGGTGATCAGAAGTATCGCGGGCCACCACTGACCGGGCCGGCGATCCGCGCGCCGAACCTTTCCGGCCAGAGCTGGTCGGTGCGCAGGGACATGCCGCTCCAGGAGCCCGCCTGCGGCACGAGACCGCCCGAGGCACCGTGGAACCGCGACAACGTGCCGGAAGGGTATCCCACTTGATCACCGGCGACTTCCTCACCCGGCGAAGCCACCAGGGCATCCAGCGGACCCTTGCCGTCGAGGTTGAGAATGGCCACCTCGCCGCCGAACAGATCGCCACGCTCGGCGCCGCCCGGCACGACGGAATGATCCTGGTCGAACCCCTGGGCGCCCTTGCCGGTCAGCCCGGACGCGGAACCCTTCAGCAGAGCGACCGTGCCCGCCTGCTTCTTCTTACCGATGGACTCCCCCGGTACGCCGACCAGCACGTCGGCCCGACCGTCGCCGGTCACATCGCCGACCGCCAGGGTCGCACCGAACCGGTCCTCCTGCTCGGGGCTGCCGGGGACCCCGGCCGTACGCTGGGTAATGATCTTCACGGCTTTGCCGGACAGCCCTGCGCCGCCGGTACGGCCGGTGAAGACCGCGATCAGTCCGCCGTTGAGGTGCGGGGTCTGGGCACCGGATGCTCCGGCGATGACCTCGCCCAGCCCGTCGCCGTTGACGTCGCCGATCGCCAGCGACATGCCCAGGTACCAGGCGATGGTGTCCTCGCGGCCGGTCGCCTTGTAGACCCCCGCGCCGGTGACCGAGGTGGCGCCGCTGAGCTTCACCCCGTTGGCCGAGCCCCACATCAGGGTCACCATGCCGGTGCCGGTCCAGGTCTGGCGGTCGTTCTCCAGCGGAGCGCCGATGACCAGGTCGGCGTACTTGTTGTTGTTCACCTTGCCGATCGCCAGGGTCCAGCCGAAGCGGTCTTCGCGCTCCGCGGAACCCGGCACCGCGGCGAGGTTCTGGTGCAGTTGCTGAGCGCCGGTGGTCCGCAGGCCACCCGCCCCGCCGTACAGGATGGTGACCGCACCAGCCTCCTTGACCTTGCCGATCGACTCGCCGTACGCCCCGATCGCCAGGTCGTCCCGGCCGTCGCCGTTGATGTCACCGGCCGCCAGGGCGGCACCGAACGAGTCATGGTTCTCGGCCGCACCGGGCACCCCGGGGCTGCTCTGGTTGAAATGCCGCACCGAGTCGACCACCAGGCCATTGCGGCTGCCCGGGATCACCCACACCCCACCGGCGCGGGCCTTGTTCCCCGGATCCACCTCCTCGGAGTCGCCGATGACCAGGTCGTCGTAGCCGTCACTGTTGAAGTCACCGGCCACCACCGCCATGCCGAAGCAGCCACAGCCACCGCTCGGCGGAAGTACACCCGCGAAGTAGTCGACGTGCGGTGCGGACGAGTAGCGCACCACCACGACCCCGGTCGTGTAATGCGGCAGTCCGGTCTGCGACAAGTCGCTGGCCACCGCGACGTCATCGACCCCGTCGCCGTCGAAGTCGGACCGGGTCGGCCCGGTCCCCTTCACCGGCGTGACCTGCTTCGGCACCCGGTGGTACTGGAGGATCACACCCTCCCGGGTGATGGTCCGGAACTCCTCTGCCGCCGCCCGTGCGGGAGGGCTCACCAGCAGGCTCGCCGCAACCATCAACACCGACACTCCGGCAAGCCTGCGCCGCATCCGCGTCCCTCTGTTCAGTACCACGGTCCGCTGCTCTGCGGCCCGGCGATCCGCTGGCCGTACTCCAGCAGTTCCAGACGATCGGTGTTCAGGGCGCGCCCGCTCCACGAACCGGACTGCGCGACGATCCCGCTGGAGGAACCGTGGAACCGGGACAACGTCGCGGAGGGATAGCCGGGAATGTCCCCGGCGACCTCCTCCCTGGTCGACCCCACGAGAGCGTCCAGCGGGCCCTTGCCGTTGAGGTTCAGCAGCGCCAGCGATCCGCCGAACCGGTCGCCGCGCTCGGCCCCACCCGGAACGACGGAGTGGTTCTGGTCGAACCCCTGCGCGCCGGTGCCGGTCAGCCCGGACGAGGAACCCTTGAGCAGGGTGATCATGCCCGCCTCGTCCTTCGTACCGATCGCCTCGGTGTGGGCGCCGACCAGCACGTCCGCCCGGCCGTCGCCGGTCACGTCACCGGCCGCCAGGGTCGCGCCGAACCGGTCACCGCTCTCCGGTGAACCCGGCACCCCGGCCGTACGCTGGGTAATGATCTTCACGGCCTTGCCGGACAGCCCCGCCCCGCCGGTACGACCGGTGAAGACGGCGATCAGACCACCGTCGAGGTGCGGGGTCTGCGCGTTCGGTGCCCCGGCGATGACCTCGCCCAGCCCGTCACCGTTCACGTCACCGATCGCCAGCGACATGCCCAGATACCAGGCGATGGTGTCCTTGCGTCCGGTCGCCTTGTACACCCCCGCGCCGGTGACCGAGGTGGCCCCACTGAGCTTCACCCCGCTGGCCGAACCCCACATCAGGGTGACCATGCCGCTGCCATTGGCACCGCTGCCGTCGTTCTCATGCGGCGCGCCGATGACCAGGTCGGCGTACTTGTTGTTGTTGACCTTGCCGATGGCCAGCGACATGCCGAAATGGTCGCGGCGCTCCGCCGAACCGGGCACCGCCGCCTGGTTCTGGTGCAGTTGCTGGGCCCCGGTGCCGGTCAGGCCGCCACTACCGCCGTACAGGATGGTGACCGCACCGGCCTCCTGGACGCTGCCGATCGCCTCCTTGAAGGCCCCGATCGCCAGGTCGTCCCGGCCGTCGCCGTTGATGTCACCGGCCGCCAGCGAGGCGCCGAACGCATCCCGGTTCTCCGACTCGCCGGGCACCCCGGGGGAACTCTGGTTGAAGTGCTTGGTCGAGTCCAGCACCAGGCCCGTGCGACTGCCGGGAATGATCCAGACACCGCCACCATGCGCATTGTTCTTCCTGGTGTCGGCCTCGTCGGCGTCACCGATCGCCAGGTCGTCGTAGCCGTCACCGTTGAAGTCGCCGGCCACCAGCGCGATGCCGAAGCTGGAGATGTTGTCCACCCCGGTGCCGATGAAGTAGTCGACGTGCGGCGCGGACGAGTAGCGCACCACCACCACGCCGGTCGGATAGCGCGGCAGGCTGTGGGTGAGCCAGCTGGCCGAGGCCGCGATGTCGTCGACCCCGTCGCCGTCGAAGTCGGAACGGGTCGCCCCGGTCCCCTTCACCGGCGTGACCGCCTTCGCCACCCGGTGGAACTGCATGGTCAGACCATCCCGGGTGATGGTCCGGAACTCGTCGGCCGCCTGGGCGGGAGCACTCACCGCCAACCCGGCCGCCACCATCGTCAGAACCGTCAGCCCGGCAAGCCTGCGTCGCATCGAAACCCCCGCATCCCGTAAGTAGCTCTCACAGCATAGGGACACGTAGATCGGAAGCCATGTCTGTACGGCCAGACATCGGGGCCTACACCGCCAGAACCGGGGCAGACAGCAGAACGCCCGGTACGATCCTCGCGGATCGACCGGGCGTTCTCGCACTTCACGAGCGGTGGCGGCGGGATTTGAACCCGCGGAGGGCGTAAACCCTCACACGCTTTCGAGGCGTGCTCCTTAGGCCACTCGGACACGCCACCGCCGAGTAGGCTACAGGACTCCCGGTTCGGACGCCGAACCGGTCCCCGGCCGCCCGGCCTGGCAGGATCACTGGCATGAGTACGCACATCGGCGCGAAGCCGGGCGAGATCGCCGAGCGGGTCCTGATGCCGGGTGACCCCCTGCGGGCCAAGTGGATCGCGGAGACCTACCTCGAAGGGGCGAACTGCTACTCGACGGTCCGGGGGATGCTGGGCTTCACCGGCCGTTGGAACGGGGTCGAGGTCTCCGTGCAGGGGTCCGGGATGGGGATGCCCTCGGCCTCGATCTACGCCCACGAGCTGGTCAACGAGTACGGCGTGAAGTCCCTGATCCGGGTCGGCTCCTGTGGCGCCCTGTCCGAGGATCTTCAGCTGCGGGACGTGATCGCGGCGATCGGGTCCTCGACGGATTCGAACATGAACCGGGTGCGGTTCGACGGGCTGATCGACTACGCCCCGGTGGCCGATTTCGGGCTGCTGCGTACCTCGGTGGAGGTGGCCGAGCGGCGCGGCATCGCGATGCGGGTCGGGCCGATCCTGGCGGCGGACGCCTTCTACACGGACCGGCCGGACCTCTACGACCGGCTGGCCGACTACGGGGTGCTGGCGGTGGAGATGGAGTCCGCCGCGCTCTACACGATCGCGGCCCGGTTCAAGGCTCGTTCGTTGACCCTGCTGACCGTCAGCGACCACATCAAGACCGGCGAGAAGACCACCTCCCAGGAGCGGGAGCAGACCTTCAGCCAGATGGTCGAGATTGCCCTGGACACCATCGTCGCCTGACCTGGCGGCACCCGTCGGCGTCCCGTCACCGCTAGTCGGTGGCGGGACGCTTCGCGCACCAGCTTGATCCACTCCATATCGCCGTAATGGCGGTATCCGTGCTGCCGCGTCACCGTCACTACGCCGAAACGGCGAAGCACTCGACGAAAAAATAAGTACGACCGGTCGGTCGGATTGTGTAGGGTCACGGTATGACCGTTGACGGCCGGCTGGCCCGGGGTGAGCGCACCCGCAGCGCAGTGCTGGACGCCGCCGTCGTGCTGGCCAGTGAGAACGGCCTGGACGGGCTGTCGCTCGGGCATCTCGCCGACTCCCTCGGGGTTAGCAAGTCCGGGATCTTCGCGCACTGGCGCTCCAAGGAGGCCCTCCAGCTGGCCACCATCGACCGGGCGGTGGCCCAGTGGCAGGAGCTGATCATCGGCCCGGCCCTGCGCGCCCCCGGAGGGGTACGCCGCCTCCACGCCCTGCACGAGGCCCGGATCGACTTCTACGCCACCCGGGTGCTGCCCGGAGGCTGCTTCTTCGGCACGGCCGAGTTCGAGTTCAACGCCCGGCCGGGTGCGGTCCACGACCGGCTGGCCACGGTCCTCGCCGACTGGACCGCCTTCCTGGAGCGACTCGTCCGCGAGGCGGTCGAGCTGGGCGAACTCCCGGCCGAGGTGGATGTGGCCCTGCTGGCGTACGAGATCGACTCCTTCGGGATCGCCGCCGCGATGCGCTCCCGACTCTTCGACCCGGACAGCACCTACCGGCACGCCCGCCGAAGTGTGCTGGACCGGCTGCGGGGCCTGTGCCCCGATCCCACCCTGCTACCGGAAGGCACCCCATGAGCAACGTCGTCGCCGAGCCCACCGCCGTCGAGTACGGCCATGTCGAGCACGCCATGGTGCACTTCGACGACCTGGACGCCATGGGCATCCTGCACAACGCCCGGTACGCGCTGCTGCTGGAGCGGGCGCTGACGGCGTACTGGTCCGCCAACGGGGTGGCCTTGCGCAACGGGAAGGCCACCACCCCGGACGTGTTCCACGCGGTCCGCGAGTTCGCGATCAGCTACCGGGCCCCGATCACCGGCACCGGCCCGGTCGGGGTGCACTTCTGGGTGGAAGACCTCGGCACCAGCAGCGCCGTCTACGGCTTCCGGTTCCACTCCCTCGACGGCACGACGGAGTACGCCGAGGGGCGGCGGGCTGTCGTCCGGCTGGACCCGGCCACCCTGCGCCCGGCCCCCTGGACGGATCACGCCCGAGGCATCGCCGGCGCCCTGCTCCGCCCCGCCTGACAGAAGCACCAACGGCAGCAGCCTCAGCGGAAGAAGGCGCGCATCAGGGTGCCGGTCTCGGTGGCCAGGACCCCGCCGTACACCTCCGGGCGGTGGTTGAGGCGGCGGTCGCGCAGGACGTCCCAGAGGGAGCCGGCGGCGCCGGTCTTCGGTTCCCAGGCCCCGAAGACCACGGTGGACACCCGGGACAGCACCAGGGCCCCCGCGCACATGGTGCAGGGTTCCAGGGTGACCACCAGGGTGCAGCCCTCCAGCCGCCAGCGGCCCAGCCGTTCGGCCCCCCGCCGCAGCGCCAGCACCTCGGCGTGGGCGGTCGGGTCTCCGGTCAGTTCCCGCTCGTTGCGGCCGATCGCCAGCTCGTCCCCGTCCGGGCCGTAGAGCACCGCACCCACCGGCACGTCGTCGGCCTGCCGGGAGGGGTCGGAGACCTCCGGACCGGTCACCGCGATCTCCAGGGCCCGGCGCATCCAGAGTTCGTGGCGCTGCCGGCGGCCGATGCCGCCCGGATCGGCCAGGCCCTCGTGCGCGCCCGGCCCCACCCGGCCGACCGCACCGGGGGTGGGCTGCCCGGCCCGGACCGTCTCCAACGCCGGATCGGTCGCGTCCGCCGGTTCCCCACCGCCCATCGGCGCGCCAGCGGATCCGGCGCTACCCAGCGACGACCCGCCGGCAGATCCCACACCACCCGGCAGCGCTCCGCCGACTGGATCAGACCTCACGCAGTTCCTCTACGTCGTCGACGCAGCCCAGCACCTGGCAGACCTCGGCGGTGACGTCGGCCGGCATCATCCCCTCGTGGGCGCAGAGGGCCAGCAACTGCTGCGCGGGAATGCCCAGGTCGGCCAACAGGTCGGCCTCACCCACCGGGTCCGCCTCCGGGTCCAGGGCGGGCTGCTCGTTGTCGTCGTCCGTGGTCGTCGGCGCAGGTGCTTCCTCGGCCTCCTCCAGACCGGTGACCGAGGCGTTGAGGTCACCGATCAGCAGGGCACCCAGCCGGGACTCCTCGGCGAAGGCCGAGTCCGAGCCGAAGATGCGCAGGTCCTCGCCCTCGTCCAGGCGCAGGATGACCAGGTAGGTGTCGTCCGCCTCGACGAACAGCAGCGACAGGTCGGCGTCCGGACCGACATCGCGCAGTCGCTCGGCGACCTCGTCGACGTCGGTGGCACCCCGCAGACTCAACTCGGCGGCCGTCCAGCCACCCTTCTCGCGCACCACGGCCGCAGCGAAGTACGACACGTTCCCCCCAAGTAGCCCTTGGCACAGCTCACGCCAGCCGTTACGCGTGCACGTTAGCCGGTCGGATCGGCAGGAGAGCGGTCAACGCCCCGAAGGGTCGGCATTCCTGGGGAAGTATCTGCCCCGCTCAGCCGGCCAGCCGACGGCGGGTGGCGATCAGTTCGCGCAGCCGCTCGGTCCGCACCCGCTGTGGCCGTTCGCGTTCGCGTAACGCGCGGGCGTCCGCCAACTGCGCGAGCAGTTGCATCCGGCGGCGGCTGCGATCCGGATCGAGCCGCGGAGTGGTCCAGGCCATACCGGGAGAGTGCCGAGTCCCGGCGGCCCAGTCAAGATGGGTTTCAGTGCCTGCACGACGACGCAACGCAGTCGATGTCGACAGGAATCACCAGAGGGGCCAATCACCACCGATCCACCATCGGGCGGCCACCGCGGCTGCGGCGATGCTCCACCCTCCGGCGGTGACGATGGCGATGCCGGTGGCCACCCCCCGGTTGCCGTACCGGACCAGCACCAGGGCCGCCAGCCAGGCCAGGGCTCCGGCCAGCAGGGTCCACCAGGCGTACCCGGCCAGGTCGCGGCCGAGCAGCCCGAAGATGACCAACCAGGCGGCCGTGCCGGTGGCGCCGGCGGCGACGGCGGCTCCGCTGACCGGGTGCGGTTCGCGGTAGGTGGGACGCGGGCGGCGCCCGGCGGGGAAGAGGCCCGACGGGCTGTACGGCATCATGGCTGGCCACTCCTGCCACGCTGGGTCGGTGGTACTGCCACCGTACCGGCCCGGTCGCCGCCGACGCCCCTGGCGGGCGTACGCGGTCGGGCCCAGGGGGAGATGGTCTGTCAGGATGGCCGGGTGGTTGCGCTGACCGGACGACGTCTGCCGTACGCGGCGCTGCTGCTCGTGCCGATGCTGGCCGCCGGCTGCGCGACCGGCCCCGCGCCCACCTGGTCCGCCCCGAGCGAGGACCCGACGGCCGTGGCCACCCCGACGGCTGCTGTCACCCCCACGCCCGGCGCGACCCCGACCGCCGGTGAGCCGGAGGGCAGCGACCAGCCGGGGTCGACCGCCACGCCGGGCCGGGACCGGCTGCCGCACGTCTTTCCGGTACGCGCCCGGAAGGCGGACTACCACCCGACCCACTCCGGGTACCCGGGGACGGACATCTTCGCCGACTGCGGGGAGCCGGTCGTGGCGGTCACCGACGGCACCATCGGCGAGGTCAGCCGCCGAGACCGGTACGACAGACGGGGCCCCCAGGGCCCGTACAACGGGGGCCTTTCGGTGTCCGTGCTCGGCGACGACGGGGTGCGGTACTACGGTTCGCACCTGACCGAGATCGCCGAGGGCATCGAGCCGGGCGTACGGGTGCGGGCCGGTCAGCAACTCGGCACGGTGGGTCGGACCGGCAACGCCAACAACGTCTGCCATCTGCACTTCGGCATCTCGCCGCCATGCCTGGGTGAGGACGGCTGGTGGATCCGTCGAGGGGTGATCTGGCCGGCGCCGTACCTCGACTCGTGGCGCAAGGGCGGCAACCGCGCACCGGCGGCCGAGGTGGCCGCCTGGCACCGCCGCAACGGCTGTCCGGCGAAACCACCGGGGCGCTGAGGCCCGGGCGGAGGCCGCAGGTCCCGTCCCGCGTCATTCGCACGTCATCACCTCGCAACATTGACGGATGTCTCATTCGTGAACTACCGTCCCGCTAATGACTCAGAGAGCGCTCTCTGACAGCACTTAACTCACAATGACGACGAAACGCGCCGCCGACATCGGTCGGAGGGGCGCGCTGGAGGAAAGATGCGACCTCCCGTCCCACGCCGTACCCACCATCGACTCCTGGCCGCCGGTGCCGCCGCGGCCCTCGTCCTCGGCGGGCTGGCCGTCATCGCCGCCCCCGCCGCCCAGGCCGCGCCGGTCGGCGCCGGCAGCTACACCACCACCCCGGTCGGACCGCTCCCCAGCGGCTGCGGAAACCTCACCACCAACCCCCGGCAGTACGCCACCAGCTCCGCACCAGCCGGGCCGGTGCCGACCAACGACTGGTGGTCCTCCCTGCTGTGGAAGCGCCTCAACTGCACCTTCAGTGAGCCCCTGCACGCCCACCCGCTGGCCTACCAACCGGTCACCGACGGGCTCGGCTTCTCCGCGACCTCCACCCCCACCATCACCGGCACCGCCACCGGGGTCGGCGAGTTCAAGTACCCCTACGTCGAGGACCTCCGGGTCGGGGTGGCCGGGTTGGGCGCCCCGAACGTGCTGGTCGACGACTGGACGGACTGGACGGTCACCCCGTACTGGAGCGACGGGTCACGCACCCTGCGGGCCACCATCGGCCACGGCCTGCCCTTCACCTACTTCCGCAGCACCGGCGGAGACGCGGTGATCAACGTGACCGGCGGCAGCCCGACGGTCTGGTCCAACAGCGGCGCCACCATCGGCTTCACCGTGCGCGGCCACGACTACGTCGGGTACGCGCCGACCGGGGCCACCTGGACGGTCAGCGGCGGCCGGATCAGCTCCAACCTGGCCGGTCGGGGCTACTTCTCCCTGGCCCTGCTGCCGGCCGGCACGGACGCCACCACCCGGACCCAACTGGCCACCACCTACGGCCGGTACGCGCACGCGCACGTCACCGGCACCCGGGTGTCCTACAGCTACCAGCAGTCCAGCAGCCAGGTGGAGACCCGGTACGCCTTCACCACCACCCCCCGGGAGGGCACCGAGACCCGTACGGTCGTCAGCCTCTACCCGCACCAGTGGAAGGCGCTGACCGGGGCCACCCCGATCACCCAGACCTACCCCTCGGCCCGGGGCCGGATGAAGGTGCTGACCGGGGTCTCCGAGTTCCGCACCTCGATGCGCTTCCACGGGGTACTGCCGGAGGTGCCCGCCGTCGCCACCGGGGCCGGGGCCGACCTGACCACCCTGCGGCAACACCTGGCGGCCGTACGGAGCAACCCGATGGACCAGCGGGGTGGGGACACCTACTGGACCGGCAAGGGACTGGGCCGGGCGGCCCGGATCGCCGAGATCGCCGACCAGGTCGGCGACACCGAGACCCGTACGGCCGCGCTGAACGCCATCCGGGCCACCCTGACCGACTGGCTCACCGCCTCGCCCGGCGAGACCGAGCGGCTGTTCTACTACGACCAGCGCTGGGGCACCCTGATCGGCTACCCCGGCTCGTACGGCTCCGACCAGGAACTCAACGACCACCACTTCCACTACGGCTACTACATCGCCGCCGCCGCCACGCTGGCCAAGTTCGACCCGACCTGGGCCCGCCAGGACCAGTACGGCGGCATGATCGACCTGCTGATCCGGGACGCCAACAACTACGACCGCACCGACAGCCGCTTCCCGTACCTGCGGGACTTCGACATCTACGCCGGGCACGACTGGGCCTCCGGGCACGGGGCGTTCGCCAGCGGCAACAACCAGGAGTCCTCCTCGGAGGGGATGAACTTCGCCAACGCCCTGATCCAGTGGGGACAGGCCACCGGCAACACCGCCGTACGCGATGCCGGGATTTTCATCTACACCACCCAGGCGGCGGCCATCCACGAGTACTGGTTCGACGTCAGCGGCGAGAACTTCCCCGCCGCCTTCGGCCACAACAACGTCGGCATGGTCTGGGGAGACGGCGGGGCGTACGCCACCTGGTTCAGCGCCGAACCGGAGATGATCCAGGGCATCAACCTGCTGCCGATCACCGGCGGGCATCTCTACCTGGGCTACCACCCCGACGACAACGCCCAGAAGTACGCCGAACTGGTCCGCAACAACGGCGGTGAGCCGACCATCTGGCAGGACCTGCACTGGCAGCACCTGGCCCTGGGCGACCCGGACGCCGCCCTGGCCAAGCTGCGGGCCAACCCCGGCTACCCCCCGGAGGAGGGGGAGAGCCGGGCGCACACCTTCCACTGGATACGCAACCTGGCCGCCCTGGGCCGGGTGGACACCGGAGTCACCGCCAGCCATCCCCTGGCCGCCGTCTTCAACCGCAACGGCGCCCGGACCTACGTGGCCAGCAACATCTCCAACACTGAACTGACCGTACGGTTCTCCGACGGGACCCAACTGACCGTGGCACCGGGGCGGACCGCCACCAGCGGCGCACACACCTGGAGCGGCGGCAGCGCAGGTGGCGGCACACCCCCACCGACCCCGACCCCAACCCCGACGCGCACTCCGACTCCGACGCCTACCCCGACCCCCACCGGTCCCTCCAGCTCGCCGGTGCGGTACCTGCTGTCCGGCGGCGGCCTGGGCGCGGCGGGTAACGCCGGCACGACCACCGTTATCAGTGCCGGCGGCGCCAACTACGACGGCACCCCGCGCAACCCGCTGGTGTTCACCGCGACCGGGCTCAACCTCAACCACAACGGCGGGCAGACCGGGTTCGACCTCCTCCTGGACGCCGGTGCGGCGGTCGGCAACGGGGTGCAGACCCGCATCTCGTACGACCTGACCGGCGACGGAAGTTGGGACCGGGTGGAGACCTACCGCTACTTCGCCACCGACCCGGTCTCCGGTTGGGAGAACTACACCCAGGCCGCCGGGCTGCATTCCAGCACCGGTTCGCTGGGCAACCTGCGCGGCGGCACCGTACGGGTGGAGGTCTGGTCCGCCATCGGCACCAACCCCACCACCCTGGGGATCGGCAACCGCTCGCTGATCCGGCTGCCGTACAGCTGATCCCGGTGGCCCCGGTCCCACCTACTCCGCGCCGCCGGTCGTCTCCCGACCGGCGGCGCGGGCGCGTAGGTTGCAGAACATGACCCGTGATCCCATCGCCGACCTGCGTCGGATCGCCTTTCTGCTGGAGCGGGCGAACGAGGCCACCTACCGGGTCCGGGCCTTCCGGTCGGCGGCGAATGCCCTGGCCGCCCTGCCCACGCAGGAGGTGGCCCAGCGGGCCCGCACCGGCAAGCTCACCGAGCTGGCCGGGGTGGGAGACGTCACCGCCCGCTGTGTGGCCGAGTCCCTGGCCGGCGAGGAACCGGTCTACCTGCGGCGGCTGCTAGCCACCGAGGGCACCGACCTGGACGCCGAGGCCACCCGGCTGCGGGCCGCGCTGCGCGGCGACTGCCACACCCACTCCGACTGGTCCGACGGTGGCTCCCCGATCGAGGAGATGGCCCTGGCCGCGGTCGAACTGGGCCACGAGTACCTGGTGCTGACCGACCACTCCCCCCGACTCAAGGTGGCCCGGGGCCTGACTGCGGATCGGCTACGTCGACAGCTCGACCATGTGGCGCAACTCAACGAGGCGTTGCCGGAGGGATTCCGGATCCTCACCGGCATCGAGGTGGACATCCTGGCCGACGGCTCCCTGGATCAGGAGGAGGAACTGCTGGCCCGGCTGGATGTGGTGGTCGGCTCCGTACACAGTGGCCTCAGCGACGACCGGGCGAAGATGACCCGTCGGATGCTGACCGCGATCGCCAACCCCCACCTGGACATCCTCGGACACTGCACCGGCCGGATGGTCTCCTCCCGCCCGGCCGGGGTGACCGGCCCCGGGGATCGAGGGCACCGGGCCCGTACCCGCCCGGAGAGCGACTTCGACGCCGACGCGGTCTTCGCCGCCTGCGTCGAACACCGCACCGCCGTGGAAATCAACTCCCGCCCGGAGCGACAGGATCCGCCGAAGCGGCTGATCCGCCGCGCCCTGGAAGCCGGCTGCCTGTTCGCCATCGACACCGACGCACACGCCCCGGGCCAACTCGACTGGCAACGCTTCGGCTGTGAACGGGCAGCCCTCTGCGGAGTCCCCACCGACCGAGTCATCAACACCTGGACCGCCGACAACCTGATCACCTGGACCCATTGATCCACTCCGTATCGCCGTAATGGCGGTATCCGCAGCGCCGCGTCACCGCCATTACGCCGAAACGGCGCCGGCACCAGTCGCTGGTGGTCAGCGGGTCGCCAGCTCCGCGGCCGGGGTCGTCCCGGCGGCCACTGCGTCGGAAGGGCGCGCGACGGGTCGGCGGCGGCCGATCAGCCCCTGCGACACAGCCACCCCTAGCAACACGATCAGCGCACCGACCGGCTGATGCCAGGTGAGCCGCTCGCTGAGCACAAGCACACCGATCACGATGGCGAAGACCGGAATCAGGTAGGTCACCATGGCGGCCGTGGTGGCACCCACGATCCGGATGTTGCGCAGGTTGATGACGAAGGCCAGGCCGGTACCGATCGCGCCCAGCACCAGCACGGCGACGACCACACTCGGCGACAGACTGGTCGGTGCGGGCGGTGCGCCGGCCACCAGCGGCGCCACGATGGCGAGTTGGGCCGTGGCGAGCACCAACTGCGCGGCCGACAGCGACAACCCGGACAGCTTGCTGCCCGCGACGAACTTCTTCTGGTACGGAATAGCCAGGCCGTAGCAGGCCGCCGCCCCGAAACACATCAGCTGACCGACCAGGTGGGCGCCCCCGACGCCCTGCCAGACGCCGAGCACCACGAGCACACCGGCGAAGCCGAGCGCCAACCCGACGGCATTGCGGACGGTCAACCGCTCGGTACGGAACACCAGCACCGCCATCGGCAGCACCACGAGCGGAGTGGTGGCGTTCCAGATGCCGGCGAGCAACGACTCGATCCGCTGCTCGCCGTAGCCGAACAGGGTGAACGGCACAGCCACCCCGAGGGCGCCGATCACGGAGAGGTGGCCCCACACCCGCGGATCCCGGGGCAGTCGGTCCCGCAGCAGGGCGAGCACCACCAGCAGGGTCAGCGCACCGGCCCCGACCCGGTAGAGGGTGAGGTGCAGGGGGTGCAGTTCCGCCACGCCGACCTTGATGAACAGAAAGCTGGAACCCCAGATGGCGGCGAGGGCGACGAATCCGGGCAGCCAGCTCCGCAAGGCCGGCTTGTCAGGGGTGAAGTCCATGGTCACCCCTGACACTCTGCCCCGGAAACACGGCGTTGTCCTGGGCTTTTCGGCTGCCGTGTCGCGCGCCACAGAAACCACCTACATTGGTACTGCGTTGACCTGCCGAGGAGGTGTTTCCCCGATGGCGATGCCGATGCGCTTCGACCCACTCGTCGACCTCGACGGAATGTGGACGACCCAGCTCGCCGAGCGCTACCTCCCCCTGCCTGAGCTACCCGATGCACGCTACGAGTGCATCGACGGGAGGTTGGTCATGACGCCCGCCGAGGTCGGCACGAACAGCTACGGCGAGATCGAGCTCGCCCATCTTCTCAAGCCTGCTGCCAACGCCCACGGCTTCTACGTGTTCGGTCAGGTGAACCTGACCTTCTCGCCGCAACGGTGGATCCAGCCGGACGTCACCGTCCTGCATGCGCTGCCCAAGACCGACGAGGAGGATCGCTGGATTCCGGTTCACCTGTGCACCATGGCGGTCGAGTTCGTCTCGCCCGGCAGCCGTCGGCAGGACTTCGTCGACAAACCGATGCGCTGCGCTCAGGGGCGGGTGCCGTACTTCATGCGGGTGGAGATCTCCCGCCGACTGCGGCACGCTGCGGTGGAGTTGTTCACCCTCGGCAAGTTCGGCGGTTACGACACAGTGGCCAAGGCGGTCAGCGGCGACCGGCTGCGTGCCGACGAGCCGTTCCCGATCGACTTCGATCCGGCCGACCTGCTGCCCTGACCCTCGGCCGCCACGCCCGGTGGGCAAGGTCCGCGAAAGGCGGCAGCCTCCGCCCGGCCGTCTCGCGTAGGGTCGCGGGCGTGGGACGAATCGACGATATCGCCAACCGTTATGTTGCCGAGTGGGCCGCGCTGAGCCCGACCGGCGCCACCTACGTCGGCATCTCCGGCTACGACGACCGGTTGGATGACCTGTCGCCGGACGGGTACGCCGCTCAGGCCGACTTGACCCGCCGCACCCTGGCCGACCTGGACGCCACCGAGCCGGACACCGAGGGCGAGCGCATCGCCCGGGAGGCGATGCAGGAGCGGCTGGGTCTGGACCTGGCCCGTTACCAGGCCGGCGAGACGACCAGCGAGGTCAACGTCATCACCAGCGGGCTGCACCACACCCGAATGGTCTTCGACCTGATGCCCACCGCGGGTACGCAGGCGCAGGCCAACATCGCCGCCCGGTTGAACCACTTCGCCGGTGCGCTGGAGGGCTACAAGACGACTCTGCGTGAGGCGGCGGCGGCCGGCAAAATCAGCTCGCAGGCCCAGTTGATCGAGGTGGCCAAGCAGTGCGACGCCTGGGTGGATCCGGAGGGGGACAACGTCTTCCACGGGCTGGTCGAGCGCCTGGGCGCCGAGGGCACCCTCGACGCCGACCTGCGTCGGGGTGCGGCGGCGGCCACTGCGGCCACGGCGGAGTTCGGGCAGTTCCTGCGTACCGAGCTGGCTCCGCGAGGGCGGGAGAAGCAGGCCGCCGGGCGGGAGCGGTACGAGCTGGCCTCGCAGTACTTCCTCGGTGCCCGGATCGACCTCGACGAGACGTACGCCTGGGGGTTCTCCGAGCTGGCCCGCCTGGAGGCCGACATGCGGACGGTGGCCGGGCAGATCCTCACCCCCGGCGCCACCATCGAGGAGGCGGTCCGGGCGTTGGACGCCGATCCGGCCCGGACCATCGTGGGCAAGGAGGCCTTCCGGGACTGGATGCAGCAGCTCGCCGACCAGGCGATCAGCGATCTCAACGGCACCCACTTCGACATCCCCGAGCAGGTACGCCGCATCGAATGCATGATCGCGCCGACCAGTGACGGGGCCATCTACTACACCGGTCCCAGCGAGGATTTCAGCCGGCCGGGCCAGATGTGGTGGGCGGTGCCGCCGGGTGTCACGGACTTCTCCACCTGGCGTGAGGTGACCACGGTCTACCACGAGGGGGTACCCGGTCACCATCTCCAGGTCGGCCAGACCGCCGTGCGGGCCGGGCTGCTCAACCGCTGGCAGCGACTGCTCTGCTGGGTCTCCGGGCACGGTGAGGGCTGGGCCCTGTACGCCGAGCGGCTGATGGACGAGCTTGGCTACCTGGAGGATCCGGGTGACAAGCTCGGCATGTTGGACGGGCAGGCCTTCCGGGCGGCCCGGGTGATCGTCGACATCGGAATGCATCTGGAGTTGGAGATCCCGAAGGACAACCCCTTCGACTTCCACCCCGGGGAACGCTGGACCCCCGAGCTGGGCTGGGAGTTCCTGCGGGCGCACTGCCGGGTGCCGGACGAGCAGCTGCGCTTCGAGTTGAACCGCTACCTGGGCTGGCCGGGGCAGGCCCCCTCGTACAAGGTGGGTGAGCGGATCTGGCTGCAGGCCCGCGACGAGGCCAAGACCCGCAAGGGCGCGGACTTCGACCTGCGTGAGTTCCACCGGCAGGCCCTCGACCTGGGTGCCCTCGGGCTGGACCCGCTGCGCCGGGCGTTGGCCCGGTTCTGAGTCCAGACACGGTGAAGGGGTGGACCCGGGCGGGTCCACCCCTTCACCGTTGCCGTGCCCGGCGGGTCAGTGCCGCTCCGACTCGCCCTGGTTGCCGCGCTGAATCGGCACGGTGGGGTCGTCGGAACGCCAGTTGGTCGAGGCCGGCGGGATCTCGTCGGTCAGCGGACCCCCCTCGCGTACCGGCGGCTGGTCCACCCGGGTCGGGGGCGAGTCCGCCCGGTGGCGCCGGGTGGTCACGGCCGCCGGGGCGGGCCGCCGGGAGAGCAGCAGGGCGGCCACGATCAGCGCCAGACCCAGCACGACCAGGCCGAGCGGGGCCCAGACCCCCAGGATCGTCAGCTGACCCCGGCTGGACTTGGCCCGGTCGGCCGAGGCCGTGACGGTCTCCTCGTTGTAGAGGAAGTCCGCGTCCAGCAGGGTCACCGGGCTGCCCGCGTTCGGCATCAGGGTCTTCTTCTGCTGCTCCCGCACCTTGATGTAGGAGCCGGTCACCGGGTCGACCCAGACCGTACGGGTGTTGCTGTAGACGATGTCGCCGGAGGTGGCACCCGGGGCCAGGGCGCCCAGCAGCAGGGCGATCCGCTCGGCGGGCAGGGGCAGCTTCTCGTCGCTGATGACCTGCTCGTACCGGTAGGTCTCCAGGCCCTCGATCTCCTCGGTGCCCTTGAACTCGGCCATCCGGGTCTGCCGCAGGTCCCGGTCGAAGACCTCGTGGTTCTCCTGCTCCGCGTTGAACGGGAACTTGTAGACCTGCCCGGCGAAGGAGACCTTCTCCGGGGCGCCGCTGTCGTCGAGGAACTGGTCGTTCCACTCCACGGCCGCACCGGAGACCCGGTCCAGGGCCAGCTCCGCGCCGTACGCGCTGATCAGTTCCTTGGTGTCGGTCCGGTCGACGGTCTGCCCGACCCGCCACACCACGGTGTCACCGGCGAGGTCACCGCTGAGCGCGGCGGTCTTGTCGCGGTCCGGGGTGACCAGGATGGTGGACTTCAGGTCGGCCTGGTTGATGGCGACCGCGCCATTGGTGATCTGGAGGAAGGTCGCCCCCTTGGCCTCGGCGACCGAGGTGGAGGGCTCCAGGTCGTAGGGCAGTTTGGTCATCGCCGGTTTGACGACGAACACCAGTCCGGCGGCCAACGCCAGGAGCAGAACGCCCCCGCCGAACAGCACGGCACCCACGGCGCGGTGCTTCATGTTTCCTCCCCAGAGGAGCGAATTTCGTCGGTGTCAATCAGTGGGATGGCCGCGAGGTTACTACTTGGTCACATAGCAACGCGACCCCCGGTCAGCTCTGATTTCTGCACCGTGTCGGGCTGATGCTCGGTGCGGCGGCGCAACACCAGGACGAAATTCCAGGCCACCACCTCCCGGACACCGGGCACCCGGATCACCCAGCGCGCCCACCAGGGGTGATAGCGAGGTAACGCATCGACCATCTCGATCTCGCCGTTGCCCCGCGCCCAGCGCAGGGTTTCCGCGATCGACACCGGGAACAGGGTCTCCCGGAACCGGTTCTTCGGCGGCCGTCCGGTGCGGCGTTCGTACCGACGCCGGGCCCGGTCGCCGCCGAGGTAGTGCCAGGGGGCGGTCTCATGCCCGCCCCACGGCGAAAACCACGGGGTGTACGACACGAAGATCAACCCGCCGGGCCGGGTGACCCGGACCATCTCGTCGAGCATCCGGGGCGGTTCGGCGACATGTTCCACCACGTTGGAGGAGAAGGCCACGTCCACGCTGCCGGTGCGTACCGGCAGAGCCGTCCCGCTGCCCCGCAGCATCCCGGCCACAGACTCCCCGGCCGCGGAGAAGTCCCCCACGTCCGGGTCCAGCCCGACGTAGTAGGCCCCGGCCGCGCGGAAGGCCGCCGCGAAGTATCCCGGCCCACCGCCCACGTCCAGCACGGTCCGGCCGGCCAGCTCCGTGTAGCCCTCCACCTGGCGCACCGAGTCGTCGGCGAGCAGGCCGTAGAAGTGGTCCGGGTCGGTCTGCTCGACCAGGAAGGCCCGGAACAGGGTCACCGACCGGCGCAGGGTGGCGAAGCGACGCCGCGCCGCCCGCCGCGCCCGATCGTCAGTAGCCGTCACCGCGTCACCGTCCCGTCCTCACCATCGGCCCTGACCGCACCGTCAGTCCCGGCCTCACCATCAGTCCTGGCCTCGGGAGCCTCCGCCGGCTCACCGTCGGGCCTGGCCTCACCATCAGTCCTGGCCTCGGGGGCCGTCGTCAGCTCGCCGGATGTGCCCGGCGTCACATCATGTGGGACTGGCAGGTCGGCCGGTACGCCGGGTGCGGGCATCACCGCCGCGACCACCGCACCGATCGCCACCAGCATCGCCGCCTGCACCCAGGAGCTGTAGGCCCACGCCTGTCCGTGACCCTGCACCCGGCCGGTCACCGAGATCACCGTGGCCGCCGTCAGCCCGCCCAGCACCACCACCGGCAGGGCCCGTACGGCCAGTTGCCGCAGCACCATCGCGGCCAGCACGATCGCCACCGGCAACACCCCGCCCAGGGCGGCGAGCAGCACCACCAGCAGGCCACCGATCAGCCAGGCGGGTGCCTCCGGGGGGATCACCCCCGCCGGGCCACCGTCCACCGCAGCCCGCGCCTCGGTGCCGACCGCCAGCCGGCGGCGCACCGGCCAGGCGGCCAGCAGCAGCACCCCCACGGCCGTCAGGGCACCGATCAGCAGGGCTCCCCGGTACGCCCGGTCCGGGGCGAAGATCAGCCTGACCTCACCTCCGGCACCGGTCGGCAGGACCCAGGCCTGCTGCCACCCGTCGACCCGGGTGGCGGTCAGCGGCGCACCGTCGAGGGTGGCCTGCCAGCCCGGGTTGGCGTTCTCCGGCACCACCAGCAGCGCCGACTCCCCACCGGCGACCCGGATCCGACGATCCGTCGGCGCCCAGTCCAGCACGGTCACGGCCCGATGCCGGGGCCCGTCGACTTCCGGCGAACCCGAGTCGTCGCCGGCAGGCGAGGTCGGGTCGAGCACCGGTTGCAGGCTCGCGGACTGGACCAGGAACCCCTTCGAGGGGGAGGTCGCCAGCCGGTGCCCACCGGCCGGCAGGTCCAGCACCGCGCCGCCCGCCCCGCAGATCCGCAGCGGCACCGGTCGACCCGCCAGCACGTCGCCGAACCGGGCGCTGACCGAGGTGGCGTAGCGCTGGCCGTCCAGCTCGACGGTCGGTCCGTCACCACACCGTTCTACCACCCGGGTCTCGGCGTCGATCGGCTTCAGCAGCTTCGCCAGGGCGGGGATCTCCACCTCGGCGATCCCGGCCGTGGCGGGCCAGCCGTTGCCCCGTTGGTCGGCGATCCGCAGTTCGGTCGAGCGCACCACGATCTCGATCCGGTCGGTGCGTACCGCCGGGAAGGTCACCGTCCCGTCGGGGCTGACCGGCACCACCACCTCCCGCCCGGGGGTGTGGATTTCCACCTCGTCGGGCAGGGAGCCGATCGGCAGTTGCGCGGCCCGTAGCCGCAGTTCGTCGATCCGGCGCGGGCCCGACCAGCTCAGCCGCAGGGTCGGGCGCAGGTCACCGGTGTCGGCCAGCCAGGCAGTACCGGGGTCGCCGTCGATAGCCGCGTACGGCGTCACGGCGGGGTCGCCGGCCAACCGGGAGGAGGCGCCGGCCGTCACGCCCACCCCGGAGAGCTTCAGCTCGCCGCCCGGACGGGGCATCGCCTGCAACGCCATCCGGTACGTGCCGGCGGCCGGGTTGCGGAAGATCCGGTCCACTCCCAGCGGTTCCTCACCGACCCGGGCCAGGAACCGGTCGCAGCGGATCACCGTGTCGGCGGCCCGCACCGGTGGCCTGCTCACCGACCCGACCGGGACGATCCGGTCCGCCTCCGCCGCCTCGGTCAGGTGGCACGCCGGGCGGTCGGCCGGGCCCCGGCTGAACACCCAGCTCAGAGGCGCGGCCGGATTCTGCGGCAGGTCCGTGGGGGTGCGCAGCACCCGCCGCGGCTCGGTGTCTGCGATGGTCAGCTCCCGGATGCCCACGGCACCGTCCAGGCGTCCCTCGGCCACCGCCAGCACGGTGACCCGCACCCGGCTGGTCGGGCCGGGCAGGGTGTAGTACGTGTGACCGCCCAGCACCGGGGCCACCTCGTGATCCACCGAACCCCGGTCGGTGGTGAGCCGGAACTTGGTCACCGGCCAGCCCACGGCCAGGTCGGTGACGAACTCCAGGCGTACGTTCTCCACCTGTCGGGGGGTGTCCAGGTCGACCTGGAGCCACTGCCCGATCGGCCCGCTCAGCGGCGCCGAGTGCCAGGCGGTGTGCGACTGGCCGTCGATGGCCGCGAAGGGCAGGCGGGAGGGGTCGGCGGGGCCCAGGGTGTCCACGAAACTCACCGCCGAGGAGGCGGAGACCTCGCGTACCCCCTGGTAGGTCGCCGTGGTCTGATGCTGCTCACCGGCGAAGGGCAGCAGGTCCAGGGCGACCCGGCCCTGTCGTCCCTCCTCGTTAGCGGTCAAGGTCTGGGAGAGGTTGTTCCCTACCCGGCCGATGTCGCGTTCCCGGCGGCGCAGGCCGTCGGTGACGATCCAGGTGTCACCGGTCGCCTCCGGTGTCTGCTCCCGGTCACCGGCCAGCACCACCGGCCGGTCCCGTTCCACCACCCCCTGCTCCAGCAGGGGCAGCAGGGACTCCGGGCCCCCGCTGACGGTGGGCACGTCGGCGGTGAGCACCGCCGAGGCCACCGGCACCGGCGGGTCGACCTCGTACACCTCGATCGCCGGTAGGACCGGGGTGCCCTCGTCGACCGGGCTGTTGATCATCCGGGACAGGACCTCGGTGCTGCCGAAGGTGGCTACCCGGGTGATGCCGGGCGACTCGGCCAGGGCCCGACGCAGCACCGCCACCGGCGGGGCGTCCACCTGGGTCCGGTCCAGGTCGTTGCGCAGCAGCAGATGCCGGAATCCGGAGCGGGCCAGCAGGTCGGCCAGCCCGGCGGAGCCACGGCCGCTGGCCAGCACCTCCTCGACGGTGTCCATCATCCGGGTGTTACCGGCCGAGCCGAGCGGGATCTGGTGCCGGACCGCCCACGGCGCACCGGCCAGGGCCTGCAGGGGTTCGTCGACCGTACGCCCCCACTCGTACTGCCCGAACCCGGCGCCGGGCACCATCAGGGTGCGGGCCAGCGCGTCCCGATCGGCCAGCCAGGTGGCCGCGGACCGCCAGTGCGGGGGCAGGTCCGCCCAACCCGGGCCGGGACGCAGCTGCCCCAGCCAGGCCGGTGCGGCGGCCCCCAGCACGAGCAGCAGCACCGGTACGAACATCAGCGGGCGCAGCCGCAGACCGGGCCGACGTCGGGCCGGCGAGTGATGCATCCGGGTGACCACCGCGTCGACACCGTGGGCGAAGCCGAGCATCAGCGGCAGCCGCAGCACCGGGTCCAGCTTGTGCACATTGCGCAGCGGGGCCAACGGCCCGTCCAGCAGCCCTCGGACCACCTCGGAGACCGGGCTGTCCAGGGCACCGACGTAGCCGATGGTGAGCAGGGTCAGCCCGGTCAGGAAACCGGCCACCAGGAACCGGCGCTGCGGCAGCAGGTTGCCGGCCAGCCCGGCCAGCCCGATCAACGCGACCACCGCGGTGAGGGCCATCAACACCGGGTGGTCGATCAGCAGCCACCCGGCCGGCCACCACGGCTCGCCCTGCACGATGTACGCGACCCACTGGTTGGTGCCGCGCACCGCCTGGAACAGCGAGGCCACCGCCGTGGTGGTGGTGGAGGACTCGATGAAGTCCAGGAAGGGCAGGCTGTACTGGCCGAGCAGCAGCAGCGGCACGATCCACCACAGGCACACCCCGAGCACGCAGACGCACCACCAGGCGACCAGCCGCCGGTGTGCGGCGTCCCAGCGTCGGGTGAGCAGCCAGACACCGGGCAGCACCAGGGCCATCAGCACCACGGCCGCGTTGATCCCACCCATGCCGAGCACGGCCAGCGCGGACAGCGCGGCGGCCCGGCGGGGTGAACCGATCCGGCGTACGGCCACCAGCGGCAGCAGCACCCAGGGCAGCATCGCGGCGGAGAGGCTCTCCGAGGAGAGCGCGCCGATCTCGGTGAGAATACGGGGGGCCAGGGCGTAGCCGAGGGCCGCCGCGTAGCGGGTCGGTTCGGTGCCGATGTTCATCACCCGGGCCAGGCGCAGCAGCCCGTAGAAGGCGGCGGCGAGCAGCAACGCCGTCCACAGTCGCTGGGTGATCCAGGGTGGCACCCCCAGCAGCTGACCGACGGCGAAGAACGGCCCCATCGGGAACAGGTAGCCGTACGCCTGGTTCTGCAGTTCCCCGGCGGTGGCCTCCGGGTTCCACAGGTGCAGGGCCCGGGCCATGAAGTGGATCGGGTTGGCGGCCAGGTCGATCTTGGTGTCGAAGGTGACCTGACCGGGCCGCTGCGCGAAGGCGATCGCGGTGAGCAGCAGCAGCGACAACACCGTGCCGGGCGAGCGGCGTAGCCGAGCCACCAGCCTGCTCACCGAGGGTGCCGGCAGCCGGCTCATCGGCGGCACTCCGGCGGCAGGCAGCTCAGGTCGGCCAGGGCGGAGAAGAAGATGCGGCGCATGCCGCTGGGCTGGGCGGTGACGAAGACCCGCCCGCCGGTGACCTTCGCGATCGCCTTCAACTCCTCGGGATCGATCTCTTCGCCCAGCCCGATGAAGATGATCGGCAGTGGGCGGCGGGGTTCCTGCATCCGCTTCAGTTCGGCCAGGAGGGCGGCCCGGCCGATGCTGTCGTCGTCCTCGTTGCGGCCGTCCGTCATCACCAGCACCAGGTTGATCCGCCCGGGAGTCCAGTGCCGCCGGGCGTCGCGGTACGCGGCCAGGGTGCTGTCGTACAGCCCGGTGCCGCCCTGGGGCTTGGCCCGGACGGTGTCCAGGGCCTCGGCCAACCGTTCGCGCTGGGCGCCCAGCGGCGCCACCGGCAGGATCTCCCGATGGTCCCGTTCACCGTCGAGCCTGGTGGCGAAGGCCCAGACACCCAGTTCGGTGTTGTCCAGCAACAGGGCCGCACCCGCCTCGGCGGCACGGACGGTCGCCTCGAGCCGGGTGCCCCCGCCGGGCACCTGGGCCGCCATCGAGCCGGAGACGTCCAGCAGGGTGAGGATCCGGGCGCTGCGCTGCACCCCGCTCCAACCGGTCAGCACCTCGGTGACGGTCTCCTCGTCCGGCAGCGGCACCGGTCGACGTTCCTCCGCGGCCAGCCGGTCGTCGCTCGGCAGGGCCGGCGGGAAACCCGAGGCGGTCCGGAAGCCGTGCCCGAGGAGCATCTCCCGGGCGGTGCTGTTGAGCAGTTCGGCCAGGAACCCGGCCGCGGCGTCCCGCGCCCGCCCCTCGGCGGAGGGCAGCACCACGTACGGCAGGTCGAGCCAGGGAACGGCGATCTCCGGGTACGCGGCGACCAGCTTCTTGCCGGAGGTGGTCAACGCGTTGTGTTCGAGCACCGCCTGCTCAGTGGCGGCGACCATGTCCACCCCGCCCGGCAGGTCCCGGCCGGGATTCAGGAAACTGGTCTGCTCGGCGGGGCTGAAGGTGTCGGTGGCCAGGCGCCGCAGGGTGGCCGTCCAAGTCGCCGCCGAGTCGCCGTTCTCGTCGGCCAGCATCCGTACCCCCAGCAGGGCGCCGACCCCGGCGGGGTCGGCCGCCGGGTCGGGCAGCCCGACCGTACGCTCGGCACCGAGCAGGGATTTCCAGGTCAGCGGCTTGGCCGGCCAGCCGGAACGACCGGCCACCCGGTCGGTCACCGCCAGCACCACCGGGGTGCTGGCCACCGAGGTGCCTGCGGCGGGAACCTCGAAGGCACCGGCGGCCCGGGCCCGCCGCAGCCAGAAGGTCGACTCCGGCAGCCAGGCGTCGGCCACCTCGCCACCCTCGGCTAGTTCCCGGATCACCTCCGCCGAGGGCCGCACCTGCACCTCGACGGAGACGCACGGCTGGTTGCCGGTGTTGGCCCGGGCCACCCGGTCCAGCGCGGGCGCGATCACCGGGGCGGCGGCCACCCGCAGCCGTACCTGTTCGACGCAGGTCGGCGTGCCCCGGTCGGCGCGCACGTACGCCACCGCCGCCCAGCCGGCCAGCAGCACCGCCAGGGCGGCACTGAGCAGCACCACCGGGGAGCGGTGGGACAGGGCGCGCGTGGGCGCGCGACGGTCGGCCTCCACCGCCGCCTCACCTCCTCGTCACCCCTGCGGACGACACGCCATCGCAGGTCACAGGCGTCGCGACGGGTTCACCGCACCGGGCAGGCGAGCATCGCACGCTGTTGCGCTGCACACCCTGCCAAGGTTTGTCCGCCTCGGCAAACCCCTGATCGACGAACCGACATCGGACCCCACCCTGCCGGATCTGCCCATTGCGCACCCGGGCCGCACCGCCCTAGGGTGGCGCGATCGTGCTCACTTACTCGTCGGTAGGAGCAGCGTGGACCACTCCGACACCCCCTCCCGCCACGTTCTGTTCCTCAACTGGCGCGACACCACCAACCCCGAAGGCGGCGGCTCCGAGGTCTACATCGAACGCATCGCCGCCGAACTGGTCACCGCCGGTCACCGGGTGACTCTGCTCTGTGCCGCGCACGACCAGGGGGGACCGGCCGAGACCACCGACACCGGGGTACGGGTGCTGCGCCGCGGCTCCCGGATGACGGTCTACCTGCGGGCGGCGCTGATCTGTCTGGTCGGCCGGTTCGGCTTCGGCCCGCTGGGCCGCCGTGGTCTCGGTCGACCGGATCTGGTCGTGGACGTCTGCAACGGGGTGCCCTTCTTCGCCCCCCTCTATGCCGGTCGGCCGGTCATCGCCCTGGTGCACCACGTGCACCGGGAACAGTGGCCGGTGGTGTTCGGCCCCTGGATGAGTCGGCTGGGCTGGTGGATCGAATCGTGGCTGGCGGTCCGCCTCTACCGCCGTTGCCGGTACGTCACCGTCTCCGAGGCCAGCCGGGCCGAGCTGACCGACCTGGGGGTGGACGCCGACCGGATCGACGTGGTGCCCAACGGCACCCCCGCGGTGACCGGCCCTGCCCTGCCGCGTACCCCGCACCCCTCGCTGCTGGTGCTGGGCCGACTGGTGCCGCACAAGCGGGTGGAGATCGCCCTGCGGGCGGTCGCCGAACTGGTCGACGAACTGCCCGGCCTGGAACTGGTGGTGGCCGGGCAGGGCTGGTGGGAGGGACCCCTGCGCGAGTTGTCCGAGTCCCTGGGCATCACCGACCGGGTCCGGTTCACCGGCTTCGTCAGCGAGGAGGAGAAGCACGCCCTGCTCTGCTCGGCCTGGCTGGCCCTGACCCCCTCACTCAAGGAGGGCTGGGGACTGACCATCGTGGAGGCCGCCGCGTGCAGCACCCCTACAGTGGCCTTCCGCTACGCCGGTGGGGTGGCCGAGGCGATGGTCGACACGGAGACCGGACTGCTCGTCGACAGCGAGCAGGAGTTCACCGCCGTGGTCCGGGAACTGCTGGCCGACGACGTACGCCGCAAGGCGATGGGTGAGGCCGCGCTGACCCACGCGGCCCAGTTCACCTGGACCGCCACCGGCACCCGCTTCGCCCAACTGATCGCCCAGGCCACCGCCGGAGACGACCGCGCGGGCCACGACCGGAAGACGACCGCCCGGGTCACCGCCGGAAGCTGACCCGCCGATCAGGACCGTCCGGCGGCCGGACGACGTAGACACGCGAAGAAGGCGCCCGCATCATGCGGGCGCCTTCGCCTCGTTCGAGGTCAGCGCGTGCCGTACAGCGGGGCCTCGGTCTGCTCACTCACCTTGGAGTTCGCGGCCTCCTTGGCGGACGGGCTGAGCACGTTCGCCAGACCGACGCTGCCCAGCATGCCGAGCACCACACCGAGTACCCCGACGGCCACGAACGCGGGCAGGTTCCTCATCCACCTTCTCCTTCCGCGGGACTCGCGTGCCGGGACGCTACCACGCGGTAGCACCGTCGCGCAGCGGCCGAAAAACCGATGGCCAGCACCGCCGTTCCGGCCAACAGGTGCGCCAGGCCTACCGGCCCCGGGCGGGCGGGGGTGGGCGGGGGTCGCCACTGCGGGTTCTCGTACAGGGTCAGGTCCTCGCCCGCGTACACCCGGTGCAGCCCGGCCAGGGTCGCCGGGTCCACCGGCGGGCCGGCCGCCCGTTGCACCAGCACCCACCGGGAGCCGGCCGCCGCCACCGGCTGGTTCGCGTCCAGCAGCTGCCGAATCCCGGCGGCGCGGGGGTCCTCACCGGCCACCGCCGTGCCGTCCACCCGCAAGGTGTCGTCGATCGCCACCGGCACCCCCAGATACCGGGGCGCCGGATCGATCACCACCTGCCCCCGGTTCCAGGGGTAGCTCTGATACTCCTGGAACGGCAGCGACACCACCTCACCCGGCCGCTGCTCCACCAGCCGGGCGACGGTCGCCCAGTCCGCCGGCCAGGCCACCGGACGCAGCCGACCCGCCCCACCGAAGGCCAGATCGGGCAGGACCGCCACCGGCAGCAACGCCGCCCCGACCAGCAACACCCGCCCGGTCGCCAGGTCGAACCGGGCAGTCAGCAGGTCCGCCAGCCGCTCCGCCCCCAACGCCACCGCGATCGCCAACAGCAGGGCGTACGGCATGAGCAGCTTCTGCCCGTCGCGCAGCAACCCCGCCCCCGGCAGATGAGCCACCGACCAGCCGAGCAGCGCCGCCGCACCGGGCAGCACCCCGAGCGCGGCCGCCAGCCACGACCCGACCGCCAGCAGGCCCAGCCGACCGACCCCCCGCCCCGCCCAGCGACGCCGCAGCAGCGGTACCCCGACAGCGGCCACCACCAGCAGCAGCCCGGTCGCCAACGGCACCAGCAGCCCGGCCCGCGAGGCCGGGGTGGCCTGGGCGTTCCAGATGCCACCGGTGCCGGCCAGCGCCACCAGTGGACCGGCCCAGTTCTCCGCCCGGGCGGCGAAGGCGGCCACCCCGGCCGGGTCGGAGCGGCCGTCACCGGCGCTGGTGAACCCGGCCACCAGCCAGGGCGCGTTCAGCAGCAGGCTCACCCCCACCCCGACCGACACCGCGCGGGCCGCACCCGGGTACCGCCCGAGAGTCAGGACGACGACGACCACCAGGGCCAGCAGGCCACCGGTAGGGGTGATGGCGGAGACCGCCACCGCCAGCAGCAGCCGGCTCAGCGCCCCCCGCTCACCGGCCCGCACCCCGAAGGCCGCGCGCACCAGCCACGGCAGGGCGGCGTACGCGACCAGCAGTCCCCACTGACCGATCAGCAGCCGCTCGGCCAGGTACGGCGTCCAGGCGTACCCGAGGGCGGCCACCACCCGCACGGCGGTCCGTCCGGTCGGCACCAGCCGGGCGGCCCCCAGGGCGGCGAAGTAGACGATCGCCACCAGCACCAGGCGTTGCAGCAGCCACCCCGGAACCAGTTGGTTGGCCAAGGCCACCACGGCGTCCTGCGGAACCGCCCGGGGCAGGGCGGTGGCCGGGGCGATCAGCTCCCAGCTCAGGGTCTGCCTGGGCACGAAGACCATGTCGTACCGCAGCAGGTAGCCGGGCAGGGCCAACGGTGCCAGCACGACGGCCGTCACCGCGGCGGCCACCAGATGCGGCAGCCAGGACCGACGGCCGACCGCCGCATCGGCGCCACCCTCGGGCACCGAGCCGCTCCGTTCCCGCATCCGTCGACCTCACCTAGCCGGTACGCGGCGAGGTGGCCGCGTCGGTGGCGGCCACTGTAACCGCCCCGCCAGGCACCCGGCGCCGCCGGTTGCACCAGCCGTTGACCTGATAGGGGACCCGGTGAGCGGTATGGCAGTCTTCCCGCCATGGCATCGGCGGGGGACAGCGTGACAACGGCACCGAGTAGGACGGGCGGCTGGCTGCGCAGCGACCGGATCGGCACGGCGGCACTGGTCATGATCGCGATCAGTGTGTTGTGGCGCGCCCAGGTGGCCGCCCGTGGCTTCCTGGCCGCCGACGACTACGTGCTGATCACCCAGGCGGCGGAGTCCCGGCTGACGGTCACCCATCTGCTGGAGCTCTACAACAACCACCTCATGCCCGGCGGACGGCTGCTCATCTGGCTGGTCACCGAGTACGTGGGCCTGGCCTACTGGCCGTACGTGCTGCTCATGTCGATCGGCCAGGCGATTCTGGGGATCACCTTCTTCCGGCTGCTGCGCCGGATGCTGCGGCCCTCCGCCCTGCTACTCCTGCCGCTCGGCCTGCTGCTGTTCAGCCCGCTGACCCTGGAGGCGAGCACCTGGTGGGCCGTCGGGGTCAACATGCTGCCGATGCAGATCGCCATGGTGCTGGCGGTCGGCGCACAGGTCGGCTACGTGCAGACCGGACGCCGACGGCACCTGGTGACCCTGGCCCTGTCCGTACTGCTCGGCCTCTTCTTCTTCGAGAAGTCGATCCTGATCGTGCCGTTGGTCTTCCTGCTGACGGTCGCCTGCTACGCCGACGGCGGCCCGGTACGCGCCGTCTGGACCACCATCCGCCGGTGGTGGCCCTCCTGGCTGGTGCTGACCGTGCTGTCCCTGGGCTTCGCGGCGGCCTACCTGACCCGCTCGGAGTCCTCGCTGCGTCGCCCGGAATCGGTCGGGGAGGTGTTCTCCTTCCTGACCCAGATGTTCGGGTCCACGGTGATTCCCGGCCTGGTCGGCGGCCCGTGGCAGTGGCTGGGAGCCGGTGACGGCGCCCCCGTCGCCGCACCGCCCCAACTGGGCACCTGGGTGGGTTGGACCATCGTCGCCGCCGTGGTCGCGGCGACCGTACGCCAGCGCCGCCGGGCCGGGCGGGCCTGGCTGCTGCTCGCGGCCTACCTGGCCATGGTGGCGGGCATGCTGGCCGCGACCCGGCTCGGCTCGGCCTTCAGCGGGGTGGCCGGTGGGGTGCCCCGGTACGTCAGCGACGTCGTCGTGGTGGCGGCGATCTGCCTGGGGGTGGCCGTGGTCGGGCTGGCCCGAACCACCAGCACCACCGTGCCCCCGGCACCGGCCGACCCGCCCGAGCCGGGACTACTCGGCCCGGTACCGGAGCGTTACCGGGAGTCGGTGACGGTCGCCCTCGTGCTCGTCCTGGTCGCGGTCGGCCTGGGCACGGTCTGGACCACCGCCCGGTACGGCGACGAGTGGGAGGCGAAGTCCGGCCGGTCGTACATCGACACCGTGCGGATCGAGATGGCCAGCGCACCGCCGGACACGGTCTTCTTCGACGCCCCGGTGCCGGACAACGTCGTTCCCCGCCTCTCCTCGCCGTACAACCTCCAGTCCCGGTTCTTCCGGGCCTTCGGCACCCGGCCCACCTTCGTGGACGAGACCGACAACGCCTCGGTCCTCGACGCCCTGGGCCGCATCCAGGTGGCCACGATCGTGGGCAGCACCATCCAGCCCGGCCCCCAGGAGGGATGCGGCTACCTGGTCAGCACCGGCAAGACCGTACGGATGCCGCTGAACGAGCCGCGCTTCCACTGGCACTGGGTGGTCCGCATCGGCTACCTCAGCTCGGCGGACGGCACCGCCACCCTGCGGCTCGGTGACGGGGAAGCCCAGTTCCCGGTCCGCAAGGGCCTGAACCAGCGCTTCTTCCGCATCACCGGCGGTGGCGACACGGTGGAACTGACCGTGACCAGCGGCGAGGTGTCGCTCTGCACCAACGAGATCGCCATCGGCGACCCGGCTCCCCGCCCCGAGTGAGGGTCACCGGCCGGGTCACTCCGGGCGGAACAGCACCGAGTTGACGTACCGGGGCCGGGGCCAGAGGACCCGGCGGGCGAAGCTCTGCCCGACCCGTACGATCGCCTCTCGCTGGTGCCCGCCGAGGTCGAAGTCGGCCAGCGGCACCCACTCGCGGCCCGGCAGCACGTAGCCGCGGTAGCCCCAGCCGGTCAGCAGCTCCAGCAGCGGCTCGACCGGCTGGATCCGTTCCTCCACCTCGATCAGCAGCACCGGACGGTCCCGCTTGACGGTCTCCGCCGCGCCGCGCAGGGCGGGCAGCTCGTGACCCTCGATGTCAATCTTGATGAACCGCACCTCGGTCAGGCCCAGCGAGTCCAGGGTGATCCGGCGGACCGGCACCGGGGCGCCCTGGGTCGGATCCTCCAGCGAGGAGGTGCCGACGATAGCGCCCCCTTCGGGCAGGTACAGGGTGGCCGTGCCCTCGTGGTCGGAGACCGCCGCCTCGACCACCTCCACCCGGGGGAAGGCCGTACGCAACTGGCCGGCCAGTGCGGTCGTCGGTTCCACCGCGACCACCCGCGCCGCCCGCCGCAGCAACCGGGCGGTCCACGGGCCGTACCAGGCGCCGACGTCCACCGCCGTGCCGCCGACAGGAACGAACTCGGCCAACCGGGCCAGTTCCGGCTCCACCCGTGGATAGACCCGACGGATCGCCGCCCCGAGCAGCCGCTCGGGGAGCATGGCCGCCAGGCCGGAGGTCGCTGCGGGGGCCAGCTTCGTCGACGCCATGGAGCAGCACACTAGACCTTCGCGGCCGCCCTGGGCAGAGGGTGCCGGTAAGGGGCTGTCCGCGGAGGCTACCGGCCGGTACCGTCTTGCCGGTCGGGCCCCTCGCCCGGCGACGATCAGCCGACCGGTCGGGTGGGCGGCAGACGCGGAGTGGCATGACGCAGACGACGGGCAGCGACACCAGCCGGTTCCGGCTGGGTGCGGCCGGTGCCGCCGTCACCCTCGCCACCCTGGTGACCAACGCCCTGGCCTATGTCGTCCCGGTGCTGGGCGCCCGCCGGCTCAGCGCCGCCGATCTGGGGGCCCTGGCCACCGTCCTGGCGCTGGGTGCCATCGCGGCGGTACCCGGCTTCGGGCTCCAGATCGCGGTCGCCGCGCACCGGGCCCGCTCAGGTGGCGGCGGTGCCGGACCACTCGGGCTGCGTACCGCCGCGCTGACCGGGGCGGTCACCCTGGCCGCGGTACCCCTGTTGACCGTCCTCCTCCGGCTGCCGGTCCCGTTGACCCTGCTGCTGGCCGCCACCACCTTCACCACCGTGCTGGCCGGTCGGTGGCTGGGTGAGTTGCAGGGTGATCAGCGTTTCCTCCGGCTCGCCGTAGCCATGGCCGTGGTGGCCACCGGCCGGTACGGCGGCCTGGTCCTCGGTCTCCTGCTCGGCGCCGGGCCGGTCACCTGCCTGCTGTTGGCGGCGGTCACCGGGCTGCTGGCCCTGCCGATCCTGGCCCGCCTGGCCACCCCACCGAGCGCCACCACCGCCGTACCACCCACGGTGCCACCCCCGCCGCGAGCCGACGAACCCGCCGCCGCCCTGTTGCGAGCCGCCGAGACGCGGCGCACGACGGACCTCGCGCCGCGTGGGCTGGGGGCCCGGCAGGTGGCCACCGCTTGCACCGCCACTCTGGCGATGCTCACCATCTCGTACGCCGACCTGATCCTCGCCCGCCAACTGCTGCCCGCCGCCGAATCCGGCGCGTACGCGGTCGGTTCGGTACTCACCAAGGGTGCGCTGTGGGCGCCTCAGGTGGTCACCCTGCTGGTGCTGCCCCGACTGGCCCGGGGCGACCGCCGTGCCCGCCTGGCCGCGCTGGGTCTGATCATGGCTTGTGGGGTGGCCCTCGTCGCCGCCGCCACCATCGGCGGCGAGTTGGCCTTCCGGCTGGCCGGCGGCGCCGACTACCTGCACCTGGCCGACACGGCACCGTTCTTCGCCGCCACCGGGGCCCTGTACGCGGTGGTGTTCATGCTGGTCAACGAGAGGGTGGCGACCGGCGCCCGGTGGCCGGCCGCACCCCTGTGGGTGGCCACCCTGGGCCTGGCCGCCGCGGCCGCCCTCATCGCGCCCCGTACCCTCACCGGAGTCCTGTCCTGCGCGCTGGCCGCCGCCGCCGTCACCGCCACGGCGATGGCCTGGCAGGTCTTCCGGCCCAGCCGGGTGACCGACTCGACCACCGGCAGCCGGTCCTCCGTCAGGACAGGCGAAGCAGGCCGCCCGGAGACTACGCAGCGTGAGCGCCCTGCTGCCGGTAGGCGGTAAACCCGTGTCGATGGCGACTCCCAGCGCGCTGAGACCCCCGGCACCCCGTCGGGTTGGCTACCGTAGTTGCCTCCGGGGTGAAGGTTCCACCCACGGCCATTTCCGAAGAGGTAGCTGTGACCCTGTACGGCGAGAACCGTCCGCCCGCTGACGACGACCGGCCCACGGTCCAGGTGACAGCGGTCAGTTGGCCTGTCGAGGAACCGGAGCGTCCCGCCCCGGTGGCACCGCAGGGCGGCGGCGTGAAGCGTTCCCGTCGGTTCCGGATCCTGCTCGCCACCGGGATCGCCACCACCGTGCTGGCCTCGGTCGGCGTCGTGGCCGCCTGGGCGTACGTCGGTGAGGTCCCGCGCGGCACCACCGTGCTCGGCACCGAACTCGGCGGGCGCAGCCGCGCGGACGCGGCCCGGGACCTACAGGCCCACCTGGACCGGCGGGCCGCCGAACTGGCCGCCCCGATCGAGGTACGAGTGGGCGAACGCACGGCGCAGATCAACCCGGCCGAGGTAGGCCTGACGGTCGACGTGGAAGCCACCGTGGCCGCCGCGGCGGCGGCCCAGGCGCACGCCGTGGACCGCCTGGTCGGGTCCCGCGAGATCGAGCCGGTGGTCTCCGTCGACGTGCCGAAGCTGGAGACCGAGCTGCAGAAGCTCGTCGGTAAGCAGGGCCGGAAGATGACCATGCCGGCGATCACCTTCACCGGCACCACCCCGAAGGCACGGCACCCGAAGCCCAGCCTGACCATCGACCCCGAGCACTCGGCGCAGGTGGTCAAGGAGGGCTGGCTCAACGGGCAGCCGGTGAACGTGCCGCTGGTGGAGAACCACCCGATCACCTCCGCCGAGGAGGTGGACCGCCTGGTCGAGGAGTTGGCCAAGCCGGCGGTCTCGGCGCCGGTCAAGGTGACCACCGATCGGGGCACGGTGACCATCCCGCCGCAGGCGATCGCCAAGAGTCTCCGGTTCAAGGCCGACAAGGCCGGCAAGCTGACCCCCAGCGTGGACGCCAAGAAGCTGCGGTCCGCCCTCGGCGACCGGCTCGACAAGGTCGAGGTGGCACCGAAGAACGCCACCATGACCATCTCCGGGGGCAAGCCGAAGGTGGTCGACGGGCGCTCCGGCAAGCAGGTGGACCTGGGCGCCCTCCGCGAGGACCTGCTGGCCGTCCTACCCCGCACCGATGGTCGTACGCTCCCCGCCGAGCTCAAGCCGGTCACCCCGAAGGTCACCGCGGAGAAGATCGCCGGCCTGGGGATCAAGGAGAAGGTCTCCTCCTTCACCACCTACTTCACCGGTGGGCTGTCCTCGCCGCGTAGCCAGAACATCGTGACGATCGCCAAGCACGTCGACGGCACAGTGGTCCTGCCCGGCGAAACCTTCTCGCTCAACGGCCACACCGGGGAGCGGGGCTACGCCCAGGGCTACC
This sequence comes from Micromonospora sp. NBC_01739, assembly GCF_035920385.1. Taxonomy (GTDB): domain Bacteria; phylum Actinomycetota; class Actinomycetes; order Mycobacteriales; family Micromonosporaceae; genus Micromonospora. The sequence goes on along the minus strand of NZ_CP109151.1, from coordinate 5,197,707 downwards.
GGGACGCCCCGGTGATCCTCGACGGCAAACTGGTGCCCGGGGTCGGCGGCGGCACCTCCCAGTTCACCACCACGCTGTTCAACGCGACGTACTACGCCGGCCTCGAGGACGTCGAGCACAAACCGCACTCGTACTACTTCAGCCGCTACCCGGCCGTCATCGAGTCCACGATCTTCTGGCCCAACCTCGACTTCAAGTTCCGCAACAACACCGAGTACGGGGTACTGATCGACACCTCGTACACCGGCAACTCGGTCACCGTGTCGATCTGGAGCACGAAGATCTGGGACAGCGTCAAGACGGAGTACGGCCCCCGACGCAACATCACCTCACCGCGGACCGTCTACCTGGATCCGGGGCCCACCTGCATCCCGGCCAATGGCAGCCAGGGCTTCACTCAGGACGCCTTCCGGGTCATCAAGAAGGACGGCAAGGTCGTCAAGCGGGAGAAGTTCACCTGGACCTACGACGCGGAACCCCGCTTCATCTGCGCCAGGGAACCCGCCTGACCAGGCCCCTTGCGGGACGGTGAGGGCCCGAATCGGCGGCTTTCACCATACGTCTCCTCGGCCTTGCCGTACTCGTCACTGTCCGCGTTGGCGGGGTCCCCACCACGGCAGCAGCGGGGGAAGGTCGGCAAGCGGTCGGCGGGGAGGTTTCGGCGGCTGCGACCCGCCGTCGTCGCCGTCCCAGCGCCGGCCATACTGGTCGGGCAAGTCACCCCAGCCGAAGTACGGCATCGGCTCGGCAGGCAGACCGCCGAGCGTCTCGAGCGGGTCGATGCGGGACTCGGCGACCGTGCACAGGTGCGCCCAGTCGTCACCGAAGTCGAACAGGTACGCGAACTGCTCGCCGCCGCCCAGCCGACTCATCTTGGTCCGGTCGCTGTCGATGCTGCCCTCGGGCGCTTCGCCATCCCACAACTCAAGCGGTGTGACCTGGGTCTGGTCGGCCAGCGTGAACATGTGCATGTGGGCCAGGTCCCAACGGGCGAACGCCAGGTCGATCGCCTCAGCCAGCTGAGCGAAGGTGTGGGACCGGCCTGCGGCGAAGACCCTGCCAGGTCGAGGCCACAGGTCGAGGCCACGACCGGAGATCAGCTCAACCCGGATGGACAGCCAGGTACGCGCCACCGCTCACCCTTTCATCGAATACGGCCCCACTCCGCCTGGAAGGCTACGCAACGTCACCGACACCGACCACAGCCGGGTCAGCGGCCGGGTGAGTTCAGCCTCACCTACACCAGGGCACCCGAAGTCGTATGCCGACAAGCGCCTGCGGGTCAGGCCCTTTGCTCTGCTTCAACCCGCGCACCGGTTTTCCTTGCCGGTTGTTGCGCGGGTTGAAGCAGAGCGAAGGAGGGTGTCCCTATAGGTTCGTCATGGCTCGAACCTCACCACTGGTCGTCGAGTCTGCCTCCGAGGTCAGAGGTCTCCGGTCCCCCGAACCGTCAAATCGTCGGTTCGCCGTCGGTCATGCGATGAACTGGAAGATCTTGCCGCTCCCCAGCTGCTGTGGGTGCCGGTGAAGCGATGGACGCCGACGGAGAACAGCACGTCGTCGGGAGCGGTGAACGCCTCTTCGGCGAACCCTGCTTCGGCCAGCCATCCTCGGACAGCCGGTGTCAGGTCGGGTGCTCGTCGTGTCCTGGTCCAGATAACCGTGGCGTCGGCCGCGCAGAGCTGCGGCAATGCCTGAATGGTGGTGTGTACATCGGCGTCGCTGATGTTGCCCAGAACGCCAGCCATGATGACCAGGTCCGCAGGCACCGCCTGCCGGTATGAGGCGAGGTCACCGGCGTCGGCCTGTGCAACGGTCACCGTATCGTGGCCCTCGGCCATTGCCCGGGCTGCGACGACGTTGCGCGGTTCGTACTCGATCAGGGTGGCGCTGACTCGCCTCGCATCGGGGCGTGACGCCAGCACGGCCAGGATGTCGTGGCCTTGGCCGGCGCACATGCTGACCACGGAGACCGGTCCGCCGGGTCGCTCATCGAGCCAGGCGGCGATGTGCTGCTGGACCAGCCTCAGCCGGCGTGCCAGGGGCGAGCCGGGATCGGTGTACGGGCCATGCCAGGCGTACCAGTCCTTGCCGTCCTTCATGGACGCCGAGTTTGCCAGTGTCACTGCGCAGCGGCGGCCGCGGACATGCCGCGCATGGGAAGGCATTGCCGGGGGCGGCAGAGCTGTCCCCGGACTGGCACCAGGAGGCAGCTGGGTGGGGAAACGTATGAGGGCCACCCCCTAGGGGGTGGCCCTCATATCGAAGTGTGTCCGGCGGTGTCCTACTCTCCCACACCCTCCCGAGTGCAGTACCATCGGCGCTGGAGGGCTTAGCTTCCGGGTTCGGAATGTAACCGGGCGTTTCCCCTCCGCCATGACCGCCGTAACCTTATCAACATATCAAACAACACCACACCAACAGTGTGTCGGGGTGTTTGTTTGTTTGTCGTGAGTTGCACAGTGGACGCGAGCAGAATCTTTGTGAGCAAGTCCTCGGCCTATTAGTACCGGTCAACTGAACCCGTTACCGGGCTTACATTTCCGGCCTATCAACCCAGTCGTCTAGCTGGGGGCCTTACCCACCCCGAAGGGTGGTGGGATACCTCATCTTGAAGCAGGCTTCCCGCTTAGATGCTTTCAGCGGTTATCCCTTCCGAACGTAGCTAACCAGCCGTGCCCCTGGCGGGACAACTGGCACACCAGAGGTTCGTCCGTCCCGGTCCTCTCGTACTAGGGACAGCCCTTCTCAAGTATCCTACGCGCACGGCGGATAGGGACCGAACTGTCTCACGACGTTCTAAACCCAGCTCGCGTACCGCTTTAATGGGCGAACAGCCCAACCCTTGGGACCTGCTACAGCCCCAGGATGCGACGAGCCGACATCGAGGTGCCAAACCATCCCGTCGATATGGACTCTTGGGGAAGATCAGCCTGTTATCCCCGGGGTACCTTTTATCCGTTGAGCGACACCGCTTCCACTCGCAAGTGCCGGATCACTAGTCCCGACTTTCGTCCCTGCTCGACCCGTCAGTCTCACAGTCAAGCTCCCTTGTGTACTTGCACTCAACACCTGATTGCCAACCAGGCTGAGGGAACCTTTGGGCGCCTCCGTTACCTTTTAGGAGGCAACCGCCCCAGTTAAACTACCCACCAGACACTGTCCCTGAACCGGATAACGGTCCGAAGTTAGATACCCGAATCAACCAGAGTGGTATTTCAAGATTGCCTCCACGCATACTGGCGTATGCGCTTCACCGGCTCCCACCTATCCTACACAAGCTAACTCAGATACCAATGTCAAGCTATAGTAAAGGTCCCGGGGTCTTTCCGTCCTGCCGCGCGTAACGAGCATCTTTACTCGTACTGCAATTTCGCCGGGCCTGTGGTTGAGACAGTGGGGAAGTCGTTACGCCATTCGTGCAGGTCGGAACTTACCCGACAAGGAATTTCGCTACCTTAGGATGGTTATAGTTACCACCGCCGTTTACTGGCGCTTAAGTTCTCCGCTTCGCCCCGAAGAGCTAACAGGTCCCCTTAACGTTCCAGCACCGGGCAGGCGTCAGTCCATATACATCGAATTACTTCTTCGCATGGACCTGTGTTTTTAGTAAACAGTCGCTTCCCCCTGCTCTCTGCGGCCATACAACGCTCCACCCGCGCGGGGCTTCACGTCTCCGGCCCCCCTTCTCCCTAAGTTACGGGGGCAATTTGCCGAGTTCCTTAACCACAGTTCGCCCGATCGCCTCGGTATTCTCTACCTGACCACCTGTGTCGGTTTGGGGTACGGGCCGCTCAGAACTCGCTAGAGGCTTTTCTCGGCAGCATAGGATCACTGACTTCACCTGAATCGGCTCGGCATCACGTCTCAGCCTCATGTGCTGCGGATTTGCCTACAGCACGGCCTACACGCTTACCCCGGCACAACCACCGGCCGGGCTCAGCTACCTTCCTGCGTCACCCCATCGCTTGACTACTACCCGCCAGGTTCCCACGCTCCCCAACATCAGTCCGAAGACATCAGCCGGCTCGGGTGGTTAGCACAACGAGGTTCATCAGGGACGCTCTTTCGCGGGTACGGGAATATCAACCCGTTGTCCATCGACTACGCCTCTCGGCCTCGCCTTAGGTCCCGACTCACCCAGGGCGGATTAACCTGGCCCTGGAACCCTTGGTCATCCGGCGGAAGGGTTTCTCACCCTTCTTTCGCTACTCATGCCTGCATTCTCACTCGTGCCGCGTCCACAACTGGGTCACCCCGCTGCTTCACCCCCGGCACGACGCTCCCCTACCCATCCACACACCTGCACCGACACCCGAAGGCGCCAGCGGGGTTAAAATGTGAATGCCACAGCTTCGGCGGTGTGCTTGAGCCCCGCTACATTGTCGGCGCGGAACCACTTGACCAGTGAGCTATTACGCACTCTTTAAAGGGTGGCTGCTTCTAAGCCAACCTCCTGGTTGTCTATGCGATCCCACATCCTTTTCCACTTAGCACACGCTTAGGGGCCTTAGCTGGTGATCTGGGCTGTTTCCCTCTCGACTACGAAGCTTATCCCCCGCAGTCTCACTGCCGCGCTCTCACTTACCGGCATTCGGAGTTTGGCTGATTTCGGTAAGCTTGTGGGCCCCCTAGACCATCCAGTGCTCTACCTCCGGCAAGAAACACGCGACGCTGCACCTAAATGCATTTCGGGGAGAACCAGCTATCACGGAGTTTGATTGGCCTTTCACCCCTAACCACAGGTCATCCCCCAACTTTTCAACGTTGGTGGGTTCGGCCCTCCACGCGGTCTTACCCACGCTTCAGCCTGCCCATGGCTAGATCACTCCGCTTCGGGTCTAGAACATGCGACTCAAACGCCCTCTTCAGACTCGCTTTCGCTACGGCTCCCCCACACGGGTTAACCTCGCCACATGCCACTAACTCGCAGGCTCATTCTTCAAAAGGCACGCCGTCACCCCTCAAGGCTCCGACGGATTGTAGGCGAACGGTTTCAGGTACTATTTCACTCCCCTCCCGGGGTACTTTTCACCATTCCCTCACGGTACTCGTCCGCTATCGGTCACCAGGAAGTATTTAGGCTTACCAGGTGGTCCTGGCAGATTCACGGCAGATTTCAGGAGTCCGCCGCTACTCGGGAACACCCACAGAAGACCAGCTGCTTTCACCTACCGGACTATCACCGTCTACGGTCGGCCTTTCCAGACCATTCAGCTAACAACTGGTTTTATAACTCCTCGAACACGTGTCAGCATGTTCAGCAGGGTCCCACAACCCCGACCACGCAACCCCTGACAGGTATCACACGCAACCGGTTTAGCCTCGATCCGCTTTCGCTCGCCACTACTCACGGAATCACTAAATTGTTTTCTCTTCCTACGGGTACTGAGATGTTTCACTTCCCCGCGTTCCCTCCATACACCCTATGAGTTCAGGTGCAGGTGACATCACATGACTGATGCCGGGTTACCCCATTCGGACACCCTGGGATCACAGCTTGGTTGACAGCTCCCCCAGGCCTATCGCGGCCTCCCACGTCCTTCATCGGCTCCTGGTGCCAAGGCATCCACCGTTCGCCCTTGACAACTTGACCACAAAGATGCTCGCGTCCACTGTGCAATTCTCAACAAACAACCAACCCACAACCCCAAGCCCCACACCAAACCCGACCACCGCCGGCGGTATGCGAGACCAGGCCATGCCTGGCAACCAAAACCCCACCCAACGGTGAGGTCATCGGCTCCGAAGACAACAACCACAACAGGTTGTTCCTTCAGGACCCAACAGGGTGTTCATCATCAGCCACCAGCCGCACCAACCCCACCGTTCCCACCACCCCGAAGAGCAGCTGTACTAGGAAGAACCTGGCCGTTGCCGGCACCTGACTCACCAGTGTCTCCGCCAATTGAGCACCCCGATCCGACATTCGCAGACCGCGGGCTCCATACCAGCTTTCGCCGGATGGTGCTCCTTAGAAAGGAGGTGATCCAGCCGCACCTTCCGGTACGGCTACCTTGTTACGACTTCGTCCCAATCGCCAGCCCCACCTTCGACGGCTCCCTCCACAAGGGTTGGGCCACCGGCTTCGGGTGTTGCCGACTTTCGTGACGTGACGGGCGGTGTGTACAAGGCCCGGGAACGTATTCACCGCAGCGTTGCTGATCTGCGATTACTAGCGACTCCGACTTCACGGGGTCGAGTTGCAGACCCCGATCCGAACTGAGACCGGCTTTTTGGGATTCGCTCCACCTCACGGTATCGCAGCCCATTGTACCGGCCATTGTAGCATGCGTGAAGCCCTGGACATAAGGGGCATGATGACTTGACGTCATCCCCACCTTCCTCCGAGTTGACCCCGGCAGTCTCCCATGAGTCCCCAACCGAATTGCTGGCAACATGGGACGAGGGTTGCGCTCGTTGCGGGACTTAACCCAACATCTCACGACACGAGCTGACGACAGCCATGCACCACCTGTCACCGGCCCCGAAGGACCCCACATCTCTGCAGGATTTCCGGCGATGTCAAACCCAGGTAAGGTTCTTCGCGTTGCATCGAATTAATCCGCATGCTCCGCCGCTTGTGCGGGCCCCCGTCAATTCCTTTGAGTTTTAGCCTTGCGGCCGTACTCCCCAGGCGGGGCGCTTAATGCGTTAGCTGCGGCACAGAGAACCGGAGAGGCCCCCCACACCTAGCGCCCAACGTTTACAGCGTGGACTACCAGGGTATCTAATCCTGTTCGCTCCCCACGCTTTCGCTCCTCAGCGTCAGTATCGGCCCAGAGACCCGCCTTCGCCACCGGTGTTCCTCCTGATATCTGCGCATTTCACCGCTACACCAGGAATTCCAGTCTCCCCTACCGAACTCTAGCCTGCCCGTATCGACTGCAGGCCCGCAGTTGAGCCACGGGTTTTCACAGTCGACGCGACAAGCCGCCTACGAGCTCTTTACGCCCAATAAATCCGGACAACGCTCGCGCCCTACGTCTTACCGCGGCTGCTGGCACGTAGTTGGCCGGCGCTTCTTCTGCAGGTACCGTCACTTGCGCTTCGTCCCTGCTGAAAGAGGTTTACAACCCGAAGGCCGTCATCCCTCACGCGGCGTCGCTGCATCAGGCTTCCGCCCATTGTGCAATATTCCCCACTGCTGCCTCCCGTAGGAGTCTGGGCCGTGTCTCAGTCCCAGTGTGGCCGGTCGCCCTCTCAGGCCGGCTACCCGTCGTCGCCTTGGTAGGCCATTACCCCACCAACAAGCTGATAGGCCGCGAGCCCATCCCAAGCCGAAAAACTTTCCACCCACAAACATGCGTCCGCAAGTGAATATTCGGTATTAGCCCCCGTTTCCGAGGGTTATCCCAAAGCCTAGGGCAGGTTGCTCACGTGTTACTCACCCGTTCGCCGCTCGAGTACCCCGAAGGGCCTTTCCGCTCGACTTGCATGTGTTAAGCACGCCGCCAGCGTTCGTCCTGAGCCAGGATCAAACTCTCCAACAAAAACCTGTTGAACAATCCATCCCGACAACAAACAAAATGTTGCCAAAGGAATCCCAAACCAACCAGAAATCAAAGACCTCCAGCCGGCACGGGGCATAAACTACTTGGCACTGGCTTATCAAACACCCTGTTGAGTTCTCAAAGAACAACCACACACCATCAGACAACCCACCAGGGCCACCATCCGGGGCTACCGTTCCACTCCCGCACCCGCCGCTCTCGCGCCGGGCACTTTTACTACGTTACCTCACCGTCTGGCCCGTGTCAACCGGTGTGTCCCGGTCCGTCACGCTTCATCTGGTTCGGCACCCGCGATCCAGCGCAGCGGAGATCCGCTTTGCCAGTTCATCGGATTTGGCAGGCCGGCCGCTGCGGTCTCCCGCAGGCTCGCCCGGTGCCCTGCCGGTCGTGAACCTTACCCGGTCGGTTTCGCTCCGCCAAATCCGCCTCCCGGCGAATCCTGCGAGCACCACCCGGTCCGAGCCTGGCCAGGAAGTTCCCCTCCAGGACCCGGTGCCAATCGGTGCGGGCTCTCGGGTCTTTCGCCCCGTTTCGCCCGTTCCGCGCTGGCAGAGAGAAAGTTACGCGTCCGACGGAATGATCGTCAAATCGAGGGGGAGCGGCCCCGGTCACACTCCGCGGGACACCCTCAGCACAGCCGACCTGGCGTACCGATGGGTGTCGAAGGGTTGCCGGACTCAGGGCGTACGGCGGAATGCTGCTCTCCAGGCGCGGAGGCCGAGCAGGCCGACGGTCGTGCCGATGGCGAGCGAGGCGCCGATCAGCAACGCGTGCACCCAGAGAAAGCCGGTCGCCGGCCAGTCCCCGACCACTGAGCTGGCCCACGACCTGGGGTCGTTCCAGATGGCCAGGGCGAAGCGGGGCCAGATCACCCAGGTCCAGACCCCGACCCCGGTGAGGAAGACCGCCCAACCCCGCGACAGCACCATGGGGGCCGAGTATGCCAGCGGCGTCACCGGGGCGGTGAGCAAGCGGGTTTGATCGGTACGGTTGAGCACATGAATCCGCCGCTTAGCCGTGCCAACGCGGAGGCGCACCTCTACATGGATCTGCACGCCTGCTCGTGTGGGTCCACCCGGTTCCCCCGGCACAGTTCCGTCGTCGTGTTGGCCGACGGTGACCTGGCCAGCCGCTACACCGGTGCCTGCGAGGGTTGCGGCGAGGAACGGGAGTTCGTCTTCCGGCTACCGGCCACCCCGACCGATGCGGGTGGCGGGTTCCGGTACGGCGGTGACGAGCCCTCCCAGTTGCTCGATCCGGGCGAATGGCTGCTGGTGGCCGACGCGTACGCCGCATCGGTGCCGGCGGAGACCACCGGTGAGGCGGCACAGCGGGCGCGGGCCGCACTCACCCGTGCCGTCGCCGCCTTGGACGAGGTGGTCAAGTTCGCCCCCGACGGGGCAGAAATCCCCGGTGCGGCCTTCGTCAGCGACCGGGGTCGGCAGCTGCACCAGCGTGAGCCGGGCCGGTTCCGGCGCGAGCGGCTGGCCGCGGTCCGGGGCGCGTACGCCGACCTGCTGACCCAGCTCGGTTGACCGCCACCAGCCCGCTCACCTGGGGCCGTTCTCCTGATCGGTGGCGAACTGGGCGGGAGGCAGGTCAGTCAGGTCAAGCGGAGTCAGTCGACCGATGAGCACCGGCATGGACTCCGCCACCGGGCGCAACTTGCGTTCCCGGGCCAGGGAGGCCGCCGGGCCGGGTGGACCGACCATGTCCTGCTCGTGCAGGAAGTGGATCACCTCGTTGCCGGTCGCTGCTGCCGAGACCACCAGCAGACCGCCGGAGGGCCTGGCGATGACCAGCCAGTCCCGCGACAGCCAGGGGTCCCGATGGACCCGCTGGGCGTGCACCAGATCAACGGCCGGGTGCTGCGGGTGCACCCCGAACAGCGGGCGTTCCGGCATCAGGGTGAACGGAATACCCGGGATGTGGTGTTCCACCTCGGGCAGGGCGCCGTTGTTCCGGCCCAGCCAGTCGCGGTACTCCATCGGCAGCCGCACCCCGAGGGCAGCCTCCACCGAGCGGAGCTGCTCCTCGTCCAGCCGGCCGTAGGGGCGCAGCCGGGCCGGCTCCCACGGCCGGGCGGTCGGCGACTCCGCCGGCTCCTCGTCGTCCACCCGGCGAACGATGACCTCCCACTCGTCCAGGCTGGACATGGTGAGATCGGCGAACCGCCACCTCTCCTCACCGACCGGGAAGGTCTCACCGAGGGTGAGTTCGTAGTCGCGATCCTCCCCGCCCCCGAAGGGCATGACGATGATCTCGGCGCGTACCGGGGGCCCGACATCGACCCAACGGACCCCGAATCGGGCCGGTCCCACGTTGGCCGTGGCATTGTTCGCGATGGCGGCGACAGCAGTGAAGGAGCGCAACGCTTCTCTCCCGGTTCTCCCGGCTGGGCGGCGTCAGGGGCCTGCTCAGAACGGGCCGTAGTTGCGCGGGTCGGTGGCGGTGCCGGGCGGCAGGATCTGCACCGCCGGTTGATCGTCGGGCTCCTTCGGGGTCAGCTTTCCGATGAACTCCCCCATCGACCAGGCCACCGCCCGCAGCTTCCGCTCCCGTATCGCCGAGGCGGCCGGGCCGGGCGGGCCCAGCAGGTCCAGCTCGTGCAGGAAGTAGACATGTCCGTTGGGCGTCTGCGTGCCGATCACCAGCAGCCCGCCGAAGGGATTGGCGATCACCAGCCAGTCCGGCGAAAACCACGGATCCCGATGTACGCGCTGCGCGTGCACCAGGTCGAAGGGCGGGTACTGGGGGTGCATCCCGAACAGCGGACGCTCGGGCAGCAGCGAGAAGGGTGCACCGGGGATGTGGTGCTCGCCTTCGGGCAGGGCTCCGTTGTTCCGGCGCAGCCAGTCGCGGTAGTCCGGCGGAAGCGGACGCCCCAGCGCCGCCTCGACCGACTGGAGTTGCGCCTCGTCTAGTTGCCCGTACGGGCGCAAGCGTGCCCGCTTCCAGAGGTGGCCGGTGGGCGGCTCCATCACCTCGTCCTCGTCCACCCGACGGATTTTCACCTGCCAGTGGTTGGCACTGGTCATGTCGAGATCCGCGAAGCGCCAGGTCTCCTCGCCAACCGGAAAGGTCTCGCCGAGGGTCACCTCGTACCGCGTGGTGTCTCCCTCCCGACGCGGCATGACGACGATTTCGGCACGCACCGGTGGTCCCACGTCGACCCAACGCACCCCGAGTCGGGCGGACCCGATGTCGGTCGGGACGTTGTTTCGGATCGCTGTGTTGGCGGTGAAGGATCGCAACGGCTGTCCCCCTGTCCCTGTGGCCGGCATCCTCAGCCGTCAATCATCTCGTGCAGCGCGGACTCCTGCGGAAGCTTAAACCCGAGCACCTCGCGGGCGATCCGCTCCGCCTCGACCCGCCCGACGTTGAGCGACCTCCCGACGGCGGCCGCACCGGTGGCCAGCCAGTGGGCCTCCCGCTGGCTGCCACCGGATGACAGCACCACGCCCAGGCCGCTAACCGAACCGTCCTCACCGAGGAGCGCAAGGTAGCTGACGACGGCCCGCTCCTCTTCCAGGTCGGTGCGCCCCAGGGTGTGTCGGCGCGGCTTGTCCCCGGCCGTCACGACCGTCGTCTCCGCCGCCCGCGGCGCCGGGATCGAGGTCGTCAGCGGCGTCGTCAACTGGGCAGGTGGGACGTAAGGGCTGGTCGGTGCGCTGGCCTGCGGGGTGGGGGTGGTGCCTGCGACATCCAGGTGGGCGTAGCCGGACCCCATCAGGTTCAGGAAGTCCCGGACCGGAATCGGTGCGGGATGTTCGTGACCCCATGGGTTGCGCAGCTGCACCAGGCCGCCGGTCACCGACACGACCTCGTAGGCGTGCTGGGCGTAGAGCCCGAACGGCAGACTGGCAAGTCCCGGCGGGTAGGCGCCCTCGGGCCGGGTACCGGCGATCACCGGGCTCCCGGCGGCCAGGAGGGCGGCCAGCCTAGCGGCCACTGCGGCCTCCTGCCCCGGTCTGGTGTCGAAGAGCGACATGCGGCTCGGCGCACCGGTCAACTGGGTCATCAGTTCGGCCTGGAGGACGCCGGTGCTGCCCACGTCCAGCCGGGCGTAGCCGAGCGGGGCCGCCCGATGCGGATCGTCCTTGCTGTGCCAACTGCTCCAGTCCCGCTGCCAGGCGTCGCGTCGCTGGTCGGTCCAGGTCCGGTCGACCGCCGCCAGCGCCTTCTCCAGCACCGCCGCCCAGCCGGAGCCGTTCACCGAGCTGTCGGCATAGGCAGACATCCCCGGGCTGCCCGCATGCAGGGGCACATCCGGCCGTACGGTGATCCGCAGGCGCCGTCCGGTGGGTGTCGAGGTGCCGCCGTGCAGCAGGCTCTCGTGCAGCAGCACGTCGACCGTGCCGTCCGGGTTCGGTTGGAAAAGTCTCGCCAGCGCATCCGGCCGGTGCCCGGCGACGGCCGCCATGGTGGCCAGCATTCCGCAGTCCCCGAGTACGCCCTGGTTCACCTGCTCGCGGCGCGGTGGGCCGTCGAAGAGTGGCGCTGGTCGCCCGGTGCGGTCGTCCAGGGCCTGGCCGTACTCGACCGGGCGACTAGCGTCGGGCAGGGTGACCCGGTCGGCGACCACGGCCACCTCGCTGCCGCTGACGGTCGGCTCGACCTCGACCTCGACCTCGACGATCGTGCTGGGATCCGGGGGCAGCATCGCCCGCAGCGCGTCGGTGAGCGCGTTCGGGACCAGCGCCATCAACCGGGCGTCGCTCTGGTAGTGGAAGCCGTGGGTGCTGAGCACCGCCATCGCGGCGGGGTTGGACCCGTACGCGGCACGGAAGGCGGCGGTCACCCGGCTGCGGTCCTCGGCCAGCAGTGACCTGCGGCCGGCCTCGGTGTTCAGGTCGAAGGCGGGGGCCGACACCGAGAGTTCAAACTCGGGTGCGCCGTCGAGGGTGTAGGGGCGCAGGTCGAAGCGGCCGGTCAGGTCGATGTAGACGCCGTCGGCGGCCAGCCGGTCGGCCAGCGGTGGATCGGTGCGGCGGATCGAGTCCAGGGCGGCCGGCGGCAGGGCGATGACCTGCCCGGCCAGGGCCGGCATCCGGGGCAGGGAGGACTGGGTCTGCTCCCCCTGCACGGCCAGCTCGCGCAGCTTGGCGGTGATTTCGGCGGCCGTGGAGGGCCGGAAGTCGGGGGCCAGCCGGGCCCGGTAGTCGATGGCCCGGAAACGTTGCACCCGATTCGGATTCGGGTTCACGGCCAGTACCCCGGCCACCGCCTCCGGGGTGATCGTCGGCACGCTCAACCGGATCACCTGGTGCCACACGTCGGCGGGGAGCAGCGCCAGCCGGGCCGCTGCCTGCGGCGTACCCCAGCGTAGGCCGAGCCGGTCGACCACGGCGTCGATCTCGCGGCGCAGGACCAGCCGGGTGCTCGGGTCGGCGTCCGGGTACGCGGCGGCCAGCAGGCGCAGCTCCGCCAGCCGGCCCCGATCGCGGGCGGTGAGACCGGCCGGGTCGATGGGTTGCTCGGCGGTGCCCTGGTCGAAGAGTCCGGTCTGGGCCTGGCCGGTCTCGTGCCGGGCCAGCAGTTCGGCCAGCTCGTGGGCCATCGCGCGGTCCACCACGCGATCGAGGGCCCGGTCGGAGACCGTCAGGGTGAAGGTGCCGTCGAGGTTGCGGGTCGTCTGGGCCACCGTCGTGCCGGTGAGAGGGCCGGTGGTGACCTGGACCCGCAGCGGCGGCAGCCCGCCCGCCCGCACCTCGAAGACCTCCGGTCCGACGGCCACGACCTGGTCCGCGCCGATCGTGTCGGCCAGGGTGGGCAGCACCAGCCGGGCCCGGTCGAGCACCCCGGTCGGATCGGCCGTCGGTCGACCCTGCCCGTGGAAGTCGGAGTCCGGCAGCGCCGCCACGCTGCTCTGCGCCACCTCGATGTGCCCGTACCAGGGGCTCATCAGATCCAGGAAGGCACGTACCGGCATCGGGGTCGGGTGGCTGGCGTTCCAGGGGTTACGCAGCTGCACCTGCCCGTCGGCCACGGACACGACCTCGTAGGCGTGGCCGGGGATGAGGTTGTACGGGGGTTTGGCGGGGTACCGGGCGGCCGGCAGGGTTCCGGTGATCACCGGACTGCCGGCGGCCAGCAGGGTGGCCAACCGGGCCTCCGCCTCGGCTTCCCGGCCGGGGGTCGGGTCGAGTTGACTCACGCTGCTGGGCAGGCCGGTCAGTTGGGTGAGCAGTTCCGCCTGCACCAGCCGGCTGCTGCCGTTGCCCAGGCGGGCGTACCCGAGGGGGGCGGCCTGGTGCGGGTCCGCCCCGGGTCGGGCGCTCCACTGCTGTTGCCACAGGTCGTGGCGCTGCGGGGTCCAGGTGCGGTCCACCGCGGCGATCGCCTTCTCCAGCAGTGAGGCCCAGGAGGTACCGACCGTCGACTGGTCGGCGTATGCGCTGCGACCGTTGGATTGGGGGTGCAGCGGTACGTCCGGCCAGACCGTGACCCGCAGCTGGCGTCCGGTCGGGGTGACCGACTCACCGGGGCCGTCGGCCTCGTGCAGCAGCACGTCGACCGAGCCGTCCGGGTTGGGGTGGAACATCTCAGCGATCGTGTCCGGCAGGTGGCCGGCCACCGCGCCGATCACCGCGATCATGCCGCAGTCGCCGAGCGCCCCCTGCTGCGCCTCCTCCCGCTTGGGTGGCCCGTCGAACAGGGGTGCCGGCTGTCCGGTCCGGAGGTCCAGGGCCGGGCCGTAGGTCGGACCGGGCGTGGTGGGGGTGTCCGGTGGCAGGGTCACCCGGTCGGCCACCACCCGGGTGTCGCCGGAGGGCCCCTGGGTCGAGGTGTTCTCGCCCTGGGGGGTCGGGGCGGGCGGGACGGGGGTGATGCTGCGCAGCAGGTCCGTCAGGACGTCCGGCACCAGCCCCATCCACCGGGCGGTGCCCTGGTAGTGGAAGTCGTGGTCGGCCAGCAGGGCTGCGGCCTGGTCGCCGCGCAGCCCTCGCAGGGCGGCGCGGGCCCGTTGCCGGTCCTCGTGCAGTTGGGCCTGCCGACCGGCCGCCGTGCCGAGGTCGTACGCCGGCCGGGCCGCGCCGAGGTTGATGGCCGGCACCTCCGCCACCATGTACGGGCGCAGATCGTAGCGGCCGGTCAGGTCGACATAGACCCCTTCGCGGGCCAGCCGGTCGGCGAGCGGGGGGTCCACCGCCCGGACCCGGTCCAGCTGTGCCGGGGGGATGCCGATGATCTGTCCCGCGAAGGCCGGCATCCGCGGCATACCGGACTGGGTGTGTTCCGCCTCGACGGCCAACTCCCGCAGCCGGGCGGGCAGCTCCACCCCCTGCGGCACCTGGAAGTCGGGGGCCAGCCGGGACCGGTAGTCGATCAACCGAATCCGTTCGACCTCGGTGAGGGTGGGCGCCCCGGCGAGCACCTTCGACACCGCCTCCGGAGTCAGCGCGGGGACGCTGAGCTGCATCAGATGGGCCAGCACCTCGGGCGGAAGCAGCCCCCACCGGGCCCGGACACCCGGGTCACCCACCCGCAGCCCGAGGTGTCCGGCCAGGGCGTCGATCTCGGCGCGTACGGCCCGTCGACCCTGGGCGTCCGTGGTGTCGTACCCGGCGGCGAGCAGCCGGATCTCGGCGAGCCGACCCCGGTCGTGGGCGGTGAGCCCGGAGGGGTCGATCGGACCGCGTACATTGCCCGGGTCCAGTGGACCGACCAGCGCCCGACCGGTCTCGTGCAGGGCGACCAGTTCGGCCACCTCGTGGGCCAGGGCCCGGACCACCGCATGGTCTGCCGCCCGGTCCGACACGGTGACCGTGAAGGTCCCGTCGGGGTCGCGGACCGACTGGGCCACCACGGCGTCGGCCAACGGCCCGGCGGTGAGCCGCACGGTCAGCGGCGGCTGCCCGGCCGGACGGATCTCGAACCGGTCCGGACCGACCGGTACCACCGCCTCCACCTGCGCGTACGGTGCCACCTGCGGCAGGGCGGTCCGCGCCAGGTCCAGCACCGCAACCGGGTCGGGGGCCGGTCTGCCCAGCCCGTGGAAGGTCGAACCCGGCACGGCACCGGCGGTGAGCGAGCCGGCCGTCGATACCCTGCCGTCATGGCCACGCCCGCCGAGCTGTACGCCGCCATCCTGGCCGCCCCCGACGACCTCGACCTGCGTCGCCGGTTCGCCGACGCCATCGAGGCCACCGACCCCGACCACGCCGAGCTGATCCGCGCCGCCCTGGCGGGAACCCGGCCCGACCGGGCGGCCGCCCTGCGGTACCGGCGCGTCGTGGCCCGGCTCGCCGCTCCGGTCGCCCACCGACTCGTCGACTGGAAGGTGCGCCACGGACTCGTCGAACTGGTGACGATGACGGCCCGTGCCTTCGTCGACCACGGTGCCGAGGTCTTCGCCCACCTTCCGGTCCGCCACCTGACCCTGGTCCAGGCGACCGGGCTGATGCCGCAGGTTGCCGCCGTCCCCAGCCTGGGGCGCCTGGTCGCCCTCGACCTGAGCGACAACCCGATCGGTGACGACGGCCTCGCCGCGCTGGCCGCCTCCGCGTACCTGGGTCGGTTGCGGTGGCTGGGGCTGGCCAGTTGCGGCCTCGGGCCGGCCGGGGCCGAGGCCCTCGCCGCCAGCCGTAACCTTCCCGCCCTGCGCTACGTCGAATGGTGGGGCAACTCCGTCGAGGTCGTCGCCAAGGGCGTCGGGCAGGACATCGACGGCAGGCCCGTCGGAGTCGAGATGCCGCCCCTGGGCCGGGAGCTGGACGCCCGATACGGCCCCCTGCCCTGGCTCGACATTCAGTGGGGTCGGCGGCTGCTCGGGGTCGCCCGCTGGGACGAGGTCTGAGGAAACCGCCGGGGCGCCCAGGTTCGCCTCGGCGATCCGCTGGGCGTGGAACCGGATGCTGGGCGGGATGCCCCGGGAATCGTCCGGCAGGGCGGCGGCCTGGTCCACGATGGTCTGCCGCAGCGTTGGGCCTACCTTGGCCAACAGCGGAGCGGCCACCCCGGCCCCGCCGAGCACCCGCAGGTGGCCGCTGGTGTCCCGCAGGCCCAGCACGTCGGCCGGGCCGTCGTACGCGGTGGCCGGCCCGTGCAGGGGCGCCAGGCTCACCTGGGAGAGCAGGTCGGCGACGCCTCCCGGATATTCCGGGGCCTGACCGATCGAGAAGACCACCCGGTCGTACGTCTGTCGAGTGCCGTCGGTGAACTCGACCAGGAATCCACCGTCCACGGTGTGCCGCAGACTGACGATCTCCCGCAGCGACTGGGTCGCCTGGCTGCGTACGGAGTCGGCGTAGGCCCCGACCTCGGGCAGGGTGTTGCGCCGGTTGTAGCCGCCGCCGAAGCTGTGCCGCAGCCGGGCCTCGGCGTCGTGTGCGGGATCGCCGGTCAACTGCTGGGACGGCGGTTCCATGGCCCGGGCCGACCAGTCGACGCTGCCGGCCGGGGAGGCCACGGCCTGCTCGATGTCCCAGGCGCCGGAGGCACCGGCGCCGAAGACGAGCACCCGGTCGCCGGGTCCGTAGGCGTCGGCCAGATTCTGCCCGCCGAAGTCGACCGCCGGGGCGGACCGACGGGGATCAGCGAAGGAGCCGTCCGGTGCGTGACCGAGCCGGGCGCGCACCTCCTCGGCCAGGGTGCCGGGGTCCACCGGTCGGCCCTCGGGGTCGAAGACCTGCCCGGTCGCGGGGTCCACGGCGTAGCCGGAGATCGGATCGGCCACCAGCGGATCGGTGGGCCGCCCGGTGAGGTCCGTCAGCAGGGGGGCGGCGGAGGGGTTGGCACCGAGGACGGTGCGTACCGTGGCCGGCAGAGTGTCCGGGTCGACCGGGGTGCCGTCGGGGGCGTGGAACACCGGGGCCGGACCGGACCGGTCGACCCGGTAGCCGGTGGTCGGGTCGACATACCGGCCGGTGGTGTCGGCGGGCGCGTTCGGCACCCGGGAGGGGCCGGGTCCGGAGGCGACATCGACCGAGGCGGTGTAGAACTGCCGCCCACCCACGGTCACCCGGAAGTTGGCGCCGGCCGGCCACCCCACCGCATCGGCCGGGCGGGGGGTGATCGCGGTCGCCGTGCCCTGGTAGGTGGGCATTCCGCTGAGGGCCCGGGCCGCCCCCACCGCGTCGGCGAAGACGTCGGAGGGGGTGAACTGGGTGCCCGCCTCGGCCAGGTCGGCCGGCTGGAACGGCAGCCCGGGCAGCTCCAACTCCGAGGGAACCTGGCCCATCAGCAGGGACTGTCGCTCCGCCCAGGGGTCATGGCCTTGGGACACGCAGAGCACCGGGGGTAGGCCGGTGCCGGTGTCCGGGGCGGCTCCCATGGTGACGAAGTCGGCCGTGGCGGCCCAACCCCCACCGATCACCAGCCGACCGAAGACGTGCTCCGGTGCGATGTCCAGGGCCGCGTCGACCCTGGCGGTCAGGGCCAGGTCGGCGTCGTTGCGCAGCGCGGTGGCCTGCTGCGCCCAGGTACGGGCCTCGGCGCGGATCGCCGACTTCGCGGCGCGCAGGTCCGTGACGAGTTGCTCGCCGGTCGCCTGGCCGATCAGGTTCTCGACCGCCGGGGCGACCGGACCCAGGTGGCTGCGGATCAGTTCCAGCCGGGCCCGCGCCGCCTCCGGTCCGACCACCGGGACGTTGCCACCCAGCCCGTGTACGGCGTGGGTCGGGTCCTGCTCCAGCAGGCCGCTGGTGACGAGCAGGCTCAACGCCTCGGCCTGCAACTGACCGGCCCGGGCCGCATCCGTGGTGGCCGCGCTGTCGGCGAGCACCACCCGCAGTTCGGCCAGCCGGCCGATGTCCCGGGCGGTCAGGACCCGGTTGCCGTCGTACTCGGGTCGGGCGCCCTCGGCCAGGGCCGTGGTGGCGTCGGTACGCAGGTCGACCGCGCGGTCCTGGGCGACCGTGTCCACCTCCGCGAGCATCGCGGACACCGCCCGCCGGACATGGTCCGGGTGGGCGCCGGTGGACACCTGCACCACGGCACCCTCGGCGGTGTATCCGACCGTTGCCACCGGCGCGAAGGGCACCCCGGCCGGTGGGTCGGTCAGCTCGATCCGTACCCGGTAGGGACCCTCCGCCGTGTCCAGGGTGACCGTGGCGGCGGCCGGGTCCACCCTCGACTGCTCGGGCAGCGGGCCGTCGGTCAGCGCCGCCTGCACGGCCTCGGCGGTCCGGGCCGCATCGATGTCGAGCAGGGCGCCACCGAAGGTCGTACCGGCGGCGGCCTGTCGCAGGTCAGGCCCCTCGGCGGGGACCGGGTCGGAGTCGGAGCCCGGCGGCCCGGCGGGTCCGTCGAGGTCGGCGGGGTCGGTGTCCGGGTCGGTCGGGTCGGCGGTATCGGTAAGGCTGCCCGGGTCGGCGGGGTTGGTCGGGCCGTCCGGGTCGGTCAGGCTGTCGGTTCCGGTTCGGGCCAGACCTGTCGACCCTTGATCCGGCCCTCGCGTCGGGCCTGGGAGTACTCCTCCATGATCCGCCGGGGTGGCAGGCTGGAGTGAACCGTGATCACTCCCGTCCGGTCGATGATGTAGCTGCCCTGGCCCACCTGCATCCCCGAGGCCCGTTCCTGCTCCGAGAGCCTCTCCCGGGCCAGCCAGCCGAACTCGAACTCCCGAATCACTATCGGATTCCCGGTCCCCAGCAGCCGGCTGATCAGCGTCAGCGCCTCGTCCTCGGTCAACTCGCCCCTCTCCGTCAGGCACCATCATCGCCCAGAGGGCGTGGGTGTCCCGCACGTCGGCGGCCGGCATGTCCACCGACGCCGTGCCCGTCTGGGGATCCCACCACACCGGCGCCTCGGCGTCGGCCGGAAAGACGATCACGAAGGCGTGCGAACCGTCGACCTGCGGTTGGCCGTTCTCGTCCAGGACGACATTGCCGGCGCCGTCGAGGAACAACCAGTCGGCGACGACGAGGGCCGAGGCACCCGGACCGGCGTCGGCCACCTGCTGGTACAGGTCGGCGTACTGGGCGGCCACCGCCTCCGTACGGGCCGACAGGTCGGTGGGCAGGGCATCCGGGCCGCCGATCCACTGCCCGCCGATCCACGCCTCGGCCCGCTCCAGTCCGCCCTGCTCCCCGGAGAGCCGGTCGATGGATCCGTCGGCCAGCCGGTCCGGCCACCGTGGGCGCGACACCTGCGGGTCACCGTGGAAGCTGGCCAGGGCCGACAGCGAACTGTCCAGACAGTTGTTGCTCCGGCCCGGCTGATCCGGCCCGCCGTCGTTGACCAACCGCCCGTACGGGTGGGTGGAGGGGTCGGCGAACACCGCGTACCCCTGCGGGGTGGCCAGGCTGGCGGCCAGGTCGTCCTGGAAGCGGGGATTCTCCAGCGGCGCCAACTCGCCCGGCCCGAACCGCCGGCTCTCCGGAAGCGAGGGCGACCCCGGGGTCAGGTCGCCCGGCGGCAGATCTCCGTCAGTTCGGCCTCCGTCGGCAGCGGCACCCTCGTGAAGTGGGCCGCCTGGCGTTCCGCGGTCGCCCGGTCCACCCGTTCGATCGCGTGGCGTTCCGGATTCGCCCACAGGATCGCCGCCGCCACGTCCGGACGGAAGGTCCACGCGCCCGTCGGACGGTCCCAGATCACCGCCTGGGTCGGTCCCGAACTCTGCGCCTCGGCGATCACGTTGACCGGTGGACCCGTCGGATCGTCCGGTCTCCGCAGGAGGAAGTAGCCGAACGTCAGCGCCGTCATGCGGGCCCCCCATCAGGTCAGGATCCAGACCGGGCAGGTCGGACGCCGTCAATCCTCGCGCGGCGAGCACCTCGGCGAAGGTCTGACCCTGCTGCCCGAGCGAGTCGAGATACGACTGGCGGGTACCCGCCTGCGCGGGCGAGGACATCCACTTCGCGAAGCTGGTGTTCTTCGGGGTGTCGAACCGCGCGGTGTCCATCCCGCCCGGCATCCTCGCCGCGATGCCGTTGGCCTTGTTGATCGCGAGGATGTCCAGGAAGGCGTGGATCCGGGCGGCCGGTGTCTGCGCGGGATCCCGCATCACCTCGTACGGCAGATGGGTCTGCTTGCCGATCGCGTAACTGGTCGCCGTCGGGAACTGCAACTCGAAGGTGCGTCCGGTCGGCGAGGTCAGGGTGCAGTTCAGGCCGAAGAACCGGTTACCCGGGTGCCAGAAGTTCTTCAGGTCGGTGACCTGGTAGCCCTGCGCCTCCAGCGAGGACAGCACGGCGTCCACCGCCGGCCCGTACGCCTCGGTCTCCGGTCCCTGCACCGAGAACCGCACCACGTCGTTGACGCTCTCCAGCGCGGAGTCCAAGTCGTAGCCCAGCGGTTCCCATTCGGTGCGGTACTTGCGGGCCAGCGACTCGGCACCCTTGACCCGGTGCTGCTCGCCGAGGGTGCTCAGCGCGTCCGCACCGGTCAGCCCGAGCCGGGCGTTCACCTCGGCGTTGACTCCGTGCAGGTCGGCCAGGATCCGATCGGCGTCCAGGCGCGCCTCGGCCAGCGCCTCGTGCAGGGTCGCCTGATCCGACTCCGGGAGCCCGTCCAGGTAGGGGCTCGGCGCCGGGTCGCCGTCCGGTGCCGGATCGCCGGGGCCCTCGGTTCCGGGAGAGCTACCGGGGTCACTCGGGCTGTCGGATCCGGTGCCGGCCGGACCGGACCGGGCCTCGGCTGCCGGGCTTCCGCCCGGCTGATCGGACTGGCCGGGGGGTACCTGGGTCCCGTCGGGCGCCGTCGAGTCCGGGGGTGCCGGTGGCCGGGTCTCCGTTTCGGTGTCGGTGACCGAGGGGCGATGCGGGTCGCCCTCGGCGTCGAGCACGATCGACCAGACGTTGCCCGGTTGGCCGTGTACCGGCTCGCGGTCGGAGACCAACTGGTTCTGGGCGTCGACCCAGATGATGGTGCCCTCGTGGTTGACGGCGTTCCAGGTGTGCGCCCCGTTGCCGTCCGGCTGGGTGGTGATGATCAGGGCCGCCGAGCCGGGGCCGGCGGCCCGCAGCGCGTCGGCGACCGCCTCCAGCCCGGGGGTGCCGGCTCCCTGGTGGGTGAACTCGGTACGCAGGGCCTGCTCCTGCCGGGCCGTGCTGCCCTGTTCCACCTGGGCGGACGCAGCAGTCGGCGCAGCCACCTCCGGCCGACCGAACCAGGTGGCCAGGACGGAGAGCCCGACGTCCGCGCAGTTGTTGTCCCGCCCTGGGACGGTCGGGCCCCCGTCGTTGACCAGGCTCGCCCACTGCCCGACGCGGGGATCCGGGTGCACCAGGGGTCGGCCGGTCGACTGGTCCCGGGGCACGGCCGCGTCGAGGTTCTGCTGGTCGGTCTGGGCCGGGGGGACCAGGCCGTTCGGGTCGCCGTAGGGTCGGTTGTCGCTCAACGGCGGTCCGTTGCCCACCGCACCGGGGACCGGCGGCTGGTAGGTCTGGGAGTCCCGCTCCGGATCCGCGATCGGCTCGATGGCGAACTGCGGCAGGAAGTGGGCGCAGGAACGGCAGGGCGGCCGGTGGTGCCCCAGGTCGTAGACGATGTCGTTCTGCCGCGCCGGTTTCACCTGATGAGTGATGATCTTGGCGCCGTTGAAGGCGTCCAGCGCGTACTGCTCGAACTGACCGGGCTGACCCGCCTCACGCCACTGGGTTTCGAGCCGGTAGAGCTGGTCCGAGACCAGGGCCACCTCGGCACACTTGCCGTGCCCGGCGCCGATCCCGTCCGGCAGGGCCGCCGCCGTACGATCCAGTGCGGCCTGCGCCAGCGGATGCACGGCCGGTTGAGTCGGCGGCTTGGTGCCCTTGTCCGCCGTCATGCTGGTGTGGGTGGTGATGCCACCGTCGGGCATCAGCAGGGCACCGGAAGTGCCGGGCTGCTTGGCCCGGGAGATCGAGCCGTCCTTCACCGCCCGCCGGGCGGCCTCGGCGAGGGCCCGGGACGCCTCGATCAGGGCTTGCTCCGCCTCCGGGCCGGTCGGATCGCCGTCGACCGTCGTCGGGGCCGTCTGCCAGCTGTGGGTACCGCCCCCGGTCGGTCCTTCGGAACGCCGAACAGTGTTCGGGTCCACCGGGCCCCGGCCGGTGCCCGGCACCGCCGGATCGCCCGACTGGAGGTTCCCCGTGCTGACCGGGGCCACGATGACAACCGGCCCGCCGTTCGTCGACCGATCCGCCGGATCCACCGGGGCAGCCGGTTCGGCCCGGTCGGCCGGTTCGGCCCGGTCGGCCGCCGGGTCCGGGGCAGCGTCCGGGGTCCCGGGCGTGGCATCCACCTCGGTTCCCGTACGCGCGGGGGTGGTGTTCGCATCGGCCCCTGCGGGCGCGGAGGCGACATTCGGTCTACCGCCAGCCGTCTCGGCCGGGGCGGCCGGGCCGGCCTCAACCTGCGGGGCCGGACCGGCATGGGTCTGCGAGGCCGGGTTGGCGGTGGTGGGCGAGGCCGGGTTGGCAGTGGTCGGTGGGGTCGGACTGGTGTTGGTGGGCGGGGCCAGCGAGACCGATCCGGCCGAGTTCGCGACCGTGGTGTTGGTCGGTGCTCTCGGAGCAGGTGCCGTTTGGGTGCCGGTGTTGCCGGTGGTGGGGGTGGTGGCCGCCGGGGTTGCCGGGGTGGAGGCCGAGGGGGTCGGCGAGGAGGTCGACGGCGTGGGGGCGATATTGCCGGCGGGCGGCGCGGTGGTCGCCTGCGGCGGGCTCACCGTGCTGGTCGGTGCGACCGTGACCGGGGTCGGTCCGGCCGTAGGGCCGACCGGTGGTGCGCCGGGCACCATGGCCGGGGGAAGGTCCGCGGCGAGCGGATCCGCCCCGGCTACGACCGGGCCGTAGGTACCGTCGCCGCTCGTACCGCTGCGGCTGCTGTCCGGAGCCGGGCCTACGCCGGGAGTATGGCCGGCCGAGGTGTCGACAGGCGCAGTCTGCACGGCATCGGGCGAGGTGTCGGCCGAGGAACCCTGAGTTCGATCGCCGGTGGTGTCGACCGCGGGAGCCTGAGCCTGGTTGCCGGTGTTGCCGGCAGCGGGACTCTGGGACCGGTCACCGGTAGTGTTCGTCGGGGTGTCTCTAGCGGCCTGCTCGGCTGGCGGCCCGCCGTCGACCCGGTCGGCCGGGCCGGTCTGCTCGGTGGAGCCGGACCCGGGGCGGTCGGTGGTGGGGGCCTCGCTGACCGGCGTCGCCGGATCGGCCCGGCTGCCGTCCGGGGTGGTCTCTCCGACCGGGCCAGCCGGGGTGCCTTCGTTCGGCCCCCCGCCGCCGCCGGTGGTGGTGGCCGCCTCGTCGGGCGGGGGCGCCCCGGTGGTCTCGTCGACCCGCCCGTCGGCTGCGGCGGGGCTCTGGTCGGTGGCACCGCTGGCCAGGTCCACATCGCCGGTGCCCGGAGAACCAGCCGTCGGGGAGCCGACTGTCGGGGAACCCTCGGAGGGTGCCGTGACGGCCGGATCGGTCGTTGCCGGCGCGAGGCTGATCGAGCCCGAGCCGTTCTGCGGTACGGTCCCGCCGCCGGACTGGCTGGTCCCCCCGCCCTGCTGGCCGGTACCGGTCTCCGTGTCTCCACCGCTGGGGCCGCTCGACGAGCCCCCGTCGGTGCCGGTGTTGCCGAGGTTGCCGAGGTCCACCCCACCTACCCCGGAGGAAGGATCGAAACCTGCGCCGAGACCCCCGGTATTGGTCGAGACGTTCAGCCGGTCCAGGCCCAGGTTGGTGACCTTCGCGGCCATGTTGCCGGTGGCGCCACCGGCGAGGGTGGCGCCGGTACGGCCGGCACCGCTGGCGAATCCGCCGAGGAAGGCGTCCGCGCCGGGGAGGACGAACTGTTGGTTGACGCTGGCGTTGGCGAGCACACTCGCGGCCGGTGAGATGAGGGCGTTCTGGGCACCGGAGGCGATGCTGTTGCCGCCCCAGCGCACCAACCCGCTGCCCGGGAAGGACAACCGGTTCGGGCTGAACGAGAAGGGCATCTTGGGGGCGACCTTGCGACCGGCCCAGTTCATGCCGGAACCCAGCACGGCACCGTACGCGCCGCCCACGCCCGCCGTCATGGTCCGGTTGCCGTCCCACTGACGTCGCTCGCCGCTGCGCATCTGGTACGCCTGGGCACCGACGTCGATGATCAGCTCCTCGCCGATCTCCTCCAGCAGCTCCAGGCCCAGCCGGTTGAGGCCCTGCCGGAAGCCCTGACTCGTGACGATCTGCCCGACCCGGGACCCGGCGGTGCGCAGGGCCGCCTGCATTCCTGCCCGGGTGAGCATCTGTCGTCCCATCTGGGTGATGAGCCGACGGAAGGCGACCGTCACGGCCTGTCGGCCGGCGGCCAGGATGCCCGGGATGGCACCGGCGGAGACCCCACCCAGCCAGGCCATCAGCAGGGCGACGAAGACCGCGATGACCGTGATCATGACGGCGATCAGCACGGTCAGTTTGGCGTACTCGATCTCCAGGGCCGCCTGGTCGCAACCGGATGCGTACGCGGCGGCGATCTCGTGGATCAGGGGCAGGCCGGTGTTCGGGTCCACCCCGATCTGGTTCCACAGGGCCCCGAAAGCCTCGCCGGCCCCGCCACCCCAGTTCTGGAGGATCTTCATGACCGCCGGGTCGGCCTCGGAGAGGGTCTCCCGCACCAGGTCAGCCAGGGACTGCCAGGCATCGGCCAGCTCGCGCATCCGGTCCTCGTCACCGGTGGGCCACGCCTCACCGGCGCTGACCCAGCAGATGGCGTCCCAGACCCAGCCGTACTCGCCCAGCGAGTTCTTGGGATTGGGTATCGCCACCCCGTGCGCCCCTCTGTCCGATGTCTACCGCGAAGTATGAACGGCTACTTGCCGCCGCCTCCGAACAGCGTCTTGACCATGTCGTCGGTATCCACGGTGCCCTCCACGGCGCCCTTGACCGCCGGGCCCATCTGCTCCACCACGGGCACGATGTCGCCAGTCAGGTCCAGCACCTTCTGCGCCGGCTGCTCACCGTCCAGGTAGCTCTTGTTGAACTCCTTGCCGGGCTCATCGTCGCCCCAGGGCCGGGCACCGTTGAGGGTGTTGATGGTGCCGGCGAGACCCCGCCAGCGAGCGGCCAGGTGGGCACCGGCGGTGGTCAGGGTGGCGGCACCCTCCAACGCGCCGTCCGGGTTGACGAAAGTCTCGCGGAGCTCGGTCATCGCTTGTCCTCCCCGGGCAGGTCACTGTCCAACTGGCGGAAGATGCCGTCCAGGTCGTGGTCGATGTAGGCCTGGAACTGGCTGTCCGGCACGTACGGCTGGAGCAGTCGCTCGACCTCGCCCATCACCTTTGCGGTGGCGCGGTGGATGGTCTCGGTGACCGTGGCGGACAGTTCCTTGGAGTTCGGGCGGCGGTAGATGCGCGGGTCGAACTCGACCTTCGTCACCTGACCGCGCGGCCCGACGGTGACGGTGACCAGACCGTCGTCGGAGGTGACCGTCGCCTTCACCGTCTTGAGCTGCTGCTGAAGGTCGCCGACCCCGGAGCGCATCCGCTCGAACTGGGCCATCAGCTCGTCGGCACGAGCGCGCAGCGCCTGTACGTCCATGGCGGTGTCCCTCCCCCGTCGCGCCCCTGCCACATGACGACTCGACCATACTGAATGTAGGCGACATCAGGGATGGGCGACGGTGGCTAGGATTCACCGGCACCGGTCGACCGGAGGTGAGCACGAATGGCCCGCATCCGTCCTATGGCGACATTTGCCCTGTTGGGGGCGGTGCTGACCACGGCACTCGCGGTCCCTGCTCCGGCGCCGGCCCAGGCAGATCCGGCGATATGCCAGAATCCGAGCGACCCCGGTGAGGTCAACACCGAGACCCCCTGGCACCAGCGGTGGCTGGCCCCGCAGCGGGTGTGGCCCTTCAGCACGGGTGCCCAGGTACGGGTAGCGGTGATCGACTCCGGCACCGACAGTAGTCATCCCCAGTTGGCGGGGCGGGTGGCCACCGGATTCGACGCCCTGCGCGGCGCACCCGGCGGCGACGTGGACTGCGTCTCGCACGGTACGGCGGTCGCCAGCATCATCGCCGCCACCCGGCAGGAGGGGGTGGGCTTCCACGGCCTGGCGCCGGACGCCACGATCGTGCCGATCCGGGTCAGCGAGCGCAATGCCACCGAGAGCGCGGACACCGCCGGTGCCTCTGTCAGCGGTGCGGTCTTCGGCCAGGCGATCATGCGGGCGGTCGACGACGGCGCCAAGGTGATCAACATGTCGGTGACCCTCTACCGCCCGGACCCTGACGTGGAGCGGGCGATCCGGTACGCGGTCGACAAGGATGTCGTACTGGTCGCCGCCGTCGGCAACCTGCACCAGGACGGTGCCCGGCCCGATCCGGTGCCCTACCCCGCCAGCTACGAGGGGGTGATCGGGGTGGGCGCCATCGACGAGACCGGCTCCCGGTTCCGACAGTCCCAGATCGGCCCGTACGTGGACATCGTGGCCCCGGGTGGAGCGGTGGTGGCGGCGACCAGGTTGACCGGTCACGCCGCCTACGACGGCACCAGCTTCGCCACTCCGATGGTCAGCGCGACGGCCGCGCTGATCCGGGCGGCGGAGCCGGGGCTGTCGGCCAAGGAGGTCACTCGGCGGATTCTGGCCACCGCCGACCCGGCCCGGGGCGACGCGGCACAGGGCTACGGCAGCGGAGTGGTCAACCCGTACCGTGCGGTCACCGAACGACTGACCACCGCGAAGCCGGTGGCACCCCCGCCGCTGCCGGAGGTGCCGCAGAACGCCGCGGCCCAGGCCCGTGCCGAACGCTGGGCCTTGTTCGGCCAGTTGGCCCTCTGGATCGGGCTGGGCCTGGCCACCATCTCGATCGGGGTGGCGGTGCTGGCTGGTCTGCTGCCGCGCGGGCGGCGTACCCGGTGGCGGCCGACCCGACCGGCCGCGCCCCCGCCCACCCGGCCGGAGATCGACGAGCCCGAGGAGGCCTTCTTCCGGGTGCCCTCCTCGACCTCGCGGGGCTGACGGCAGCCGCGAACCCACCAGGGGCAGACATGACGATGGCCCGGCGGATCGCCGGGCCATCGGATGCAGCGGTAGCGGCTCAGCCGTTGAATTTGGCCCGGTTGGCCGCCTCGCGGGCCTGCATCTTGCCGGCCGACTCGCGCAGCGCCCGCTCGATCCGGGTGAGCAGGTCACGCAGGTCGTTGGCGGCGGACTCCCACTCGCGCTGGCGCTGGAAGTACGCCTCGCGGGCGTCGCCGTCCCAGGTGGCCAGCAGCGGGGCGATGCCCGACTTGAGGCCCTCCAGCTCGCTGGTCATGTTCCGGACCGAACCGTTGCAGCTGTCGGCCGCCGCGTTCAGACCGGCGAAGTTGTACTTGATTTCCATCGTGAATTCCCCCGTCAGAGCTTCAGTGCTGCGGTGATCTGGCCGGCGGTCGCACCGGCGGTGTCCATGTCGGCCCGGATCTCCTCGTCGCTGACGTCGTAGTCCTTACCGGCCGAACCGACGGCCTCGGCGATCGCGCGCAGCGCGACGTTCAGCCGGGCCATGTCCTGGTCGAACCGCTCACGAACCTGCTGGAACGAACCCGCACCAGCACCCTTCCACTGGTCGTAGAGCGGCGCGAGCTGGTTCATCAGCCCGTTCAGGTTGCTGGTGAGCCGATCGGCGACAGCATCGACGTCACCCTCGGTCTTCAGCATCAAGCCGGTGTCGGTACGCATCGACATGGCGGAAGTCACCCCCGTCCTCGTTTGGGATCGCCCCGCGGGCATCGGGGGCGGTCTTTAAGTCGGCGCTCACGCACCATCGTCGCTCGAACGGTAACGGGTCGCATCCAGCCCGCGCTAGACCGCCGACTCGGCTACCGCTCCATTATGGGCATTGGCCGTCATTCCGGATCAAGTGCCTGTTTCGCAGTGGTCGGATCGAGGGCCGGTCCGGCGGGCAACCGCACCACCAGGCTCGCCGGCAGGCGTACCGGTTGGACACCGGAGTAGCCGAGCATCGCCGGCACTCCCTCGGAGGCCAGCGGATAGCGATAGCCCAGGTCGGTGACCAGGTTCAGGGTGCCATTGTCCTGATCGGGCGAGGACAGGGCATTGACCAGTACCCCGTAGCCGGGCTCGATGACCACCCGGTCGGCCAGCGGGACTCCGCTGCCGGTCTGCTCCCGGGTCCGCACCGGTTCGCGTACCGGCTCGACCTGCGCGTCCAGCAGCACGGTCGGTTCGTCCTGGCCGGGCTGGTACGCCGCACAGATGGCCGGGTCGCTGCCGCTGAGCCGGGCGATCTCCGGGCGCTGCTCCGGTGCGCGGTGTCGCCCCTGCTGGGGCGGGGGGGCCTTGGGGGCGGCGGCGGCCGTACCGGCGGCGAGTTCGATCGGGGCGGGCTTGCTCCCGTCCTGGTACGCGGCCTGGGTCTCGCCGTCGGCCAGCAGGACGTCCGCCTGGACGGGAGTGATCGGGAACAGCCGCTCCCGCTCCACGACGTAGTACTGGCGGCTGTCGTTCTGGCTCTTGACCACATAGACCTGACCGACCCGGGCGTTCGGCAGGGCGGTGGAGGAGGCACCCCGGTCGGACACCCGCCGGGGGGTGATCGTCTCACCGGCGGGCAGGGCGTTCAGCCATGCCCCGCCGACCTCGACCACCGGTTCGGCGGTCATCACCAGCCCCTCCAGCACGACCTTCTCGTTGCGGATTTCGTACCGGTGGTCACGCCAGACCAGGTGCAGCCGCTTGGTCTTGCGGTCGCGGACCAGCACGGCCGCGTCGCCCGGCTCCCGGCCCCCGCTGGGGGCCCGGCCGACCGTCAGCACGGTGGTGGCGACGACGCCCCCGGCCGGGTCCCGGGCGGGCTGGGTGCACAGGGTCCACGCACCGTCCAGGATGCGGCCCGGTGCCGGCAGCGCGTCCGGCGCGTCCGGGATGCCGATGCGGGGACCTCGGGGGGTGCCGACCAGGGAGTTACGGGAGACCGAGACCGTCGGCGCGGCCGATTCCAGGGCCAGCAGGGCGGAGGCGTAGTTGACCACGGGGTGCAGCCGGCCCTCCCGGTACAGGTACCGGGTGCCGGTCTCCTTCTCCAGGATGACCCCGCCGCCGTCCTTCCACTTGGTAGCCCCACCCGGGCGAAGCAGGCCGTACACCCCGACCCCGGCCAGGCAGAGCACCGCCACCATGACACTGGCGAAGCCGGCACCACCCAGCCGACGGAACGGCGCCGCCTCCGGATCCGGCTCACGAGCCACCAGAGCGGAGGTCATCCGCTGCACGAAGAACTGGTACGACTGAACCTGGTCCCGCCGCGACGGCATGGCACCCTCCCCCTGGCGTACGCCGGCACGGTCACGATCGCCGGACCGCGGTGCCTACCATAGGCACGATGTCGAGTCCGCCGGTTCCCGCACCCGGCGTCGACCCTCGACGCCGAGGACGGCAGCCCGAGGAGCGCAACGATGATCAGTCGTGACCAGGCCCTGGCGATCGCCCGGCAATGGGCCGCCGCCGGTCGGCCCGGGCCCCCGCCCGAGGTCTTCCTGCACGAATTCGACCTGGGCTATGTCGCATGGCGGGCCGAGCCGGCGGGTGCGGCCACCGAGGGCCCCCCGGCACCGCCACCGGCCACGGGTTACCCCCGGGCGGTCATCGACCGGCAGACCGGGGAGGTGTCCCAGTGGCCGTCGCTGCCGGAGCACCTGATCGCCGAGCGGTACACCCGCCGCCAGGCGGCCGAGGGTCGCTTCCCGCCGGAGGTACGCCACGTTCTGGAGTCGGCCGGGTGGTTCCCCGGGCGGGATGTCACCTCGGCGGTGGAGCACTGGATGGTCCGGTTCGCCGATGATCTGGCCGGCCTGGAGTGTCCCCCCGCGGCACGGGCCGCCCTGATCGAGTTCGGTGGCCTGACCCTGCCCCAGTTCGGCCGCAGCGGCCGGCCCGGCGGTGGCTTCACCAGCTATCTCCACCCCACCCGCGGTGGGGTGACGACCGAGGGCGCCCGGGGTTTCATCGAGGAGTACGACACCCCGGTCTACCCGATCGGCAACAACGAGGACGGCCCCTCCGAGCTGGTGATGGATGCCCAGGGACGGGTCTTCCTGCTGCACTGGGCCGACGAGTTCCTCGTCGGGCCGGATCTGGACTCGGCCATCGTCAGCCTGATCCGGGGCGATGAGATGACCGAGGCCAGTGAGCTCGACTGGTGAGGCCGCCGGTCAGCCGTTGATCGCCCGCATGAAGGCGTACAGGCCCAGCACGCTGCAGGCCACCGGCACCACGGCGAGTTGGAGCAGGATGTCCAGGACGTCACCGAACCGGGCCAGCCGGGGTGAGGGGGCCCGCCGGCTGTAGGCGAGCCCGGCGGCGGCGGAGACCCCGGCGGCCACCAGGGCCACCGGCAACACGGCCAGCACCCGACCGGCCGTGGAGGCGTCCGCGGCGCCGACCAGCGGCAGCAGACCCAGCCCCACCAGGCCGACGGCCAGCATCGGGACCCGGTGCCGGACGGTCGGCACCAGCCGGGCCCGCAGCAGGTAGCCCAACGAGATCACGGCGGAGAGCAGCAGGGCGGCGGTGGTCCCGGTGGCGGTGAGCACCACCAGGCAGCCGATGGTGACCAGGAAGGCACCGAAGATCATGCCGGTGAGCACCTCGTCGGCCCGGGCGGTGGCCTGGTAGACCACCTCCCGCTTGGGTTGCGGTTCGTCGCGCAGCAGGTCCTCGGCGGTACGCGGCAGGGCCGGCATCGGCATCTTGCCCAGCCGTACGGAGAGCAGCGGCATGGCCGGCAGCAGCAGGGCCACCGCGCTGACCACCACGGCGCTGCCCTGTGCGGCGTCCATCGAGCCCAGGGCCAGCAGTCCACCGACCATGCCCCAGAAGCCGACGAAGACCGCCGCCACGAAGACCCGGGTGGCGTCCCCCACCCCGAGCAGGCCGAGCAGACCGGACAGCAGCAGCACGGCCGAGCCGAGCAGGATGTGCGGTGCCCCCAGGGCCCACACCGACTCCCCGGTGCCGATCACCAGCACCCCGCCGACGAAGGCGTAGGGCAGGCCGGCGGCGGCCACCACCGCACCGGCCAGGGAGTCGGCCATCGCCCGGGACAGCACGATGCCGCTGATCAGCAGCAGCGCGGCGGCGCCGAGGGCCACCGCGCCACCGAGCCAACCGGGTTGTTCGGAGGTCACGATCACGGCCAGGCCGAGCAGCAGCAGCACCCCGGCCACGATCAGGCCGGTCAGCCGGGTGGCGAACGGGGTCCAGGCCACCCCCCGCCGCCGGGCCCCGTCGGCCACGGCCTCCATCAGATCGTCGTACGCCAGCTCCGGCCACTCGGTGCGGCGGGGCACCAGG
This sequence comes from Micromonospora sp. NBC_01739, assembly GCF_035920385.1. Classification (GTDB taxonomy): domain Bacteria; phylum Actinomycetota; class Actinomycetes; order Mycobacteriales; family Micromonosporaceae; genus Micromonospora. Next base: position 5,166,005 of record NZ_CP109151.1, on the reverse strand, counting down.
TGCAGGGTCTCGCCGTCGCGGACGTTCTGGGCGGCGAGGGTACGGCTCAGGTCGATGGCACTGCCGTCACTGCGACGCAGCATCCAGCCACCGTGGGCGGTGCCGTCCGAGGGCTCCTCGTCGGCTTGACGCAGCACCGCAGGCAGCAGCCCGACCAGCGGCAGGTGCTCGGGCAGGGCTAGATCAAGCCGCCGACTGGGTGCGACGACGGCGATACGCGCGAGTCCGGTTCCGGCCTGGGTGACCACTGAAGACCCTTCGGTACGCGAAGCGGGCTCGATCGATCGGCCCGCTGCTGTCATGACGGGAGAAGGCTACCTACCATGTGCCGGTGACGCGGGTGCCGGTTCACGGCGGTGGCCGAGCGTACGGGGGTGCCGGGCGTGACCATCACGCCCAGAAGAGGCAACGGAGGTCTGTCACGTGAGCACGGTCGTCGTCAAACGACCCGCCCGACAGCCGGAACCGGAGTACCCCTCCGGCGAGGTGCTCCTGGACCCGCCTCCGGAGGTACCCCCACCCAGCGGCAAGGCGTGGGGGCAGATGATGATGCTGCTGCCGATGCTCGCCGGTTCCTTCGCGATGGCCCTGATGTTCGCCGGTCGTGGCGGATCCACCCTGGGGTATGTCACCGGCGGCCTGTTCGGACTCTCCGCCATCGGGATGCTCGGGGCCCAGTTGACGAACAACTCCGGGGGCCCGAGCAAGCAGGAGATGCTGCAGAAGCGCCGGGAGTACATGACCCACCTGTCCCGGCAGCGCCGACGGGTTCTCAAGACCATCCGCCGACAGCGGGAGGCCGCCTTCTACCGGCACCCGGACCCGGACACCCTGTGGTCCCTGCCGCTGGGACCCCGGCTGTGGGAACGCCGCCGCAGCGATGTGGACTTCGGCACCGTCCGGATCGGTCTGGGCCCGCAGGAACTGGCCACTCCGCTGGTGCCGCCCCCGGCCACCTCGCTGGAGAAGTTGGAGCCGATGTGCGCGCTGGCCCTGCGCCGATTCCTCACCACCTACGGCGAGGTGCCGGACCTGCCGGTGACCATGGCCCTGAACGGTTTCGCCCGGGTACACCTGCGGGGCGACACGGACGCCGCCCGGGGCATGGTGCGGGCCGTGCTGGCCCAGGCCACCGCCTTCCACGCCCCCGACGACATGCTCGTCGCGATCTGCGTCTCCCCGGAACGTCGTGACGACTGGGAGTGGACGAAGTGGCTGCCACACGCGCTGCACCCCTCGCGTACGGACGCCCTGGGGCAACTGCGCCTGGTCTCCCCCTCGGTGACCGGTCTGGAGGCGATGCTCGACGACGTGCTGGCCAGTCGGCCCCGGTTCAACGCCAGCGGCGGAGGGACCCAGGTCGGCGGGCCACACGTGCTGGTGGTCATCGACGGCGGTGACACCGCCGGTTCCGACCACCTGATGACCGACGGCGGGGTGGAGGGGGTGACCCTGCTCGACCTGTCCACCCCGCCGCCCCGGATGCTCGACCGGGCCCGTCTGGTGCTCGACGTGACCACGGATCGGCAGCTGCGCAGCCTGACGGTGGACGGCCCGGCGGAGATCGGCCGGGCGGACGACTGCGGGGTGGCCGAGATCGAGGCGCTGGCCATGCAGTTGGCCCCGCTGCGGCTGTCGGCCGCCTCCCGGGGCGGTGGCGACACCCCGCTGACCAGCGAGATGGGCCTGACCGAGCTGCTGGACATCGGTGACCCGTACGAGTTCGACGTCGATCGGGCCTGGCAGCCCCGGCCCAACCGGGACCGGCTGCGGGTGCCGATCGGCATGGGTGTCGACGGCGGCCCGGTGGAGCTGGACCTCAAGGAGTCGGCGCAGGACGGCATGGGCCCGCACGGGCTGCTCATCGGTGCCACCGGTTCCGGTAAGTCCGAGCTGCTGCGCACCCTGGTGCTGGCCCTGGCCGCGACCCACTCCTCGGAGAGCCTCAACTTCGTCCTGGTCGACTTCAAGGGTGGTGCCACCTTCACCCGGCTGGACGGCCTGCCGCACACCAGCGCGGTGATCACCAACCTGGCCGACGAGTTGCCGCTGGTGGACCGGATGACCGACGCCATCAACGGTGAGCTGGTCCGCCGCCAGGAACTGCTGCGCTCGGCCGGCAACTACGCCTCCCAGCGCGACTACGAGAAGGCCCGGGCGGCGGGCGCTCCGCTGTCGCCGCTGCCCAGCCTGCTGATCATCTGTGACGAGTTCTCCGAGCTGCTCACCGCGAAACCCGACTTCATCGACATGTTCGTGCAGATCGGTCGGGTGGGTCGGTCTCTCGGCGTACACCTGCTGCTGGCCTCGCAGCGACTGGAGGAGGGGCGGCTGCGCGGGCTGGACACCCACCTGTCGTACCGGATCGGTCTGCGGACCTTCTCGGCGATGGAGTCACGGGTGGTGCTCGGCGCGACGGACGCCTACGAGTTGCCCCGCTCTCCCGGGCACGGGTACCTGCGTTTCGGCACCGAACCGCTGGTCCGGTTCAAGGCCGCGTACGTCTCCGGCACCTACCGCAGCAAGACCGCCGCGGCGGTCGCGGCCGGTGACGGCGAGGACCGGGTACGCGAGTACACCACCGGCTACGTGGCGCCCCCGGTGACCCGTACCCCCAAGGAGGAGGAGGCTCCGGAGCCGGTCGACGGGGTCGGCGAGAGTGTGCTGGACATCCTGGTCGGGCGACTCACCGGCCGGGGCAAGCCGGCCCACCAGGTGTGGCTTCCGCCGCTGGCCGAGCCACCGACCCTGGACCAGTTGCTGCCGCCGCTGACGGCCGACCCGGCCCGTGGGGTGACCGTGGCGCACGCCGGTCTGCTGGGCGAGTTGCAGGTGGCCGTCGGCATCGTCGACAAGCCCTTCGAGCAGCGCCGGGACGTGCTCTGGTTCGACCTGGCCGGGGCGGCCGGTCACGCCGTGATCGTCGGGGGGCCGCAGAGCGGCAAGAGCACCCTGCTGCGGACGATCGTCACCTCCCTGGCGCTGACCCACACCCCCCGGGAGACCCAGGTGTACTGCCTGGACCTGGGCAGCAGCGCCCTGTCCTCGCTGCGGGACCTGCCGCATGTCGGTTCGGTGGCTACCCGGCTGGACGCGGGCCTGGTCCGACGTACGGTCGCCGAGTTGCAGCTGTTGATGGGTGAGCGGGAGCGGCGGTTCGCCGAGCGGGGTGTCGACTCGATGGCCGAGTACCGGCGGGCCCGCCGGCACGGCCAGCACGGCGACGACCCCTTCGGCGACGTGTTCCTGGTCATCGACGGCTGGGGGACCCTGCGCTCGGAGTTCGAGGACCTGGAACCGACCATCAACGACATCGCCAACCGGGGCCTCTCCTTCGGCATCCACCTGATCGTCACCGCCGGCCGCTGGATGGACCTGCGGCCGGCCGTCCGGGACGTCTTCGGTACCCGGATCGAGTTGTGGCTGGCCGACGCCAGCGACTCCAACCTGGACCGCCGGGCGGCGATGAACGTGCCGGAGAAGGCACCCGGTCGCGGCATCACCCCGGACGGGCAGCAGTTCCTGGCGGCCCTGCCGCGCATCGACGGTGCCCAGGAGTCGGAGACCCTCCCCGAGGGGGCCCGCAAGCTGGCCACCGACCTGGCCGCCGCCTGGCAGGGGCCGGGTGCCCCACCGATCCGGCTGCTCCCGCCGGAGGTCCCGTACGGCAGCCTGCCGAACACCGGGCAGCCCGGGATCCCGATCGGCATCGCCGAGGTCGACCTTTCCCCGGTGCACCTGGACTTCGCCACCGATCCGCACTTCATCCTCTTCGGCGACGGCGAGTCCGGTAAGAGCACCTTCCTGCGGTCGCTGGCGCAGACCATCGTCGACACCCGGGATCTGACCGAGGCCCGGCTGGTCATCGTCGACTACCGGCGCAGCCTGCTGGGCGACATCGAGACCCCGCACCTGATCGGGTACGGCTCGACGGCGCAGATCACCGAGAGCATCGTGGCCGAGGTCGCCGCCGTCATGCGGGACCGGCTGCCACCGGCGGACATCAACGCCGAGCGGCTGCGGGCCCGGGACTGGTGGAAGGGGCCGGACCTGTATGTCCTGGTCGACGACTACGACCTGGTCGCCGGCGCGGGCAGCAACCCGCTGACCCCCCTGCTGGAGTTCCTGCCCCAGGCCCGGGACATCGGTCTGCACCTGATCGTCGCCCGCCGCACCGGTGGGGCCAGCCGGGCGCTCTACGAGCCGGTGCTGATGCGGTTGCGGGAGATCAGCACCCCCGGCATCGTGATGTCCGGCAACCGGGACGAGGGGGTGCTGCTCGGCACGGTGCGACCCGGACCCCTGCCGCCGGGTCGGGGCTGGCTGGTCTCCCGACGGGGCGGCACCCGACTGGTGCAGTTGGTGAATCTTCCACCTCGTGGGTAGGGGACCCACGGGGTTGCCGGACCGGACTACCGTCAGCCAAAGTGGACCTGCGGTGTGCGGCTGCGTCGATCCGAGAGCGGAGATCGGGCAGGCGCGCCAGCACCGTGTGAGCCAACGGGGGAGGGACCATGAGCGGCGAGTGGCTCGTCAACGAAACCATCGACGTCGACGTCAACCAGTTGCAGGACTTCGCCACGGCCATCCGCAAGGAGCTGGAGAACAACTTCCAGCCCAGCTTCGAGCGGGGCCTTAGCCCGATGCTCACCGTGCAGGCACCCTTCGGCAGCGGGGGGCTGAAAGAGGCCGCCTTCTTCCGGGGTCGGCACGACGAGAGCCGGATGGCCGTGTCGCACCTGATCGGCGATGTGATCAAGGGTCTGACCGCGCTGAGCGCGGCGGCCACCTCCATCTCCGCTGAGTACCTGCTGGGTGACGCGCTGGCCGAGGCCACCAACGACGACGTCTACAACGCCTTCAACGCGGTGGACGGCCAGAACACCCTCAGCGGCAAGTGGCAGCAGGAGGGCGACCCCGCGGAGGTCGTACCCGAGCAGGCGAGGAACCCGGAGCCGGTCGGCCCGTACCACGGGATGGACTCCTGCCCGACGGAGGACACCCGGGAGAAGGCGCCCGCGTGGACCGCCTCGGAGACCGTGGGTGACGGTCCGGGGGCCTACGAGATCCCGGGCGAGGACCAGCGCATGTACGGTGACGAATTCCGTCTGGACCAGTCGAGCCTGCGATGACTACTGCCAGGTGCTGCGGGGGACCTGAGGAGCGGGAATGAGCGACGACTACTACGGCTACACGCCGATCAGCTACCCGGCGTACGGGGGGATGCGGGACGACTACGCGGCCGAACGGTCCGACCAGGCGTCGCCGTACGAGCCCACCAAGTGGGACGGCGTCAACATCGAGCAGATGTGGGAGTACGTCCGCAAGGAGAGCGACGAACGCACCACCGCGCTCGCCGAGATGTGGCGGCGGACGGCGAGCCTGCTGGAGTCCACCCGGGACAACCTCCAGCGGCACGCCAATGCCCTGGACAAGAAGTGGCAGTCGCCGGCCGCTCGGGTCTTCATGTCGAAGGTGGGTGCGACCCTGCACTCACTGGACGAGTGGAAGAACGTGGCCAGCAACAACGCCATCGGTCTGGAGCAGTTGGCCAGCAAGATCTCGTCAGCCCAGCGGGAGATGACCCAACTGTGGCAGGAGTACACGAACGAGCAGAAGCGCCAGCAGCAGATCTTTGAGAAGGACAAGTCGGAGATTACCTTCGGCGACATCCTCGGCGACAAGCACAAGACGTACGAAGAGGTCCAGAAGGAGTTTCACCAGCGCGCCAAGAACATCACCAAGCCCCTGGCCGACATGTACATCGACGTGTACATCTCGAACATCTCGCGCGGCGGCAAGTTCAAGGGCCCGACCGAGGCGGCCCTCTTCGACGGCAAGAACCTGCCGGGCGGACCGGGACGTCCCGGCGGCGGACCGGGGCGACCGGCCGCCCCCACCCGGCCCGGCTCCGGGCCACCTCCGAAGGTCACCGGCCTGGTCCGGGAGGTGCCGAACCAGCCGGAACTGCCGCCCCGGCCGGGGCGGCCCGGCGAGCCGGAGATGAGCGTCCCGACACCGGAGACCAACGCCCCCCCGACCCCGCCCGAGGGGGTCAACCTCTCCGGTGGCACCACCACGGTGCCCCCACCGGGGCCGGCACCCACCCCGCCGCCGGTCACGGCCACCCCGAACGCACCCGTGCCGGGCGGCCCACCGGTGTCGCCGATGCTGCCGCCGGGCAACACCGGGCCGGTAACGCCGCCGGGCACCCGACCGAACGCCCCCCGGACCACCCTGCCGGGCTCCGGTGGCCCGCCCGCGCCGGGCGGTGGCCGGGGTCCCGCGCCGAACCGGCCGACCCTGCCGGGTGCGGGCGGCCCGGGCAACGGCTCCGGTGCGCCGGGCAACGGCCGACGTGGGCCCGCGCCGAACCGCCCGACCCTGCCGGGCAACACCGGTGTCCCCGGGCGCCCCGGTGCCGGTCCACTCCGACCGGCCCCGTCGACCACCCCACCGCCCTCCAGCCCGCGCCTGCCGGGCTCCACGGCACCTCCCGGTCAGCGGGGCGGCACGCCCGGACGTCCCGCCTCGCCGCCCCCCAGCCTGGGTGGGCAGCGCGGGTCGGCCCCGGGCACCCCCTCCCGGCCGGGTGCTCCCCTCGGTGGTCACCCCGCCACCCCGCCCGGCGTCCGGGCGACCGGCGGCCCGGGGGTGCCGGGCGGCGCCGGTAGGCCCGATCTGAACGGTCGCGCCGGTGCCGCACGTCCGGCACCGACCACCGGTCCGGCCCCCTCGCTCGGCGGCCGACGGGGTGGGCCGGTCCTGCCGGGCCCGCGCAAGGACGCCCAGCGGGACCAGGATCAGGACACCTGGGAGTACGGCGACGGCGACGACGAACTGTGGGCCACCGAGTCCTCCGCCGTCGGGGTCGTCGAGGCGCCGGCGGAGCACCGCCCCAGGGAGCAGGGCAGGGCGCTGGGTCAGAGTTGAACACGGACGGGCCAGCTCACCGCAGCACCGGTGGCTGGCCCGTACCATGCGGTGAACGCCCGTTTTCGGCCGTCTCCGTAACGAACCACAGAGGAAGGTGGACGGGCATGCGTGTCCTCACCCGACCGGCTGCCGTCCTGGCGCTCAGCACCGCCGGCGTCCTGGCGGCGCTGGCCCTGCCCGCGGCACCGTCCCTGGCGGATTCCACCAGGGACGACTCGTGGCATGTCAAGGCCCTGGAACTCCCCGAGCTGCACAAGATCAGCCAGGGTGAGGGTGTCGTCGTGGCCGTGGTGGACACCGGGGTGGACGCCAAACACCGGGATCTAAAGGACAACGTCCTGCCCGGCGCGGACCTTTACGAGGAGGGCACCAAGGGTGGGGTCGACCGGGTGGGCCACGGCACCGGAATGGCCTCGCTGATCGCCGGGCACGGACACGGGCCGGGCAATGCCGACGGGGTGCTCGGGGTCGCACCGAAGGCCAAGATCCTGCCGGTGACCATCAAGAGCGAGAAGAGCCCGCTGATCGCCCCCACGGCGGTCGCCGCCGGGATCAACTGGGCGATCGACAACGGCGCGGACATCATCAACGTCTCCCTCGGCAGCAGCTTCAACGAGGAACTGGATCGCGCGGTCGCCCGGGCCTACCAACGCAACATCGTCGTGGTCGCCGCCGTGGGCAACCGCGAAGACATCATCATCAGCAACCCGGCTCGCCACCCGGCCACGATCGCCGTCAACGGGACCGACCGCAACGGTGTCATCAGCAAGAAGGCGGCCCTGCCGGCCGAAGAGGTGAACATCGCCGCCCCGGGCGAGGACATCGTCCAGGCCGCCCCGGGGAACAGGTACGTCACCTCGCTCGGCAGCAGCAGCAGCGCCGCGCTCGTCTCCGGCGCGATGGCCCTGGTCAAGGCCAAGTACCCGGACCTGAACGCGTACGAGTTGTTCTCGCGGCTGCTGGAGACCACCCGCGACGCCGGGGCCCCCGGTCGGGACCTCGACTACGGGTGGGGGGTGCTCGACCTGCGGACCGCCCTGACCGGTGAGCCGGACGGGCGGGCCAGCCCTCGGGCCAGTGCTCCGCCGGCCGCACCCCTCGACCCGGCCCTGGCCAATCCCCGGGAGCGCGATGACGACGTGCTGATCCTCGTCTGGGCCGCCATCATCGCCGTACTCGTCCTGCTCGTCGGCGGGACCGTCGCCACGGTCTGGATGCTGCGCACCCGGCGACGCAATGCCGAACTCGTCGACGAGGCTCCACCCGCCCCGGTGGGCGCTGTGGGAGCCGGTGCCGGGCCTTGGGACGGCCCGGATCAGCCTGGGCAGGCCCCGGACGAGGTCTGGCGGCGGCCGCCCGGCTGAGCGACCCGACCTCAGGAGGTCACCGATGTCGGCCACCCCTACCGGCGGGTTTCCGCCCCCACCCTCCGACCCCTACCAGACACCGGACGGGCATCACCTGCCCGGCGCACCCCAGTTGCCCGGCCGACAACCGACTCCCGGCGGGCACCCGATGCCCGCTCCGGGTGCTCCGGGTGGCCAGCCCGCACCCGCTGCGGGGAAGCCGTCCGCCCGACGGCCCTTCGTCGTCACCCTGGCGGTCCTGCTGATGCTGCCCTCCATCGTGACCTGGCTGATCGCCGGTATCGCCTTCTTCCGGGCCATGCTGGGAGCCGAGGGTGACGGGCTGGGTCGGGCACTGGTGGTGGGTATCGGGGCGGGGGTGCTGGCGATCGCCCTGCTGGTGGTGATGCTCGGCGCGCTGGGGATCCTGATGGCCTGGACCGGCGACAGCGCCCAGGGGCTGGCCGTGCCGGCCGGTTTCACCTTCGGGCTGTTCGTCGTCGTCCTCGTGGTGCTGCTGGTGCAGGGCAAGCTGAGCTTCGCGCCGACGATGGTCACCCCCCTGGTGGTGGGCGGGCTGGCCGGGGTGGCCCTGGCTCTGATCAAGAGCCCGCCGGCCCGTACCTGGTTCGCCGGCCGACCGCGCTCACCGAGACCCGGCCGACGGCGCTGACCAGCGGTCGGGGATCGTCGCCGGATCGGTCAGGCGGGGGTCCAGCGGCGGGCGGTGGCGTCGAAGCGGGCCAGGAACTCGTCCCGGCCGTCCTGGTGCAGGCAGCGCAGTTCGGTGCCGTCCGGGACGACCAACGACTCCATCCGTGGCGAGCCCTGACCCCACTCCGGGGGCGTGTCCTCGCCGGGTGTCCAGCGCAGCACCGCCACCCACGCGTCGGACTCCTCGAAGGGTGAGCCCGCGCCGAGCAGGCCCAGCCGCCGGTAGAGCCGCAGCGGGGTGTCCCGTCCGGGCCCGTGCCAGGTGTGCACCAGACCGGCCGCCCGGTCGTACCCGTCGTCCAGGTAGGACGGCAGGTAGCGGTGGGCGATGACCAGTTGCAGCCGCAGCGGGACGTCCACAGCGGGCCCCTCGTCCTCCTCCTCGACCATCGGCTGGGTGGCGGGCGGCGACACCGGTACCCCCACTGTCGACGGGTCGGCGTAGACCGCGCTGACCCGTCGGCCGCGCTCCTGCTCGGCGGCACCGTCGAGTACGACCCGCAGTTCGCCGAACCAGTCGCGCAGGGCCAACACCGCTTCGCCGGGCAGCGCCGCGGCCAAGGGTGTCTCCGGGTTGAGGGACAACTGCCAGGAGGGGTCCGGCCAGTGTTCGGTGACCTGGAGGCTGCTGACCACCACCAGCTCGTGATCTCCGAGGGCCTGGCGCAGCCGGGCCTCCGAGGTGAACACCGGCACGCTGGGCCGCCCCTGCTCGTCCGGCAGCACCCACCAGGGGAACTCCGGGTCGCCGAGGTCACGGGTCGCCGGGCCGCCCGGTCGCAGCGGAAGCACCAGTTCGGTACGCAGCAGGGCGGACATCAGGGCGTCCGGGTCCTGCCGTTGGATCGCGTCGCGGAGCGGCTTCTCCACCTCCACCGAGGCGGCGGTGAGAGTGGCCAGTTCCTCCGCGGTCAGTCGTACCCCGATGGGCAGCCCGGCGTTCACGGCCAGCACCCAGGCCTCGTCCGGCCAGTCGACGGCCAGGTCGGTCAGCACCGACACCCGGTAGCTGACGTCCTGACCGGGCAGCCCGGCGGCGATGGCCCCCGGAGAGGTGTAGGCCATCACATGGGTGACCCCCTCGTGGTGGCCGGTAGGCCAGGCCACCGGCTCGGCGGGGGTCGCCGAGGGCGGCACCGGCACCAGCAGCGCTCCGGTGGCGAGGGCGGTCAGGAAGGCCACGGTGTCGTCGTTCTCGACCGCCGCCAGCAGCGCGTGTTCCGTGCTGGTGCTCGGTTGCCAGCCGGTCGGCGGTAACGGGGTGGTCACCAGGTGCCGTCCTCGCGCACCCGGGCGGGCCGGCGGCCGAGCAGCAGGGTGCCGAGCGCCTCGTCGAGGCTCGCCCCCAGGTACCAGTCGCCGGTGTGGTCCAGGACGAACACCCGGCCCTGCTCGTCGATGGCCAGGATGCCGGTGCCGTCACCCTCCTCACCGAGGGGACTGAGGGGCACCCCGATGACGGTGGCCAACTCCGCCAGGGTGGCCACGGAGTGTCGTACCCGGAAGGGATCTAGGTGGATCTCACTGGGGGCGACCTGCTCCCCGTCGCCCGATGGGCGGAGCCGCAGTCCCCCGAACTCGGCGTACGCCTGCACGGCGGCGGTCGTCATGACGTGCTGGCGCCCGTCCGGGGTGGCGTCGGCGGCTAGGCGTACCGCCCACTCCCGGGCCCGGTTCTCGTCCCGCACCTGGGGTGACCAGCCTGCGGTGGCCAGCAGCTCGGCCACCGGGGGTGGAAAGCGCTCGGTCATGTCAACGCCTCCATACCGAACCAGTCCAACAGGGCCGCACACGACCGGCAGGGTGGCTGAGTCTGGCCATGACGCGGGTCGCCCTCCTCCCGTACCCGGGTCAGGTGCACCTTGGCCCCCCACAGCAGGGAGCGGGCCCGGGTGGAGTTCAGGGGCGGACCGTCGGCCTCGGCGGCGTACAACCGGTCGGAGATCAGCACCGGCTCCGCGCACCAGCCGGTGAACCGCTCCCGCTGCCCGACCGGCAGCTCGTGCAGGAACCGCCGGACCACCGGGTGCAGACGTGGGGCGACATCACCCCGTACGGAGGTGTGCGTGTGGACGGTCCCATCGACCAGCAGGGCACCCGCCACCAGCGGAAGCATCCGCAGCTGGGTCATCCGTCCTCCCCCGGTAGACCGGGACCCCGGCACCACCAGCGGGCCGGGTCCACCCAGGGCAGCCTATCGAGCGGACTCACCGTCACCCGGTGACCCGGTACGGGACTCCGAGACATAGCCCGCCTGGGATATCGTCGGCCAAGCCCCTCACCGTCGTACGAAGCCGGAGTCATGACGCGCACCCTTCTCGTCTCCCCGGATCAGCCCGGCGCCTACCCGTCCATCGGGGAGGCTCTGGCGGTGGCCAGTGACGACACGGTCGTCTCGGTCAGCCCCGGCACCTACTACGAGGCGCTGTTCGTCAACGACCGGGCGGTCACCGTCGTCGCCGCCCAGGGCGCGGGAACGGTCACCATCGACGCCTCCTCCGGCACCTACCCGACGGTGTCCTGCAACTCCGGTCGGTTGGAGCTGCGCGACCTCGTCCTCAAGGCCGGTGACGCACCCGGGGTGGTGGGCGACCGGGCCAACCTGACCATGACCGGCTGTGAGCTGAGCGCCGGCTTCGGCGCGGCGATCCAGTTGGGTGGCCGCTCGGAGTTCACCCTGACCCGTTGCCGGGTCACCGGCGGACGGTACGGCCTGGTCGTCGAGGACTCCGACGGCACCGTGGAGGGGTGCGAGTTCACCGACCTCAGCGAGGACGGCATCATCGTGCGCATCGGGGCGGCCCCGACGATCAGCACCAGCACGGTGACCCGCTGCGGCAACCGGGGCATCTACGTCTACCAGTACGGCCGTCCGACCATCGAGGCCTGCGACATCTCCCAGACCGGTCATGCCGGGGTGGCGGTGGTGCACCAGAGCGCCCCCGTGCTGCGGCGCTGCCGGATCAGGGACACCCGAGGCCCGGCGATCTCCTTCGCCCGGGGCTGCCACGGCACGGTCGAGGAGTGCAGCACCGAGAACAACGCCCAGCCCGCGATCGAGATCGCCGAGGGGGCGACCCCGACCATCGTGGAGGGTACGGCGAACCGGAAGGCGGCCTACGGCGCGGACGCCGCCCGGGTGGCCGCCCCCCAGGACACCGCCCGAGTGGACAAGCTGCTGGCCGAGTTGGAGCAGATGGTCGGCCTGGAGTCGGTGAAGGAGGAGGTCCGGGCCCTCATCGACGAGATCCAGGTCAACGAGTGGCGACGCAGCGCCGGGCTGCCGGTCGGTGCGGTCAGCCATCACCTCATCTTCGCGGGCGCCCCCGGTACCGGTAAGACCACTGTGGCCCGCATCTACGGTGACCTGCTAGCCGGGCTGGGCGCCCTGCCCGGTGGCGCCTTCCGTGAGGTCTCCCGCCGTGATCTGGTCGGTCAGTACATCGGCCACACCGCCGAGAAGACCGCCGCCGCCTTCGAGATGGCGCGCGGGGGTGTGCTGTTCATCGACGAGGCGTACACCCTGTCCCGGTCCTCCGGCAGCGGGGGTGACTTCGGGCAGGAGGCCATCGACACCCTGGTCAAGCTGATGGAGGATCACCGCGACGAGATAGCGGTGATCGCCGCCGGTTACACCGGGGAGATGCTCCAGTTCCTGGACGCCAACCCCGGTCTGGCCTCCCGCTTCGCCAAGACCATCGAGTTCGGCAACTACGCCCCGGAGCAGCTGGTCGTCATCGTGGAACGGATGGCCGGCGGGGACGAGTACCTGCTCGCCGAGGGGGTCTCCGACCTGCTGCGGGAGCACTTCGGCACGATCGAGCGGGATCAGAACTTCGGCAACGCGCGGGAGGCCCGCAAACTGTTCGAAGGTGTCCGCAAGGCGCAGGCGCAGCGGCTGCGGCAGTCCGGCCAGCGCCCCAGTCTCGATGAACTGCGTACGGTGACCGTTGCCGACGTGCGCGCCGCGATCGGGCGTTGATCATGCCGGGCCGGTCAGGGAGGGGCGCGCGGTGACACATCCGGGCGCGGCACGGCCGGGCGAACCGGGCTGGCAGCAGCACCCGGGCGTCGGAGCACCGCCACCACAGCGGGCGGCCCCGGGGCAGCAGGACGTTCCACCCGCCCCCACGATCGGTGGGACCGCAGCGGGACAGGCCTGGGCCCCCCAGCGGGGGCAGGGGCGGGCCCCGGTCGGCACGGTGCACAGCAGCCGGGCCGCCGTCGCCGCCCAGGCCACGGCGACAGCGCAGGCTGCGGCGCAGGCGACCGCGGCGGCACCGGCCGCATCCGCCGCCCGGCCCACGGCCGGCGCTGCGCCGCTGGCCGAGGCGGTCGGCAGCGCCCAGGCCGCCGCAGTCGCCACCCCGGTGGTACGCCCGTACCGGCGACCCTTGCGCATCGCCGGCATCCATGTGGCCCAGTTGGTGGCCTGGCAGGCCGGCGCGGCCGCCGTGCTGGCCGCGGCCAGCCAGGGCGTCCCCCTGGCCGTCGGGGTGACCGCCGCAGTGTTGCTGCTGCTCTCCCCGACCCTGCTGCGCCACCGGGGCCGGTGGCTCTACCAGTGGTTGGCGGTCGGGTGGAGTTATCGGGGCCGACGCCGACAGTTGGCCGCCACCGGGCCGGACCCCCGATGGCAGTTGCTGACCCATCTTGAGGACAGCGTGGAGCTGGAGCGGGTCGAGATCGACGACCAGCCCGCGGTGCTGCTGACCCACCGGGGTGGGCTCAGTGCCGTACTGGAGGTGGATCCGACCGAGGGTGCCCTGCTCGTGGGCAGTCCGCAGGCCCTGCCGTCGCCGATGGCTCTGCTTCCGGCGTCCGATCCCCAGGCCCCACCGGTGACGGTGCAGGTGCTGATCCAGGTCACCCCGGCCCCTCGGGTCCGCGCGGCGGCGGTGGAACGGGCCTACCGGGAGCTGACCGAGGGGGCGGTGCCGGCCAGTCGGCAAGCGTGGGTGGTGCTCCAGGCTCCGCGTACCCCGGATTTTCACGCCGACCGTGACCTGCGTCCGGCGCTGACCGCGGCGATCCGCCGGACCCGACGCCAGCTTCGGCAGGACCGGGTGACCGCCCGCCTGCTCAACCGCGACGAGGTGCTGGCGGCCGTCGCCAACCTGACCCATCTCACCGGTGAGCCGGTGGCGGGGGACCGTCCGCTGGCCCGGGAGAGTTGGCGCAGCTGGTCGGCGGAGGGCACCCCGCAGAGTTGCCACCGACTGGTGGACTGGCCGGACCGGCACTGGGAGGTGGATCCGCTGCTGCGTGGGCTGCCGGCGGCGGCTGCCGTGGTGTCGATCGCGGTGGCCCGGGAGACCGGTCGCCAGGGTGCCGACAACGCCGTGGTCGAGGTGGCCTTCCGATTGATCGGTACGGACGTCACCGCCCTGACCGCCGCCGACACCGCCCTGCACGAGGCGATCCGGGGTCAGGGTGGTCGCCTGCAACGACTCGACGGCGAACACGCCCATGGCGTCACCGCCACCCTGCCGTTCGGAGGCTTCCTGCGGTGAACACTGTCGCTTTCCCGGGCAGCCGGATCGGCCTGCACCTAGCCGACGGGCCCACCGTGGCCGGGCTCAGCCTGGTCGCCGGGGGCGGCGGGCTGGTGGTGGGCCGTAATCGCCAGCAGGAACCGGTCGGCCTCCGGCTGTTCCGGGCCGAGCCGACCCGGTTGATGCTGACCGGCGGGGTACGCGTCGCGGAACTGCTCAGCTTCCGCGCCCTGGCCCTGGGTGCCCGGCTGTTCATCCAGACCGCCAGGGAACAGGAGTGGGACGCCTTCCTGCGCCGCTGCGTCATCGGCCGGGAGATCGCCTCCTTCCTGCCGCCGGGGGTGCCCCCACCCCTGCCGGCGACCCCGACCCAACCCCAGCTCGTCGTGATCGATACCGGTCCGGTGACCGGGCCGGACACCAACCTGAGCGCACCCTGGCGGGCGACCCTGGTGGTCCGCGACGACCTGGCCGGCTGGGATGTCGAGGTGCTGGTCCGCAGCGACATCGTCGTGCTCCAGCGGCTCACCGCCCCGGAGGCCGCCACGGCGGCGAACGCCCTGGGCCTGGTCAGCGTGCAGAGCTGGTTCACCCAGCTCCACCCGGAGATGGTCGGTCTGATCACCAAGGGCAAGGTGCAGTGGGTGATGCTCAGCATGACCGGCACGGAGCGGCAACTGATCGGGCCGGTAGCCCGGGGCAGCTGAGCCACCGGGCGGGATCGGTCGTCCACATTCCGCTCATCGAGAGCGATCACGCAGGCCAGTGCCGCCTCGACCGCCATCATGTTTCCGGATTAGGTACATCTGGTGGCTCCCGCACGGCCATCTGCGCCGCTTATCCTCCACCGGTCTAACACCCTCGGAGGCCCTGCGGAGGCCCAGCAGATGCAGCTACGAAAAAGCAGGCGGCAACTCACGATTCCGGGCGTACTGGTCACCGCCACTGCGCTCTTACTGGGCAGCGGTACCACCGCTTTCGCCGCGCCCGCCTCAGCCACACCGTTCCTCAGCGAGATCCACTACGACAACGCCGGCACCGATATCGACGAGGCGATCGAGATCGAGGCGCCGGCCGGCTTCGACCTGACCGGCTGGCAGATCGTCCTCTACAACGGCGGAAACGGTACGGCGTACCACACCCGGACACTGACCGGGACGGTGCCGGAGTCCGGTGTGGTCGTCGCCGGGTACCCGGTCAACGGCATCCAGAACGGTGACCCCGACGGTGTCGCGCTGGTCTCGCCGAGCAACTCGGTAACCGAGTTCATCACCTACGGCGGCACCTTCACGGCGGTCGGCGGACCGGCCAACGGCATGGCCGGCAGTGACATCGGGGTCAAGCAGTCCAGCAGCACCCCGGTCGGACACTCCCTCCAGAAGATCGACGGAGTCTGGAAGGCACCGGCGCCCAACAGCTTCGGCGTCCGCAACACCGCCAGCGGCCCGGGTCCGGAAGACCCGCCGACCGGCTGTGACATCGCGGTCGACCACACCATCGCCCAGGTTCAGGGGGCCGGCGCGACCACTCCGGTGGCCGGTACCCGGGTCACCGTCGAGGGTGTCGTCACCGCCGACCACCGCACCGGTGGCTACAACGGGGTGTACGTGCAGACGGCCGGCAGCGGTGGGGAGCGTCCGGTCGCCGCCGGCACCGCCTCGGATGGCATCTTCGTCTACCTGACCACCAACACCGCCAACCACCCGACGGTCACCATCGGCGACCGGGTCCGGGTCCGGGGTACGGCCAGCGAGTTCAACGGGCTCACCCAGCTCACCATCGCGGCCCGTGGCGACGTGCAGGTGTGCGAGCAGGGTGCTCCGCTGCCCGCGCCGGTCCCGGTGGAGCTTCCGCTGACCGACGACGCCCGCGAGTCGGTCGAGTCGATGCTGGTCGCCCCGGTCGGCGCGTACGCCGTCTCCGAGGTCTACAACACCAACCGCTACGGCGAGGTGGCCCTCGCCGCCGGTGACAAGCCGGCGCTGACCCCCACGGACGTGGCCCGCCCCGGCTCGGCGCAGGCCCGTCAGATCGCCGCGGACAACAAGGCCCGCCGGGTCCTGCTCGACGACGGCCGGACCACCAACCTGTCCACCGCCGGTCTGCTGCCGCCGTACGTGTCGAAGGACAGCCCGCTGCGGGTCGGCGACTCGGTCGAGACCTTCGGGCCCTCGGTGCTGTCGTACGCCTTCAACGAGTGGCGTCTGCAGCCCACCCGCCCGGTCGACGCGGACACCCGCCCGGCCGACCGGACCACCTTCAAGGTCACCAACCCGCGTACGACCGCCCCGGTCAACGTCGGCGGCGACCTGCGGGTGGCCAGCTTCAACGTGTTGAACTACTTCGTGCACTTCGGTGGCGACGCCCGTGGCGCAGCCAACGAGGCCGCCCTGGTCAAGCAGGAAGCGAAGATCGTCTCGGCGATCTCCGCCCTGGACGCCGACGTGGTCGCCCTGGAGGAGATCGAGAACTCGGTCCGGTTCAGCGCCTCGGACCCCCAGCGCGCCCTCAAGCGCCTGGTCGCCGCCCTGAACACCGCGGACGGTGCGGGCACCTGGGACTACGTTCGCACTCCGGCGGAACTGCCGGGCGCCGCCCAGCAGGACTTCATCACCACGGCGATCATCTTCAAGCCGGCCAAGGCGCAGCCCAAGGGGGCCTCGCGGTCGGTGAACGACGAGAGTGTCTGGTTCAACGCCCGCGAGCCGATCGCGCAGACCTTCACGGCCGGTCCGCTGGACTTCGTGGTGGTAGCCAACCACTTCAAGTCCAAGAGTGGTGCCGGGGCCGGCGACAACGCCGACACCGGTGACGGTCAGGGCGGCTGGAACGGTGACCGGGTCCGCCAGGCCACCGCGCTGGCCACCTTCGTGGACCAGGTCAAGACCGACAGCGGCACCGACAACGTGCTGCTGCTGGGTGACTTCAACGCGTACACCCAGGAGGACCCGATGCAGGTCCTCTACGGCCGGGACTACCGCAACCTGAACAACACCGGGAAGACCAGCTATGTCTTCAATGGTGAGTCCGGGTCCCTGGACCACGCGCTGGCCTCGCCGTCGCTGGCCGACCGGGTCACCGGGGTGGACGTGTGGCAGATCAACGCTGTCGAGTCGTACGCCTTCCAGTACGACGGGCTGGCCGCCTTCTACGCACCGGACCCCTTCCGGGCCAGCGACCACAACCCGCTGGTCGTCGGGATCAACACCGGGGCCAACCCGGTCGACCTGCAACTGCTGAGCATCAACGACTTCCATGGCCGGCTGGAGTCCCCGGCCACCGTGGGCGGTCAGCCGGCCGGTGGGGCGGCCCAGCTCGCCGGTCTGGTGAACCAGTTGCGGGCGCAGAACCCGAACACCGCCTTCGTGTCGGCGGGCGACAACATCGGCGCCTCCACCTTCATCTCGGCGATCGACGACGACAACCCGACCATCGACGCGTTGAACGCGGCCGGTCTGACCGCCTCGGCGGTCGGTAACCACGAGTTCGACAAGGGCATGGCCGACCTGACCGGTCGGGTCACCGAGCGGGCGGACTTCCCGCTGCTGGGTGCCAACGTGTACCGGGACGACACCCGGGCGCTGCCGGCGTACTCGGTCAGCAGCATCGGTGGGGTCCGGGTCGGCTTCGTCGGTGTGGTCACCGAGCAGACCGGCTCGCTGGTCAGCCCGGACGGCATCGTCGGCATCACCTTCCGCGACCCGGTCGTCGAGGCCAACCTCGTCGCCGGTCAGCTCAAGGACGGCAACCCGGCCAACGGGGAGGCCGACGTGGTGGTGCTGCTGGCCCACGAGGGTGCCGCCACGGAGAACATCGACTCCCCCGAGGCCCTGGCCAACGACCCGGTCTTCGGCAGGTTCACCCGGGTCGACGCCACCATCGACGCCATCTTCAGCGGCCACACCCACCAGCCGTACGCCTTCGAGGTCCCGGTGCCGGGCACCGACAAGTTGCGTCCGGTGGTGCAGGCCGAGGACTACGGCAAGCGGCTGGGCAAGGTCACCCTGACCTTCGACCCGGAGTCGAACTCCGTCACCGCCGCCGACGCCTCGCTGGTGGACGTGGTCGGTGCGCCGCAGGACCCGACGGTGGCCGACATCGTGGCCGCCGCCAAGGTGCGGGCGCAGGAGCTGGGGCAGCGGCAGCTGGGCGAGATCACCGCCGACATCCGCCGGGCCTACACCGACGGCAACGAGGACCGGGGCAAGGAGTCGGCGCTGGGCAACTTCATCGCCGACGTGCAGTTGGCCGGCACCTCCGCCCCCGGTCGGGGTGGGGCCCAGATCGCCTTCATGAACCCGGGCGGTCTGCGGGCCGACCTGCTGTACCGCACCGACGGCACGGTGACCTACGCCGACGCCTTCGCCGTCCAGCCGTTCTCCAACGACGTGGTCACCAAGTCCTACACGGGTGCGGAGATCAAGCAGACGTTGGAGCAGCAGTGGCAGCCGACCGGAGCATCCCGGCCGGTGCTGTGGCTGGGTGTGTCGAAGGGCTTCAGCTACACCTACGATCCGCAGGCCGAACGGGGTTCGCGGATCACCTCGATGCAGCTCAACGGCGTACCGATCGACCCGACGGCCACCTACCGGGTGACGGTGAACTCCTTCCTCGCCGCCGGTGGGGACAACTTCACCGCTCTGGGTGGGGGCACCGACCGGGCGACCACCGGCGACAACGACCTCACCATGCTGGTGAACTACCTCGCCGCGAACTCGCCGGTCACCGCCGACACCACCCCCCGCTCCAGCGTGGGGCAGGGCACCCCGGCGTGGGAGGTCGAGGTGCAGGCCCGCACCCAGTGCATCGGCAGCACCGCGTACGTCTCGGTCAGCGCCCGTAACGCCGATCAGGTGGCGCTGAGCATCGAGCTGGTCACCTCGTACGGCTCGCGGGTAGTCGCCGAGGTCGCCCCGGGCAAGACGGCGTACCAGGCCTTCAACAGCCGGGCGAAGACCGTGTCGGCCGGTGTCTCGACGGTGAAGATCACCGGTACGGTCAACGGCCAACCGGTTACCTCGCAGGTCTCCTCGGCGTACGCCGCGATCACCTGCGGCTAGTTTCCATCCCGGGTGGCGGCGTTCGGGGACGCCGCCACCCGTTCCCCTATACGACAGGCACAACGGAGCATCGAATGCACAGAAGCAACCACCGGCGACTGTTCGCCGCCGTCGCGGCCAGCGCCTTCTTCGCCGGGTCGGTGGCACTGGCCGCGCCGGCCTCGGCCGAGCCGGTCGACAGCACGGATGTACGGGTGACCGTGGACATCGAGGAGGTCGAGGAGCCGGGGGTGCTGGCGATGTCCATCGCCGGTGACTCGGTGGCGTTGTCCGAGGACGGGTCGACGCTGCTGGTGCGTCAGTTCACCGGCACCCTGCCCACGGTGACCGTCACGGACACCCGCACCCCGGACGAGGTGCCCGAGGGGGCCGCCTGGGCGGTGCTGGGCAACGCCACCGACTTCGTCGGGAACTCCGGCCAGGCCCCGATCAGCGCCGGGCACCTGGGCTGGAAGCCGAAGCTGATCGACGGTGGGGACACCGGTCTGGTCAGCGCCGGCGAGGAGGTCGTCACTGTCGTCGACGAGCCGACCCAGCCGGGCAACAACGTGGGCCTGGTGGACCAGGAGCTGCTGGTCTCGACCTTCGACTCCGGTGCGGTGGCCGGTGGTGAGTACACCGTCGACGCGGATCTGTTCCTGCGTACCCCGGCGGATGTCGCCGCGGGTTCGTACACCTCGACCCTGACCCTGTCCCTGTTCGAGTGACTCTTTCGGGGGAGCCACAGTGTGGCTCCCCCGCCCGCTCCTGCTGCAAAGGAAGTCCGTGATGACCCGAACTCCGCTGCGAGTGCCGGCCCGGCTGCTCGCCGTGCTGGCCGTGGTGCTGGCCCTCGTGCCGATCTCGTCGGCCGGCGCGATGGCGGAGCCGACCAGTCCCACGGTCACCTGGGCCGTCCAGCCGGCCGACCGCAACGGCCCGGACGGTCGCCGCTTCATCGAACGGACCCTCGACCCTGGTCAGGTGGTGACCGAACACCTGGCGGTCCGCAACTTCAGCGACTCGACCGTGGTCTTCTCCCTCAAGGCCGCCGACGGTTATCTCACCGACAAGGGTCGCTTCAACATGCTGCCCTCCCACGAGAAGTCCGTGGCCGGTGGCACCTGGATCACCGTGCAGGACAAGGTGACCGTCGAGGCCGGCGGTACGAAGGTGGTGCCGTTCACCATCACCGTGCCCGAGGACGCCACCCCCGGCGACCACCCGGCGGGCATCGCGGCGACCGTCACCAGCACCGGCGGCACGGTGGCCGTGGAGAGCCGGGTCGGTTTCCGGGTCATGCTGCGGGCCAGCGGTACGGTCACCGCCAGCGTGGCGCTCAGCGACCTCACCGCCACCTACACCCCCTCCTGGAACCCCTTCTCCGCCGGCACTGTCAAGGTCGGCTACACCGCGACGAACGACGGCAATGTGGCCCTGACCGGCGCCGGCACGGTGACCGTCGGGGAGCTGTTCGGCCTGGTCGAGCAGAAGGGCTCGACCGAGGTGGCCGAGACCCTGCCCGGCGGCCAGCAGGTGGTCGACACCCAGGTCGAGGGGGTCTGGGGGCTGGGCCGGCTGAAGACCACCGTCTCGGTCACGCCCGCCGTTCAGGGCGGCGACCCGACCGGCGCCGAGATCCGACCCGGTACGGCTACCGTCACCACCTGGATCGTCCCCTGGCCGCAACTGGCGCTGCTGCTCCTGCTCGGCCTGCTGATTTTCGCCTACCGGTTCATCACCCAGCGCCGTCGGCGGCGGCTGGCCCAACTGCTGGCCACCGCCCGGGAAGAGGGCCGGGCCGAGGGCCGCCGGACCACCCCGGTCGGCTGAGCCGCGCCTCAGCCGGCGCGGAACACGATGGTGTAGCTGAACGAGGTGCCGTCGACCTGATACGCGTAGCAGCCGGGCCCATCGACCGTGGTGGTGCCCGGCAGGTCGGTGTCCGCCCTGGTCAGCACGGCATGGTGGCCGTCGTGATGAGGCTCGCCCAGGTAGGAGAACTCGGCCGAGGCGGCACCCGGTGCGTCGATGCGCCCCGCGCGTACCAGCACCGGGCCGATGTAGCCGACGGCCAGCCAGCGCATCTTCGCCGTGTAGCTGCCGTCGGCCTGCCGGTCGCTGGGACGCAGCGGCAGGGCTTCCCCGACGAAGTAGTCGGCGACCGGGTAGACCGGGCCCGGCCCCAGCACCCGCCGGGCCTGGTCCGGGTTGCTCCAGCGCTGCGGATCGGCGACCGGGCAGGTGCCGTCGGGGGCCACGCTGGGCAGTCGCAGCGGTGGGACCGCGAGGTCGCCCGGGGATGCCGACGGGGAGGGTGCCGTCGGTGCGGCAGAGGGGGTGTCCGCCGGCGCGCGGTCACAGCCGACCAGCGTCGACCCGAGCGCAACGAGAGTCAGCATCCGAAACAGCCGCGTCATCTCCGCAGTATCGACCACCGTCGGTGGTTCCCGCTGCCCGGTGCCGCACGGCCCGGTCGACCGGGTGTAGGCGCACCGTTTCGGCGTAACGGCGGGGTCCGCAGGGGCGGGATACCGCCGTTGCGGCGAAACGGAGTCGATCAGCGGGTCTTTTCCGCCTACCGCAGACCGGATTCGTAGACGGCGATCACCGCCTGTACCCGGTCGCGGCAGCCGAGCTTGCGCAGCACCTCGGAGACATGGGTCTTGACGGTCTCGTCCCCGATGCCGAGATCGGCGGCCACCTCGGCGTTGGATCGGCCCCGGGCGACAGCGAGCAACACCTCCCGCTCCCTCGGAGTGAGGGTCGCGATCCGCTCAGCCCAAGGCCCGGTCAACCCCGGCGACCCGGCCTCGACAACCGGCCCCGACACCTCCCCTTCAGCCCCGCCCGCCGCCACCGACGCTTCCGCCCCGGTCGCAGGTGGTGTGGTCGTTTCGGCCGGTGCAGATGAGGGGGCGGTCGATCCGGCGCCGGCGGTGCGACGTCGGCGCAGTACGGCGGCGAACAGCACTACGGCGCCTACTGCGCCCAGGTAGAACGCCAGGTAGGTCAGGCGGATCCGGTCGATCCACCGATCCGGTTCACCGGGGAGCAGGTTGACCGGCCCGACCAGCGGGACATGCCAGTACATCTCGCTGGTGCAGTACAGCACGGCGAGGGTGACCGCCAGCGCCGCCAGGGCCAGGGCGAGCCAGCGCGCCCCCTCGTAGACGGCGATCCCGAGCACCGCCAGCACAGCCAGCCACCAGCCCCAGGCGACCACCCCGAGCAACGGCGACAGCACCCAGGGGACAGCCGTCAGCGCGCAGGGCACCTTCAGCCGGTACCGGGAGGAGGCGACCGCCGCGACCGCCGCCAGGTTGGCGATGCCCAGCCCGAGCCGGGCCGGATCGATGAGCCAGGTGCTGGCACCCTCGTACAGGGCGTCCACCCCCCACCACGGGGTGGCCAGCAGCACCGTCCCCACCACTCCGGCGAGCACCAGCGGTACGACCCCCCGGGCCACCCCGCCGCGTAGGTCCGGAGCGGCCAGATCGGTAGAGGTCAGATCCGGGTTCGCCATGCCGCGAGCATGCCAGCCGCCGGTCGACATTCGCCTCCCCGAGAGGCGGGAAATCAAGGCTCGATCAGCTCCCCCGTCCGGGGGAGACCGCTCTCTTCACCCCCGTTGACCTGCGCAAGGAGGCCGGCAGCCGGGATGGTCGCGCTCCCGGCATTCCTCCTGGCCGATCTTCGCTCGACCGCACTTCCCGGCGGCTTACGGTCAGGATCAGCCGTTGTTCCGCGAGCGCCTGTTCGCTGACCTCGAGGTGAGGGGGAGGCATGACGTCGCACCGTGCGGGTCATCGAAGGCGTCGACCGGAGCACCGGCGTCCGGCCGGTCCACGGCCCCCCGCAACCGGTCCCCACCCCCTGCGCCGCTGATGTGCGGAATCAGTGGGGAGGCCAGGTTCGACGGTACGATCCCGGATGCCGCCGCGGTGACTCGGATGACGGAG
Source organism: Micromonospora sp. NBC_01739 (assembly GCF_035920385.1). Taxonomy (GTDB): domain Bacteria; phylum Actinomycetota; class Actinomycetes; order Mycobacteriales; family Micromonosporaceae; genus Micromonospora. The sequence continues at coordinate 5,142,513 of NZ_CP109151.1, read as the reverse complement.
GCGATGCGGTCCCGGGGGCCGGACGGTACGGGCCGGTGGAGCGAGGACTGGGTGGCCCTGGGGCATCGACGGTTGACCATCATCGACCTGTCCGAGGCCGGCAGTCAGCCGATGGTGCGGGAGGATCTGGCCCTGGCCCTGGTCTTCAACGGCTGCATCTACAACTATCCCCAGCTACGCGAGGAGTTGCGGGCCGCGGGCCACACCTTCCGCTCCACCAGCGACACCGAGGTGATCCTGGTGGCGTACGCCCAGTGGGGTGAGGACTTCGTCGACCACCTGGTCGGCATGTTCGCCGTCGGCCTGGTCGATCAGGCTCGGCGTCGGTTGGTGCTGGCCCGGGACCGGCTCGGCATCAAACCCCTCTACCTGGCCGAGACGGCGGGCCGGCTGCGGTTCGCCTCCACCCTGCCGGCCCTGCTGGCCGCCGGGGAGGTGGACACCGAGGTCGACCCGGTGGCGTTGCACCACTACCTGTCCTGGCACTCGATCGTGCCCGCCCCCCGGACCATCCTGCGCGGGGTGCGGAAGCTGCCCCCGGCGACCGTACGGGTCATCGAGGCCGACGGACGCAGCCGGGAACACGCCTACTGGCGACCCGACTACCTTCGCCGACCCGTCCACACCGGGTGGGAGGCGCGGGACTGGCAGGAGGCGATCGGCGATGCCCTGCGTACGGCCGTGGCCCGGCGGCTGGTCGCCGACGTGCCGGTCGGGGTGCTGCTCTCCGGCGGGTTGGACTCCAGTCTCATCGTGGCGCTGCTGGCCGAGGCGGGGCAGGAACACCTGCGTACCTTCAGCATCGGCTTCGACAGTCGTGGTGGCGAGGCCGGCGACGAGTTCCACTACTCCGACCTGGTGGCCCGCGCCTTCGATACCGACCATCAACGCCTGCAACTGGCCGACGACGACCTGGTGCCGGCGGTACGCCGGACGGTCGAGGCGATGACCGAGCCGATGGGCAGCCACGACGTGGTCGCCTTCCATCTGCTCTCCGAGCAGGTCGCGCGGCACGTGAAGGTGGCGCAGTCCGGGCAGGGGGCGGACGAGGTGTTCGCCGGGTACGGCTATCACCAGCCCTTCGCCGAAATGCCCCGGGATCGGGCTGCGGCAGCCTTCGCCGAGGCCTTCTTCGACCACGGGCACCCGGAACTGGCCGAGGTCGTCGGCCCGGCGTACGCCTTGGCCGGTGATGCCAGCGGCGACCTGGTCCACGCGGAGCTGACCGCGCCCGGTGCGGACACCGCGTTGGACGCCGTACTGCGCCTGGACACCCATCTGATGCTGCCGGACGATCCGGTGAAACGGGTGGACAGCATGAGCATGGCCTGGGGGTTGGAGGTACGCACTCCCTTCCTCGACCAGGACCTGGTCGCCCTGGCCGCCGCCTGCCCGCCGGAGCACAAGGTCGCCCAGGGCGGCAAGGGGGTGCTCAAGGAGGTGGCCCGCCAGGTCCTGCCGACGGAGGTGATCGACCGGCCGAAGGGCTACTTCCCGGTGCCCGCGCTGCGCAACGTCGACGGGCCGATCCGCGAACTGGTCGTCGAGGCGTTGCGGGCCCCGGCCGCGCGGGAGCGTGCCCTGTTCCGGCCCGAGTACGTCGACCGGCTGCTCGCCGACCCACAGGCGGCGCAGGCGGCGGCCGGCAGCAACAAGCTGTGGCAACTCGGCCTGCTGGAACTCTGGCTCCAGACCCATGGCGTCCGGTAGCCGGGGGGTCGAGCCGACCCGGCTGACCCTGGGGGTGGAGGAGGAGTTCCTGCTGCTGAATCCGGACACCGGGGAGAGCATGCCGGTGGCCGAGCAGGTGCTGGCCGCCCTGTCCGGCACCGCCCGTGCCCAGAGCCGGCAGGAGTTCCGGCACAGCATGTTGGAGATGGTCACCCCGGTCTGCGCCGACCTCGGGCAGTTGCGCGAACATCTGATCACCCTGCGCCGGTCCGCCGCCGAGGCCGCTGAGGCGGCCGGCGCACGACTGGTGGCGGTGGGCGCGACCCCGGTGGGCGAGGCCCAGCTGACCGTGCCGGACGAGCAGCGCTACCACGCGATGTCCCGCCGTTTCGGGCCGGTGGCCCACGATCCCGCGGTGTGCGGCTGCCATGTGCACGTCGGGGTGCCGGACCGGGAACTGGCCGTGCAGGTGTGCAACCACCTGCGGCCGTGGCTGCCGGTGGTGCAGGCGCTGACCGCCAACTCCCCGCTGTACGACGGTCGGGACACCGGTCACAACAGTTGGCGGTCCATGCAACTGGAACGCTGGCCGAGTATCGGGCCCACCCCGCATTTCGAGTCGGTCGCCGACTACGACGCCACCGTGCAGGAGTTGATCACCGCCGGGATCATGCTCGATGCCGCGATGGTCTACTGGTACGCCCGCCCGTCTGCCGCGTACCCCACGGTCGAGGTCCGGGTCGGCGACGTCTGCCCCTGCGTGGACGACACCGTGCTGGTCGCCGCCCTGGTCCGGGCGCTCGTCGCCACGATGATCGACCGGGTACGCGAGGGGGTGCGGCCCCTGCGGATCCGGGACTGCCTGGTCGCGGCCGCGCACTGGCGGGCCGCCCACGACGGAGTCGACGGGGTGCTCGTCGATCTGTGCAACGGCGGCGCCCGACCCGCCTGGGAGTTGGTCGACGACCTGCTCGACACGGTCACCCCCGCACTGACCCGCCATGACGATCTGGACCTGGTGCTCCGGCAGACCGAACGGTTGCGCCGGGAGGGCACCGGCGCCACCCGGCAACGTCGGGTGATGGCCGCCACCGACGGCGACGTCCAGGCCGTGCTGCGACACCTGATCGCCCAGACCGTGGCGGGTTGACCCCTCCGGGTTGGCCCCGGCGGGCCACCGGTTGGCCCAGCGGGGCCGCCGGAGCGGGAAGTGACCTCGACAGTGTTTCGACGACGAGGAGGACGCGTGTTCAGCCACACCAAGAACCTTCAGTTCGAGGCCAAGCCGGACGGGCCCGACGCCGCGTTCGCCCGCCGGCTCCAGGAAGTCCTGGGCGGCAAATGGGGTGAGATGACCGTCGCCAACCAATACCTCTACCAGGGCTGGAACTGCCGACTCCCCGGAAAGTACAAGGACCTGCTCCTCGATGTCGGCACCGAGGAGATGGGCCATGTCGAGATGATCGCCACGATGATCACCCGGCTGCTGGAACACGCGCCGCTGTCCCTACAGGAGGCCGCCGAGGGCAACCCGATGGTGGGGGCGATCTACGGGGGCTCCAACCCGGCGCACTTCATCCACGGCGGCGGTGGTGCGATGCCGGTGGACAGTGTCGGGATGCCGTGGAGCGGCAACTACGTCACCGCCAGCGGCAACCTCATGGCGGACTTCCAGCTCAATGTCACCGCCGAGGCCCAGGGTCGGCTTCAGGTCTCCCGCCTGTTCAACATGACCGACGACCCCGGGGTCAAGCAGATGCTGCGGTTCCTGCTGGCTCGGGACACCATGCACCAGAACATGTGGATGGCGGCCATCGAGCAGCTCAAGGAGGACGGGCTGGAAGGGATGCCGGTGCCGGACGCCTTCCCCGACTCCCCGGATTTCACCGAGGAGTTCAGCTACGCCTATCTCGACTTCTCCCCCGACGGGGATGCCGCCCAGGGCCGCTGGGCCGCCGGACCGGCACCGGACGGCAAGGGAGAGTTCCGGTACGACAAGACACCCCGCGCGCACGCCCCGGAGCCGGTCCTGCCGCCGGGAGACCCTCGCCTGTACGGCACCGACCCGGGGCTGGTGCAGGGGGTGGTCAACAAGGTCAAGAGCAAGGTCACCTGACGTGTCGGGCGGGCCCGGCCTGCGCCGAGCCCGCCCGTCCCCAGGTCATCCCCGGGGTTGTGTGGTACCCGTCAGCGTTGCAGGGTCAGTACGCCCGGACGGTACGGCAGCAGGCCGTAGTCGCCGCCCGAGTTCGGAGCCCGGCCCTGGTAGAGCAGTTGCAGGTTGCAGGGGTCGATCGTCATGGTCTGGTCGGCGTTGGAGCGGATCAACTCACCGTGGCTGATGTCGTTGGTCCAGGTCGCGTTGCTGTTGGCCTTGCCGGCGAACGGGTTGCTCTCGCTGGCGGCCTGCGGGGTCCACGTCCCACCCAGGCTGGTCGCGGTGAAGGACCGGAAGTAGCGGCCCTGCGACCCGATGGCCTCGACGATCATCAGGTACCGGTTCTGGCCCTGGAGCTTGTACACCTGCACACCCTCGAACAGGTTGTTCGTGGTGTCGGTCATGATCGTGGTGTAGTTCGATCCGAAGCTGCCCGGGAAGTTCCCGATCGGCATGCTGGCCCGGTAGATCCGGCCGTTGTCCCCGGCGAAGAACAGGTACATGTTCTGGTCGTCACCGATCAACGCCTGGTCGATCGGCCCGGTACCCGAGTTCGAGATCGACCCCGTGAACAGGGTCTGCGCCGACGACCAGCTGTTCACGTTCGTCGGGTTGGTCGAGGTCCGGTACGAGAAGGCCGGTCCACCCCACTGGTACGCGAGCACCCAGATGTTGCGCGGGGCGAAGTAGAACAACGAGGGCGCGACCGCCGCGAAGGGCATCTGGTTCTGGCTGGCCGAACCCATCTGGTTCCAGTTCGAGAACAGCCCGAAGTTCATCGAACCCCACGTCGTACCGGTGTCGTGGGTGGTGGCGTAGACCAGGTGCTGACCGTTGTACGGCGCGTGGGTGAAGTCCTTCAACGACACCCAACCCGCCCTCGGCTGCGCCAGGGCACCGGTCGAGGACCACCGGTACGTCGACGGCAGGTTGCAGGTGCCGGTCGGCGGCGGAGTAGTGGGGCCGGGGTCGGGGTTGTTGCCCCCGTCGACGCGGACGAGCTGCCACTGCTGGTTGGCGCCGTTCCAGTCGTCGTACTGCACGATGTTGCCGCCGTCGGCGGTCGAGGCGCCCTGCACCTCCACGACCTTGTTGCTGTGCCGGCTGATCAGTCGGACGTGGCCACCGTCGGAGTCGGCCAACCGGAACTGCTGGTTCGTCCCGTTGTGGTCGGTCCACTGCACGATGCTGCCGCCGTTGGCGGTCGACCAGTTGTAGATGTCGAGCACCTTGCCGGACAGCCGCGACTTCAGCCGGTAGTAGCCACCACCCGAGTCGACGAACTGCCACTGCTGCTGGTTGCCGTTGTTGCGCGTCCACTGGGTGATCCGCGCGCCGTCGTTGGTGGCCAGGTTGTAGACGTCCAGGGCCTTGCCACTGTTGCGGTTGAGCAGCACGTACCACGCGTTCGTGTCGACCGTCGCCGCGGCGGCCGGGGTCGACACCACCGCCACGGCGGCTACACCGCCCATCAGCGCCGCCACGCCGGCCGCAGCCATGCGCAGCAGCCGCCGTCGACTCCGACCCGGGGGTGGCGCGAGCAATGACGATCTACCCAAGGTAGACATGTTCCTCCTTCAAGATGACCAGGACCCGAACGGCCCACCCGGCAGGGGTGCACCGCGATGCACACAGTCCATCGACAAACCGACTGGTGTTAGCGCTAACACCGGCGTCCGCATGCCCTGGCGCACGCCGCAACCAAGATCGGACGCAACAGACTTGCCCGGCCAGCCTCGGCGTCGTCACCCTTGAACATCGAATGTGGGCGATAACATGCCGTTCGTCAAGTCGTAACTTGCCAGTTTCATCGATTCACCTGGCACCCACGCCGGCCGCCCAGCCGCTGCTGATCGTCACCGCATCGGTGACAGTGGCCCCGCCCATCCAACCGAGGGAAGAACCAGTCCGTTCAGACGGATGAGGACGCTAACATCGGCGACCGCGAGAACGAGGGCCCAAGGAGCACTTGGTCCGCCGGCGCTACCCGCCCAGCCCCGGCGCGTACCCGCCCTCGCTGGTTGACGGAGCCCAAAGAGCCTCCACTCGCGCCAGCCCTGACCCGGAAGCAGCAGACAGGAGCACCGGGGGCAAGCCCCAGTTTCGGTGAATTGCTGCACAAGGTGGGTCTGACCCATAGTTCCCGACAGGGGTGTCGGTATCTTTGCCGACATGCTGTCGGCTACCTATCGGATTCGGTGAGCCCATGTTCCTCGCCATACGCGAACTTACCTTCGCCCGTGGACGATTTGCCCTGATGGGCGTCGTCGTCGCCCTGATCGCGATCCTCACCGTGCTGTTGAGCGGACTCTCCGTCGGGCTGGTCAACGACGGAGTCTCCGGCCTGAAACGCCTCCCGGTCACCTCGCTGGCCTTCCAGCACGAGGTCGCCAAGGACTCGGCCTTCTCCCGCAGCGTCGTGGAGACCAGCGCCGTGGACACCTGGGCGGCCCAGGAGGGCGTGGCCGAGGCGGCACCGCTGGGCAACACCCTGGCCAACGGCCGGACCAACCAGGGGATCGAGGTCGACCTGGCCCTCTTCGGGGTCGAGGTCGGTTCCTTCCTGGACCCGGCAGTGGCCGAGGGCCAGCGCCTGGCCGGTGAAGGCGAAGTGGTGATCAGCGCCACCGCCGCCGAACTGGGCATCTCGGTCGGCGACACCATCACCCTGGAGCCCGCCAGCACCCCCCTGAAGGTGGTGGGCATCCTGGCCGACCAGCACACCTTCGGTCACGTCGACATCGGCTACCTTCCGCTGCGGTCCTGGCAGGAGGTGAAGGCCGGCGTCCGGGCAGGCGACGCCACCCCGGATCGCATCTACAACGAGATCACCGCGGTCGCGGTCCGCGCCGATGACGGCGCCGACGTCGACCTGGCGGCCGGGGACAAGGCCGCCGGCACCACCTCGATGACCCTGGAGCAGTCCTTCGGAGCCTCGCCGGGCTACACCGCCGAGACCTCGACCCTCCAGCTGATCCAGGTCTTCCTCTACGCCATCTCGGCCCTCGTGGTGGGCGCGTTCTTCACGGTGCTCACCGTGCAACGCAAACAGGAGATCGCCGTGATCCGGGCCCTCGGTGCCAGCACCCGCTACCTCCTGCGGGACAGCCTGATGCAGTCGGTGGTGCTCCTGGTCCTCTCCGCCGGGGTAGGCGTCGGCATCGGCGTGGCAGCCGGAGCCGCCATCTCGGCCACCCCCATGCCGTTCGCGCTGGAGGCCGCTCCCATCGCCGTGGCCACCGTGCTGCTGCTCGTCCTGGGCGTCGTCGGTGCCACCGTGGCCGTCCTGCGCATCACTCGCGTCGACCCGCTCACCGCGCTCGGAGGCAACCGATGACCGCCGTCCTGTCCCTGTCCGACGTCACCCTGGTCCACGGCGACGGCGAAGACACCGTCACCGCCCTCGACAAGGTCAACCTGGATGTCGCCGCGGGCGAGATGGTCGCCATCGTCGGCCCCTCCGGCGCGGGCAAGTCCAGCCTGCTGGCGGTCTGCGGAGCCCTGATCAGCCCCACCTCGGGCACGATCCGGCTCAACGACCTGGACCTCAGCGCGCAGTCCCCGCGCCGGCTCACCGCGATCCGTCGCGAGCGGATCGGCTTCGTGTTCCAGAGCGGCAACCTGATCCCCTCCCTGACCAGCCTCGACCAGGTACGGCTGCCGCTGACCTTCGGCAAGGTGGCCAACCCCCGCGATCCGCGGGAACTGCTGGCCGAGGTCGGCATGTCCCACAAGGCGGACCGGCGACCCCACCAGCTCTCCGGCGGCGAGCGGCAGCGGGTGGGCATCGCCCGGGCCCTCGTCACCCGCCCGCAGGTGCTCCTGGTGGACGAGCCGACCGCGGCGCTGGACCGTCAGCGCAGCCAGGACGTCGTCGCCCTGCTGGCCCGGGAGGCGCACGAGCACGGGGTGGCCACCGTCATGGTCACCCACGACCACGAGGTGCTGCACCACTGCGACCGGGTGCTTGAGATGATCGACGGCAGGCTGCAGCCCGCCGAGCACACCGCTGCGGTCTGACCCTCACCACCCCGATCAACTGCCGACGAGGAGGAGCGCGTGCCGCGGATCCAGGCGGCCAGCGTCGCCGAGCACCACGCCCGGCAACGGCGGGCCCTGCTGGACGCTGCACGCGCCCTGCTCGCGGAGACCGGGCAGGCGCCCTCCATGGCGGCGGTGGGGCGGCACGCCGGGCTGGCCCGTACCAGCGTCTACCAGTACTTCGCCTCTGCGGAGGAGCTTCTCGCCGCCGTCGTGGCCGACGTGTTCCCGGCCTGGGCCGGTCAGGTCCTGGCCCGGGTGTCGGCGGAGCCGACCGCGGCCACCCGGGTGTGGGCATACGTGGAGGCGAATGTCGAACTGTTCGCCGGCCCCGAGCAGGCGGTGGCCCGGGCACTGACCCGGGTGGTGGAGCCGCGCCTGTTGCAGGGCCCGATCGAGCAGTTCCACGCCCAACTCCAGGGGCCCCTGCGGCAGGCACTCACCGACCTGGGTGAGCCGGAGCCGGACATCATGGCCAAGCTCATCGACTCGCTCATCGTGCGGGCCTGCCAGGAGGTCGGCTCCACCCCCTGGACCGAGGCGGTGGGGATCGCCGCCGACACCCTGGCCCGGCTACGTCGACTGCTCGGCCCGTACCTGGGGCTGAGCCCACAGGTATGACCTGCGGGCTCAAAGCCACCGAGGTCAGAGCAGGAGCAGCAGGGCCGACCCGACCGCCACCGCCGGGATGGTGGTGATGACGGTGGCCATCAGCGCGGAGTGCCGCCGCAGGGCGGCGAGCGGGATCAGGGCGTCGCCGTCCTGGCTGATCGCGTTGGCCACCAGGGTCGGCAGCGGCAGTCCGCCGCTGACGTACAGGCCGGTGAAGACGATCTGCACCGCGCAACCCGGGATCAGGCCGATGCCGGCACCTACCAGCACCCCCAGCAACCCGCCCAGGGCGATCTGCGAACCGTCGAACCCGGTGGTGCTGATGACCACCTGCCATGCCAGGTAGGCCACCGCCACCCAGACGGTGATGAAGGACGCCTCGTGGGCACTGTGCCGCAGGGTGGCGCCGATCGACCGGGGATGAGCGGTCTCCAGGCTGTCGTCCGCCAGCCGCCCCCGACCGGCGGCGAAGATCAGGGTCGCCAGCATGGTGCCGAGCACACCCAGGGCCAGGTACGGGTCGACCCCGCCCAGGGCCCGGGTCAGCACCGCCGGATCGACCAGCTGGAACAGCACCGGCACGGACACCACGAAGGCCGGCGCGGTCAGCCCCCAGAAGGCCGTGGAGGCCGGTACCTGCGGCAGCAGGCCGCCGAACATCCGGCGCGAACCGGCCAGGTCGGGTACGGCGGCGGCGGCCAGGACACCCCCCGACCCGGCGGAGGACCCCACCGGCGCGGGGGCCGGAGCCGACCCCGCCGGGGTGGGCACCACGGCAGTACCGACCGGGGTGGGCACCGCGTCAGGCCTGCGGCGTATCCCTCGCGCCGGGTCGATGCCGAGGGCGTCCACCACGTACCCGGTGACCAGGCCGACCGCGAACAACAGCGCGTGAATCTTGAGGGCGAACATCGGATTCCAGGCCATCACCACCCACGAGGAATCCCCCATGGTCGCGACCAGGGCGGCGATCACCGTACCGAAGGAGACCTTGCCCCGGGCGTACAGCGGCATCAGGATGATCGCGCCGCCGCAGCCCGGACTCACCCCCAGCAGCGCCCCGACCAGGGGTCCCAGCCGGCGATGCCGGGTCAACCCGTCGGTGACCCGGTCCCCGTACCGCCAGCGCAGCCAGCCGAAGAGCGCCACCATCACGGCGACGTAGACACCCACCTGCATGAACGCGTCAGCGAGCGGACGCAGGACGATCTCGGTCACGGGACACCTCCAGGCGACGGACGGCCCGCAGGCGATGCTCTGCTTCAGGCCCCAGCAGGTACGCCAGGGCACTTCCCCGGAGGCTGACCCTTATGGGCCATTCAACGACCCCCACGGGTCACCCGGTGCCATCGGGATCCGTCGGTACGGCCCCTCACCTTCGGTGCGAATGCGCATGATGGTCTGGTAACCGGGAAGGAGCGAACATGTCACACTGTTCCCCCATCCGGGTAGCGGTCATCGACGGCCAGCCGATCTTCGCGCGCGGCCTGGAACTGCTACTTCCCGCCGCCACCGATGGACGGGCACAGGTGGTGGGTTCCACCGCGGACGCCGCGGGGGCGGCCTCGCTGGTCCGCCGGTGCGTACCCGACCTGGCCCTGGTCGACCTGCACCTGTCGGCCCCGGGAGGGATCCGGGCCATCGCGGCGATCCGGCGAACCACCCCCCAGGTACGGGTGGTGGCGATGTCGGACGCCGACGACGTCAGTTCCCCGCTCCAGGCGCTGGAGGCCGGCGCGGAGGCGTACCTGCCCAAGAGCGCCGAGCCGGAGACCCTGCTGCCTCCCTTGCTGGCCGTCCTCCAGGGGTGGGCGGTGCTGCCCACCCACCTGCTGAGCGCGTTGCTCCGACCCGCCCGCTTCCCGCCGGTCGGCCTCGACGAGGCGGAACGCGCCCTGCTCCGGTCCATCGCCGCCGGTTGCAGCACCCTGGAGATCGCCGACCAGATGCACGTCTCCGACCGCACCGTGAAACGGATGTCCGCCGCACTGCTGCGCAAGTTGCGGGTCTCCAACCGGGCCCAGGCGGCAGCGCTCGCGGGCCACGCGGGACTGCTCGACAGCTGAACAGGTCACTGCTCGGGGTCGTCGGTACGCGGCCGGGCACCCGCGATGAAGGTGTCCAGCGCCGGGCCGTGCAGCAGACCGCCGGGCAGCGGATCACGCAGTGCCCGTACCGCCAGACGCGCCAGGGGTAGCCGGTCGGGGCGCAGCGCCGCCGCGAGCACCACGTTGCCGTACCGCCGGCCACGCAGCATCCGTCGGTCGGCGACGACACACACCTCGGCGAAGACCGCCCGCAGGGTGGCCGCCTGTACCCGGGTGAGCACCAGTGGCGGCAGGTCGGTCACGTTGACCAGGTAGATGCCGTCCGGTCGCAGCACCCGGGCCACCTCGGCGGCGAAGGCCATCGTCGTCACATGCGGCGGCATCCGGGCCGCCCGGTAGATGTCGGCGAACACCAGGTCGTACGCCTCGGCGAGGGCGGCGACGACCGCCTCCCGGGCGTCGGCCACCCGGACCTCGATCCCGGCCGGGGTGGGAGGCAGTTCCCGGGCCACCAGGTCGACCACCGCCGGATCCCGCTCGATCACCGTCTGGATCGAGCCGGGCCGGGTGGCAGCGAGGTAACGGGGCAGGGTCAGCGCACCGCCCCCGAGGTGCAGCACCGCCAGCGGCCGCCCGGCAGGCGCGGCGAGATCGGCCACCGCGGCCATCCGACGGACGTACTCGAAGTGCAGGTACCCGGGATCCTCAAGATCGACGTACGACTGCTCGACTCCCCCCGCCAGCAGGGTCCGCCCGGTGGGCCGGGCAGGGTCGACGACCAACTCCAGACGGTCCTCGGCTACCCCCATGGCCAGGCAGGTTAACCGATCCTCGGCCCCGGTCGCCCGGGCGGATCAGCGCGGCAGCACTCACCCGCAGGCGGGATGCACCGAATTCGTCGCGCTGCGGATTCACAAACCTGCGCATTCCTGGCTCACCGATTCCGAGGCGGAAGCCGAACTCCTGACCACACATCTGCCCTGAAACAGGCGACCGACCGTCTCCCTCGTCCACAGCGGAAGAAGCGGGAGGTCCGGGCTGCTTTCCGCAGCCCGGAACCCCCTACCTCGGCAGGTCTCATCCTGACCCGAGGAGCAGAACCAGTCCCATGACCAGCACAGCCGCAGCCCGCCCCCAGGTCCGTACGGAAACCTGTTCCCGCTTGCCGAAGCACTGACACGTGGCTGGCCTGCCCATGACCAGCAGGTAGGTCTGCGCGGCGGTGAACGCCAGACCCAGCAGGACGCCCGCCACCGCGACCGCCACGTCGGACACGGGCCCCAGGGCCGCGGCGGCGACCTCGGCCAGGCCAGCCCGACGCGGATCAGGGTTTCCTGAGCGAGGTCTTCCGCAGCGCTCCGGTCCAGCGTCAGGATGTTGCCCAAGCGCAGGAGCCCGGCGGCGCTCTGTCGTACGAACGCATCGAACCCGGAGTCGTCCGACGGGAATGGTGACACCTTCACACTATGACTACACGGCCCGGCCCCAGGATGTTGCACGATGGCTGACTCTTCGAACAGCGGCTGAGCCAAGACGGCTGGGCAGCGGCACCCGACGGCGACCGTTGGGATGATCCGGAGTGCGCGCCGGGTCGGGTTGGCATGCGACGGGTGCGCGTACCCCGTTGCAAGAAAAAGGCCGCGACCTCTGCTCTCGCAGGTCGCGGCCTCTCCCGTCTGCGCGCCCGAAGGGACTCGAACCCCTAACCTTCTGATCCGTAGTCAGATGCTCTATCCGTTGAGCTACGGGCGCTGGTGCTCGGCCAGTCTACACAACCGGCCTTAGCGCGGAGACTCCGGGATTCGAACCCGGGAGGGGCTTTAAGACCCCAACCGCATTAGCAGTGCGGCGCCATAGACCAGACTAGGCGAAGTCTCCCAGGTGGCCTGCAGACCACCGCGCCCGAGGATACAGGTCCGGCCCGGCCCGGAGCAAAGCGACTACCGGGTGCCGCCCCCGGGGCCGCCCTTCATGCACTGTGCGCGGCCGGGTTCGGGACTACGCTCCATCGACATGCAGGAGCAGCCGCCCAGCGAGCAGGACCGCCCCGAACCCGCTGAGGGGGCACCTCGGCGCTCCCCGAAGGCGACCTTCAGGCCGCCCCCGGCACCCCCCGTTCCCGCCCCTGAACAGCGGGACGAAGCACCCTCGGCACCCCCTCGGCGCACGAAGGCCGCGCCCGGAGTGCTGTTCCAGCCACCCACCGCGGAGCAACCGCTGCCGCGCCCGACCCGGCCCGGGTCGTCCGCACCCCCACCGCCGTTCGTCCCGACGCCCGGCCGGATCGATGAGACCGGGATCACCGGCTCGACGTCCCGACCGAGGGCGCCCCGGCAGGCTGGCGGGTCACGCGACGAGGCCCCGCCGACGCCTCCGGCAACAGAACAGGCGTCCCCGGCCGCACAGCAGGAGCCCTCAGCCGCAAGGCAGGCTCCGGCAGCCGCGAAGAAGGCCACCGCGAAGCAGCGCACCCCGAAGAAGGCCACGCCCGCGAAGAGATCCGCACTCCCGAAGGCCACGACGGCCGAGGCCACCGGACCGGACCGGGCTGCCTCCCCGGAGGCAGCCACCGACCCGCAACCGGTAGCGGCCACGGATCCCAAGCCGAAGGCAGCCGCCGCCCTGGTCGCAGGCCAACCTGGTGCTGCACCTGGCGGCGGCGTACGACCGGGATCCGGCCCATCCGGATCGGGCGGCGGAGCTTATGGTGCTGACCCTGGTGCATCCGGACCTGGAGACCGCCCGCTCAGCGCTGGCCGAGGCCCGGGCGGCGGAGGAGCCCGGATCCCGGCCGGTCGAGGCGGTCGGTCGCCTGGCCGGTCCCCTGACCGCCCAGGCGGGTGGCTGGCTGGCCCTGCGCCTGGCCTCCCGCCTCATTCCCGGCGCCGCCCCACTGGCCGCCGCCGCCGGCAACTCCGCCGCCCTCCAACGCCTGACCGCCCGCGCCCTGGCCACCTTCCGCCCACCCCGAAGCCAAAGTTGATCAAGAGGTTTGCGTCGCGGCGAGCCGCCCGGCAGACGCAAACCTCTTGATCAACCCTGAAGTGGGGGTCAAAGCCAGGTCAGCCAGGAGTCTGGGACGAGGGTGTAGCCGACGAAGGCGACGATGTCCAGCAGGGCGTGGGCGATGATCAGGGGCATCACCCGGCGGGTGCGTAGATAGAAGTAGCTGAAGACGACACCCATCACGGCGTTGCCGATGAAGGCGCCGAAGCCCTGGTAGAGGTGGTAGGAGGCGCGGAGCAGGGCGCTGGTGGCGATGATCGCGCCGACCCGCCACTGGAGTTGCCGCAGCCGGGTCATCAGATAGCCGACCACGATCACCTCCTCCAGGATGGAGTTCTGGAAGGCGGCCAGGATCAGCACCGGCACGGCCCACCAGAGGTCGGGCAGGGCGGCCGGGACCAGGGTGGCGTTGATACCCAGCTGCGCCGCCGCCCAGAACAGGGCCAGGCCGGGCAACCCGATCAGCGCCGCCAGCCCGGCACCCTGGGCCAGGTCCGGACCGGGCCGCCGAAAGTCCACCCCGAGGGTCCGCCCCGGTTCGCCGGGGTCCCGCGCCAACAGGTGTACGGCGAGCAGCACCGGCAGCAGGGCGAAGGCGATGCCGAGCAGTTGGTACGTGAGGTCGAGGTACGGCCGGGCGGAGGCGGAGGTGTTCAAGGCGGCGGTCTGCCGGGACAGCCCACCCTCGGCGGTCAGCTTCGCGATGATCGACACCGTCGCGTAGACGGCCGACTGGCCGAGGGAGAGGCCCAGCACCAGCAGCGTCTCGGTGCCGAGCATCCGGCGGGAAACCGGTCGGGTGAGCTCAACGGTCACCGCTTCACTCTGCCCGACCGGCCACCGGGGTGGCATCCGGGTGCCGATGAGTCGGCCTCATGATGCGATCGCACACTCTGTGCGACCACCACGCACGCTCCGTGGACATTCTATGAGGGCCCGAACCGCCGTCAGAGAAGGAGCGCCCCCGGTGGACAACTTCGCGCGGCTGCTGAAGGAGAGCTGGGCCCTTGTCGAGGCCGACCGGGTCCAACTGAGCGAGTACTTCTACGCCCGGCTCTTCCTCCTCGACCCGGACCTGCGCCCACTTTTCCCGGTGCAGATGGCCGGGCAGGGCGACCGGCTGCTGGAAGCGATCATCGCGGCGATCCACACGGTGGACGACCCGGAGGGCTTCGACGAGTTCCTCCGCGCGCTGGGTCGGGACCACCGCAAGTACCACGTCGAGGCGGCGAACTACGACACCATGGGCGTGGCCCTGCTGGACGCCCTGCGCAGCACCGCCGGGGACGGCTGGAATCTGGAGTACGACCAGGCCTGGCGGGACGCGTACGCGGCGATCAGCGAGAAGATGCTGGCCGGGGCGGCCTCGGACGCCAACCCGCCGTTCTGGCACGCCGAGGTGCTCACCCATGAGCGGTACGGTCCGGACACCGCCGTGTTCACCTGCCGGGCACTGCAACATCCGCTGGTCTGGAAGGCGGGTCAGTACGTCAGCATCGAGGCACCCCGCTACCACCCCCGGGTGTGGCGGACCTACTCGGTGGCGAACGCCCCGAACGACGACAACGTGCTGGAGTTCCACGTCCGTACCCCCGAGGGGGCCGGCTGGGTCTCCGGGGCCCTGGTCCGCCGGGTGAAGCCGGGGGATCTGCTGCGGGTGGCCGCCCCGATGGGTTCGATGACCCTGGACCCCGCCTCGGATCGGGACGTGCTCTGTGTCGCCGGTGGGGTGGGGCTGGCCCCGATCAAGGCCCTGGTCGAGGAGCTGACCAGCTTCAACCGGACCCGCTGGGTGCATGTCTTCTACGGCGCGCGTACCGAGTCCGACCTCTACGGGCTGGACGGGTTGCGCGAGTTGGTGGGCGCCCACCCGTGGTTGTCGGTCACCGCGGCCTGTAGCGACGATCCGGACTTCGACGGGGAGCACGGGGACATCTCCGAGGTGGTGGCCCGCTACGGCCCCTGGACGAACCACGACTGCTACATCTCCGGCTCGGCCGCCATGGTGCGGTCGACCCTGCGGGTCCTCGCCGCCGACGACGTCCCGCCGCAGCACACCCGGTACGACACCTTCGGCAACCTGTAGAGCTTTCCTCCCCCCCGCACCGGGGCGCGTGCCCCTGCCCCCTGGGGCACGCGCCCCGGTCCCCCGATCGGGCGGACCGGCACCGCCCGCACGACCACGCCTGGCCGGCGTCGTTCCCACCCGGACCAGGCGTGGTCGTGCAGCAACAAACGCCACCCTGGCCGGCGTCGTTCCCACCCGGACCAGGCGTGGTCGTGCAGCAACATCGGTCGTGCAACAAAGTGGTCGGGCAGAGACCTGGTCAGTAGCGCCAGGGGTGGCCGCTGTCGCGGTACTCCTCGATCGGCACCAGCGGCACTCCGGGGGCCATCCGGTCGACGTACAGCCGGCCCTCCAGGTGGTCGATCTCGTGTGCCACCAGACGGGCCATGCCGAACTCGAACGAGGTGATCACCCGGCTGCCGTCGAGTTGGGCGTGTTCCACGTCCATCCGGAGCGGCCGGGGCACCAATCCCCGATGGTCGAAGAAGGAGAGGCACCCCTCGTACTGTTCGTCGGTGTCGGGTGCCGAGTCGACCACCCGGGGGTTGAGCAGCACCAGGGGTTCGGCGGTCCGGTCCGGTGGCCGGATCACCGCCGCGGCCCGGCCGATGTCCAGTTGCGGGGCGGCGATGCCCACCCCCTTGGCGAAGGGGTGCAGTTCGTCCAGGCGGGCCAGGGCGTCGATCAGGCGGTCGATGACCTCCTGGGCGGCCCGTCCCTCGCGGGGCAGGTCGAACGGGCGGGCCGGCTGGCGCAGCAGGTCAGTGCCGCGTTGCAGGATGCCCAGTCGGCGCATCCGCTCGGAGGGTCGCATCCGTTCCCCCTCCGGCTCGGCGTCGGGCTGGGCGCGGAAGCGCCACTGAAGTCGGTACCGGGCGTTCAGGGGTGGGTCGTCGGTCGCCCACTCGAAGATCGCCCGGTCGCCCTCCGCCCGCCGGACGACCGCCCGGCGCAGGGGGCCTTCCTCCGCCGACAGCGAGGTCTCCACGCCCCAGACCTGCGGGTCCAGTTCAGCGGGCAGATCCAGACGTACGGCGAGGTGCCGGGTCGGTACGCGGACCGCACGTTGGAACCACGGCCCCCACTTGTCCCGCCCGACGGTGTACGTGTACTCGATGGTGGCGCGGTGCCCGGGGTAGAGGGGGAACCGTCGTTCACCGTTCTCGAAGAGCAGCCAGATCTCCTTGAAGGCGTCCCGGTCGTACTTGGCCCGCCAGTGCATGGCCTCGCGTTCACCGGACTCCTCACGGTGGGCCCGCAGGCCGAGTTCGGCGAAGGTCAGTGGGCGTTCCCGGTGGTGCCGGTTGGAGCGGCCAGGGTCGTTGGGGTAGCGGTCCACGGCGACCCGTACCAGGTAGCGGGTGACCGGCTCGGTGCCGGCGTTGTACAGCTCCCGGCGGATCAGGCAGCGGTATCCGTCCTCGCTGTAAGTGAGGATGCTCAACTCGTTCTCGACGATCAGCCCGGTGCCGGGCGGAATCCACCGGCCGATCGAGTCGGGCTCCCGGGGGTCGCGCTCCGCGCGGGTGTGGCGCAGGTGGTCGTACTCCCGGAAGCGTTGCCAGATGGCGCCGCTGGCGTCCAGGACGGCCTCCGCCCGCCGGGCGAAGTCCGCGGTGGGTCGATGTCGCCGTCCCTCTACATGGCTCACGTACGACGGGTCGAAACCCATCAGGGTGGCCAGCTGTTTCTTGGACAGCCCTCGCTCGGTGCGGTGGCGGGCGAGTTCGGCGGCGAAGGAGTCGGCAGCCCGATCGAGCGGTGAGATCGTCATCAGCTTCCTCGTGGCCGGGAGTACTAGGTTTCACGTTTAGTGGCGAGACGTGTACAGGACTGGCATCTTCTCGACAGGAGGCTTGACTGCTGGGCGATTTACACCGATACTGCGCGGGGTTTTCGCAAGAACACGCTGGGTAATCACTCGTCCCAGGCGACCGGCAGTTTTCGTTTCTTGCTCTCTCCGGGGTTACCGCCACCCGTAAAGTGTGGTTAGGCTAGCCTTAGTTGAGGTTCTCGGAGAGGGGTGCACCAGGTGACAGCGGTACTGCCCGTTTCCGTACCCTCGGCGACCGCCCTGGATCCGGTGACCACGACCCTGCGGGCCATGTTCGGCACCGATGTCCTTCCCGGGCTGGCCCCGGGGCTGCTGGTTCCCGACGAGACCGACTGGGCCTCGGCAACCACCCTCACCGACGGCACTCGCCTGCCGGAGCTGCTTGGTTCCGCGGCCCGCCTCTGGGGTGGCAGTCCGCACGCCTCCGCCGCCCTGGCCTGGAAGGCCTACAGCTATTGGGCGGCGCTGCCGGTGGCGCTCGGCTGGGCGGTCGCCCGGCGGGTACCCCTGCTCGACGCCGACACCACCCTCATCCACTTCGCCGACCGGCGCACCCTGGTGACCCTGGGCCTGCGCCGGTCGACCCGGGTGGCGGTGCTGCCGAACGATCCGCTGGCCGTCACCGATCCCCATCAGGTCCAGGTCGTGGCCGACGAGCAGGAACTGCTGGCCACCCTGCGGGCCACCCTGCTGGAGGCCCACCTGTCCCCGATGGTCTCCGCGATCCAGGGTGAGGTCCGCATCGGCACCCGTACCCTGCTCGGTTCGGTGGCCTCCGGCATCGCCTACGGGTTGTTGACGGCCACCGACAGCGTGCCCGGCTCGACGGTCGAGTCGATCGACACCCTGCTGGACGCCCTCGACCTGGCCGACCTGGTGGAGCTGGTGCCGGGCGCGGACGGCAAGCCGACCGTGCAGCGGCGTACCTGCTGCCTGGCCTTCACCCTGCCCAACCCGAAGGTCTGCCAAGGCTGCTGCCTCCGCAGTTCCTGACGGGGCACGGAGCCGGATCAGCCGGTCAGCGGTCGGACGTCCCAGAGCCAGACACCCCCGGTCTGCACCGGCTCGATGCCGGTGAGGTCGGTCATCGCCTGCCGCAGGGCCTCCGCGCTCGGCTGCGGAGCCAGCACCACCGCCCCGGCCCGCCAGTACCGTAGATCCTCGATCGCCTCCCGGCGGTCCTGGGCGGTGACCGGCGGCACCTCGCCGCTGCGCCGTACGGTGGCGATGAAGCTGCTGGTCGGGCGCGGCGGCGCGCCGAACAGGGCGATCCGGTCCTTGCCGGGGCGGGTGTCCGGGCCCAGGAAGTAACCCCGGGCGATCGGCATCTCCAGCCGGGTCTGAGCCGACCAGCGCAGCGGAGCGGCGTACTCGGTGTCCGGCAGCGGCAGGGTGACCAGGCTGCGCCCGCCGGCCAGATAGGGACGCCAGGCGCCGGAGGTGACGAACTCCGGAGTCGGTTCCAGGCGCTTGGTCGGCAGGGGGGTGGGCAGCACCGGCACCAGGGCCATCGCCAGTACGGTCACCGTGGCGAACCGGATCTGCGGACGCCGGGCCGGGTAGCGGGTAGCCAACTCGTGGGCCCGCGCCGCCCCGTAGGCCAGCAGCACCCCGATGATCGGGGTGATCGCCAACGCCCAGCGGGTCGGCACCACGGAGTGCAGCACCGGAAGGTCCTCCAGCAGCGCCCACGGCGCCGGTATGCCGGTCCCTTCCCGGTCGAAGCGGATCTCCCGGCCGAGGGAGAACACCGCGAAGAGCACACCCAGGCCGGCCAGCGCGAGCACCACGATGTTGCGTCGCAGCCACCAGACCAGCGCGACCACACCGATCACCAGGGGCCAGCCGAAGAAGGAGTTCTCCTCGGTGGGGTTCTTGGCCAGGCCGGTAGCGCTACGCGCGTCCCCGGCCACCGATTCCCGGGCGTACGCGACGAAGGAGGCCAGGTCGGTGGAGTAGCCCCGGATCACCCAGGACAACCCGTGGTAGGCGCCCGGACCGAAGAACTGGACATAGAGGGGGTACGCCAGCAGCACCGCGGAGACCCCGGCGGCGACCCCCAGCCCGGCCAGGAAGGTGCGGGTCCGCCCTCTCAGTTCGGGGCGGCCCAGCGCCAGGGCCACGATCACCACCCCGACACCGATCGCGGTCATCAGCAGGATCTCCAGGTTCAGGAAGGCCTGCCAGACGATCACCAGGGCGAGCAGCAGACCGTTGCGCAGCCAGCGGCCCGGGTCGGCCAGCCGCAACGTACGCCAGATGATCAGGGGCACCACGTACTGCGCCACGATGTTCGGATGGGCGTTCGCGTGCGAGACCATCGCCGGGGCGTACGCGCAGAAGGTCGCCCCCAGCCAGGCCGGGCCACGGGAGCCGACGACCACTCTGGACAGCAGGAAGTACCAGGAGGTGGCCGTGGCGATCATGCCCAGGGTGAGGAAGACCAGGAAGGCGCTGCGGGTACCGAACACCAGGGTGATCGGCGTCATTGGCAGCGAAACAGACAATACCGACGTATTCGCCACCAAATTGACTGATTCGGGGACGTTCATCCGGTCCGAGGTGAAGGGGTAGGCGAATTCGGTGACCACCCGAGCGCCGTGCGCCATCATCCACTCGAATTGCGCCATGTCTGTCTTGTTATCCCGAATGCCGTGTTCCGGATTCCACCACATCCGAGCGGTCACCCAGCAGGCCAGCAGCCCGAAACTCGCCACCGCGGCCAGGTCCTTGAACCACCCTGACCTGCGGAAACGACCACGGCCGGGCGGGGTGGTCGGCGACTCTCCCGCCCCGGAATCCTCGACAGGGCGATCCGATTCAGGAGTAGTCATAACAATTCGCAGCGTAGTCGGCCAATCGGGCCACCGTGCGGGGTTCCGGGCACTCGCGTAACATCTGCCAAGTTCGCTGACCACCACCGATCGTGCACCTAGCCCCGACCAATTCGGCTGCCCCAGGCCCCGAGAATTCCGCCAACCGGGCGGATGGTTCACTCAGTCGGTACTGGCGCGGTCGAGTCGTATCGTGAGGAATCGACGCATGACAGAAATCACTGGGGATCAGCGCGTGCAGTCCGAGGTCCTGGAGGGCCTCGCCACAGCGGTCAACCACCGACGCTGGTTCGTCGAGTTGGCCGTGCCCTACCTGGGCGAGAACCCGATCGAGATCGGTAGCGGCCTCGGCGACTACGCCCTGGAGTGGGCCGAGCGCCTCCCCCGGTTCACGGCCACCGAAGCCGACCCGGACCGCCTGGTCTCACTCAAGGAGCGGCTCTCCGACCGGCCCAACATCGAGGTCCGCCAGATGCTCCTGCCCCACTCGGAGCAGGGCGACTACAGCGCCGCGGTGTCGTACAACGTCCTGGAGCACATCGAGGACCACGTCGGCGCCCTGCGCAGCATGGGTGAGCTGGTCCGGCCGG
Organism: Micromonospora sp. NBC_01739; assembly: GCF_035920385.1. Lineage (GTDB taxonomy): Bacteria > Actinomycetota > Actinomycetes > Mycobacteriales > Micromonosporaceae > Micromonospora. The sequence goes on along the minus strand of NZ_CP109151.1, from coordinate 5,121,651 downwards.
GCGGAGCCGTGATCATCATCGTGCCGGCCTTTCAGTTCGCGATGAGCCCCGCCGACATCGCCACCGGCCACGTCCGCCGCTACACCAAGAAGACCCTGTCGGCGGCGATGACCGAGGCCGGTCTGCGGGTCGAGAAGATCCACTACGCGAACGCCCTCGGCCTGATCGGCTACTTCATGGCCACCAAGGTCTTCCGCCTGATGCCGAAGGAGGGCCCCATGGTGAAGGTCTACGACACCCTGGTCCTCCCGGCGACCAAGGCCGCCGAGCAGCTCCTCCTCCCCCCCTTCGGCCAGTCCGTCTTCGCCGTAGCCCGCACCCCCGCCTGACCCCGCCCTTTCTCCTGTTGATCAAGAGGTTTGCGTCTGAATCCGGCTGGATGTCGACGCAAACCTCTTGGTCAGCTGTGTCGGCGACGAGGGGTCAGGCCGCGATCTGGTAGGTGGGGCGGATGGTGGCGCGGGCGAGGGTGTGGAAGGTCAGGTTGAAGCCGACGTAGGCCGGGGTGGCGTCCGGAGTGAGGTCGAGTCGCTCCACGTCGAGCGCGTGCACCGCGAAGACGTACCGGTGCGGGCGGTCGCCGGGCGGCGGCGCCGCACCACCGAAGCCCTGCTCGCCGTAGTCGTTGCGGACGGTGAACCCACCGCGCAGGTCCTCGCTCGTGGCCCCGCGCGGCAACTCGGTCACCTCGGCCGGCAGGTTCACCACTACCCAGTGCCAGAATCCGCTACCGGTCGGCGCGTCCGGGTCGAAGCAGGTCACCGCGAAACCCTTGGTCTCGGCCGGAAAGCCCGACCAGGACAGCTGCGGTGAGACATTGCCGCCGCCGGTGCTGCCGTGCGCGTGCGCCGAATCCATCGGCTCACCGTTCTGGACGTCCTGACTGGTAAGCGTGAACGAGGCGACCGTCGGCAGCAGCTCGTACGGGTCCGGGGCGATGGGACGTTCCAGGGTCATCGAGTCAGGTCCTTCCGATGCAGGTGGCGTTCTGCCGCCCCTTTCATACCCTGTGATGCGCCGTCATTCGTGAAACCCGCGCGGGTGTCAGCCAGAAGCCCACACCCCAGGCTCCTCGGGTGGGTCCTCCCGGGCCGGTCAGAGACTTCGACCAGCCTTCTAGATCAACCCAGCCACAGCCCGAACGCGGCCAGCACCCGGCTCACGCCCAGGCTGCCGAGCACGTTGAAGTTCTCGACAGCGGCGTTGTTACGCAGCAGCCCCGAGGTGTGCCACTCCTCCGTGGAGAGGTCGTGTAGGCACCCAGGAAGCCGACCCCAACGATCGTGGCGAAGTCCTACGCCCCGGCACCCCCCACGAGCCCCCACCAGCACTCAGCCCCGGTTCATAGACCGGGGCCGAGCTGCGCTTTGAGAGATCACCGGCAAGCGGAGGGTGTGGGATTCGAACCCACGAAGACATCGCTGCCTTACCGGTTTTCAAGACCAGCGCCATCGGCCACTAGGCGAACCCTCCCGGACCGCGCGCCGCGCGGCCGTGCCTAGTCTGCCACGCCCAGGCGAGCGCCGAACGGGGGGAGCTATCCGTTTCGTCATGATCATTTCACCGCCGGATGAGGTCCATCCGGTGGGGTACGGGGGCGTATCGGGTAAGACTGGGGACATGCGCGCGATCATCGTGACCGAGCCCGGTGGGCCGGAGGTGCTGAGCTGGAGCGAGGTGCCCGACCCTCAGCCGGGGCCGGGCGAGGTGCTGGTCGAGGTACGGGCCACTGCGGTCAACCGGGCCGACCTGTTGCAGCGGCAGGGGCATTACCCGCCACCGCCGGGTGCCTCGGAGTATCTCGGGTTGGAGTGCTCGGGGGTGATCGTCGAGGTCGGCTCCGAGGTGCACGACTGGTTTGTGGGGCAGCAGGTCTGCGCCCTGCTTGCCGGTGGCGGGTACGCCGAGCGGGTGGCGGTCGCGGCGGGGCAGCTGCTGCCCGTACCGGATGGGGTTGATCTGGTGGACGCCGCCGCGTTGCCGGAGGTGGCGTCGACGGTCTGGTCCAATGTGGTTCAACTGGCCCGGCTGGCGGCGGGCGAGACCCTGCTGGTGCACGGCGGCGGCAGCGGGATCGGCACCTTCGCGATCCAGTTGGGTACGGCGTTGGGTGCGACCGTGGTGGCGACGGCGCGGGCGGCCAAGCATGATCGGCTGCGGGCCTTGGGGGCGGCACACCTGATCGACTATCGGGAGCAGGACTTCGTCGAGGAGGTCCGCAAGGTCACCTCCGGCGGGGGCGCCGACGTCATCCTCGACATCATGGGCGCGTCGTATTTGGGCCGAAACGTGGCCGCTCTGGCGTACGACGGGCGGCTCGTGACGATCGGGATGCAGGGCGGGCGCAAGGGGGAGCTGGATATCGCCGCGCTGCTGGCCAAGCGGGGCACCATCGCCGCGACGGCCCTGCGGTCCCGGCCGCTGGAGCAGAAGAGTGCCATCGTCCGTGGGGTACGGGAACAGGTGTGGCCGCTGGTTGAGGCGGGTCGGATCCGGCCGGTGATCGACCGGCGGATGCCGATCAGCGAGGCGGCCGAGGCGCACCGCCTGGTGGAGTCGAACGACCACGTCGGCAAGGTGCTGCTGACCATCGGTTGAGGCCGGTCAGCGGGGCAGGGTCAGGCGCGCTCCGGGGCCTTCGCCGGCCAGTTCGTCGCCCGGGTTGTAGAGGGTGCAGTGGTTCAGGGACAGGCAGCCGCAGCCGATGCAGCCGTCCAGGTTGTCGCGGAGCCGGTGCAGCAACTTGATCTTCTGATCCAGGCGCTCCCGCCAGGCGGTCGACAGGTGCGCCCAGTCCTCGGCGGTGGGGGTACGCCCGGCGGGCAGGGAGTCCAGGGCGGATCTGATCTCCTCCAGGGAGATGCCTACCTGCTGGGCGATCCGGATGAAGGCGACCCGGCGCAACTCCCCGCGGTGGTACCGGCGTTGGTTGCCGCCGGTCCGGTCGGCCCGGATCAGCCCCAACCGCTCGTAGTAGCGCAGCGCGGACTGGGCCACCCCACTGCGGGCGGCGAGTTGACCGATGGTGAGTGCTTCGTGCATCACTTTCGCCTTGTGTTGAACCTTGCTTCAACTTGCAGGCTAGTCGCATGTCCTCATCAGCCATCATCACCAGGCGGATCGCCGAGGCGGCCGCACCTCTGGACGGCCGGCACCCGGTCGCTCCGCTGCTGGAACGGGTCCGCGCCGGCCGTGAGTTCGGCCCGAAGGTCTACTCGACCCTCGACGTGTTGTGGGTGCTCTACGACCGCGTCCTGCGGATCACCCCGGCAACGGTCGACGAACCCGACCGGGATCGCTTCCTGCTCTCCAAGGGCCATGCGGTCGCCGGCTACTACGCCGTGCTGGCCGCGAAGGATTTCATTCCCCCCGACTGGCTGGACGACCAGGCCGGGCCGGACAGCCGACTGGGTGACCACCCGGACCGCACGCTGGTGCCGGGGGTGGAGATCGGTTCCGGGTCCCTGGGGCACGGTCTCGGCCTGGCCGTCGGCAGCGTCCTCGGCCTGCGTGCCCAGGGCCTGCTCGACCCCCGGGTGTACGTCCTGCTGGGCGACGCCGAACTGGACGAGGGCTCCAATCACGAGGCGATCGCGTACGCCGGTGCGGTCGGCCTGGCGAACCTGACCGCGATCGTGGTCGACAACTCCTCCGCCACCCACGGCTGGCCCGGCGGGGTGGCCACCCGCTTCACCGTCAACGGGTGGACCGCCACCACAGTCGACGGGCACGACCAGGAGGCCCTGTACGCCGCCCTGACCGGTCACCACGGCCACCGGCCCCACCTGGTGGTGGCGGTCGTCGACAACGGGGAGCAGTCATGAGCGAGACCGGTGAGCGGATCATGCGGGACTGTTTCGTCGACACCACCACCGCCCTGCTGGCCGAGAATCCGCGTACCGCCCTGGTGCTCGCGGACATCTCCGCTTCCTTGTTCGACCCGGCCGCCGAGCGGCATCCCGACCGGGTGCTCAATGTCGGCATCCGGGAGCAGTTGATGGTGGGGGTGGCCGGTGGGCTGGCACTGACCGGCCTACGCCCGATCGTGCACAGCTACGCGCCCTTCCTGGTGGAGCGGGCGTACGAGCAGATCAAACTGGACCTCGACCACCAGGGGGTAAGCGCGGTGCTGGTCAGCGTCGGCGCCTCCTTCGACCGGGCGGAGTCCGGGCGCACCCACTTCAGCCCGGCCGATGTAGCGCTGTTCGACAACCTCTCCGGCTGGACCGTGCACGTACCGGGTCACCCGGCCGAGGTGGACGGGCTGCTGCGTACGACCGTGGCCGCCGACACCTCGGCGTACCTGCGGCTGTCGGTGCACCGCAACGCCCGGCCGTACGCCGGTTCCGGGGATCTGGTGCTGGTGCGGGACGCGGGTCCGGGGGCGCCCCTGCTGGTCGCGGTCGGTCCGATGCTCGACGCGGCGCTGGCCGCGGTCGCGGATCTGCCGATCACGGTGGCCTACACCCATCGGCCGCGTCCGTTCGACATCGCCGGTCTGCGGGCCCTGGCCGGTACCGAGGTGATCCTGGTGGAGCCCTACCTGGCGGGGACCTCTGCCCGGGTGATCACGGCGGCGCTGGCGGATCGGCCGCACCGGCTGCTCGCGCTCGGGGTCGGTCGGGAGGAGCTGCGCCGCTACGGTTCGGCGGAGGACCATCTGCGCTGGCACGGGCTGGACCCGGCCGGACTGCGCCGCTCGCTGACCGACTTCCTCACCCCGGTGGGGGTCTAGCGCCGGGCGGCGGGGCGGGGGCGGGTGCGTTCGCGACCGAGGATCCAGAGCGCCTCGACCCCGTCCCGCCAGGTGATCTTCTTGCCTTCCTCCCGGCCCCGGGCCCGGTAGCTGATCGGCACCTCGTACGGCCGGATGCGGCGACGCAGCAGCTTGCCGGTCACCTCGGCCTCCATGCCGAAGCCCCGGGAGCGCACGTCGAGCGAGCGGTAGAGCGCCACCGGCATCAGCTTGAAGCAGGTCTCCAGGTCACCGATGTAGGAGTTGAACAGCAGGTTGGCCGCCATGGTGACGCCCTTGTTGCCCATCACGTACCAGAAGCTGTAGGCGCTGTGGCTGCCGAAGGTGCGATTGCCGTAGACGACCGTGGCGCGGCCGTCCAGCACCGGGGCCAGCAGCTTGGGGATGTCCTGCGGGTCGTACTCCAGGTCGGCGTCGAGGATGACCATGTAGTCACCTTCGGCGGCGGCGACCGCCGTACGGATCGCCGCGCCCTTGCCGGCGTTGCGCTGGTGGGTGATCACGCGCAACCGGGCGTCGTCGGCGCGGCCGAGCACCTCCGAGGTGCCGTCACGGCTGCCGTCATCGACCACGACGAGTTCGATCTCGCACGGGTATTCCACGGCCAACGCCTGCTTAAGGGCGTCCCCGATACGCTCTTCCTCGTTGTAGACCGGCATGAGGATCGACAGCTTCACGGGAATCTCCACGAGGGCGACAGTATGTCGGCCATAGCGTAGCCTGGCTGCTCAGCACTCTGGTGGCGACTGCCGATGAGATACGACGTCGGGCACCCAGGGCGATGGTGTTTACTTCCGGCCATGTCGGCCGCCGGCTTTCCGCTCGTCCTGGCTCCCGTCGCCGCCATCGTCGCGTTGACCGTGGCGTTGCGGCCCCGGGTGGTGGATAGTGTCGCCCCTCGACGGCTGGCGGTGGTCCGGGCGGCCGTGGCCACCGGGGCCTTCGCGGTGCTCACCGTCGAGGTGCTGGGCGCGCTGGGGCTGCTGAGGTTGTCCCCCTTCGCGGTGGCCTGGTTGCTCTTCGTGGCCGGAAGCGTGGCGGCGGCCGGGTGGCGACTGCGCCGCGACCGGGCCCACCGGCCCGACCGGCCCGCCGAGGCCGTCGCGGCTGATCAGAACCGGCCCGCCGCGCCGCCCGCTCTGGTCGCGGCCGGGTCGGGCGGATCGGTGGTCACCACCCGGACCACCGAGGTACGAACGACCGGATCAGAGACCGACCCCCAGCCCGCCGGCTGGTGGGCCTCGGTCACCGATTTCTGGCGTACGGCGGGTCGGGGCGAGCGGCTGCTGGCCGGTACGGTCGGCGCCCTGGTCCTGGTCGAGCTGCTGATCGCCCTGTTGGCCGCGCCGAACAACTTCGACTCGCAGACCTACCACCTGCCGAAGGTGGAACGCTGGGTGGCACAGGGTGACCTGACCTTCTGGGCCACCGCCATCCACCGGCAGGTGACCATCCCCCCGGGTGCCGAGTATCTGCTGCTGCACCTGCGGTTGTTCGTCGACTCGGACGCGCTGTACAACCTGGTCCAGTGGGCCGCGGGGCTGGGTGCCCTGCTGGCGGTGACCCGGCTGACCGCCCAGTTGGGCGGGGGTAGGCGGGCCCAGTTGCTCACCGCCTTCGTGCTGGCCACCACCCCGATGGTGGCGCTCCAGGCCACCAGCACCCAGACCGATCTGGTCTGTGCCGCCTGGGTGGTCTGCGCGGCCACCCTGGCCTTGGACGGGCTGCGGCGCCGCGCCGGCCTGGGTGAGCTGCTGGCCCTGGGGGCGGCCACCGGACTGGTGGCCATCACCAAGACCAGTGGCCTGATCGCGGTGGGCCCCCTGCTGGTGCTCTGGGGCCTGGGCCAGTTGCGCCTGGCGTACCTGGGTTCACGGCGGCTTCCGATCGGCGCCCTGCTCGGTACGGTCGGCGCCTCGGTGCTGATCCTGGTGGTGGCCGCCGGGGTGACCGGCCCCTTCATGGGCCGGGTGTACGCCGAGTTCGGCCACCCCCTGGGCCCGGACCGGCTGCGCAAGTCCGTCCCGATGGAGCGGCACGACCCACCCTCGGTGCTGGTCAACGCGCTGCGCATCGGGCACACCGCGCTGGACACCCCGCTGGCCCCGCTCCGTCAGGTCACCGCCGCAGCGATCGTCGGGGTGGCCGGGCTGGTCGGTGTCGATCCGCAGGACCGGGACATCACCTTCGGGCGGGAGGAGTTCCCGGAACCCTCCTGGTATCCGGACGAGGACCGGGTGGCCTTCCCGCTGGCCGGCGGGATGGCGCTGCTGGCCCTGGTGGTGGCGCTGCGCCGACCGGCCCGGATCAGCCCCGGGGCCGCCGGAGCGGTGCGGGCGTACGGGGTGGTGGTGCTCGTGGCGGTGCTGCTGCACACCACGATGATCAAGTGGCAGCCCTGGGGTAACCGGCTGCTGCTGTACGCCCTGGCGGTGGCGGTGCCGTTGGCCGGGATCTGGCTGGATGCCCTGCTGCGCCGATCGGCCTCAACGCGCACCCCCGGCACGGCAAACACCCCCGGCACGGCGAGCACCCCCGGCACGGCGGGCCGCGCCGGGCGGCGGCCGGTCGCCACCCGGCTGGTGGCGGCGGTGTTGGCTACCTGTGCGCTGGCCGGGGTGCTGGCGGTGTCGTACGGCTTCCCCCGCCGGTTGGTCGGCTCGGGCTCGGTCTTCACCACGACCGACTGGGAGCTGCGTTTCCTGCGGCGCCCGCAGTGGGCGGAGGAGTACCGGTGGGCGGCCGAGGCGGTACGCGCCGCAGAGGCGCGTCGGATCGGCCTGTCGCAGCGCAACGACGACTGGGAGTACCCCTGGTGGCTGCTGCTGCGGGACGATGCCGGGCGACCGCCGGAGCTGGTGGCCCTTCAGTCCGTGCTGGACGATCGCCCGGCGGCCGACCCGACCTCGGTGGACGCGATCCTCTGTGTCGGCAGCCGGGACCGCTGCGCGGAGCTGGTGCCCCAGGGTTGGCAGTTCGAGTTCCGTAGTCACGTCGGCTACGCCCTGCCCGGGGACTGACCTGTCCCATTGGCCCGGTTCACCGCTGCGTGCAAGCATTCCGAGATGCATTCACATGTCTGCATCGCAGGCGTTACCTTCCGGTAACTCGGTCGCCGTCCCGCGATCGGACCGAAAGGAGTGCGCCGTTGTCTGGTATCCCCGCCAGGCGTGACCGGACGCCTCGACGGCGACTGGCCCAGGTCGCCGTCCTAGCCACCGCTCTCGTCCTGCCCATGCTGGCCGGGCCGGTCACCTCGGCCGCCGCAGCCGACCGTCCCGCCGCCCAGCCCCTGCCCGCCCACCTGGAAACCATCCGCGCCGCCGAGGCCACCCAGCTCTACGGCACCCCCGGCATCCGCCCGCTGGCCCAGCGCCGCACCGCCCTGATCACCATGGGCGACAGTCAGATCTCCGGCGAGGGGGTCGGCAACTACGTGCCCGGCACCCACCAGCCGGGCAACTGGTGTGACCGCTCGTACGACCAGGCCGTGTTCCGTACCGGCATCGCCGCCGACGAGCGATACAACATCGCCTGCTCGGGTGCCACCCCCTGGAACCTGATCGCGGGCGGCCCGACCCAGCACAACGAGCTGAACCAGGGCGACCACCTGGCCATCAAGGCGCGCAACACCAACATCAAGCTGATCTGGGTGGTGGTCGGCGCCAACGGCGACGGCACGATCCAGTTCGGCCCGGTGGCCACGGACTGCGCGGTGCGCCGTGTCCTCTTCCAGGGCCCCTGCTGGCCCACCTACACCGACCAGTGGACGGTACGCACCGACGGCAGCCGGCGTGCCGTCGAGGACGCGCTCAACGACATCCGCCGGACCATGACCGGGGCCGGTTACCTCGACACCGACTACGAGTTGGTGCTGATGTCGTACTCCAGCCCGGCCAGCCCTGACGTGGAGGACAACCCGAACTTCCCCGGTTGGTACGCCGGGGGCTGCCTGCTCTACCTGGCCGACGCCGCCTTCGCCCGGAACAAGGCGGTGCCGCTGTTCGAGTCGGCGCTACGGGCGGCGGCGGCCAACACCGGCACCCGCTACCTCGACGGCAGCCGGCTCTTCCACGGCCATGAGGTGTGCACCGACAACACCTCCGTGCGTGGCCTCTACATCGAACTCGGCGTCTGGGATGAGAACGCGGCCCGCCAGTCGTTCCACCCGAACTACCGGGGGCACGGCATGTTCGCCCAGTGCATCACCCAGTTCTACGCCTCCGGCCAGCGGCAGGGCACCTGCGTCGACCCGGCCAGCACCGGCAACGGGGTGCTCTACCCCGGGCTGATGGAGTTCAAGCAGTTGCGCAACGCCGCCACCGGCACCTGCGTGGACGGCAAGGGGTACGACTCACGTAACAACACCGTGCAGCAGTCGTACCGCTGCCACGGGGGCCGTAACCAGGGCTTCTGGTACGACCCGACCCGGCAGTCGCTGCACTCGGAGCTGTCCCACGACCGGTGCCTGGACGTCTCCGGCGGATCGCTGACCGCCAACACGGTGGTCAACATCTACAACTGCCATGGCGGCAACAACCAGAAGTTCGTGTTCGCCGGCAACCAGATCCGGCCCGCCGGCAACAGCAGCCTCTGTGTGGCCTTCGACAATCCGCTGCTGGGCACCCCCCGGCTGCGGCTGGCTAAGTGCTCCAGCAGTTCCCGGCAGCAGTGGTCCTTCGAGTCGCGGTCCTTCGCCCAACCCGTCGGGTACGGCCACGACGACTTCATCGGGTCCCGGGTCTACTGACCGGCGACCTTGATCATCGGCGAGGCGGTGGGGTCACCTGCCGCCTCGCCGCTCGTCGTCAGTGGGCCACGACGGGGTGCAGGGTGGTCGGGCGTACGGCGGAGGGCTCCGCGACGGTCGCCAGGATCCGGGGCCGGACGGTGCGGACCCGGGTGCGGAAGGCATGGTTGAACAGGGCGTCGAGCTGCCACACCTGCTTCGGGTGCCGAGCGTGGATCAGGAAGCGCTCGCGGATGCCGTCGATGGCGGTGGCGGCCAGCTCGACCGAGTGCAGCCGGGGGTCCGGGCTCCAGGTGACATGGCTAAGCTCGCGCAGCTCGGTGTTGAGGTGCAGCTGCAGCCGATGCAGCACCCTGGTCTGCCGGGTGATCACCAGACGCCGGTGGGTCAGCAGGAGAAGATGGTCGCCGAACATCGGCCGGTCCGGCCGGCTGCACCGGGTGACCAGAACAGTGGCGTCGCTGGAGCCGACGCAGCGCCGGAAGATCGGCATGTGTCGGGTGGCGGTCTGCACCGCCAGCCCGGCTTCGGTTGCGGCGGGAAGGAACGTTCGGGAGAAGACGTCCATACTTCCCCAACGACCCTGGTCGTGGCATTGACGTGGGTCGTGCAGTTGCCTTTTGCAAATTCCACGTTACAAAAGCCGGACGCCGGCTCGGGTTTTGTCAGAGCAGCTCGACGATCGTCGCGTTGGCCATTCCCCCGCCCTCGCACATGGTCTGCAAGCCGTACCGGATGCCGTTGTCCCGCATGTGCGCGAGCATCGTGGTCATGATCCGGGCACCGGATCCGCCGAGGGGATGCCCCAGGGCGATGGCCCCGCCACGCGGGTTCAGCCGCTCCGGGTCCGCCTCGGTCTCCGCCAACCAGGCCAGCGGCACCGGGGCGAAGGCCTCGTTCACCTCGTACACCCCGATCTCCTCGATGCCCAGCCCCGCGCGGCGCAGCGCCTTGGCGGTGGCCGGGATCGGGGCGGTGAGCATGGCCACCGGATCGTCGGCGGCTACCACGGCGGTGTGGATGCGGGCCAGGGGTCGCAGGCCGTGCCGGGAGGCCCACTCACTGGTGGTGACGGCCAGGGCGGCGGCACCGTCGGAGATCTGCGAGGCCGAACCGGCCGTGACCACCCCGTCCGGGCGGAAGGGGGTGGGCAGCTCACCCAGCTTCTCCAGGGAGGTGTCCCGGCGTACCCCCTCGTCCGCGGCGAAGGTGCCCCCGTCGGCCAGGGTGACCGGGGCGATCTCGTCGGTGAAGGCCCCCGCGTCCTGGGCGGCAGCCGCCTTCTCGTGACTGGCCAGGGCGAACTCGTCCAACTGGGCGCGGGAGAGCCGCCAACGCCGGGCGATCAGCTCCGCCCCGACCCCCTGGTGGAACGGCAGCGGCGAATCCTCGGCCACCCCCTCGACCCCCCGGTAGCGGGCCAGGATCCGCTCGCTGAACGGCTGAGCGCCGGCCACGTTGGAGCCCATCGGCACCCGGGTCATCGACTCCACCCCACCGGCCACGACCAGGTCGGCCTGCCCGGAGAGCACCGTGGCGGCGGCGAAGTGCAGAGCCTGCTGGCTGGAGCCACACTGGCGGTCCAGGGTGGTGCCGGGCACCGACTCGGGCCAACCAGCGGCCAGTACGGCGTTGCGCGCCACGTTCCAGGACTGCTCGCCCACCTGACTGACACAGCCCCAGATCACGTCGTCGACCTGGGCCGGGTCGATTCCGGTCCGCTCGGCCAGGGCCTGCAGCACATGCGCGGACAGATCCACCGGGTGCACCGTGGACAGGCTGCCCTTGCGTCGCCCGACCGGGGTACGCACCGCACCGACGATAACCGCGTCACTCATGTCTACTCCCCGGTAACTGGCTGTTCCGATCCTACGCCCATCTGCCGGTCACCCGCCCGCACTGGCATGCTGGTCGGATGCCTTCCGAGACGACCACGAGGCAGTGGCGGATCCGCCCGGCCCTACCGGTGCTCAAGCTCCTCGGGGCGGCCGGGATGTTCGCCCTGGGGATCCTGCTGGCCGAGGGTGACCTGCTCCGGCCGGTGTTCGGCGCCCTGGGCGCCGTACTGCTCGCCGGGTGGGGCATCCGGGACCTGATGGCACCGGTACGGCTGGCGGTGGACCCCGAGGGGATCACCGTGCCGGCGGGCTGGACCGGTCGACGCCACCTGCCCTGGTCGGCGGTGGAGAACATCCGGGTGCTGCACCGACCCGGCCGCGGCTTCGGCGGGCCGGCCCTGGAGATCGACACCAGCGACTCGCTGCACCTGTTCAGCCGGATGGATCTCGGCGTCGACCCGGAGGAGGTAGCCGAAGCCCTGGCCGCCGCCCGCCCGGAACCACCCGACCCCGACCGGTCCTGACCGACCCTCAGGTGAGCAGGGCGACCGTGCGGATCACGGCCGCGCCGAGCAGCAACACCATGATCGCTGTTCCGCCGACCGCCTGCACCAGGGTCCGATGCGACCTGGGCGCGTAGGCCAGCACCAGGGCCATCAGCCCGCCGAACACCAGACCGCCCAGGTGACCGGCGATCGAGATCTGCGGCACGGTGAAGGTGAAGATCAGGTTGATCACCAGGATCGGCAGGATCGCCGAGGTGTCCCGGCCCAGTCGCCGCATGATCACGAAGATCGCCGCGAAGAGGCCGAAGATGGCCGTGGAGGCACCGGCCGACATCTGGTTCGGCGGGCTGAACAGGTAGACCGCCACATTGCCGCCGAAGCCGGCGACGAAGTAGAGGGCGGCGAACCGCAGCGGGCCGAGCACGGCCTCCAGGGACCGGCCCAGCACCCACAGCGCCCACATGTTGAGCAGCAGGTGCAGCACCCCGTAGTGCAGGAACATCGCGGTGACCAGGCGGTACCACTGGCCCTCGGCGACCCCGCCGATGCTGCCGTCGAGGAACATCGCCCGACCCAGCACGGCACCCCACTCGGTCAGCGGAGTGCTGCCGCCCATCAGACCGCCGAAGCCGTTGCCACCGGCGGCGGCGTCCCCGCCCCGGTCGGAGGCGATCGACACCAGCATGACCAGCACGTTCAGGGCGATCAGAACCTTGGTCACGTAGCCGTGCCGGCCGGCGGCACCGCCACCGAAGGCGGTACGCGCCGGCCGTACGCTACGACGTCCCTGCGCCACACACTCCGGGCACTGGAAGCCGACGGATGCCTCGTTCATGCAGTCCGGGCAGATCGACCGGTCGCACCGGGTGCATCTGACGTAGGTCTCCCGCCCGGGGTGGCGGTAACAGGCCGGGGTGGTCGGCGCGGACTCACTCACCGCAGGCCCCAGGTGCCCGAGCGCTCAGTCATGCGAGCAAAGGTACCTTGATCCGCCGCAGCGACCGGTCACGCCGTACCCGGCCGGATCCTCCGTGCCCGCCACACCCAGGCCCGGGCGGCGGACACGGCAGGACGAGGTACGGGTCAGGCGCCCTGACGCTCGATCTCCACCCGCTCGATCACGACGTCCTGAAGCGGCCGGTCGCTCGGGCCGGTGGGGGTGTTGGCGATCGAGTCGACGACCTTCGCGGACTGCTCGTCGGCCACCTGACCGAAGATGGTGTGCCGGTTGTTCAGGTGCGGGGTCGGGGCGACCGTGATGAAGAACTGCGAGCCGTTGGTGCCGGGCCCGGCGTTCGCCATCGCCAGCAGGTAGGGCCGGTCGAAGCGCAGCTCGGGGTGGAACTCGTCGGCGAAGTTGTAGCCCGGGCCGCCGCGACCGGTGCCGGTCGGGTCACCCATCTGGACCATGAACCCGCTGATCACCCGGTGCGAGATGGTGCCGTCGTAGTACGGACCGCTGCCCGGCTGGCCGGTCCGCGGGTCGGTGTACTCGCGCGTGCCCTCGGCCAGCTCGACGAAGTTGCGGACGGTCTTCGGCGCGTGGTGGGGGAAAAGCTCCAGCCGGATCGGGCCGGCGTTGGTGTGCAAGGTGGCGTAGACAGCCTCGGCCACGGGTACTCCTCACTCGTTGGTCAGTTCCTTGCGGATCCTCCCATGTGCCCGATCTGGACATGCGGAGGCATCCGAAGGTGGAGGATGACAGAGGACAACTCCCAGGAGGTGGGAACGTGTTTGGAATCGCGCGGCGCAAGACCCAGGGGCAACTGGCCAGGGCCGAGCTGAACCGCGGCGTTGGTCACCTGCGGCAGGCCGCCACGCATGCCGCCAAGGGCGCCGGCGCCACGGTCGGTCCACGGGTCCAGGCGGCCCGCAGTGCCGTCACGCCGACCACCGTCATGATCCGGGATCGCGCGTCCAGCGGCCTGGCGACGACGGCCGCGGCACTCGCGCCCCTGACCCTGGCGCTGCGGCAGGCACAGGCCGAGGCAGCCGGAAAGACCGCTGCCGGAAAGAAGGCCGTCGCCACCAAGCAGGCGGCGGCCACCAGGAAGGTCAAGGCGAAGAACATGAAGGCGAAGAAGAAGTCCCGGCGCGGCACCATGATCGGCCTGCTGGCCGCCGGCACGGTGGCCGGACTGGCCGGTGCGATGGCCCTGCGGCGTTACCGGGAACAGCAGGTGTGGTCCGAGTACGACCCGGGCGCGGCACTTGAGCCGATGCAGGACGAGGTGGAGACCCTCGAGGTGCGTACGGCCGGACCGGCCGGCGCGGGCAAGGCTTCGACCGGGGCGGGCAGCTCTGCGGTGGCCGGCGGCGACAGCGCCTCCACCACCCCCAGGACGACCAGTCCCACCCCGATCACCCCGACCGACAAGGTCCCCTCGGTCGCCGAGGGCGCCCGCACCACCTCCGGCCGCCCCGCCGACGACCTGACCAAGGCCGTAACCAACGCCCCCTCCACCTCCAACCCCCGCCCCTAACACCCACCCACCCCACCCTTGCCCCTGTCCCCGCCGCCCCACCCCGCCCGCCCCAGCCTCGGCGATCTTGCACTTTTGGTCCGTGCATAGCGGGCATATGCCGCGAGTCAGCGACCGAAAGTGCAAGATCGCGGGGGCGATATGGGGGTGGGGGCGGGAGGGGGAGGGGAGGGGGAGGGGGGAGGGGTTAGAGCCAGTCGTTGCGGCGGAACCAGCGGTAGAGGGCTAGGGAGATGGTGAGCATCAGGGCCAGGACCACGGGGTAGCCGTAGGCCACCTTGAGTTCGGGCATGAATTCGAAGTTCATGCCGTAGATGCCGGCGATGGCGGTCCAGACCGCGGCGATGGCGGCCCAGGCCGCGATCTTGCGCATGTCGTTGTTCTGATCGACCGTCACCTGGGCCAGTCGGGCCTGAAGGATCGAGTTCAACAGATCGTCGTACGCGTTGACCTGCTCGACCGTACGACTCAGGTGGTCCTGCACGTCGCGGAAGTAGCGGCGTACCTCCTTGGGGACCTCGCGGTTCATCTGGGTGGTCACCGCCAGCAGCGGACGCTGCAACGGCATCACCGCCCGCTTGAACTCCACCAGTTCCCGTTTGAGCTGGTAGATCCGCTGGATCCGGCCGGTGGCCTGACGGTCGAAGACCTCGATCTCCAACACGTCCATGTCGTCCTCGAGCTGGTCGGCGACCTCCAGGTAGAGGTCGACCACCCGGTCGGTGATCGCGTACGCGACCGCCCAGGGGCCGTGCAGGAGCAACTCCTGGCGGTCCTCCAACTGCTCGCGCACCGGGGCCAGGCGGCAGGCGTCCCCGTGCCGGACACTGATCAGGAAGTGCGGACCGATGAAGAGCATCACCTGCCCGGTCTCCACGACCTCGGAGTTCTCCGTCAGCTCGGTGTGCTCGCAGTAGCGGGCCGTACGCAACACCAGGAAGCTGACCTCGCCGAAGCGCTCCAGCTTGGGCCGCTGCTGGGCCTTGACCGCGTCCTCCACGGCCAACTCGTGCAGCCCGTAGCTGTCCGCGATCTCGGTCATCTCGGCCAGGTCCGGCTCGTGCAGCCCCAGCCACACGAAGCCGTTCTCCGCGCTGCGCGCTTCCGCCAGGGCCGCCGCGAAGTTCCAGTCGCCGGGCTGCCGCCGACCGTCGAGGTAGAGGGCGCAGTCCACCACCGCGCTGCGCGGGGAATCGGTCGGGGCCTCGGCGGCCGATGTGCCGTCCGGGCTGAGTCGGCGGGTCATCGCCCGTACCGGTGACCAGTTGCGCGGCCGCAGCGCCCGGCCGGCGGCCACCGACGCGGGGGTGGAGGCGGCCCGGTCTCGCTTGATCCGATCGGTCATCGCACCCCCTCCGCACGCCTTGTCGCGGCTTGCAGGGTACGCCGCAGTAACGATCATGACGGCCTCGACGGGGTCGAGGGGGTGGCGCCGGGCGAGCCGGGCCACCAGGGGGTGAGGCGCGGCCCGGCCCGCCCGGCGCCGTGGGGGCGGGGGTGATGCTGCCGCGTCACCCAGGGGCATGTCGGCGGCCGATTCGCGCCGGGCATGGTCCGCGATGGTCCAGCCCGGGAGGCCGCAGTACGCAGGTGAGTGACGCTCGCAGCATTGTGAGCCGCCGGCCGCCCCAGCGGGAGAGCTGGAGCGGCCGGGTGGGGCCTACTGTCGGGAATGCGACAGAAATTCAGCCACGAACCGCTTCCATCGCCTCGGCCAGCCGCCGTACGCCCTCGTCGACCCGATCGGCGGTCACCGCCGAGTAGGCCAGGCGCAGGGCGTGCCGGCCACCGTCGATGACGAAGTCACTGCCCTTCACCACGGCGACGCCACGCTCGGCCGCCGCCGGAGCGAGCTTGTCGACATCGACGTCCTCCGGCAGCTCGACCCAGAGGAAGTAGCCGCCGTCCGGCTCCACGAACCGGGCCTCCGGGATGTGCCGGCGCAGTGACTCGGCCAACACCCGCGACCGCTCGCCCAGGGCCGCCCGGACGGTGTCGATGGACCGCTCGATGTCACCGGAGACGCAGAACTGGTGCACGATCGCCTGGGCCACCATGCCCGGGGAGATGTAGAGGCTGGTCGCCTTGCCGGCGATGTCGGCGATCAGGTCCGCCGGGCCGATCAGGTAGCCCACCCGGACCCCCGGGCAGACCGTCTTGGTGAAGCTGGAGGCGTGCACCACGACCCCCCGGGTGTCCATCGACAGCATCGACGGCAGGGGCTCGCCACGGAACCGGATGTCGGCGTACGGGTCGTCCTCGAAGATCGTGAAGCCGTACTCCGCAGCCAGCTCCAGCAGCTCCCGGCGCTTGTCCAGGGAGAGGGTCACCCCGGCCGGGTTCTGGTAGTTCGGGATGACATGGGCCAGCCGGGGCCGTACCCCGGACTCCAGCAGCTTGCGCAGCTCGGCGGTGTCCAAGCCGTCCGGCTGGATGGTGACCCCGTGCAGTTCGCTGCCCATCCGCTTGAGGTTGAGCAGGGTGCGGTCGTAGGTCGGGCGCTCCACCACCACGGCGTCGCCGGGGCGTACCAGGTGGTCGAAGAGGAAGGCGTCGGCCTGGAGGGAACCGTTGGTGATCAACACCTGGTCGGCCTCGACCCCGTGCTTCTCGGCCACCCACTTGCGCAGCGGGAGGTAGCCCACGGAGGTGCCGTAGGCGGTCACCCCGGCGGGATCGGCATCGAAGGCACGGACGGCGGCGGCCTTGAGCCCTTCGACATCGACGATGTCCAGCGAAGGCGCGCCACGGGCGAAGGAGATCAGCTGCTCGGCGGTCATGGCTGTTCAGCGTACGTGCGGTGACCTGGGGTGCGCCGACGGCACGGCGATGTCCGCATCCTGAGCCACCGGGTCGGGTGAGCCGGGGCGCCGATCCCACCCTCCGGGTCGCGCCACCTCAGGCCGAGGGGTCGAGCAGGTCAGGCCGCCGCGCCCGGCCACGCCGCATCGACGAGCACCGGTTCCCTCGCCGGAATCGGGGGTACGGCGGTCAGCTGCGCCTGCCGGGACAGGCCCGCCACCTGTAGTCCCAAGGAGGTGATCAGATGTCCCCAGTCGAAGTAGGACCGCCAGGTCATGATCCGGCCACGCCGCGCCCGGACCATGTCCACGACCTCCCAGGAGACCGTGCGCCCGGTCGGGGCCACCGTGCCGAAGGGGGTGTGCAGCACCCCGGTGTGGGTGCCGGTCAGGCGCTGCTCCACGGCCGCCCCGCCGGCCGTGCGTACCGCCGAGAGGGGGTCGACCCGCAGGTCGGGAAAGGCGCCAGTCCAGGTACGCAGCAGGGCCGGCAACTCCGGGGGGCGTACGGTCACCCCGGGCATGGAGTAACTGCCGTCGACCGCGTACAGCTCGGGCAGGCGGGCCACGTCCCGCCGCAGGAGCATCGCGTACTGCTGCTCGATCAACCGGTCCGCGCCGCGCATCCTGGCCTCCCTACCGGCGCGCTCGACCACGCCACAGGCAGTTCCATACCCTCGCCCGGCCCCGCCACACCGATCCCGCGACCCGGCCCCGCAAAGCGGCAACAGCGGAATCGGTGTCGGGCGGCTAGTGTTTGCCCGTGTCTACCGAGCCGCTGCGCTGCGCCGGAGCGCTGATCGTCGACCCGGAGGGGCGCCTCTTCTTCCAGCGCCGCTCGCCGGACCGCCGCCTCTTCCCCGACTGCTGGGACATCGTCGGCGGCCACCTGGAACCCGGCGAGACCGTGGAACAGGCCCTGCGGCGGGAGGTCACCGAGGAGACCGGCTGGCAGGTGACGGAGATCCTCGGCCCGGTCGGCGAGTTCCGCTACGTCGGTGACGACGGGGTGGCCCGGATCGAGTCCGACTGGCTGGTACGGGTCGACGGCGACCTGGCCGCACCGACCCTGGAGGCCGGCAAGCACACCGAGTTCCGCTGGCTCGGCCCCGACGAGGTCGACCTGCTGGACGAGCACCGTCACATCGACGAGGGCCTGATCCGACAGCTGGCCGAGCGGGCATTCGCCCTGTTGAGGTCCACGCCTTCGTGAGCGACAGCGTCGGGCTGGCCGCACACCGGTTCGCCGCGCTGATCGCGCCGGTCATCGACCGGGTCTTCGTCGCCGCCATGCAGGCCGCCTGCGGTACCACCGGGCGGACGCGCACGCCGCCGCCGGACACACCTCGGCCAGCATCGTCGAACTGCCCGACGGGGCCCAACGGCGGGCCATCGAGCTGGAGACCGACCGGCGGGCCGCCGGGCCGTACGTCACGCTGACCCCGCCGCAGCGGCTGGAGTTCCTCGCCGACCTGGCGGCGCTACCCGGCTGAGCCGACGGCAGCCCGACCGGCGGCGCTATCCTCCTCCGGTGAGCGCCGCTAAGACAGATACAGAGACCGGCATGGTCGGGATGGTGCTGGCAGCCGGTGCCGGTCGCCGGCTCCGCCCGTACACCGACACCCTGCCGAAGGCTCTGGTGCCGGTGGACGGCGAGATCACCATCCTCGACATCGCGCTTGGCAACCTGGCCGAGGTGGGATTCACCGAGGTCGTGGTCGTGGTCGGCTACGCCGCGGAGGCCGTCCGGGAGCGTCAGGCCGATCTGGAGCGCCGGTACGGCGTCACGATCACCCTCGTGCACAACGACAAGGCTGAGGAGTGGAACAACGCGTACTCCCTCTGGCTGGCCCGGGACTGGTTCTCCCGGGGGGTCCTGCTGGTCAACGGCGACACGGTGCATCCGGTGAGCGTGGAGAAGACCCTGCTGGCCGAGCGGGGTCCCGGGATCCTGCTGGCGATCGACACCCTCAAGCCGCTGGCCGAGGAGGAGATGAAGACCACCTTCGACGCCGCCGGTCAGCTCACCCGGATCACCAAGCTGATGGAGCCGGCCGAGGCGTACGGCGAGTACATCGGCGCCACGCTGATCGAGCCGCAGGTGGCCGAGGCCCTGGCGGACGCCCTGGAGGCTACCTGGCGGCGCGACCCGAACCTGTACTACGAGGACGGGTACCAGGAGTTCGCCGACCGAGGTGGTGAGGTGCGGGCCGCCCCGATCGGTGAGGTGTCCTGGGTCGAGGTCGACAACCACGCCGACCTGGCCCGGGCCCGGGAGATCGCGTGCCTCTACTAGCCCGTACGGTCACCACGCCGCTGTCGATCGAGGTCCGCCGAGGTGCGGTGACGGACCTCGGGGCACTGCTGGCCGACCGGCGGATCTCCACAGGCGGCGACGTGGCGTTGGTGGTCGGCCCGGGGCAGGGCGAGAAGATCGCCGACCTGTGCCGACCCTCCCTGGGCTCGGCCGACATCTTCACCGTCAGCGGCGGCACGGTCGACTCGGCCAACGCGCTGGGCGACCAGTTGCGCCGCCGACACTACGACGCGGTCGTCGGGATCGGTGGCGGCAAGACCATCGACACCGCCAAGTACGCCGCCACCCGCTACGCCCTCCCGATGGTCACCGTGGCGACCAGCCTCGCCAACGACGGCATCGCCTCCCCGGTGGCCTCCCTGAGCCACGAGGGCGGCAAGGGGTCGTACGGCGTACACATCCCGATCGCCGTCCTGGTCGACCTGGACTTCGTGGAGAACGGCCCGGATCGGCAGACCCAGGCCGGCATCGGCGACGCGGTGAGCAACCTGAGCGCCTGCGCCGACTGGGAACTGGCCCACCAGGTACGCGACGAGCCGATCGACGGGCTGGCCCTGACCCTGGCCCGGACCGGGGCGGAGGCCCTGGTCAACCACCCCGGCAAGATCACCGACGACGCCTTCCTGACCACCCTGGCCGAGGCGCTGATCCTGGGCGGCATCTCGATGTCGGTCTGCGGTTCCAGCCGACCGGCCAGCGGCGGGGACCACGAGATCTCGCACGCCATCGATCACCTGTACCCGGGCACCGGCTCGCACGGGGAGCAGGTCGGCCTGGGCGCACTGTTCTGCACCTTCCTCCGGGGCGACCTGGAACGCTTCGGGCAGTTGGCCCGCTGCCTGCACCGGCACGGCCTCTCGACCCGGCCGAGCGAGCTGGGTCTCACCGACGAGCAGTTCGTCGAGGCGGTCGCCTACGCGCCGCGTACCCGGCCGGACCGCTACACCATCCTCGAACACCTCGCGTTGTCCGCTGACGACCTTCGTACCCGGCTGGGAGACTACGTTGACGCCCTCCGTGAGCACCTTGGCTGAGCCGTCCCGCCCCACGGTCGCCGACTTCCACCGGGTGAACCGGGGCGGTGGCCTGTTCAGCGAGTCGATCAGCCAGTGGATCGGTGCGGTCTTCGCACTGGTCGCCCAGCGACTCGGGCTGCGACCGACCGTACTGACCATCACCAATCTGGTGCTGGGGCTGGCCACCTCGGTCACCGTGGTCGCCCTAGCCGGTCCGGTCGCCGCCGGGGAGGTACCGGCCGTGCTGGTCGGGCTGCTGGCCCTGGTCGGCTGGCAGGTGGCGTACGCCCTGGACTGCGCCGACGGTCAACTGGCCCGGGTCACCCGGCAGGGCAGTGCGGCCGGCGCCCGGGTCGACATCCTCTGTGACGTGGCCGCCCAGATCGCCCTGGTGGCCGCCTTGGCGGCGACTGCGGTGGCGCAGCGCCCCTCGACCCCGGTCTGGTTGGTGGCCGCCTTCGCCGGCACCTGGATGGTCAACCTGGTCACCTCGGTGATGCAGTCCGGCCCGAACGCGGCCAGCATGGTCACCTCGACCTCCCTGCCCGTACGCCTGGTGAAACTGGTCCGCGACTACGGCGCGGTGATCTTCGCTGCCGCCGTGGTGCTGGCCTTCGCCCCGGCGCTCGCCTTCTGGGTGCTCGTGGCCTTCACGGTCGTCAACGGCGGCTTCCTGCTCGCCAGCATCGCCTTCTCCGCCCGCGCCTCGCTATAAGGAAGGGCACCTTATTAACGCCTCATGCATAGCAAGGGCCCCCTATTAACGCGCCGGGTAGCGGGCCGGCGCACCGGTTACTCGCCGCGCGAGTGTGAGGTTCCAGGGCATCCCGATCTGGTCCAGGTGCTCCCACTGTGCCAACTTTGAGGTGATCGACAATTGTTGACACCTCAATCAACGCCTGGGACGATCCATAGAAGAAGATCGCTTCCTGTCGAAGCGGATGCCACCCTCCCCACACCACCCACCCTTGGGAGACCTCATGCGCAAAACCGCCAAGCGGATTGCCTCGGTTCTCGCCGCCGCAGCCCTGACCACCACCCTCGCCGCCGCGCCCGCCTCCGCCGCCACACCAGAACGGGAGCCGTTCAAGGTGCCCGATCAGGGCTTGGTCCTGTACACCGCGAACAGCGCCTACGTGGTCGCCCGCCACACCGCAGTCGACAACCTCTGCCACCCCATGCAGGACGCGGTCACCCTGCTCGCCTGGAGCGGCGGCGTGTACGCCGTCGCCTACGCGAGTGACGACTGCACCGGCCACGGGTTGGGTCTCAGCGCCTGGCAGGGCTGGAGCCCTGGGGTATTCCTCTCCTACAAGCTCACCTCGTACTAAACCCACCCCACCCGCCCACCTCGCCCCGTTGATCATGAGGTTGTCGGCAGCCAAGGAGATCAACTTCGCCGTCAACCTCATGGTCAACCACTTGGCCTAGCGGGTGATCGACTCCGTTACGCCGTAGTGGCGGTATCCCACCCGTCCGGATCCCGCCATTTCGGCGTAACGGAGTGGATCATGGGCGGGCGAGGTCCGCGTACACGGCTAGGAGTTGCTTGGTGACCACGTCGGGGTGGAAGACCCGTTCGTAGCGGGCTCGGGCGGGGGCGGCCAGTGCGGCGGCGCCCGCGGCGGCCAGCGGTAGCGCGGCGGAGAGGGCGGCCGGCTCCGGCGGGACCACCCAACCGGCCTCACCGACCAGAACCCCGGCCGGCAGGGCGGACGCCACCCCGGACGCACTACCCGGACCGGCCAGGCCACCGGCACTACCGGGCCCGCCGGGGCTGGGTGGGGCGGGGGCCGAGGCGGATTCGGCGGGGCCGGTGCCGGCGGGTTCGCGGGGGGTGTCCGCGCCGACCAGGTACGGGATGCCGCCCAACGCGGTGCCGAGGACCGGGCGGCCACTGGCCAGCGCCTCGATGATCACCGTAGGCAGTACGTCGTGCCAGGTGGAGGTGGCCAGCACCACAGCGCTGGCGGCCAGGGCCGAGCGGACCCCGGCCCGGTCCAGCGGGCCCAGGAAGGTTACGTCGGCGCGTTCGGCGGCCGCCGCCTCGACCATCGGGCGCAGCTCACCGTCACCGGCGACCCGCAGCGGCCCCAGGGCCCCGTCCGGGTGCCGCCGCCACGCCTCCAGCAGCAGACCGAGGCCCTTCTCCGGGGAGAGTCGGCCGAGGAAGAGGAAGCCCTGGCCGAGGGGGGCGGGGGTGCCCGGGTCGGGGATGCCGTTCGGCTTCACGACGATCCGGGAATCCGGGATGCCGTAGTCGCGCAGGTGGTCGGCGACCGCGCTGGTCAGGGCGATGAACCGGTCCACCGACTTCCAGGTGCCCCGGTGCACGGCCAGGGTGGTGGCCATCAGGGCGCTCTGCGCCCGGGACCCCCGGTAGCAGCGGTGCACCACGGCCGGCACCCCCAGGGTCCGGCCCCGGCAGTCCTGACAGATCACCCCGTCGCGGAAGTACAGCCCGGAGGAGCAGACCTGGCGGTAGTTGTGCACCGTCTGCACCACCGGCACCCCGTGCTTGTGCGCGGTCCGCACCACCCAGGGCGAGAGCAGGGGGTACGGGTTGTGCAGGTGCAGCACGTCCGGCCGGTGCTCGGTGAGCAGCCGGGACAGGTCGGCCTGCGCCTTCGGGGCGTACATCGGGGAGATCGGCAGCAGGGCCTTAGCCGCCTTGGACATCGACGGGATCTCGTCCGAGCTGCGCAGGAAGGGCAGCACCTGCACACCGGCTGCGGTGAGCTGGGCGATCTCCGCGTCGACGATGGTGTTCTCACCGGAGGGCTGAGCTTCCCGGTACCGGTTGTGCGCCACCACAATCTTCACGGGAAAGAAGGCTACCGTTGGACGATGCCCGAACTACCGGAGGTGGAGGCGCTCGCGGGTTACCTGCGGCAGCGCGCGGTGGGCCGCCGCGTCGAGCGGCTGGAGGCCGTCGCGATCAGCGCCCTGAAGACGTACGATCCGGCGCTGACCGCGGTCACCGGCCGGTCGGTGACCGACGCCCGCCGGCACGGCAAGTTCCTCGATGTCGATTTCGAGGGTGACCTGCACCTGGTGGTGCACCTGGCTCGGGCCGGTTGGCTGCACTACCGGGAGGCCTTCGCCTCGACCGTCCCGCTGCGTCCGGGCAAAGGCCCGATCGCCCTTCGGGTACGTCTGGACGACGGTTCCGGTTTCGACCTGACCGAGGCCGGTACGCAGAAGAAGCTGGCCGTCTACCTGGTGACCGATCCGCAGGCGGTGCCCGGGGTGGCCAAGCTGGGGCCGGACGCCCTCGCGGCCGACCTGGCCACCTTCGCCGAGGCGGTACGCAGTCGACGGGGCCAGATCAAGGGGGTGCTCACCGATCAGGGGGTGCTGGCCGGGGTGGGCAACGCGTACTCGGATGAAATCCTGCACGCGGCGAAGCTGTCGCCGTTCGCCCTGACCGACCGGCTCACCGATGAGCAGATGGCGACCCTGCACACGGCCACCCGCCGGGTGCTCGGCGACGCGGTCACCCGCTCTCTGGGGCAGCGGGCTGCGGAGTTGAAGGGTGAGAAGCGGTCCGGGCTGAAGGTGCACGCCCGCACCGGGCTGCCCTGCCCGGTCTGCGGCGACACCGTACGTGAGGTCTCCTTCGCCGATTCCAGCCTCCAGTACTGCCCCACCTGTCAGACCGGCGGCAAGCCGCTTGCTGACCGAAGGTTGTCCCGACTCGTACGGTGAGTGACGAGACTCTCGACTACGGAGCGGAATCGGACGTGGGGTGCGCAACCACGGTCCGGCACTCTTCCGGGGCCGCCATCCATCGGTATAGTGGCCCGGTCCCCGGCTTCCGGATGGCGTGGAGCCGGCCAGATCGCAGGCGAACACGAGTCCGTCACGCAATGTCCCTCGGGTCGGCGTGATGACGGCATCCGCGTGGGAAACTGAAATGGTGGGCCACTCGGGCCCTTACGGCGAGTAAGCGGTGCGGGTCATGCGGGAGGACATGGGTGAGGTGACGACTAGCCTCCAGCGCCCGGTAACCAACGAAGGCCGGAGCAGACTCGTGCGGCACGTCGACAGCTTCGAGATCCAGCCGCCGACCCCGTCGTCGCACAACGGGGTACCCCGTTCGGCATGGGCGCGGGCCCGGCGACGGGTCTCCCGTTGGCACCGGCCGTACACCGCGATCCTGCTGCTGTTGGACTTCGCGGCGGCGGCCTTCGCCAGCTTCACCGCGATCCGCACCTTCGACCAGGCCACGGCCGGTTTCCACGAGGCGCAGAACGACCCCACCTGGTTCCACACGGTGGCCTTCCTGCTGCTGCCGCTGGGCTGGCTGACCATTCTGTGGTTCAGCGGGGCCTATGACCGGCGTTGTCTGGGTCTGGGGCCGGACGAGTTCAAACGGGTGATCCGGGCCGGGGTAGCGGTCTGCGCGGCGGTGTCCTTCCTGGCCTTCGCCACCAAGACGGACCTGTCCCGGTTCACGGTCGGCACCGCCCTGCTGCTGGCCCTGCTGTTGATCCTGCTGGGCCGGATCCTTACCCGGTTCGTGCTGCATGTGATGCGCCGCAACACCCAGCAGGCGGCCCACCGGATGGTGCTGGTCGGCACCCTGCCGGAGTGCCTGGAGGTCTACACCGCGGTCACCCGCAACCCCGCCGCCGGGCTGGTCCCGGTGGCCATCCACATCACGGACGGTTACGCCGCCGCCAAGGGGGTGCAGACCCCCGTCCCGGTGTACGCCGGCCGCGACGTGCTGGCCCTGGTACGCGAGGTGGGCGGCGACACGATCGCGGTCTGCGGCTCGGCCAGCGCCGAGCCGGGCGAGCTGCGCCGGCTGGCCTGGCAGTTGGAGGGCTCCGGGGTCGACCTGGTGGTGGCCCCGCAGCTGACCGACATCGCCGGCCCCCGGGTGCACATCCGCCCGATCGAGGGCCTGCCGCTGCTGCACGTCGAGGAACCCACCCTGTCCGGGCCGGCACTGCTGGCCAAGAACATGATGGATCGGGTCGCCGCTGGGCTGGGCCTGCTGGCGTTGATCCCGGTCTTCATCGTCATCGCCGTCGCCATCCGGATCTCCGATCCGGGTCCGGTCTTCTTCCGCCAGCCCCGGGTGGGGCATGAGGGGCGCACCTTCCGGGTGTGGAAGTTCCGCACCATGTATGTAGACGCGGAGGACCGGCTGGCCAGCCTGGTCGACCAGAACGAGACCGACGGCATGTTGTTCAAGATGAAGCAGGATCCCCGGGTCTTCCCGGTGGGCCGCTTCCTGCGCGCCTCCTCGCTGGACGAGCTGCCGCAGCTGATCAACGTACTCATGGGCGAGATGTCCCTGGTCGGGCCGCGCCCTCTGCCCGCCGACGACGGCGACTTCCTCGGCGATGTGCGCCGTCGGCTGCTGGTCCGTCCGGGGATGACCGGGCTGTGGCAGGTGTCCGGCCGCTCCGACCTGTCCTGGGACGAGGCCGTCCGACTGGACCTCTACTACGTCGACAACTGGTCGTTGGCGTACGACCTGAGCATCCTGTGGCGCACGGTGGGCGTGGTGCTGGCCCGCAAGGGCGCCTACTGACCCTCGCCGATCGGCAGTCGCCCCTTCCGCCGGAGCGCGGATGGCAGCAGGATCATCGGCGTGGGCGGCAACCTCTCTGCGATCGTCGGAGTCTTCTCGCTGGTCGCCGTACTGGCTGCGGCGCTGTTCGGGGTGGCCCGATCACGTGCCCGCCGCGCCATCGCCACCCCCGGTCAGCGGGCCACCTACGAGGTGCTGCACACCGCCGGGCTGGCCGCCGAACCGCTGCGCGCCGGACTGAACCCGGCCAACGCCGCGAAGGCCGCCCGTCACCTGCGCAGCCTGGTCGGTGCGGAAGGGCTGGCCCTGACCGACACCGAGGACCTGCTGGCCCTGGACGGCCTGGGCACGCACCACGGCCGACAACTCTTGGCGGCGGCGCAGCGGGTGATCGACGCAGAGCGTTCCACCGTGCTCGGCGAGGCCGAACTGTTCTGCGACCGGCTCGACTGCCTGGTACGCGGCGCGGTGGTGGCGCCCCTGGCCGGCGCCGAGGGGCGGGTGGTCGGCGCGCTGGTCGCGGTCACCGACGGGGTACCCGCGCCAGGTCTGGTGCAGGCCAGCCTGGAGACCGCACACTGGGCCGGCAGCCAGCTGGCCCTGGCCGAGCTGGACTCCTCCCGCGAACGGTTGGCCCGAGCGGAGGTCCGGGCGCTGCGGGCGCAGATCAGCCCGCACTTCATCTACAACGCGCTGACCGCGATCGGCTCCTTCGTCCGCACCGACCCGGAGCGGGCCCGGGAGCTGATCCTGGAATTCGCCGAGTTCACCCGATACTCCTTTCGGGCGCACGGTGAGTTCACCACGTTGGCCGAGGAGTTGCGCTCGATCGATCGCTACCTGACGATCGAACGGGCCCGGTTCGGTGACCGGCTTCAGGTGCGCCTCCAGATCGCCCCGGAGGTGCTGCCGGTGACCCTGCCGTTCCTGTGCCTGCAACCGCTGGTGGAGAACGCCGTCCGGCACGGATTGTCCCGCAAACCCGGCATGGGCATGGTCAGCATCGAGGCTCAGGACGCGGGCGCCGAATGCCACATCACCGTGGAGGACGACGGAGTGGGGATGGACCCGGGCACCCTGACCGCGGGAATCGCCGAGTTGGCCGGGAGCGGCGGCGACCCGGGAGACGACCCGGGCCAGCACGTCGGGCTGTCGAATGTCGACGAGCGACTCCGGTCGGTCTTCGGAGACGGCTTCGGCCTGGTCGTGGAGACGGACCTGGGAACGGGTACGAAGGTGAGTATGCGAGTGCCGAAGTTCCACCCCGGCGTACGGGCCAACGCGTGAGCGGCAACGGCGGGGTCGCCGGTTTCCTGCGGGTACTCGCGGTGGACGACGAACCCCCGGCGCTGGACGAGTTGGCGTACCACCTGCGGGCCGACCCCCGGGTGGCCCGGCTGCGCACGGCCGGGGACGCCACCGAGGCGCTGCGGGTGCTCCGCGACGACGAGGTGGACGTGATCTTCCTGGACATCCGGATGCCCGGCCTGGACGGCATGGAACTGGCCCGGGTGTTGCGCCAGTTCGCCCGGCCCCCGGCGATCGTCTTCGTCACCGCGTACGACGACGGCGCGGCGGACGCCTTCGACCTGGGTGCCACCGACTACGTCCGCAAGCCGGTACGCGCCGAACGGCTGGCCGAGGCGCTGCGCCGGGTGGTCGGCTCCCGGGTGGTGCCGTCGCATCCGGCCGCGTTGGCCCGTACCGAGGAGGATCCGACCATCCCGGTGGAGCTGGCCGGCAGCACCCGGATGCTGCCCCGCTCGGCGGTGCGCTGGGTGGAGGCGCAGGGCGACTACGCCCGGTTGCACACCGCCGAGGGCTCACACCTGGTCCGGGTGTCGCTCGCCACCCTCGCCGACCGCTGGGCCGACGGCGGCTTCGTCCGGATCCACCGCTCGTACCTGGTCCAACTACGCCTGATCGCCGAACTCCGCTTGGTCAACTCCGGCTACGTAGTGGTAATCGACGACACCGAACTCCCAGTAAGCCGCCGCCACACCCGAGAACTGAAGGACAAACTAGTCCGAGCCGCTAAACAAGCCTGGACCCGCTAACCCCACTCCCCACCCCCACCCCCAACCCCCCACCCCCACCCCACCTAGCCCTGACCCTCGCCCCGTTGATCATGAGGTTGACGGCGAAGTTGGTCTCCCTGACGCCGCTAACCTCATGATCAACGGGGTCAGGGTGGGTTGCGGGGCTGCCTGGGTGGGGGTTTTCCACGGGGTTTTCCACAGGGTTGGAGGGTTATCCACAGGTTGCCCACAGGGCTCTTGACAATCTCGGTGAGCGGACCAGACTCCCGTGAATGGCCGCCGAGGATCCCGTGCCGGCACCCCGCCGAACCGAGCCGGACCGGCAGGCACCTGAGCAGCGCCCGGCCGGCGGGGAGCAAGGGTCGGCTGAACAGCCGGCATCCTCGCCGCCGAGGCGTACGCGGGTGGTGTTGGCCGAGGTGTCCCGGCGGCGGCAGCGCAGCGGGGGTGCCCGTACCGAGTTGACCCAGCAGACCCGGGTCGGCGAGGCGCTGATCCACGGTCTGGTCCGCGCCCAGTTGGCCCTGGCGCTGCAACTGTCGGCGGTGGTCATGGTGGGGCTGGGCGGGTTGCCGCTGCTCTTCGCCGTCGCCCCCTCGGTCGGCGGGACGACCGTGCTGGGGATCAACCTGCCGTGGCTGCTGCTCGGGGTGCTCTCCTTCCCATTCCTGATGGCGGTCGGCTGGACCTATGTGCGGTTGGCCGAACGCAACGAGCAGGACTTCGCCGACCTGGTCCAGCGGCCGGAGCGCTGAGGTGGGCAACGGACTCGTCGTACCGGCGATCGTGGCGGTCACCCTGATCACCGTCGGGATCGGCTTCTACGGGCTGCGGTTGGCCCGCACCACCTCCGATTTCCTGGTCGCCTCCCGGGTGGTCAGCCCTACCTGGAACGCGGCGGCCATCGGCGGGGAGTACCTGTCGGCGGCCAGCTTCCTCGGGGTGGCCGGGCTGATCCTCAAGTACGGCGTGGACGTGCTCTGGTACCCGGTCGGCTTCGCGGCCGGCTATCTGGCCCTGCTGCTGTTCGTCGCCGCACCACTGCGCCGCTCCGGCGCCTTCACCCTGCCCGACTTCTGCGAACTGCGGCTGGGCTCCCGCCGGCTGCGCACCCTGGCCACCGTATTCGTGATCTTCATCGGCTGGCTCTATCTGGTGCCCCAGTTGCAGGGGGCCGGGCTGACGTTGGCCACCCTGGCCGGTTCCCCGTACCCGGTGGGGGCTCTGGTGGTCGCCCTGGTGGTCACCGCCAATGTCGCGCTCGGCGGGATGCGGGCGATCACCTTCGTGCAGGCGTTCCAGTACTGGCTGAAGCTGACCGCGCTGGCCGTACCCGCGATCTTCCTGGCGTTGCAGTGGCAGGCCGACGGGCGGCCGGCGGTGACCCCACCCGACGGGCCGACCTTCCGGACCGCGACCACCGTCGTGGTCGAGCACCGCGCGGTGCTCACCCTGCCGGACGGGCAGACCCGGGAGGTACGCCCCGGCGACGAGTTGACCTTCGCGGCGGGCGAGCCGGTACCGGAGGTCTCCGGGGTGGCCACCAGCGCGACCGACTGGTTGCTGCCCAGCACGGCCGGTTCGGACGACCGGGGACTGTTCGCCACGTACTCCCTGATCCTGGCCACCTTCCTGGGCACCATGGGGCTGCCGCACGTACTGGTGCGCTTCTACACCAACCCGGACGGCGCCGCAGCCCGCCGGACGACCCTCGTGGTGCTGGCCCTGGTCGGGGTCTTCTATCTGCTGCCCACCATCTACGGGGTGCTGGGTCGGATCTACACCCCACAACTGCTCGTCAGCGGTCAGACCGACGCGGTGGTGGTGCTGCTGCCCGAGGCGGCCCTCGGCGCCGGGACCACCGGTCGGCTGCTGGCCGCCCTGGTCGCCGCCGGGGCCTTCGCGGCCTTCCTGTCCACCTCCTCCGGGCTGCTGACCAGCGTCGCCGGAGTGATCTCCACGGATGTGCTCGGCCGGGGTTCGGTGCGTGGCTTCCGGCTGGCCACCCTGATCGCCGGCGGGGTGCCCCTGATCCTCGCCCTGAACGTCTCCGGGCTGGACGTCTCCCAGGTGGTCGGGCTGGCCTTCGCCGTCGCCGCCTCCAGTTTCTGCCCGCTGCTGGTGCTCGGCATCTGGTGGCGCGGGCTCACCGACGCGGGGGCCGCCGCCGGGATCCTGGTCGGCGGCGGGGCGGCGGTGTCGGCGGTGCTGATCACCGTGCTCGGGCCGCCGTTGAGCGGCTGGCCGGCCACCCTGACCGGGCAGCCGGCCGCCTGGACGGTGCCGCTGGCCTTCACGGTGATGGTCGCGGTCTCCCTGGCCACCCGTGGCCGTACCCCCACCGACGTCGGCCGCACCATGCTCCGCCTGCACGCCCCGGACAGCCTCCGGCTGTAAGGAGGGGCACCTTGTTAACGCCTCGTGTAGAGCAAGGTGCCCTTATTAACGCTCGCAGCGGATGACGCCTACGACTGTGGGATGAGTCAAGCTCAGCCTGGTGGCTCAGGGAGCGCTGGCCGCCACCGGATACGGTCTGTCACATGACTGGCGAGTACCCTGCGTTGGCGCTCCGTGGCCTGGCCAAACGATTCGACGGCAAGGTCGCCGTGGCCGGGGTGAATCTGGACGTACCGGCCGGTTCGTTCTACGGGCTACTCGGCCCCAACGGCGCGGGAAAAACCACCACCCTGTCGATGGCCGTCGGGCTGCTGCGGCCGGACCACGGCAGCGCCTGGGTGCTCGGGCGCGACGTGTGGGCCGATCCGGTCGAGGCGAAGCGGCTGTTCGGTGTGATGCCCGACGGCGTACGGCTGTTCGACCGGCTCAGCGGTGCCGAACTGCTGGCGTACCACGGGTTGCTGCGGGGGATGGACCCGGCGGTGGTCGACCAGCGCGCCGCAGAGCTGCTCGACGTGCTCGCCCTGGCCGACGCCGGCCGCACCCTGGTGGTGGACTACTCGGCCGGCATGAAGAAGAAGATCGGCCTGGCCTGCGCCCTGTTGCACGGGCCCCGGCTGCTGGTGCTGGACGAACCCTTCGAGGCGGTCGACCCGGTCTCCGCGGCGCTGATCCGCGACATCCTCCAGCGGTACGTCACCGGGGGCGGGACGGTGATCTTCTCCAGTCATGTCATGGAGGTCGTGGAGCGCCTCTGCTCGCACGTGGCGATCCTCGCCGAGGGCACCATCAAGCGGGTAGGGACCCTGGAGGAGGTACGCGGACAGCGCTCGCTGGAGGAGGTCTTCGTCGAGGTGGTCGGCGGGCGTACGGCGACCGGTGAGGAGCTGTCGTGGCTGTCCCGGTGACCGAACCGGCCAGCCGGGCACGCCCGATCAAGGCGCGGCACTTCGTCCGGCTCAAGCTGCGGGTGATGGCCAACAACTTCCGGGGCCAAGCCTGGCGGGCCGTGCTGTTCGTGATCGGTGCCCTGGTCGGGTTCTGGATCGCGGTCGGCGCCTTCTTCGGTCTGGCGACACCCGCGTTCGCCGGTGACGACCGGTACGCCCTGCTGGTCGCCGCCTTCGCCGGTGGCCTGACGGTGCTCGGCTGGCTGCTGCTGCCCCTGGTCTTCTTCGGTGTCGACGAGACCCTGGACCCGGCCCGGTTCGCGTTGTTGCCGCTGCCCAGACGGACCCTGGTCACCGGCTTGTTCACGGCGGCCCTGGTGAGCGTGCCCACCATCGCCGTACTGCTGGCCCTCAGTGCTCTGGTGGTCAACGCCGGGGTGTTCGGTGGCTGGTCCGCCGCCGTGGTGGCCGCCCTGGGAGTGATCCTGGGGATGCTGCTCTGTGTGGCCGCCGCCCGGGCGGTGACGAGTGCCTTCGCCACCATGCTGCGCTCCCGCCGGGTACGCGACCTGGCCGCGGTCCTGCTCGCGGTGGCCGCCGCCCTGCTCGGTCCGTTGCAGCTCGCCGGGCTGGCCGCGCTCCGGGACACCGACTGGGACCGACTTACCGGTGTGGCGACCGTGGTCGGCTGGACCCCCCTCGGCGCACCCTGGACGGTCGGCATCGATGTCGCCCAGGGCCGGGTCTGGGCGGCCCCGGTGAAGCTCCTGATCACCGCCGTGACCATCGCCGCGCTGCTGGTCTGGTGGTCGCGGTCGTTGGAGTCGGCGATGGTGGGGGCCGCGAGCAGCGGCCCGGCCAGAAGCAAGCCGGAGGTCAGCGGCGGCGCGGTGGCAGCACTGTTCCCACGGATCACCGGCTGGCTGCCCCGGGACCGCTTCGGCGCACTGGTCGCCCGGGAGGCCCGCTACTGGTGGCGCGATGCCCGGCGACGGGCCAACCTGATCACCATCGCGGTGGTCGGCCTCTTCGTGCCGTTGATGGTCAACGTGGGTGGGCAGGGCTTCACCATCGACAGTGAGCAGGGCTTCGACTTCACCACCGACACCTCACCGGTGCTGGTCAGCCTCTCCATGCTCTTCGTCGGGCTGCTGGCCGCGATGACCCTGGCCAACCAGTTCGGCTTCGACGGCAGCGCGTACGCGGCCAATGTGATCGCCGGCATCCCCGGCCGCCTGGAGTTGCGGGCCCGGATGGCCGCCTTCTCGCTCTACGTACTGCCCATGCTGGCGTTCGTGGCCGTGGTGATGGCGTTGGTCCTGGGCGAGCCGACCTGGATGGGGTTCATGGCCGGCACCCTGTTCGCCACCTTCGGCGCCGGGCTGGCGGTCAACTCGTTCGTCTCCGTGCTCGCCGCGTACTCGCTGCCGGAGACGAGTAACCCCTTCGCGATGAACAGCGGCGCCGGGGTGACCAAGAGTCTGCTGGCCCTGCTGGCCATGGTCGCCACCGCCGCGACCGGCGTACCCACCGTGATCGCCGCCGCCCTGCTCGGCGACGCCTGGCTCTGGCTGGGCCTGCCGCTGGGCATCCTCTACGGCGTCGGCGCGGCCCTGCTCGGCGCCTACCTGGCCGGCGACGCTCTCGACCGCCGCCTGCCCGAACTGCTGTCGGCGGTCACCCCACGCCGCTGACGGTCTACGGGCGGTGGCCACGGGAGCGCAGGGCGGCCCGCACCTCGGCGAGGAAGCCGTCGAAGTCCTCGCGGAGGCGCTTCGCCGTCAGGTGCACGACGATCCAGTCGCTGCCGACCAGCCGGTTTAGCCTTCGGCGATCCGCGTCGAACTGCCCCGGGTCGTCATGCCAGCGGCCGTCGTACTCGACCGCCACCCGATACTCCGGCCAGGCAAGATCTAGACGGGCGAGGAACCGCCCGTGGGCCGACACCACCCCATTGGGTACGCGGTCGCGGCAGCCCGACCAGCACGAGCCGTACCCGGGTACGGGACTCCTGCGGCGATTCGGCACCGGCATCCGCCAGATCGACCGCCCGCAGCATCGCCCGCCAGCCCCGACGGCCCACCCGAGCGAGCGCGTACCCCCGCAGGGTCGACACCTCGGTGAGCCCGCTGGCCAGCAGAGCGTCGATGACCACCACCGCCTCCACCAGGTCGAGCCAGCTGGCCACATCCCAGCAGGTGCGCTCGGGGGAGGTGACCGGGGTGCCCGCCCGGTCGACTATGTCCCCGTCGTCGACCGGCCCGCGATGCACCCGCAGCCCAGCGGCGGGACCAGCGGACCTGCCCCGTGGGACGAGGACCTCGACGGTGTCGTCGAAGGTGGTGTGGGCGCACCCGTGGAGCACCGCGGCGGATCGACCGGCGATCGCGGCACCCGTCGGGATGAGCCACCTGCCTGCGGCCGTGCACCGGGTGCGGTGGGTGACCGGCAACTGAGCGTCGGCGTACACGTCGCGGA
The DNA here is from genome assembly GCF_035920385.1 of Micromonospora sp. NBC_01739. Taxonomy (GTDB): domain Bacteria; phylum Actinomycetota; class Actinomycetes; order Mycobacteriales; family Micromonosporaceae; genus Micromonospora. The sequence goes on along the minus strand of NZ_CP109151.1, from coordinate 5,087,835 downwards.
AGAGGGGCCGCCAGGCGGCACTACGAAGATCGTTGCGGGTGAGCAGGCCACGCGAGATCGCGTGTGAACCACGGAAGACGCGCCCCCGCAACTGCGGCGACCGACGAGGAGATCGGGACATGACCAGACGGTGACAGCTCAACCACCCCCCGCGCTGCCCCTGTGGATAACCCCCAATGTTGCGCTGACGCCCCTGCGAGATCACCCCCACTCCAAGCCCGCCCCTGCCCGAACCTGCTCGTTCGTGCGCATTCATGCCCCATCGTGCCCGCTTGTGCTCGCACAGGACCGTAACCCCGCCGCAAGATCACGCTCGATCTAGGATCGAGTGGCTTTCTGCTAAGACGAGACCACTCGATCCCACATCGAGCGTGATCTTGCGAGTGACAGACGCCGCACTGGAGCAGCAGACCGCGCTGAGCGGCAGACGCCGCCCTGGACAGCGGGCCGCGCCGAGCGGGAGGCGCCGCGCTGAGCGGCGGGTCGCGCTGCCTGACTCGGCGGGGCGGGAGCAATGTCCTCGCGAGTCAGGAACTGGGGGTCAGCGGGGGGATGCTTCGCGGGCCAGGGTGAGGAATGAGCGCCAGGCGGTCGGGGTGAAGGTCAACGCCGGTCCGGGTCGGTCCTTGCTGTCACGCACCAGCACCATCCCCGGAAGGTTGTCCGCCACTTCCACGCAGTTGCCACCGGTGTCGCCCGAACGGGTTGCCGTGCGCCAGCGGGGTTCGGCAGCAGTCATGACGTCACCTTCAGCTTTCGGAGCAGGTCAAGCGAGGCGTTTGTGGACAGTGCTTCGCCGAGCAGGCTATCCCACTTCCGGCCGATCAGACGGATCACCTCCGGGTCGTTCATCACGTGTCCCCGGGCGGCATTCTCCAGGTAGATCGCCTCCTCACCGTCGGAGAGTTCTACCAGCACGAACCCACCGGTGAGTCCGACGTGCGAGCCGACGCTTAGGGGGACGACATGCAGCCGGACGTACGGCAGTTCGGTGACCTCCAGCAGGCGGCCGAGTTGGGCGTCGAGCACCTCGGGCCCACCGACCGGTCGGCGTACCGCGGTCTCGTCGACCAGGAACACACACTGGGGTGGATCAGCCCGGTGCAGCAGATGTTGGCGTTCCATTCGGACGGCCACCAACTCCTCGACCATGGCGGGCTGGTGCAGTCCACCGGCGGAGATCACGGCTCGGGCGTACTCCTCGGTTTGTAGCAGTCCGGGCACCAGGCAGGGTTCGAAGGCGCGCAACCGGGTCGCCTCCTGCTCGTAGCCGCGCCAGGCGGCGAACCAGGAAGGTCCGCGTTCCCGGTCGGCCTCCTTGAGCAGTTCGGCGAGGAGGCCGTCGGTGTGCAGGGCCTGGTCGGAGGCGACCGCGAACTCCATGGTCGGTCGACGGCGGCCGGTCTCGATGGCGGCGATCAGCGAGGGGCTCCACTTGATCAGGGCCGCGAGCCCCTCCTGGGAGACGCCGGCAGCGGCCCGCGCCGCCTTCAACGCCTTGATCCACATCTCGAAGTTCATGCTCACCCATTCGGTGAGTACGCGAATGCGCTGGGTAGTAACCGCTGGCATCCTCCCCTGAACCCGGCGGGGAGTCCAGGGTGGAAACACGCGGCCCGGCTGGTGGAGGCGACGATCCCGGCGGCCGGTCCTGCGTCGGGCCGCCTCGGTCACTCCCCCGACCGGGGCGGCCCTCGAAGCTAAGGAGGCACCAGTGCTGTTTCACCGACTCGCCGCCCCCGCCACCTCCCGGGCGGGTCGGCACGGCGGCCCCACCGCCTCCCGGGCGGGTCGGCGTGGGGTGCCGGAACGTCGGCGCGGCACGGTCGGGCGGTACGGCTGCTGCTCGGCGGCTACGCGGTGACCCGGCGGGTGTCGCATCTGCCGATGCGTCCGCTCTGGCGCTGTCAGGGGTGTGGGGCCCTCTGGCCCTGCCAGCCGGCCCGGCTGCGGCTGCTGATCGAGTATCGCGAGGACCGCACCTCGCTGCTGGTGTACCTCGGCTCCCTCATGGTGGAGGCCGCTGACCAGCTGGCCCAGCTTGGCGGTCAGGGCCGCCGACCCGAGCTGTACGAGCGGTTCGTGGGCTGGGCACGGGCTCGCGGAGCAGCCGAGCGGGTCACAATGTTTCACGTGAATCCAGAGCCGGGTGCCCAGATCCACCACTCCGACCCCTTCGCCGTGCCGGCCGGCCAGCGTTCGCCCGTACGCCAGTTGCGGGGTCGGCTGCCCGCGCCGGTGACCCTGTGGACGGCGCCCGGACCGGCCGGTCTGACGGTCTCCTCGACGCTGGTGGCCGACGGTGAGCCGGGCCGGTTGCTCGGCCTGATCGACGCGGAGTCGGACCTCTGGGCGGCGGTCGAGGAGGCCGGGCGGTTCGCGGTGGCGCCGCTTCGGCCGACCCACCGGCAGTTGGCCGACCGGTTCGCGGGCCTGTTCCCGTCCCCCGGCGGCCTGTTCGCCCTCGACTCCTGGACCGAGACGCCGTACGGGCCGGTGCCCGTCGGCGGCGGCTGGGCCGGGTGCCGGCTGGACGACGCCCGGGAGTACGGCTGGAGCCTGCTGGTCGAGGCGACCATCGAACGGGTGGAGCTGACCGAGGATGGCGGCGAGCCGCTGCTGCACCACCGAGGCCGCTATCGCGAGCTGAGCTGAGCTGCCCGCCGGGCCGATCGGCAGCGCCGAGCCGCTACCGGTCAGCGGAGTGACCCCGGTCACTGGGCGCAGCAGTGGAGCCGTTCGGCGCAGTCGTCGACCGGTACGCATATCGCCCCTTTTCGAGCGGGGAGTGCGCTTTCTAGCGTGCGCGAAACTCCTGACGCCTGTGAAGGTGGTGATCAAATGTCCACGGACACACCCGCTACCGCGCCGACCGACTCGGATCCGCAGCGATACCTCGCGGTCCAACGGTCGGACGAATTCGCCGGGTTACGCCGTGCCCTGCGGGGCTTCGTCTTCCCGATGACGATCGCGTTCTTCCTGTGGTACGCGCTCTACGTGATCCTCTCCGCGTACGCGCGAGACTTCATGGGCACGCGACTGTTCGGCAGCAACATCAACGTGGCGCTGGTCTTCGGCCTGCTCCAGTTCGTCTCCACCTTCCTCATCGCCTGGCTCTACTCCCGGTACGCCGACCGGAAGATCGACCCGGTGGCCGACAAGATCCGCGACGAAATCACCGGGGGTGACTCGTGACGACGACGATCCTCGCGGCCGAGGCGGGCAGCACGACCGCCCGCAACCTGACCATCGTGCTGTTCCTGGCCTTCGTGGCCGCCACCCTGGCCATCACGATCTGGGCCAGCCGGCAGACCAAGACCGCTACCGACTTCTACGCCGGCGGCCGGTCCTTCTCCGGTTTCCAGAACGGCATGGCGATCGGCGGCGACTACATGTCCGCCGCGTCCTTCCTGGGCATCGCCGGCATCATCGCCCTGTACGGGTACGACGGTTTCCTCTACTCCATCGGCTTCCTGGTGGCCTGGCTGGTGGCCCTGCTGCTGGTCGCGGAGCTGCTGCGCAACTCCGGCCGGTACACGATGGCCGATGTGCTGGCCTTCCGGATGCGGCAGCGTCCGGTGCGTACGGCCGCGGCGGTCTCCACCATCACGGTGTCGATCTTCTACCTGCTGGCCCAGATGGTCGGCGCGGGGGCCCTGGTGGCGCTGCTGCTCGGCATCCGGCCGGGCACCACCTTCCTGGGCATGGACGCGGACACCGCCAAGGTGGCGACCATCATCATGGTCGGCGCCCTCATGATCATTTACGTCACGGTGGGTGGCATGAAGGGCACCACCTACGTACAGATCGTCAAGGCGTTCCTGCTCATGGGTGGCGCGCTGTTGATGACCCTGCTGGTGCTGGCGAAGTACAAGTTCAACCTCTCCTCGCTGCTCGGTGACGCGGCGGCGAGTTCCGGGCAGGGCACCGCCTTCCTGGAACCCGGTCTGCGGTACGGGGTCGAGGTCGCCGGCAACGCCACCCAGACCTTCTACAACAAGGTGGACCTGCTCTCCCTAGGTATCGCCCTGGTGCTCGGCACCGCCGGTCTGCCGCACATCCTGATCCGCTTCTACACCGTCCCGACGGCCAAGGCGGCCCGCAAGAGCGTGCTCTGGGCGATCGGCATCATCGGCTCGTTCTACCTGCTCACCCTGGCGCTGGGCTTCGGCGCGGCGGCGCTGGTCGGCCAGGAGGCGATCCGGGAGCAGGACCGGGCCGGCAACACGGCCGCACCACAGTTGGCCGAGGCGCTCGGCATCGAGTTCTTCGGCGGTGATCTGGGTGGGGCCGCACTGCTGGCGATCATCGCGGCGGTCGCCTTCGCCACCATCCTGGCGGTGGTCGCGGGGTTGACCCTCGCCTCGTCGTCGAGCCTGGCGCACGACTTCTACGCCAACGTGATCAAGCGGGGCACCGCCTCGGAGCGGCAGGAGGTACGGGTCGCCCGGATCTCCGCCCTGGTGATCGGCGCGGTCTCCATCGCCCTGTCGATCTACGCGCAGAACCTCAACGTGGCCTTCCTGGTGGCGCTGGCCTTCGCGGTGGCCGCCTCCGGCAACCTGCCCGCGATCCTCTACAGCCTGTTCTGGAAGCGCTTCAACACCTCCGGGGCGGTCTGGGCGATCTACGGTGGTCTGCTGGCGGCCGTGGTGCTGGTGTTCTTCTCGCCGGTGGTCTCCGGTGCCCCCACGGCGATGTTCCCGGACCACGACTGGCAGTGGTTCCCGCTGTCCAACCCGGGCATCCTGTCGATCCCGTTCGGCTTCCTCTGCGGCTGGATCGGCACGGTGATCTCCAAGGAGAGCGACGAGGAGAAGTACGCCGAACTGGAGGTGCGCTCCCTGACCGGAGCCGGTGCACACTGACGCGCACCTGTTAAAAGGGGCCCCCTGTACCACGCGAGGCGTTAACAGGGGGCCCCTCCTTTAGGCTCTTGGTATGAAGGTTGAGCAGCGTTTCGGTCCCGGTCACCGGGTTTTGGTCACCGGCGGTGCCGGCTTCGTGCCCTCGCATCTGGTGGACGCGTTGGTCGCTCGGGGCTGCACGGTGGTCGCGGTGGACAACTTCGTCACCGGCTCCAAGGACAACGTGGCCCATCTGCTCGACACGCCGACCTTCACCCTGGTCGAGGCGGACGTCTCCGACGGGTTGCCGGATCAACCCGCTCTGGCGGAGCGGTTCGACGCGATCCTGCACATGGCCTCACCGGCCAGCCCTACCGACTTCGAGAAGCTGCCGGTGGAGATCCTGCGGGTGGGCTCGGTGGCCACCCTGCACCTGCTGGACCGGGCGGTGGCCGACGGCGCCCGGTTCCTGCTGGCCTCCACCTCCGAGGCGTACGGCGACCCCAAGGAGCACCCGCAGCGGGAGACCTACTGGGGCAACGTCAACCCGATCGGCATCCGCAGCGTGTACGACGAGGCCAAACGCTTCTCCGAGGCCGCCACCTCGGCGTACCGGCGCAGCCGTGGGCTGGACACCGCGATCGTACGGATCTTCAACACCTACGGTCCCCGGATGCGGCCGGACGACGGGCGGGCCATCCCGACCTTCATCTCGCAGGCGCTGCGGAATGAGCCGATCACGGTGCACGGCACCGGCAACCAGACCCGCTCCATCTGCTACGTGGCGGATCTGGTCCGGGGCATCCTGCTGTTGCTCGACTCGACCGAGAGCGGGCCGGTGAACTGCGGCACCGAGCACGAGATGAGCATGCGGGAGCTGGCCGAGACGATCGTGTCGCTCTGTGACAGCAGGTCCGAGGTGACCTACGTCACCCGCAGCTCGGACGATCCGGAGATGCGCAGACCCGATCTCACCCTCGCCCGGGAGCTGCTCGGCTACGAGCCGACCATCACCCCGGAGGTGGGTCTGCGCCGCACGATCGACCACTTCCGGCAGCAGTTGGGCTGATCGCGCCGACCCGACGCGAGGTTCGACGCAGGGCGACACTGGCTAGGGCTGCGTACCCTGAGTTACATGTCAGCGACCAGCCTCGCCGTTCTCCGGCTCCCGTACCTGCACCGCAGCGCCGGGCGCGCGGCGGTGCCCGGCCCTGGTCGAGGTGGGCGTACCGCCCGGGTGGCCGACACCACCAGGTGGCGCCCCGGCTACGACGAGGAGCCGGTGTTGTCGGGCGGTCCGGGAGGCCCAGGTGGGCCCGGTGGGCCCGGTGGGCCGAACGGACCGGGCGGACCGGGCGGACCGGGGGGTGGTCGGCCCCGCAGGCGCCGGCCGCACTGGCGGCGCATCGCCCTGGTGGCCGGCATCGCCGTGCTGGTGCTGGCCCTGATCGGTGGCACCGGGGCCTGGTTCTACGCCCGCAGCCTGGACAACAACATGGCCCGGACCGACCCCTTCTCGGAGCTCACCGCCGGTCGGCCGGCGAAGGCCGTGGACGGTGCGCTGAACATCCTGATGGTGGGCACGGACTCGCGGGATCCGGACGCCCCGATGGATCAGGCCGGTGAGTGGCGGGCCGACACCGTCATCGTCATGCACATCCCCTCCGACCATCAGAAGGCGTACCTGGTCTCCATCCCCCGGGACCTGTACGTGCCGATTCCGGAGAGCGCCGGGGCGGACTGCGGCACCGGCCAGCGCCGCAAGATCAATGCCGCCTTCGCCTTCGGCGGGTTGCCGCTGGCGGTACGCACGGTCGAGTGCTTCACCGACGTGCACATCGATCACGTCATGGCGATCGACTTCGGTGGCTTCAAGCAGGTCACCGACGCTCTGGGCGGAGTGGAGCTGGAGGTGGAGCAGACCATCACCTCGATCCACAAGCCGTACCGGAAGTTCACCAAGGGCACCAACCACATGAACGGCACCGAGGCCCTGGACTGGATCCGTCAGCGCAAGCAGTTCCCGGACGGCGACTTCGCCCGGATGCGCCACCAGCAGGAGTTCCTGCGCGCCCTGATGGACAAGGCCGCTAGCACGGGCACCTTGACCAACCCGAAGAAGCTCAACGCCTTCCTCCGGTCGGTGACCGACGCGGTGACGGTCGACAACGGCTTCTCCCTGACCGACATGGCCCTTCAGTTCCGTAACCTGCGGGGAGAGAACCTCACCTTCGTCACCAGCCCGCACCTGGGCAGCCAGAACATCAACGGTGAGTCCGTGGTGGTCTCCGACCGGGAGAAGGCCCTGACCATGTACCGTGCGATGTCCGCCGACACGATGGCCGACTGGATGCGGGCCAACAAGCCGTCGACCAGCGGCAACGGCTGACGGGATCGCTGAGCACTTCCTGAGAGCCAACCGCTGATCGTCCATTTGAATCTGGCCGTTCGGCTATTTCGCGAGGATGACGCGGCGGAGAACGGTAGCTGGCCGTCACAAGGACTCGCATCGGCGGGTATGCGTACGTAAAGTGTCTCCGCCCCCTTTGCTACACAAAAGCTGGAGCGTGCATGTCGGTTCACGGTTCCGCCTTGCTCGAACCACCTCATGCGGCTGCCACCCCACGGCCGCCGTCCGGGGGTAAGAAGAGCCGGTCAGGTAAGGCCGGGAAGAAGGGGCGTCCACGGCGCAAGGATCCCCTCTGGGCCCGACTGACCGTGGTGGCCGGAGCCGCGTTGATGATGACCAGCGGTGTCGCCATCGTCGGCAGCAAGGCGATGATCAGCCAGGCCACCGGCAACATCACCCAGCGCAACCTGGTCGGCGGCGCGGGGAAGACCCTGGCGGAGGGCGGGTCCGACCTCAAGGGCCCGATCGACATGCTCCTGCTCGGCGTGGACGCCCGGGAGCGCTGGGCCGCCGACGACGTGCGGGCGGACAGCATCATCGTGCTGCACATCCCGGCCAGCCATGACCAGGCGTACCTGATCTCCATTCCCCGGGACACCGAGGCGCGGATCCCCGCCTTTGCCAAGACCGGCTACCCGGGTGGGGTCGGCAAGATCAACGGGGCGTTCCAGGCCGGTGCCAGCAACGGCGGCGGCTGGGAGGGCGGCGCCCAGTTGATGGCCCAGACGATCAAGAACATGACCGGCGTCAGTTTCGACGGGGCGGCGATCATCAACTTCGGCGGCTTCAAGAACATCATCGACGCCCTGGGCTCGGTGCGGATCTGCCCCAAGCAGGACATCGAGTCGATCCACATGTCGTACGTCGACGGCAAGCCGATGTGGAACGCGGACGCCAAGAAGACCGGTAAGCCGCGTACTCCGGTGGTGCACAAGAAGGGCTGCCAGGAGATGGAGGGCTGGGCCGCGCTGGACTTCTCCCGGCAGCGCTACGGCCTGGCCAACAGCGACTACGACCGCCAGCAGAACCAGCAGCAGCTGATCAAGGCGATGGCCAAGAAGGCCAGCCAGAACGGCACCCTGACCAACCCGATCAAGCTGAACGAGCTGATCAAGGCGGCGGGCAAGGCCTTCATCCTCGACACCGGCGGCGTCTCCGTGGAGGACTTCGTCTTCACCATGCGGGGGGTCACCGGCAACGAGCTGATCATGCTGAAGACCAACGGCGGCACCTACAACGCCACGGGCAGCGGCAACGAGACCCTGGACGAGCAGACCCTGGCCATGTTCCGGGCGATCCGGCAGGACAAGCTGGCGGAGTTCGTGTTCTACAACCCCGAGGTGATCTCCAACCGGAAGTGACCGGTCGGCAGCGGATGTCCGGAAACCCCGGTCACCCTGCGTGATCCTCCCCTAGCCTGACATGAGAAGGGTTCATGTTGGGCTGAGGGGAGGGGCGTCACGGCCAGGCGGACGGGCGACGGCGGGACCCGGTCACCGGGGCAGGCGCCCCGGCACCCGCGGTGGGCCCGGGTACTGCTCGGTGTCGGGCTGGTGGCGGTGCTGGTGGCGGCGGTCGCCGTGGTCGGCCTGCGGGTGCTCACCGACCGGTACACCCGCGCCATCGCCCACGAGCAGTTGCTGGACCCCTCCGCCCGCACCGACCGCACCGACCTGGACGGGCCCCTGAACTACCTGCTGGTCGGATCGGACCGGCGGCCCGGGGACACCGGTCCGGAGCAACGCACGGACACCATCCTGATCGTGCACATCCCCGCCGGGCTGCGGGAGGGCTACCTCGTCTCCGTGCCGCGCGATCTGCTGGTCACCATCCCGCCCGGCACCGGCTGGCCGGGGGGCGAAGACAAGATCAACAGCGCTTACGAGTACGGCGGAGGCGGGACCTCCGGGGCCCGACTGCTCTCCACCACCCTGAACCGGCTCACCGGCATCCGCTTCGACGGTGCCGCCGTGGTCGACTTCGCCGGGCTGCGCCGCGTCATCGACCTGCTGGACGGGGTGGAGATGTGCGTACGCACCGAGGTGCGCTCGATCCACACCGACCGGGTCTTCTCGCCCGGCTGCCAGCGGATGGACGGCGCCCAGGCCCTCGACTACGTACGCCAGCGCTACGACCTGCCCGGTGGCGACTACGACCGGCAGACCCACCAGCAGCAACTCCTGGGGGCGATGCTGGAACGGGCCGGGCAGACCCGGATCCGCAGCAACCCCCTCCAGGTGCACCAGCTCATTCAGGCGGTCGGGGAGTCGTTGACGGTGGACACCAACGGGGTTCCGGTGGAGGATCTGCTGCTCGCGCTGCGCGGGCTGTCCACCGACGGGCTGCGCGGGGTGCAGGTGCCCTCGTACCCGCAGACCATCGACCAGGTCTCCTACGTCACGCTCGACAACGGGGGCGAAGGGCTGTTCGAGGCGGTACGCGGCACCCGGATGCCGCAGTGGGCCGGCGACCATCCGCGCTGGGTGACCACCCTCTGAGGACCGTTCGGCGGCGTCCGGTCCGCCGGGGATCTACCCTTGGTACCCGTGTTCGGATCCCAGATACCCACAGTGACCGCTGCCGAGATCACCGACGACACCTACCTGCTCGACGTACGCGAGGACGACGAGTGGGCCGCCGGCCACGCGCCGCAGGCGCATCACCTGCCGATGATGGAGTTGCCGGCCCGCATCGCCGAGGTGCCGACCGACCGCGAGGTGGCGGTCATCTGCCGCTCCGGCGGACGTTCCGCCCAGGTGGTGACCTACCTGATGCGCAACGGGTGGGACCACGTGCGCAACGTGGCCGGTGGAATGGGCGACTGGGCCGGCGCCGGGCGGCCGGTGGTGGCCAGCGATGGACAGCCGGGCCGGGTCCTGTAGGCGGAACCCCGATGGGCGCACCCCTCGTATTCGCGCACCGCGGCGCCTCCTACGACCTGCCGGAGCACACCCTCGCCGCCTACCTGCGGGCGCTGGAGGAGGGCGCCGACGGGCTGGAGTGCGATGTCCGGCTGACCCGTGACGGGCACCTGGTCTGCGTACACGACCGCCGGTTGGACCGGACCAGCAACGGCCGGGGACCGGTCAGCACCCGTACCCTCGCCGAGTTGGAGGCGTTGGACTTCGGCTCCTGGCACCCGGGCTGCGTACCGCCGGACGGCACGGAGATGCTCGACGCCTCGCACACCCGGCTGCTCACCCTGGAACGGCTGCTGGAGGCGGTCCTCTCCGCCGGTCGACCGGTACGGCTGCTGGTGGAGACCAAGCACCCATCCCGCCACGGCGGGGAGGTCGAACGTCGACTGGTCGACCTGCTGCGCCGGTACGGCCTGGCCGAACCGCGCCCGCACACCCCGGTACAGGTGACGGTGATGTCCTTCTCCCCGCTGGCCGTACGCCGGATCCGGGCGCTGGCCCCCGCCCTGCCGACCGTGCTGCTGCTGGAGGTGCTGCCGCGCTGGCTGCGGCTGGGTCGCCTGCCCTTCGGCGCCGGCATCGCCGGTCCGGGCATCGGGCTGGTGCGGGCCCGCCCGATGCTGGTGCCGGCCCTGCGGGCGGCCGGCAACCAGGTCTACGTCTGGACGGTCAACGAGCCGGACGATCTCGACCTGGTGCTGGCGGCCGGGGTGGACGGGGTGATCACCGATCGTCCGGCCCACACCCTGGCCCGACTGACCCGGTGAGCCACTCGGGGGTGCCCAGGAGGGCTGGGGGCGGTGCACACTCGGGGTCATGCCGGACTCCACCGACTACTCCGCCCTCATCGCCGGACACACCGCCATCATCGAAATGATCAACTCCGGTGACGCCGGCCTGCCGGTTCTGACCCGCCTGCTGCGGATGGCCGAGCCGACACTCGGGGCCGCAGGCATGGCGTTCGTGGAGTTCGCGCCGAACGGCGGGCGGGTGATCGCCGCCACCGGCGCCGCCGAGTGGACCCTGGGCTGGCCCCTGCCGGCCAACGACCCGGCCACCGCCTGCCTGCTGGCCGGGCCCCGGGTGCGGTGCGTACGCACCGACCATCTGACCAACGATCTGGCCCGGCAACTGGCCGACCGGGGCCTGCGGCGGATGGTGGTGTCCCGGGCGGAGCTCGGCGGGCACACCGTCGGCAGCCTGCACGCCCTCTACCAGGCCGGTCGCGAGGAGCCCAGCACGGAACAACGCGGGGTCATCGCCTATCTCGGCAGCTGCATCGCCCACCTGTACGGCGATCAGAACGGCCTGCCGGTGCACGGTGACGCCCCTGCGGTCACGGACGGCCCCGCCGTCGATGATCCCGACGACCAGGAGGACCCCGAGAAGGAACGTGACCTCTTCGTCGCGGTCACCAGTCACGAGCTGCGTACCCCGGTCACCGTCATCAAGGGGTACGCCGACACCCTCAGCGACCACTGGGATTCGCTGAGCGAGGCCGACCGGCGCCAGGCCGCCCGGGTCATCCGGCAGCGGGCCAACGAGCTGGCCCGACTGCTGGACCGGCTGCTCTCCTCCGCCGCGGAGGTGTGGCCGGGGGACGGCCCGCCGACGCCCTTCGACTTCGGCGAGACCCTCCGGGCGGCGATCGCCGACCTGCCCACCGACCTGCGCCGCCGCGCCAGCGTGGAGGTGCCGACCGAGCTGCCCCGGGCGGTCGGGCACCGGCAGAGCCTGGCCACCGTGCTCACCGAACTGGTCACCAACGCCGGAAAGTACTCACCCCCCGGCTCGCCGATCGAAATCAGCGCCTCGGCCGACGCCCGTACGGTCAATCTCCGGGTCAGCGACCGTGGCATCGGCGTACGCCCTGAGCACGTCGAACGCGCCTTCGACCGGTTCTGGCAGGGCGAATCCGGGGACCGGCGCCGCTATCCCGGCACCGGTCTGGGGCTCTATCTCGTCCGCCGGATCGTTGAACAACAGAATGGCTGGGTATTCCTTCAACCGAGAACAGGTGGGGGTACGGTCGCGGAAGTGCGACTGCCCCGCAGGTGAACGGCGGGATTCAGGGCTCGGAAGAGGGGCAGAGGTGTCGACGGCAGCGGTCGAACGAGCATGGTGTGTGGTGGTGCCCCACCACGCCACCGGGGCACGGATCGCCCGGCAACGACTCGCCACCGAGTTGGCCGAGGTGGTGACTCCGGCGGTCCTGGCCGACCTGGTGGCGGTCCTGGCCGAGTTGGTGGGCAACGCCGTCCGACATGCCGACCCCCTGCCCGGCGGGGTGGTCCGGGTGTCCTGGCGGCTGCGCGGCACGACCGAGGGGAACCAGGTCCGGCTTCAGGTCACCGACGGCGGGGCCGCCTGCGGTCCGCAGCTCCGCCCCGCCGACCTGGGCGCGGCCGACGGTCGTGGGCTGCACATCGTCTCCGGACTGTCCAGCCGGTGGGGGGTGGAACGGGACGGCCTGGGGCAGAGCGTCTGGGCCGACTTCGATCCCGCGCCGACGCGTACCCCTCTGGTCGCCGCCGGCTGAGGGGCCCGCCGGGGTGGCGGGGTGGGTCCGGCCCACGCCGGGCCGCTCGGGCCTCTAGGCTGTCTCGCCGTGAGCAAGCGTCGAAAGAACCAGCGGGCAGCCACTCCGAGCGTCAAGCGGGAGCGGGTACGCGACGTCTTCGTCCCCCGTCCCTTCGAGGGGCTGACCGACGAGCCGGAGTGGATCGCCCTGCGCGAGCTGGTGCCCGCGGCCTCCGCGCCGCTGCGCCTCACTCCGGAGGTGGCCGAGGAGTACGGCGATCGTCCGGTCACCCTGGCCACCGTGCTGCCGATGGCCGCACCGGCGATGAGCCGGCAGGACGGGCGGGTCTTCATCGGGCTCCAGCGGCACCAGCAGTCCGGTGACGTGTCCCGGGATCTGGCCGAGTCGCTGCTCTGCGCGCTGCGGACGGAACCGGGTGCCCCGGTCACCGTGCCGCCCCTGCCCGGTCCCGGGCCCCGCCTGCAGGACATCCTGGTCGACGGCCCGCTGGAGATCACCCTGCACGAGGGTTTCGAGTTCTGGCTGGTTCCGGAGGCCGTCGACGACCCGACCGTGCAGGCCTCGCTGGAGCGGGCCAACGCGGCGATCTACCCGACCGTACGCCTGGCCGCCGCGCCGGCCGCGTACTGGTGCCGGGTGCCGGAGAAGGCGCATGTGCGCTGGGTGCTGCCGGAGGACGAGGAGGCCGCCCTGGACGCTCTGGCGCGGCTGAGTGCGGCCGGCTCGCTGACCCTGGGTGAGTCGACCAAGTTCGCGGGCATGTTCCGGGCGCACGGGCGACTCGTACCGGTCTGGGACCTGCCCGACACTGCCCCGGCCGAGGAGTGGGAGGAGCCGGTCGCCGAGTTCGCCAAGCGGTACGCCGCGGCGCTCGCCGAGGCCGGGCCCCTGGACGCGGCGGCCCGCCGGTCCCGGCAGGGACTGCTCGGGCGTCAGCTCACCCTGCGCTGAGGTGTTGCGCGGGGCCCCTGCGGCCCCGCTCACCCCCGCAGCAGGGGGCACGACATGCAGCGGGGGCCACCCCGGCCGGAGCCCAGTTCGGAGCCGGCGATCGGAATCAACTCGATGCCGGCCCGTTCCAACTGCGCGTTCGTCTCGATGTTGCGTTCGTAGCCGACGCAGAGCCGGGGGGCCAGGGCCAGGGTGTTGTTGCCGTCGTCCCACTGTTCCCGCTCGGCGGTGACCGGGTCCAGACCGGTGTCGATCACCCGAAGTTGGTCCAGGTCCATCGCGTCGGCCGCCGCCCGCAGGAAGGGCGCCGGGCCGTCGACCCGCGGGGGGTCGCCGTCGGCGCCGGCGATCACGGTGTACGCCGACAGCGAGGCGGCGACGTTCGGGTACATCAGCACCGCGTCCACGTCGACCATCGTGCAGATGGTGTCCAGATGCATGGTCGCCCGTTCCTGAGCGATCGGGACGACGAGGATGGTGTGGGCCAGGTCGGCGGCGAAGACCTGTCGGGCCAGCCGTTCGGCACCCGCCGGGGTGGTCCGCTCGCCGACTCCGACGGCCAGCACCCCGGGGGCCAGCAGCAGGACGTCGCCGCCCTCCAGATGCTCCAGATCGGGCCGGTAGACGAACTCCGTGTTGGCGAACCGGGGATGGTGCCGGTAGATCGCGTCCGTCAGGGTGGTCTCCCGCCGCCGGGCCGGCATGGCCAGGCTGGTCACCCCTACCCGGTCGCGGATCCACAGCGAGGAGTCCCGGGTGAACAGCAGGTTGGGCAGCGGGTCGATGACGAAGTCGTGCCGGTCCATCAGGGTGTAGACCAGCCCGCCCGGACGGTCCCGGCCGATCTTCAACTCCTCGTGGGCCAGCCCGGCCACGAGGACCCCGGCCAGGGCGGCCGGATCGAGGTAGGACAGGTGGGCGGCGACCCGGGCCCGCAGGGTGTCACCGAGCCGGGGCGAGGCGAGCACCTGTTCGGTGAGTTCGTCCCGGGCGTCCGCCACCGCCAAGGTCTCGGTTAGCAGATCGGTGAGATAGAGCACCTCCACGCCGCGCAGGCGCAGGGCGTCGGCGAAGGCGTCGTGCTCCTCCTGGGCCCGCCCCACCCACGGGATCGCGTCGAACAACAGGGAGTCGTTGTTGCGCGGGGTCAGCCGGGCGAGTTCCGGCCCCGGACGGTGCAACAGCACCGTGCTCAGTCGACCGACCTCACTGTCCACGTAGTGGGTCACAATCGCAGCGTAGGACAGGGTTTGGCGGCATCCGGGAAAAAGGCTGTGAGTGAATACGGCATTCATCCGCAGTCATTCCGGCGCTCCGGCTTGCCGACCACCCGGACCGGCAACGTAGGGTAGTGAGAACGTAACTTCGAGGGACCTTTTGCCGGAGGTCGCGATGACTGTGTTTCCCGCTCGTCGAGCCGTACCCTCCCCCCGGGCACTGCCGCCCGTGGCGGTACCGCATCCCCGGACGGAACCGTCAGGGGTGACCGCGGCCCCCCGTCCGTCCCCCTTGGAGTGGGCCCGGCGTCGCCGGGCCGAGCGGGGAGCCCGACGGCTGGAAGCCGCCGGTGCCCGCGCGCTGGGCCAACTGGGCCACCTCGGGCCGGCCTGGCACGTCGTCGACTGGCCAAGGGTGGATCCCACCGATGTTCTGCTGGACGGCAGTGACGACAACCGGGCCGGGTTCCTCGCCATCGGGCCCAGCGGCCTCTTCGCGGTCACCATCGCCGACCACGGCCGGGCCCGGGTACTGGTCGCCGGTGACGTGGTGCAGATCAACGGCAAGCGTCCGCCGTACGTGACCGAGGCCCGCCGGGACGCCAGACGGGCCAGCAAGGCCCTCACCTCGGCGGTCGGGCATCCGATCCCGGTCACCCCGGTACTCACCTTCGTGGGTTCCGGGGTGATCAGTGTCTACGGCCTGCCGAAGGACTGCCTGATGGCCACCCACCGGGAACTCGACCGGCTGCTCGTCGCCGGTGGCAACCGGATCAGCCCGGCCACCGCGGAGAAGCTGTCCCGGGTAGCCCAGCATCCCAGCACCTGGACCACCGGTGGTCATCAACCGGTGGCGGACTACCGGTGGTATGAGGACGGCCGAACGGCCGCTGACAAGGCGGCCACCCACCGGTAACGTCTGCGGCGACGCCACGCGGCCGGGTCGTCCCGGTTCGGTACTCCACCAGGCCCGCGCCGTTGCCGCCCGGGGCACCGATCCCATCGACGATCCGATGCGCGACGCAACGGTCAGCGGCCACTGCGGCGACCGGCTAGCGTGGACGTACCGTCGGTGTACATAGGAGGCGCGGTGGCCCACGTCGAACTCTCGCTCTCGGAAGTGTTCGCGCCCACGACGGGGACACCGACAGAGCTGGAGTACGACAACATCGGTCGCTGGTCAGCCACGGTGTCCAGCGCCGATGAGCCGTGTCTGCTGATCGACGCCCAGACCCGGGTGGTGGCCGTCTCCGCCGCCGGCTGCGACCTGCTCTGCCTGGGCGCCCCGGAGGACCTGATCGGCCTGCCCCTGCTCGACGGTGGGTTGCGGCTGCTGGACTTCACCGCCAACCGGGGTGAGCTGACCGAGCCGGAGATCGACAAGATCCCACCGCTGCTGGCGCTCACCTCGGGTCGCCTGGCCCGAGGGTTGCTGCGCATCGAGTACGCCGCCGGTGGGTCCGACGCCACGGTCGACGCGGTCTCCACACCGGTACTGGCCGCCGGGGCCGTGGCCGGCTCGCTGACCTTCTTCTCCGAGGTCTGAGCCACCCCGCACCGACCGGCGGGCCGGCCGCTGCCCTTCCGCCCCGGCAGCGGCTGCTCCTACGATGGGCTCGGCCCCCGGCCACCCCAGCACACCCCGCCTGCCGCAAGGACCCCTCCTGTGCCGCCCAGCCCTCTCCGTCGCGCCGCCGTAGGCCGGCGCCCGTATCGGCTCACCGGGCGGTTCTGCGGTGCCCTGGCGCTGGCCGGTCTCCTGCTGGCCGGCTGCGGCGAGCCTCCGGAGTTGCGCGACGGCGGCACCTCCCGGCTGCCGACCGGCGCGCCGAGTCCGACCATGGGTGGGCCCAGCACCCCGCCACCCTCGGTCGCCGTACCACCGGTCGTGGGCACGGTCGCGCCCTCGACGGACACCGGTCGGGTGGCGGTGGCCTGTCGGGGGGAACCCTCCGCGCAGCAGGTCATCAACCTGGTCCGTGGCCGCCAGGGCCTGCTGCCCCGCAACGCGAAGGTCAAGGTCAGCAGTGGCCCGTCCTGTGCCGCGGACTGGCACTTCACCGCCCTGGAGGTGACCGGGTACGAGCCGTTGCACGTGGTCACCCGCCGGCAGGCGGGCAATCTGCGCCTGGTCACCGCCGGCACGGACGTGTGCGCGGTCGAGGTACGGGTCACCGCACCCCCCGGCATCCGTACCCTGGCCTGCGGTGACGACTCCGGGGTCACGGCCCCTCTGCCGACGACGCCCGCTGCGACGCCTTCGGTCTCTGCGTCCACCCCGGGTGCGTAGGCTGGAGACCATGCCGGGAACACCGCCGACACGCTTCGCCTTCCTCGGTCCCGAGGGCACCTTCGCGGAACAGGCCCTGCGCACTCTGCCCGCAGCCGAACGGGGCACCCGGACACCGGCCCGCAGCGTCGGTGAGGCGCTGGACGCGGTACGCGCCGGGGAGGTCGACGCCGCCCTGGTCCCCCTGGAGAACTCGATCGGCGGCGCCGTCGGGGTGACCCTCGACGAGTTCGCCGAGGGGGAACCGCTGGTGATCACCCGCGAGGTGATCCTGCCGGTGGAGTTCGTCCTGGGTGCGCGTCCGGGCACCCTGCTGTCGACGGTTCGCAGCGTCGCCGCTCATCCCCAGGCCTCCACCCAGTGCCGCGACTGGCTGCGGGCCTACCTGCCGGACGCGACCGTGATCGACGTACTCTCCAACGGAGCGGCGGCGGCCGGAGCGGCCACGGGCGAGTTCGACGCGGCGATCTGCGCTCCGATCGGCGCCACCCGGCACCGGCTGGCCGTACTCGCTGACAAGATCGCCGATCATCCGGACGCGGTGACCCGGTTCGCCCTGGTGGCCCGGCCCGGTCCACCTCCCCCGCCCACCGGCGACGATGTGACCTCGCTGGCGGTGTACATCGCACACGACCGGGTCGGTGCCCTGCTGTCCGTCCTGATGGAGCTGGCGGTCCGGGGGGTGAACCTCAGCCGGATCGAGTCCCGGCCCACCGGCAAGGCCCTCGGCGAGTACGTCTTCTTCCTCGACTGCACCGGTCACGTCGCCGACGTCCGGCTGGGTGAGGCACTTCAGGGCCTCCGCCGGGTCTGCTCGGACGTACGCTTCCTCGGCTCCTATCCGCGGCACCGGTGGAGCGGGAGCACGGGGGGGCACCCGGTCCCCGCCCCCGCCGGTCTCTCGGACGCCGACTACGCCGACGCCGCCGCCTGGCTCGCCCGACTCAGAGCCGGCGAACTGAGCTGACTGCCCGGCCCGCCAGGTCGGTCGCCGTCAGGTCGGTGGCCCTCGCGTGGGTGGCCGCCGCGCTGGTCCTCCAGAGTCGGCTCAGCGGAACAGGCCGCCGAGCACCCCACCCTGATCCTGCTGGCCGCTGCCCATGATCGGCGGCTCCTCGGACGGCTGGACGACGACGAAGCCCTGCCCCGCGAAGCTCATCGTGTACGCCTCGCCGGTGGTACGGCCCAGCAGGGTGCCGAGTCCGAGCTGGTCGGCCCGGTGGTAGCCGGTCTGCAACCCGGCCGACCAGCAGACCGCCGCCTGGGGATCCACAAAGGTGGGCGCGTCGACCGCCAGCACCACCGGGGTGCCCCGGGTGGTCACCGCGATCCGGCCCTGCCCGGTGAAGACGCAGTTGAACAGGCCGGTAGAGGCCATCCCGGCCCCGCCGACCATCTTGATGTCGTACTGGAGACCGGGGTCGAAGGCCAGGACGCTGGAACCGTTGATCGACAGGGCGTCGCCCGGTTCGAGGTCGATGATGTGTACGTCCTTGGCGAAGTCGGCCAGGAAGACGTCACCCCGGCCGGTGAGCTTCATCAGCGGGACGCCTTCTCCGGTGAGCTTCTGCTTGAGGAAGTTGCCCAGCCCGCCGGAGCCCAGCGCCTGGAACTGCACCTGCCCCTGGTACGCGACCATCGAGCCGACCCGGGCCAACATCTCACCATTGAGCTCGATCTTGAGCATCTTGGCGTTCTGGAGCCGCATGCCGGGTTGCGCGGACTCCCGCTCCAGGTTCGCCGCTGAGAACAGTTCGCTGCGCATCTCTTCCTCCGTACTCGCCGTGCCTGGTCGAGACGGTAGGGCAGCGACGCAACCGTCAGCCCCAGCCGAGGTCGTGCAGGCGCTCGTCGTCGATGCCGAAGTGATGGGCGATCTCGTGCACCACGGTCACCGCCACCTCCTCGACGACATCGTCCTCGGTCTCACAGATCCGCAGGATCGGGTTGCGGTAGATCAGGATGCGGTCCGGCAGCACCCCCGCGTAGTCCCACCCTCGGTCAGTCAACGCGTGTCCCTCATAGAGGCCGAGCAGATCCTCCCCCGGCGGGGGGTCGTCCTCCACGAGAATCACCACGTTGCTCATCAACGTCAGCAGTTCCTCGGGAACCTCATCGAGGGCCTCCCCCACGAGTTCCTCGAACCGCTCCCGATCCATCTCCACCGCCACCCGCCCATTCTCACCCACCCCCACCCCACCCCCACACCGCGATCTTGCACTTTCGGTCGCCGATACGCGGCTTTTACACCGTTATGCGTCGACCAAAAGTGCAAGATCGGCGGGGATTGGGGGGTGGGTTCGGGGTCAGGAGGTCAGGCGGGTGGTGAGGGTGATGGTGGCGGCGGGGGAGAGTAGGCGGGAGATGGGGCAGTTCTGCTTGGCGGTCTCCGCCAGCTCGGCGAAGCGCGCCTCGTCGATGCCGGGTACGACACCGACGGTCTCCAGCTCGATACGGGTCACCGTGAAGCCCGCCTCGGTCTTGTCCAGGTGCACCTTCGCGGTGGTCTCCACCGAGGTCGGCGTCGCGCCGGCGTCGGCCAGGGCCTTGGAGAAGGCCATCGAGAAGCAGCCGGCGTGCGCGGCCCCGATCAGCTCCTCGGGGTTGGTGCCCTCACCCTCCTCGAAGCGGGACTTGAAGGAGTAGTTGCCCTCCAGCCCACCCTTGCCGGTGCGGATGGTGCCGGACCCTTCGGGAAGGTTGCCCTGCCAGCGTGCGGAAGCGGTACGAATAGGCATGGAGCTGACGCTAGCCGAATCCGCGTCCGTCGGCCGACCGACCGGGCAGCTGCCTGCACCTTCCATGACGTAGCTGGCCTGCTGTGCCATGATGCGGGGCAGACCTCGCCCTGGGCACTCGGTCCGGCCACAAGGAGGCGCAGCGGTGACCCACGACCTCCCCGTCCCCCGGCAGGACGACCGCTCCGACGGCGCCAGCGTCCTCGAGTGGGGAACGCAGGACGAGGAGCCGACCGGCACCAACCGGTGGCGTGGTGCTCTGGGCGGCCTCGGCCGCGACCACCGGCTGCCCCTGCTGCTCGCCGGGCTCGGTGCCGCCGCCACCCTGGCCTCCCTGCTCGGCGAGTGGGCCAAGGTCACCTTTCCCAGCGGCGGGGGTGAGGGGGACGAGCCGGTCGAGTTGCTGAGCAGCGTCTCCGAGGTCGGCAATCTGGGGGTCGGCTACCTGGTCGGGATGCTCATCCTGGGGGTCACGGCCGCACTCACGCTGCGCGGAACGGTCGCCGTACGGGCCAATGCCCGGGTCGCCGGCCTGGCCCTGGCCCTGGGTCTGGTCGCCGTGCTGGTGGCCACGGCGGCCTCGCTGGACGACGACCGTCGGCGGGCGATGGGCTACACGGTCGAGGACGGCTTCCGCATCGAGTACGGGCGAGGGCTGATCATGGCCTTCCTGGCTGTCCTGCTGTTCGCCGCGGCCCTGGCCCGCGCCACCGCCGTACCGGACGGCACGGCCGGTGAGCCGGGTCGACGACAGCCGCGTCCCCGCCGCCCGGCCGACTTCGCCGAGGAGCCCGAGGGCCGGGGACCGATCGACATCACGGTCACCCCCACGGTGCCCTTCGCCCGCGAGGCCCGATCCGACTGATCGGCCACCGGAGCCACCCCTGCGGTACACCAGACCTCAAGAAGGCTCCCTTCCTCGCGTCACACCCGATTCGTCGGGAAGCCATGGTTGCGACCCGTTCCGCGAGGTAAGGTGGCTGCCCGCCGCTCGCCGGATCCTCGACCAACGACCGGAACGGCTGGCTGTGACGGCGGTGGGCGAAGGAGGAAAGATGACCCGTCCGGGCCTGCCCAAGCTGATCGCCACCGACCTAGACGGCACTCTCGTCCGCAGCGACGACACCGTGTCGGCGTACACCCATCAGGTTCTGGACCGGGTTCGTGCGGCCGGGATTCCGGTGGTGGGCGCCACCGGCCGGGGCCCCCGGCTGACCGAACTGACCCGCAACGACATCCGCGCGGCGGACTTCCTGGTGATGGCCGGCGGTGGCCGGGTGGTCGACCAGAGCGACCCGGCCGGGCCGGTGGTGCTGCGCGACGAGCGGCTCTCCAGCGAGGTCCTGGCCACCCTGCTGGCCGACCTGGAGGCCGTGGTCGGCCCGCTGACCGTGATGGTCGAGGCCTCCGACGAGCACGACGCGCCCCTGTGGGGGGACTACCACCCCGCCTGGCCCTACCAGGACCGGTTCGAGGTACGCAGCCGCGACGAGTGCCTGGCAGGCGATGTGATCAAGGCCTTCGCGCGTACCGCCGATCATCATGTCGACGAGTTGCTGGCGGTCGCCAGGGAGATCATCCCGCCGCACCTGGCCGCCCTCACCCAGGCCGGGCTGGGCTTCATCGAGATCAGCCCCTCCGGGGTGGACAAGGCCACCGGGCTCAGTGTGGTGGCGCAGAGCCTGGGGGTCGATCCGGCCGAGGTGCTGGTCTTCGGCGACATGCCCAATGACCTGCCGATGTTCGAGTGGGCCGGCTGGGGGCGGGTGGCGGTGGCCAACGCCCACCCGCAACTGCGGGCCATCGCCGACAACGTCACCCTGCGCAACGACGACGACGGGGTGGCCGTGTATCTGGACCGGCTACTGTCCGGGTGATGGAGGCAATTCCCCGCCTGGTCGCCAGCGACATCGACGGCACTCTGCTGCGCGACGACCGCACCCTCAGCCCGCACACCGCCGAGGTGCTGGCCCGGATCTCCGCCCGGGGCACCCCGGTCGTGCTGGTCACCGGCCGACCGATCCGCTGGCTGCGACTGGTGTACGAGCAGTTGGCCGAGCCGCTGCCGGCGGTCTGCGCCAACGGTGCGGTGGTCTACGACCCGGTCGGCGACGAGGTGCTGCGGGCCGACCCGCTGGCCCCTGAACTGCTCGCGGAGGTGGCCCGCCGACTACGGGCCGAGGTGCCCGGGGTGAGTCTCGCGGTGGAGATCGCCGATGGTCGGCAGATGCGCCACGACGCGCACTACCCGATGCGCTGGGACGCCGACGAGACCGCGATCCGGGCCGTACTGCATCCGGAGGAGCTGCATTCGCTGCCGGCGGTGAAGCTGCTGGCCCGGGCCGACGGGGAACGGGATCCGGACCGGTTCACCCAGGTGGTCGCCGAGGCGCTGGCCGGTCTGGCCGAGGCCACCCATTCCTCCCGGTCGGGGCTGGTGGAGATCTCGGCGGCCGGGGTGACCAAGGCGGCCGGGCTGGCCTGGTACTGCCACCGGCTCGGCGTCACCGCCGAGGAGGTGCTGGCCTTCGGTGACATGCCCAATGACGTACCCCTGCTGACCTGGGCCGGCCGGGCGGTGGCGGTGGCCAACGCGCACCCGGCCGTGCTGGCGATCGCCGACGAGGTCACCTCGGCGAACTCGGTCGACGGGGTGGCGGCGTACCTGGAGAAGGTCTTCGGGGTGGACTGACGGGGTGCGGCAGGGCGCCGCACCCCGGCGTCGTCAGAGGTACTGACCGGTGCTGTGGCCCTCGCCGCCCGGTCCCTGACCCAGGCCGGGCATCCCCGGCAGGGCCACCCCGCCCGGCCCGCTGGGCAGCGCCTGCCGCCCGGAGCGCATCTGCTCCAGTTGCACTCGGGCCGCCATCTGCTGGGCCACCAGGGCGGCCTGGATGCCGTGGAACAGCCCCTCCAACCAGCCGACCAGCTGAGCGTGGGCGATCCGCAGCTCACCCTCCGTCGGTGCCTGGTCCTCGGTGAACGGCAAGGAGAGCCGTTCCAGTTCCTCGCGCAGCTCGGGCGCCAGCCCTTCCTTCAGCTCGACGATCGAGCGCTCGTGGATCTCCCGCATCCGGTGCCGGCTGGCGTCGTCCAGCGGCGCGGACTTGACCTCCTCCAGCAGCTGCTTGATCATGCTGCCGATCCGCATCACCTTCGCCGGCTGCTCGACCAGGCGGGCGGGATCCTCACCTGGCCCGTCGTCGGTCTGCAGGGTGCCGACCGGTCGGCCATCGGGCCCGACCACCACCACGGTGCCCGAGTGCCCGGTGCCGTCGCGGCCAGGCTCGTCGTTCTGTCCAGCGGTATGCGCTTCGGTCATGGCATCCATCTTTACTCAGTCACCCCCGTCGGCGCCCGCCGCCCCGGCCGACGATGCGGCGTCCGACCCGGGGCCTCGGATGGCGGCGAGTCGCGCTACCGTCGGCCGATGTCGCTCGACCCCCGCGCCGTACTCACCCGACCCGCACCGGAGCCGGACCTCACGGTCTCCTACGGCGAGCACCCCGACCAGATCGCCGATCTGCGCCGCCCGCTCGGCGAGGGCCCGCCCCGGCCACTGGTGATCGTGGTGCACGGCGGTTTCTGGCGGGTGGAGTACGACCGGCGGCACACCGACGCACTGGCTGACGCGCTGGCCCGGCTCGGCTTCCCGGTGGCCCAGTTGGAGTACCGCCGGACCGGGCAGCCCGGTGGCGGCTGGCCCGGCACCCTGATAGACGCACGGGCCGGGGTGGCGGCTCTGCCGGAGTTGGCCGCCGAGGCCCTGCCCGGTCGGGTGGCACCGGTGCCGCCGATCCTGGTCGGGCACTCGGCCGGTGGTCATCTAGCCCTGCACACCGCCATCCGGTCACCGCAGACCGTCGGCGGGGTGCTCGCCCTGGCCCCGGTCGCGGATCTGGCCGAGGCCTACCGGCTGGACCTGGACTCGGGCGCGGTGGCCGCGCTGCTGGGCGGCGGGCCGGCCGATTTCCCCGAGCGGTACGAGGTCGCCGACCCCCGCATCACGACCCCACTGTCAATACGGACGGTAGTGATTCACGGCACTCTGGATGAGCAGGTACCGGTGGAGATGAGCAGGAAGTATGTCGCCGCAGCACAGGAACTAGGTGCGGATATGCACCTTGTAGAGCTTTCGGAATGCGAACACTTCGGGCTTATCGACCCCCTCTCGCTGGCCTGGCCGCAGGTAACCGCCGCGTTCCGTTCTCTTCACACCGATCATTAGCCATTGACCCAGCGTCGCTAAGCAGGTAGAACGCCGGAGGGGCGGAGACTCCCAGCAGGCCATCCGAAGGGAACCCGGTGTCGCAGATGAACCGTAGGCGGGCACTCCAACTGCTCGCCGCGCTCGGTGCGGGTGGACTAGCGGGCGGGTGCGCCTCGGACTCCGAGGAGCCGGCCGAACCGAAGAGTACGGTCAAGGTCGGGCTCATCGCGCCGCAGTCCGGCCCCGGCAAGGCCGTCGGTGACGAGTTGCGCAACGGCTTCGAGCTCTACCTGGACCTCAACGAGAGAGTCCTCGGCGGCCATCCGGTGAACCTGCTCGTGGCCGACGAGGGAGACAGCGTCAAGTCCGGTCAGGCCGCGGTGGACGGCCTGCTCAAGCAGGGTGTTCTGGCGTTGACCGGGGTCTCCTCCGCAGCGGTGATGTCCGGCATCCGGGACGTCATCGAGCAGGCCCGGGTGCCCCTGATCGGCTCCAACGCCTCACCCACCAGCCTCCAGAGCGTCGTCTACATCTGGCGTACCTCGTACGTGCTCGACGAGGCGGGCCGGGCCCTCGGTCGCCATCTGCGCGACGCCCTGGGCCCCGACGACCGGGTGGCGATGATCATGCCGGAGTCGGCCCTCGGCGGCGACGACGTGCTGCGCGGCTTCCGGCAGGAGTTCGGCGAATCCGACCCCCGCATCGCGGATCCGGTCGTCTTCACCTCCAACAACGCCAACCCCGGCAAGGGCGCCTTCGTCCGGGACATCGACCGCGCACTGAGCCGCAACCCCTCGGTGGTCTTCTGCTTCTTCGCCGGCCCGGCGGCGGCGGAGTTCGTCATGCAGCTACGCGACGCCGGCTTCCAGGGCGCCATCTACGCACCCGGCTTCCTCACCGAGGGCACCGTGCTGGAGAGCATCAAGCCGGCCGACGACGCCCTGGGCATCCGCACCGCCCTGAACTACTCCGCCGACCTGAACAACGCCGCCAACCGCCGGTTCGCCTCGGCGTACCGCAAGAAGCACAGCGCCTCGCCGACCACCTACGCGATGGCCTCGTACGACGCGGCCAAGGTGCTCGACCAGGCGATCCGCCTGGCCGGCTCGGACCCCACCCCGCAGGAGCTCAACCTGGCGCTGGGCCGGATCGGTCAGATCGACAGCCCGCGCGGGGCCTGGCAGTTCAACCAGCCGCGCACCCCCCAGCAGAAGTGGTACCTGCGGGAGGTGCAGCACGACGGGCAGGTGCTGTCCAATGTCCTGCTCAGCGAGCTGGCCACCCTGGGCTGAGGGTTCAGTGCCGTAGTTCGGCGATGCAGCACTTCACGCTGCCTCCGCCCTTCTTCAGCTCGGCCAACTCCACCGGCACCGGGGTGTAGCCGGCCGCCCTCAGCCGACCTGCCAGCCGGGTCGCCTCGCTGTTCAGCACCACGTTCGCGCCGTCACTGACCAGGTTGAGCCCGAAGGCGAGAACGTCCTCGTCCTCGGCCAGCACCGCGTCGGGAAACAGCTGGGCCAGCACCTTCTGGCTGGCCGCGGAGAAGGCTCCCGGGTAGTAGACGATGTTGCCGTCGTCGATCGAGGCCAGCGCCACGTCCAGGTGGTAGAAGCGCGGATCGATCAGCCGCAGCGAGACCACCGGCCTACCCAGCGCCTCCTGCGCCTCCGCGTGCGCGGGCAGTTCGGTACGGAACCCGTACCCGGCGAGGATCAGCCCGCCGTGCGCCTGTGGCAGGTACGCGAAGTCCCCCTCACCCTCGTTCGTCTCGTTCGGGGCGATGAACCGCCAGCCCTGCGCCTCGTAGAAGGCCCGGTGCGCCGCCGCCTCGGCCGTGCGCTGGTGGTGTTTGAACCGGGCGCCGTAGACCGTGCCGTCGACCATGAAGGCGCCGTTGGCGGCGTAGACCATGTCCGGCAGGCCGGGCTCGGGGGCGAGCAGGTGCACCTCGTGTCCCAGGCCGACCAGAGTCTCCCGCAGGCGATCCCACTGCTTGACGGCCAGCTCCGGGTCGACCGGGGTGGTCACGTCCATCCAGGGGTTGATCGCGTACTCGACCGCGAAATGCTCCGGCGAGCACATGAGGTACGTGCGCTTTCGGGGCACTCGCTGAGGGTTCATGGTCACCAAGAGTAGGTAGGCTGAGAGTTTCGGAACAGCCATGACCATTGCTTCTCAGGAGCAGAATCTTGCAGATAGACGGCGTGGACCAGCGAATCATTGCGTTGCTGGTCGCCGATGCCCGTGCCTCGTACGCGGACATCGGAACCCGAGTCTCACTCTCCGCTCCGGCCGTCAAGCGGCGGGTGGACCGGCTGCGGGCCGCCGGGGTCATCCGGGGATTCACCGCCGTCGTCGACCCGGCCTCGGTCGGCTGGACCACGGAGGCCTTCGTCGAGCTGTTCTGCGCCGGCCGCACCACCCCGGCCCAGATCGGTGCCGCCGTACGCCGCCACCCCGAGGTGGTCGGGGCGTACACGGTGTCCGGGGAGGCCGACGCCCTCGTACACCTGCGGGCCGCCGACATTCCCCACCTGGAGGAGGCGTTGGAGCGGCTGCGCGCGGAGAGCTTCGTGACCTCCAGCCGCAGCACCATCGTGCTCTCCAGGCTGGTCGAGTCCCCCGGGGTCGGGCCCTCCACCTGATCGCACCGGGCGGTGCAGACCGGCGCATCGGTGCGGAACCGGACGGCTACCGGCGGCGTCGAAGCAGTCATGACGCGGGCAGGCAAGGTGATCGTCGCCGGGAGCATCCTGATCACCCTCACCCTGCTCGCCGGAAGCACCTCGGCTCCGGCCCCCGGCCGACCGACCGCCCCGGTGATGGTGCCGGTGGCCGGGCTGGTCTCCTTCGACTCCTGTTCGGACGCCCTGACCGAACTGCGGGCCGCCGCCCGCGAGACGGTCGGCCCGTACGGCTTCGAGGGCGGCACCCTGTTGTCCACCCGGGCGGCCGCCGAGGGCAGGGCCCTGGCGAAGGGTGCGCTCGGCGGCAGCGCCCCGCCGGACCACTCGACGACCAACAACCATGAGGCCGGCGCGGACGAGCCGGACGTGGTGAAGACCGACGGGCGCCGCATCGTCACCGTCACCGGGGGCGGGCTGCGGGTGATCGACCCGGTCAGCCGCCGGATCACCGGCCGACTCGATCTGCCCGGTGGGAAGGCGGGCGCCTACTGGGGCTCGTACCGGCTGCTGCTGCTCGGTAACCGGGCCCTGGTGCTCGCCGAGGGGACGCCGTTCGTCGCGGTGGACCGGTCCCGGCCAGGGCCGTCGACCGAAGCGGCCCGCCTGTTCCTGGTCGACCTGACCGGTGCGCCCGCGCTGATCGGCACGTACCGGATCGAGGGCAGTCTGCTCGACGGTCGACTGACCGGCACCACCGCCCGGGTGGTGATCCGCTCGACGCCGCGCCTCGAGTTTCCGTACGTCCCTGAGGGCAGCGACCGGGCCCGGACCCGGCAGAACCGGGCGGTGATCGACAGCGCCGGGATCGAGTCCTGGTTGCCGGAGTACGAGTGGACGGCCGGGAACGAGCGGCACACCGGGCGGGTCGACTGCGATCGGCTGAGCCGACCGGAACGGATGACCGGCACCTCGGTACTCACCGTGCTCAGCTTCGACCTCGGCACCGACCGGCTGGGCGACGGTGACCCGGTCAGCGTCGCCGCCGACGCCAACACGGTCTACGGCACCCCGAACAGCCTCTACCTGGCCGGGCAGCAGCCGCCCCGGAAACCGGGGCTGCTGCGCTGGCGGCCCGGTCTCCGGGACCAGGTGACCGAGATCTTCCAGTTCGACACCGCCGGGTCGGGCCGCCCTCGCTATCTGGCCTCCGGTGCCGTACCCGGGTGGCTGATCAACCAGTACGCACTGTCCGAATGGGACGGACACCTGCGGGTGGCCACCACCCTCGGCGAGGTGTGGGGCGATGAAGGCGAATCCGAATCCACCGTACGGGTGCTGCGTCGGGATGGCGGGGCGCTGGTGTCGGTCGGAGCGGTCGGCGGGCTCGGGCGCGGCGAACGCATCTACTCCGTGCGGTACCTGGGGCCAGTGGCGTACGTGGTCACCTTCCGGCAGACCGACCCGCTCTACTCGCTGGACCTGAGCGACCCGGCCGCCCCGAGGATGACCGGGGAGCTGAAGATCACCGGCTACTCCGCGTACCTGCATCCCCTGCCGGACGGGCGGCTGCTCGGGGTGGGTCAGGAGGCCGACGGACAGGGCCGTACGGAGGGGGTGCAGGTGTCCCTCTTCGACGTGCGGGACCCGAGCCGGCCGACCCGCCTGGACCAGTGGCACCTGCCTCGCGGCTGGTCCACCGCCGAGTACGACCCGCACGCCTTCCTGCACTGGCCGGCCACCGGGCTGGTGGTGCTGCCGGTGGACGCCGGGGTACGCCTGTTGCGGGTCGACGCCGACAAGATCAGCGAGATCGGCCAGGTCACCCACCCGGTCACGACCACGGACCGAGCCCGGCTACGCCCGGCCGTACACCGCGCACTGATGATCGGGGACCTTCTCTGGACGGTCTCCGATGCGGGCCTGCGCGCCAGCGATCCGGTCACCGCGCGAAGCCTCGACTGGATCCCGACGACCTGACTCTCCCTCCCCCTCAAGGGGTGGGGCCCGGTTTCTCGGGAACTCCGGGCCTCACCCCTTGAGCCACCAGCTCACAGGTACATGCCGGTGCGGTGCTCGCCCCGTCCCGGCTTGTCCCCCTCACTGAAGAAGCGCTTGCCGCCGAACTCGCCGTGCAGCCGGTCGTCCAACTCGTCCGCCAGGCCGGTCATCACCTGCACGGCAAGCATCAGATGGGTGGGTTGGAAGTTGCGGCCGAAGACCGGGATAGAGGCCCAGACGGTGTCGTCGGCACAGTAGAGCCGGCCGATCGGCATCCGGTTGGTCAACTCGGAGAGCTTGACGTAGAGCCGCTCGGTCGGCTCCACCTCGGTGAGCACCGGGGAGAAGACGTCGACCAGCGGCGGATTGTCCCGCACCCGGACGAAGACCATCGCCGAACCGGCCCGGATGTTGATGTCGCCGTCGGAGTCGACCTGGACCCGGTCGGAGTCGGACCGGAGCATGGTGGAGACCACCGTCCGGACCCGCTCGGCCAACTCCAGCACCTCACTGTCCGCACCGGAATCCTCCGGGGCGGCCAGCGCCTGGGCCAGGTCGTCCTCGATCTCCTGCCCGGTGCCGACTTCACTGCGGGCGGTGCCCAACGGCTCGCCCGGCACCGGCTCACCCTCGGCGTCGACGATCACGTAGACCAGGAAGGCCGGGTGCGGCGCGCCGTAGATGTCGCGCAGCGTACGCGAGAGCAGGGCGGCCAGCCGGGTGCTCTCCGAGACCCCGCAGTGCAGGCCGAACTGGTCACCGGAGCCCTCCAGCACCCCGGGCGGAGACCAACCCAGGGCGACCATGTCTGCCACGGCCGCCCGGTCCAGCCGATAGCCCTGGGGCAGGGCCGCGTTGCCCACCGCCCGCGCGGTCAACCCGCCGTCCTCGCCGACATCGACACTGACGGAGTAGACGGCCTCCTCGATGCCGGAGGCCGTCGGGTCGAGGGTCAACTCCACGTGGGCACCGTGCGGCAGGCCGGCCAGCCGGTCGGCCAACGCGCGGGCGAACTCCCGCCACGCATGGGTCACCTTGGCCCGCAGGTCCGCAGTGCTCGGCTCGTCGAGCAGGATCGACTCGTGGTGTGCCGGCGTACCGGGCGGTGCTGAGGGGTGCTCTGCCGTCATGATCGCCTCCGTCCGTTCCGGCCACCCTATCGAGCCGGTCGGGAAGAGGCGTCAACCCGGACAGTGATCGGACACGCCTGGCGGTCAGCCGTGGTCACCTGACTCGGTCGGCCAGGTGTCGGCCAGCTCGGTCAGCCGGGTGGCTGCCACGGCCGGATCGGCCCCCCGGCCGACAGCCAGCCCGAGCAGGTACGCGGTGACCGGGGCCCCCGGCCGCACCACCTGGTGGGCGACATCCCGGGCCAGATCGAGCACGGACTGTACCGGCACCTCGGCCGGATCCACCCCCAGCTCCGCACAGGCCGCCGCGAGCCAGTCGTCCAGCACCTTCATCGCGACCACTCCTCCGCCCGCCGCAGGTCCCGCTCAGTGTCGCAGTCGAACCAGGGCGGCGGGCCGTCGCCGGTCCACCGCAGCTCGCGTACGGCGAGCCCGGTAGACAGGTCCCGCAGGGACGCTCCGGCCAACTCGCCCCGCCGTACCCGCACCCGGTCCAGGGCCGCGCGCAGCGCCGCCGGGCGCCACACCCCACACAGCGACTGCCGCCGCCCGGACTGGTCCAGGTAACAGACCCCGTCGACCGGTGGTCGGCTGGTCGAGGCGTCGTCGAGGTGGTGCAGCAGCTCACCGACGGCGGCCCGGGTCAACAGCGGCAGATCGGCCGCCAGCAGGGCTACGGCCGACACCTCGGGGTCGAGCAGGGCCAGCCCGGCCGCGAGGGCGGGCACCGGCCCGCCGCCCGGTGGCGACTCGCGAGTCAGTCGTACGCCCGCCGGGGCCGGTCCCGGCCCGACGAGGATCCGAGGCGCGGCGTCCGCGACCGCCGCCAGGACCCGCTCCCGCATCGGCACCCCGCCGACCGGCAGCGCCGGCTTGTCCAGTCCACCCATCCGCCGGGCCGCACCTCCGGCGAGCACCACCGCGGCGTACGCCTTCACCGGCCCACCGTAGCCCTAGCCCTGGTGCCCTCTCTGGCTGGTGGCCGGGGTGGAGGGTGGTCGGGCGGGGCTGAGGGTGGTCGGGCGGGGCTGAGGGCCGGGGCGGTCGGGCTGCCCGGGTCGGCGGGTGGCGGGGTGGGCGGGTGGCGGGGTGGGGGTCGGGGCAGGATGGTGGGGTGGGACGGGCTACTGACCGCCGCGTGGTGCTCCGCGTGGATCTCGACGCCGCAGCCGACCGGGGTGTGCTGACCCGTCGGCCGGACACCCTGGCCGCCGAGGAGCCGCTGGAGATCCGGGTAGGTGCGGCCGGGCCGGGACGCCGCCGCCCACTGTCGGTCACCATGCGTACTCCTGGCGCGGACCTGGACCTGGCACTGGGTTTCCTGTTCGCCGAGGGACTGATCCGGTCGGCGGAGGATGTGTCGACCGCGCAGTTGTGTGCCGGCACGGAGACCCCGAACACGTACAACGTGGTCGATGTGACGCTGGCACCCGGGGTGCCGGAGCCGACTGTCGAGGCCAACCGGCAGTTCCTGACCACCAGCGCCTGCGGGGTCTGCGGCAAGGAGAGCATCGAGGCGGTGCGTACCCGGTCGATGTTCGAGGTGGCCGACGACCCGCTGACCGTGCCGGCGGAACTGTTGGCCGAGTTGCCGCAGCGGCTGCGGGCCGGGCAGCGTGGCTTCGATCGGACCGGCGGGCTGCACGCCGCCGGTCTGTTCACCGCCGAGGGTGACCTGGTGGTGCTCCGCGAGGACGTGGGCCGACACAACGCGGTGGACAAGGTGATCGGCTGGGCGGTACGCGAGCGTCGGCTACCCCTGGTCGGGCACGTTCT
Source organism: Micromonospora sp. NBC_01739 (assembly GCF_035920385.1). Classification (GTDB taxonomy): domain Bacteria; phylum Actinomycetota; class Actinomycetes; order Mycobacteriales; family Micromonosporaceae; genus Micromonospora. The sequence continues at coordinate 5,056,181 of NZ_CP109151.1, read as the reverse complement.
GCTCGTCTCCGGACGGGCCAGTTTCGAGCTGACCCAGAAGGCGTGGATGGCCGGTGTGCCGCTGCTCGCGGCGGTCTCGGCGCCGAGCACCCTGGCGGTGGACCTGGCCACCGAGGCCGGACTGACCCTCGTCGGTTTCCTCCGTGGCCGCACCATGAACGTCTACACCAGCCCACACCGGATCAGCGCCTGAACTTCAGCGGTTAGCGAGCATTTCGAACAGGCCCAGCCGCATCGCGGCGTCCCGGGCGATCAAAAAGCCGGCGATGCCCAGGACCCAGCCGAGCATGCTCCCGGAGGATCTGAGGATCCAGGCGTTGAGCCGGACGAGCACCGGCTCGATCAGCCTCGGCCAGGCCAGCCGCACCCCCAGCAACACCATCGCCGGCAGCACCATGACCAGGCAGTACCCACCGAGCAGGGCGACCACCGCCGCCAGGTCCAGGCCGGAGGTGCCCAACAGGCCCAGGGCACCGAGGTACGGCAGCATGGTCGCCACCTCGGCCAACGCGGCGAACAGGGCCAGCCCGATCAGCCACCGCCCCGACGAGTCACCGGTGGTCACCCGATCCCGCCAGCGCAGCACTCGACCCGTTCCGCTGCCGCGCTTACCGTCGAACCGGAAGCTCACCACCAGCAGGCCGACCCCGAACACCAACTGCGCCCAGATGACCGGACGATTGTCCAGGGCGCCGCCCAGCACCCCTGCCAGGGTGCTGCCCCCGACATAGAGGGCCAGCCCCACCACGAAGTAGAACCCGGCGATGGTGCCCAGGTAGGTCAGGATCCGGCGACCGCTGACCGGGCCGGGGGCCAGCAGCAACCACACCGGAATGAACAGGGTGCCGATGCTGGTGCTGTCGATCAGGGCCAGCCCGGCCAGCGACAGCAGCAGTCCGACGCTCATCCGCGTCCGCAGGTCGATCGGAGCATCCATCGATTATCCAGGGCCGCAGCAGGTCTGGCTGCCCCTGTCCTGGTGGGTCATCGTGGGCGGCGGCGCGACCTGCGCCGAACTCGGCGCGGGGGAGTCGACGGATCGCCGGCCGGCCAACCATCCAGCCGGGAGGGTGGGACTCCGCGACGGAGCAGGTCGTCGATCAGCAGGGCCAGGGAGTAGTCCGGATGCTCGGTCAACACCCGCTCCAGCGCCACCGCCGCCAGGGCGCCCTGCCCGGCCCGCCAGGCGGCGAAGGCCAGCAGCGCACCGGGCGCCGCGATCAGGTGGGGCGCTACCCGGCGCAGCAGCTCCGTCCAGAACGCCACGTCCTCGTCCCGGCCGTCGGTGCGTTCCCAGGCGTGGTCGCGTACCGGAAGGTGGGTCAGCAGTAAGGCCAGCCAGGCGATCTCGTCGTCGGTGAGCTGCCCGCCCCGGTCGTGCCGGCGCCGGGCGGCACGGTACGCCGCCACCCCGGCCGTGCGGAGGGCCCGCGCGCCGAGCAGGTCCGCCGGGGGTGCGGTCGCCAGCAACTCGGACAGCCGCTGTTCGGCCCGCTCGGCGGCGCGGCGGGCGGCGGTCCCATCGGTGGGGGCCAGTTGGGCGACGAGGGCCGCCCGGTCCGGCAGGGCCACCTGCCCGGCGAAGACGGCCGCCGCCGGCACCGTGCTGCCCTCGGGGTCGTACGCGGTTCCCTCCGGCGGACAGCACTCCGGTTCCGTGCAGAGGTACGACCACCAGCGCCCCTCGGTGACCCGCAGCGCGTCGAGCACGGGCAACCCGACATTGGTCAACGCCTCCCGGATAGCGTCGAGGGCCGGGGTCACCCGCGCGGCCGGGCCGTACCCGATCACGGTCGCCGCGTCGGCGCCCTGCTGGGCGGTGACCGCAGCCAGGTGTCCGGCCGCGGCGAGGTGCCCGGCCGCCTCGCCGTGATCGGTGTCGCCGGGCAGGTCCCCACGGGCCACGAAGACGACCCGGGAGGCCGAGAAGGCCACCACCACGACGCTGTCGCTCGGATGGAAGCCGAGCAGGTACGGCACCGCGGCGATGAGGTCGGCGGGCGAGCGGACGGTCAGCCTAGGGATCTCCGTCGAATTCATGCAGTCAGCCTGCGAGCCGGAAGGTGGGTGCCGCTGCCCCTGTGGACGACACGCCGGTTATCCACAGCTACTCAGCGTATTTTGCCTGGTCACACCCGATCGCCACCCTTCCGCCAGCACCCTTGGCACAGCGCGGTGAGCGTGCAGCCTGTTAATAGGGGACCCCTGCTCTACCGGAGGCGTTAACAAGGGGCCCTTCCTTCCCCCCGGAGGGGATACCTTGCGGGCATGGATCTGGCGTATCTGCGGGCGCATCCCGAGCAGCTGCCGACCTTCCTGACCCATCAACGGATCCGGGAGACCCCGGTCAGCGGCGGAGACATCTGCGCCGCCTCCCGGCTGACTCTCGACGACGGTCACTCGGTCTTCGCCAAGACCTGGCCGGAGCAGGCGGATCGGCCGGTGCCGGAGGGGTTCTTCGCCACCGAGGCGGCCGGGCTGCGCTGGCTGGGGGAGACCGGGGCGGTGGCGGTTCCCCAGGTGCTGGTGGCCCTGCCCGAGCTGCTGGCCCTGGATTGGATCGAGCCGGGTGAGCCGAGCCCCGAGGCCGCCGAACGCTTCGGCCGGGAACTAGCCGGCCTGCACCGGGCCGGGGCACCCGCATTCGGGGCCTCCTGGCCCGGGTTCATCGGGGCCCTGCCGGCGGACAACACCCCACACGAGGGCCCCTGGGCGCAGTGGTTCGCCCAGGCGAGGCTGCTGCCCTACCTGCGGCGCTCGGTCGACAACGGGGCCCTGGACGACACCACGGTCGCGCTGGTCGAACAGGTCGTCGCCCGGATCGGCGAGTTCGGTGGGGAGGAGCCACCGGCCCGGGTCCACGGCGACCTGTGGCCGGGCAACCTGCTCTGGGGGGCCGACGACCGGGTCTGGTTGGTGGACCCGGCCGCCCATGGCGGGCACCGCGAGACCGACCTGGCCCAACTGGCGCTGTTCGGGGGTCCGCCGTACGCGGACCGGATCCTGGCCGCGTACCAGGAATGCTGGCCGCTGGCCGAGGGTTGGCGGCAGCGGGTTCCCCTGCACCAGTTGCACCTGATGCTCGTGCACACCGCACTGTTCGGCAGCGCGTACCGGGATTCGGTCCGCGACCTCGCCCGCGCCGCTCTGGGTGGGCTAGGCCGCGCTACCGTCGTGGGATGAGTGTCGTACCGCCCGGCGGCCTCCTCGTCGACCGGTACGGCCGAACCGCCCGGGACCTGAGAGTCTCCCTGACCGACAAGTGCAACCTGCGCTGCACGTACTGCATGCCCGCCGAGGGGCTGCCCTGGTTGGCCGGGCCGCAACTGCTCACCGACGACGAGGTGATCCGGCTGATCCGGGTCGCGGTGCAGCGACTCGGCATCGATGAGGTCCGGTTCACCGGCGGGGAGCCGCTGATCCGCCCGGGGTTGACCGCCATCGTGACCGCGGTGGCGGCCCTCGATCCCCGGCCCCGGATCTCGCTGACCACCAACGGCATCGGGTTGGCGCGGGTGGCACCGGCCCTGCGCGCCGCCGGACTGGACCGGGTGAACGTCTCGCTGGACACCCTGGATCACGCCCGCTTCCTCCGGCTGACCCGCCGGGACCGGTTGGACGAGGTGCTGGCCGGTCTGGCCGGGGCGGTGGCCGCCGAACTCACCCCAGTCAAGATCAACAGTGTGTTGATGCGCGGGGTCAACGACGACGAGGCACCGGCGTTGCTCCGCTTCGCCCTGGATCACGGGTACGAGCTGCGGTTCATCGAGCAGATGCCGCTGGACGCCCAGCACGGGTGGGACCGGGCCAGCATGGTCACCGCGGAGGAGATCCTGGCCACCCTGGGTACGGCGTACGAGCTGACCCCGGATCCGGCCGGACGGGGTGCGGCACCGGCCGAGACCTGGCTGGTGAACGGCGGCCCGGCCAAGGTCGGGGTGATCGGCACGGTGACCCGCCCCTTCTGCGGCGACTGTGACCGGACCCGGATCACCGCCGACGGTCAGGTCCGCAACTGCCTGTTCGCCACCGAGGAGACGGACCTGCGGGGTGCCCTGCGCGCCGGCGCGGACGACGACGAGCTGGTGCGGCGGTGGACGGCGGCTACCCGGGGCAAGCGGGCCGGTCACGGCATCGACGACCCGAGTTTCCTGCAACCCGCCAGGCCGATGTCGGCTATCGGAGGATGACCGTGGAAACCGTCACCGTGCGTTACTTCGCCGGTGCCCGAGCGGCGGCCGGGCGCAGCGAGGAGACCGTTTCCGCCGGCCGTACCCTCGACGGGGTGTTGAGCGAGCTGGCCCAGCGGCACGGTGAGCGGCTGGTCCCCGTGTTGACCGTGGCAAGCTTTCTAGTCGATGGCGTGACCTGTCATGATCGCGACAAACCGCTGCCGGCCGGAGTGACGATCGACGTCCTTCCTCCCTTCGCCGGCGGCTGAGGGGACAGCAGACGTGCTCGCGGTACTCGGTTTCGTGGCCACCCTTGCCCTGATCACCGGGCTGATCCACCTCTATCTCTGGAAGCGGCTGGTCAAGGACACCACCAGAGCGGGCCGTTGGCGGCGGATCGGCACGGTCACCACGGTGGTGCTGGCGCTGCTCGTACCGGCGACGATGATGGGCACCCGCGCCGGCCTGTACTGGCTGGCCTGGCCGGGTTACATCTGGCTGGCCCTGATGTTCTACCTGCTGGTGCTGCTCGTCGTGCTGGAAGTCCCGATGCTGGTGACCCGCCTGGTGCTGCGCCGCCGGGCCGCGGTGGCCGCACCGGAGCCGGTGCTGGTCGGTCCGGCCGGCACCACCGAGGAGCCGGCGCTGGTCGGCCCGAGCGCGGCGACCGAGGAGTCCGGGACCACGGCCACCCCGCCGGTGGCCGACCCGGCGAACAGGGCGAGCGAACCCCCGGCCGCCGGTGCGATCGGGCCGGACCACGATCCGGGGCGCCGGCTGCTGCTCGCCCGAGGCGCCGCGATCTTCGCCGGGCTCACCGCCGCCGGTCTGGTCGGCAGCGGGGTACGCACCGCGATGGGTCCCCCGCAGCTGGACCGGGTGCAGATTCCGCTGGCCAAGCTGCCGCGCAGCATGGACGGCCTGCGGATCGCCACCGTCTCCGACATTCACATCGGTCCGCTGCGCGGCCGGATCCACACCGAACGGATCGTCGCCGCGATCAACCGCCTGGACGCCGACATCGTCGCCGTGGTCGGTGACCTGGTCGACGGTACGGTGGCCGAGCTGGGTGAGGCCGCGGCCCCCCTGCGGGACCTGCGGGCCCGACACGGCAGCTACTTCGTCACCGGCAACCACGAGTACTACTCCGGGGTCGAGGAGTGGGTGGCCGAGGTGGACCGGCTCGGGCTGCGGGTGCTCCAGAACCAGCGCCTGGAGATCGCCACCCGGGGTGGGGTGTTGGACCTGGCCGGGGTCAACGACGCCAGCGCGGCCGGCACCGGGGTGGCCGCCCCGGCGGACTACGCCGCCGCCCTGGCCGACCGCGATCCCTCCCGGCCGGTGGTGCTGCTGGCGCATCAGCCGGTGGCCGCCTTCGAGGCGGCGAAGTACGACGTCGACCTGCAACTGTCCGGCCACACCCACGGTGGTCAGATCGTCCCGTTCAACCTGCTGGTCCGGCTGGAGCAGCCGGTGGTGTCCGGGTTGGGTGAGGTGGACGGCACCAAGGTGTACGTCACCAACGGTGCCGGTTTCTGGGGTCCCCCGGTACGGGTCGGGGCGGAGCCACAGATCACCCTCGTTGAGCTGCGCTCGGCATAGCGCACCTCACCTTCGTGCGTGGCGCCGAGCGGGAGCACCGCCAGTCGTGGCAGGATGCGGCGTGCCCCCGTTCAGCGCCGTACCCCCCGGTGGCCTCCCGCCCTTCGTCGCGGACCTGCACATCCACTCGAAGTATTCGCGGGCGTGCAGCCGGGACCTGACCCTGCCGAACCTCGGCTGGTGGGCGCGGCGCAAGGGCATCGCGGTGCTCGGCACGGGCGATTTCACCCATCCTGCCTGGTACGACCACCTGCGCGAGACCCTGCAACCGGCCGAGCCCGGCCTGTACCGGCTGTCGGCGGAAGCGGAGCGGGACATCGCCCGCCGCCTGCCGCCCAGGCTGGCCAGCGAGGCGGAGGCCGACGCGGTCCGGTTCATGCTCAGCGTGGAGATCTCCACGATCTACAAGCGGAACGACCGGACCCGCAAGGTGCACCACCTGATCTATCTGCCGGATCTGGACGCGGTGGGCCGGTTCAACACGGCCCTGGGCCGCATCGGCAACCTGGGCTCGGACGGTAGGCCGATCCTCGGCCTGGACTCCCGGGACCTGCTGGAGATCACCCTGGAGGCCAGCCCCGACGGCTACCTGGTCCCCGCCCACATCTGGACCCCCTGGTTCTCCGCGCTGGGCTCGAAGTCCGGCTTCGACGCCATCGCGGACTGCTACGCCGACCTGGCCGAGCACATCTTCGCGGTGGAGACCGGGCTGTCCAGTGATCCGGAGATGAACTGGCGGGTCGGCAGCCTGGACGCCTACCGGCTGATCTCCAACTCCGACGCCCACTCCCCGCCCGCGCTGGCCCGGGAGGCCACCGTCTTCACCGCCCCACGGGACTACTTCGGCATCCGGGAGGCCCTGCGCACCGGCGAGGGGTTGGCCGGCACGATCGAGTTCTTCCCGGAGGAGGGCAAGTATCACGCCGACGGCCACCGGTTGTGCGGGGTGAACTGGGCACCCGAACGCACCCGGCAGGCCGGGGGACGGTGCCCGGAATGCGGCAAGCCGTTGACCGTGGGGGTACTCAGCCGGGTCGAGGAGTTGGCCGACCGGCCCGAGGGGTACCGGCCGGAGCAGGCCCGTCAGGTGACCCACCTGATCCAGCTCGCCGAGATCCTCGGTGAGATCAACAAGGTAGGGCCGCGATCCAAGAAGGTCGAGGGCAAGCTGACCGAACTGGTCGCCGCCCTCGGCCCCGAGTTGGAGATCCTGACCCGTACCCCGGTGGAGGAGATCGGCCGGGTCGGCGGGGAACTGCTCGCCGAGGGCATCGGTCGGCTGCGTCGGGGTGAGGTACGACGGGTGCCCGGCTACGACGGCGAGTACGGGGTGATCACTCTGTTCGATCCGACTGAACTGGGCGGCGCCGGCTCCTCCGGCGGGCAGGAGACCCTGTTCGACGTGCCGATCCCGGCGCAGCGTCGACCGGCGGACGCGGACAAACCGGCCGCCAAGGTCAAGCGGGCGGCCACCAAGGCCGAACCGAAGCGCAAGCCGGCCCCACCGGCCCCGCCGATCGCCCCGCCGCCCTCCCCGCACGAGCCCTTCGAGCCGATGCTCTCCGGCATGGAGGAGGTCGGCACCGGCCTGCTCGACCGACTCGACGCGATGCAACGGGTGGCCGCCTCCGCTCCCGGTGGGCCGCTGCTGATCGTCGCCGGTCCGGGTACCGGCAAGACCCGCACCCTGACCCACCGGATCGCGTACCTCTGCGCCGAGCTGAACGTCTTCCCCGAGGAGTGCCTGGCGATCACCTTCACCCGCCGGGCGGCCGAGGAACTGCGCCACCGCCTCGACGGCCTGCTCGGCCCGGTCGCCGAGGACGTCACCGTGGGCACCTTCCACTCCCTGGGGCTGACCATCCTGCGGGAGAACGCCGACGCCGCCGGCCTGCCGAACGACTTCCGGATCGCCGACGACGCCGAGCGGGCGGCGGCCAGGACCGAGGCCGGTGAGGACCCGGCCCGGTACGCCGGACTGCTGCGCAAGCAGGGCATGGTCGACCTGGACGAGCTGCTGACCCTGCCGGTCGGGTTGCTGCGTGCGGACCGCAAGCTGGTCGAGCGGTACCGCAACCGCTGGCGGTGGATCTTCGTAGACGAGTACCAGGACGTCGACGCGGTGCAGTACGAGTTGTTGCGACTGCTCAGCCCCGCCGACGGCAACCTCTGTGCGATCGGCGACCCGGACCAGGCCATCTACTCCTTCCGGGGTGCCGATGTCGGGTACTTCCTGCGGTTCTCCCAGGACTTCACGGACGCCCGGCTGGTGCGGCTCAACCGCAACTACCGGTCCTCTGCGCCGATCCTGGCCGCCGCGGTGCAGGCCATCGCACCCTCCTCGCTGGTCCGGGGCCGCCGGTTGGATCCGGCCCGACTCGACCCCGAGGCCCCCCTGGTGGGTCGGTACGCCGCGGCCTCCGTCGCCGACGAGGCCGATTTCGTGGTACGCACAGTCGACGAACTGGTCGGCGGCCTCTCCCACCGGTCGCTGGACTCCGGTCGGATCGACGGCCGGTCGACCACCCTGTCCTTCTCCGACATCGCCGTGCTCTACCGGACCGACTCACAGGCCGCGCCGATCGTGGACGCTTTGTCCCGGGCGAACATCCCGGTGCAGAAGCGTTCCCACGACCGGCTGCGGGACCGGCCCGGGGTGCTGGCCATCGCCCGCGAACTGCGGCACGCCTCCGGTGTGGAGGGCGCCCTGCCCGCCCGGGTCCGCCTGGCCGGGCAGGTCCTGGCCGAACGCTTCGCCATCCCCACCCTGGACGGCTCCAACGGAGTCCGCCCGGAGGAGGTCCGTACCGCAGTGGACCTGCTCACCCCCCTGGCCCGGCGGTGCGGCGATGACCTGGAGATGTTCCTGTCCCAGCTCGCCACCGGCGCGGAGGTGGACGCGCTGGACCCCCGCGCCGAGGCGGTCACCCTGCTGACCCTGCACGCCGCGAAGGGCCTGGAATTCCCGGTGGTGTTCCTGGTCGGGGCCGAGGACGGGCTGCTGCCGCTGCGCTGGCCGGGCTCGACCCCGGACGAGGACGCGATCGCGGAGGAACGCCGGTTGTTCTTCGTCGGGGTGACCCGGGCGCAGGATCGGCTCTATGTCAGCCACACCGCTCGCCGCGTCCGGCACGGCTCGGAGCACGACTGTCGACCGTCGCCCTTCCTCGACGTGATCGACCCGGGCCTGTTCGAGCGGCTGGGCGACAGCGCCGGACCGCGCCGCCCCAAGGACCGTCAACTGCGCCTCATCTGACCCTGCTGCCGGATAGCTGACCCGACCGCCGTCCGGGCCGAGGTGCCCGGGTGTACGCGCTACCGTGACCGGGGTGACGGCTGAGCCATCAACGATGGTCTAGCCGGGGTACCCCGATCAGGAGGGCGGGCATGGCGAACTACGGACCACCGGGCGGCGGCCCGCAACCGTGGCACGAGCCGCGACCCGACGAACCGCACAGCCCCGGCCAGGGCCACAACTCCGGTCAGGGTTACGGCCCTGGGCAGAGTTACGGCCCTGGGCAGGGTTATCGGGCCGGGCAGGCTGACGACTCCGGTCAGAGGTATGGCGCCGGACAGATCTACGGGTCTGGGCGGGGTTACGACTCTGGTCAGGGTCATGGGCCTGGGCCAAGCTACGACTCTGGTTACGGGACCGGGCCGGGTTACGGGTCGGAATCGGTGCCGGGTGGATATCCGCAGCCGGGTGGTCGGGTCCACCAGGAGGACCCGGCGGTGGCCGCGTACGCCGGTCAGCCCGCGCCACCGCGTCGGCGCGGTCGTACCCCGATGATCGCCGCCCTGATCGTGGTGCTGGTGTTGGCCGTCGTCGGTGGGACGGGGTACTACCTGCTCGGGCAGGATGACGAGCCGAATCCGACCGTGGTGTCCGCGCCGACCCAGGATCCACCGGCGCCGACCGCCGCCCCGGATGACTCCGACCCCGACTCGACCGCCTCCCCGACCGCCAACTCGTCGACCGATCCCCGGTTCGTCCAGCAGGGACAGTGTGTACGCAACGAGGCTTCGGCCGGCTCGAAGCCGAAACTGTTGATCACTGACTGCGCGCCCTCGACCTATGAGGTGTTGCGGCGGGTAGACGGCACGACCAGCGGCGAGAAGGACGCCGAGGCGAAGTGTGCCCGGGTGGACGGCTACACCAACTGGTACTTCTACGACAGTGAGTTGGATTCGCTCGACTTCGTGCTCTGCCTCAAGCGACGCGACTGAACCCGCAGGCGCAGAACCCGCAGGCGGCTAGCCCCACCATCGGTAGATCTAGCGGTATCTAGCATTCTCGCTAGACAGCACTAGTTTCCGGTCGACTGTCGACACGCCGGTAGCCCCGTCTACTGATGTCTAGCTCCTCGGCTAGATGCCTCGATACTCTGCGATTCGTGGATCCGGTCCGCAATCCGTACGCTCCGGGCGCCGGTCAGCGCCCGCCCGAACTGGCCGGGCGGGGGCGGGAACTGGACGTCTTCGACATCGTGCTGGAGCGGATCGCCCGGGGCCGACCGGAACGCAGCCTGATGCTCACCGGCCTGCGAGGCGTCGGCAAGACCGTACTGCTCAACACCCTCCGCTCCCAGGCCATCAACCGGCTCTGGGGCAGTGGCAAGATCGAGGCCCGGCCGGATCAGTCACTGCGCCGACCGATCGCCGCCGCCCTGCACATGGCCGTCCGGGAACTCGCCCCCCGGCACCGGGCACCGGACCGCATCGACGCCTTCCTGGGGGTGCTCAAGGCCTTCGCCCAACGGGGTGTGCCGACCGGCCGGGGCGCCACCGCCCCCAAGCTGCGGGACCGGTGGCAGCCCGGCATCGACGTACCGGCGGCCAGCGGACGGGCCGACTCCGGCGACATCGAGATCGACCTGGTGGAGCTGCTGACCGATGCCGCCTCGGTCGCCAGCGACGTCGGCACCGGCGTGGCCATCTTCATCGACGAGATGCAGGATCTCGGGCCGGAGGAGGTCTCCGCCCTCTGCGCCGCCTGTCACGAGCTGTCCCAGCTCGGCGCACCGCTGATCGTGGTCGGCGCGGGCCTGCCGCACCTGCCGGCGGTGTTGAGCGCAGCCAAGTCGTACTCCGAGCGGTTGTTCCGCTACCAACGCATCGACCGGCTCGACCGGATCGCCGCCGACCAGGCACTCTGCGCCCCGGCCCAGCGGGAGGACGTGGAGTACGAGGCGAAGGCGCTGGACCTGCTCTACGAGAAGTCCGGGGGGTACCCGTACTTCGTCCAGGCGTACGGCAAGGCGACCTGGGATCACGCTCCCCGCTCACCGATCACCGCTGCGGACGTACGGGTGGCCGCCCCGGAGGCCGAGGCGGAGTTGGCGGTGGGCTTCTTCGGCTCCCGCTTCGAGCGGGCCACCCCGGCGGAACGGGAGTACATGCGGGCGATGGCCGCCCTCTCCCTGGTCGAGGGGGCGGCGCAGGGGGGTGGACGGGACGACATGGACGCGGCCGTACCGACCGCCGAGATCGCCCGGGCCCTCGGCCGCAAGCCCGCCAGCCTCTCCCCGGCCCGCGACGCCCTGATCAAGAAGGGCCTGATCTACTCCGGTGAACGCGGCACGGTCGCCTTCACCGTCCCCCACTTCGGCCGCTACCTCCGCACCCAACCGGCCTGAGGCCCGCAGCCACCACCCGAGCTGTGGCACTCCAGCAGGTCATCCCCCGGCGTGTCGTACAGCCCTACTGCCACAGCCCTCGGTGCCACCAAGTCCGTCACGCCGCGGGGGGCTGGGCGTTGCCGGTCAGACCTTGGACCAGGGGGGTGGGAAGACGACCTCACCCTGCGGGGGAGGGGGTTCGTCGCTGGTCGAGGGGGGCAGCACCAGGGCCTGCCAGGGCTCGCCCAACCCGGACCAGGGGCTGGTCAGGCCCATCCGGTCGGCCCGGCTGAATCCGAAGCGCCGGTAGTAGCCCGGGTCGCCGAGCACCACGACCAGCCGTTCCCCGAGTTCTGTGGCGGCTTCGAGGCCGGCCTGCACGACTGCCCCGCCGAGGCCGATCCGCTGACGGTGGGGGGCCACCGCCACCGGGCCGAGGGCCAGCGCCGGGGCTACCTGCCCCGGCGCGCTGACGGTTACCCGGGTGAACAAGGCGTAGCCGACGATCTCGCCGCCGTACTCGGCCACCATCGCCAGTTCCGGCAGCCAGGCATCGCTGCCGCGCAACTCGTCGACCAGTCGTACCTCCGGCGGGATGGCCACGTCGGGGCGGGCGAAGGCCGCGGCCAGCACCCGGCGGACCGCGCCGGTGTCGGCCGTGTCCTCGGGTCGTAGCCGCAGGGTCGTCACGCGGCGAGGTTACCGCCTGCGGCCCGTCCATCCGAGACGGTCGCTCGAATCGGCGCGCCGATTCGGCCATCACCCAATCGATCGATATCCGCCGTTGTGGGGCTTGACCTCGGGTCGCAGGGGGTATGACTGGTCCATGACGCCCGTACGGTCTCTCGCCCGCGCCATGCTCAGCGGCATCTTCGTGATCAGCGGTGCCCGCAGCGTCGCCAACCCGCAGCGACTGGTACCTGTGGCCAAGCCTGTCACCGATCGGGTGACTCCACTGCTGGAACGGGTCGCTCCCCGCCTCCCCACCGACACGATGACCCTGGTCCGGGCCACCGGTGCCGTTCAACTGGGTGCCGGGCTGATGCTCGCCACCGGGCGGTTCTCCCGGCCGGCGGCGCTGGTCCTGGCGGGCACCCTGATCCCGGTGACCCTGGCCGGGCATCCCTTCTGGCGACAGGAGGATCCCACGCAGCGCTACAACCACCAGACCCACTTCGCGAAGAACCTGGGCCTCTTCGGTGGGTTGCTGCTCGCCGCCGCCGACACCGAAGGCAAGCCGGGGCTGCGCTGGCGAGCCGGTCACCGGATCGGCCACTCTCGACGGTCCGTGCGTCGCGCCGTGCGAACCGCCCGTCGGGAGGCCCGCATCGCCGCCGTGTCCGCCGCGACCGCCCGCCGACTTCCCGGCTGAGCTGCGACTACGGCCCACACCCCTCGAATAAGGCCGCGAATCACCTGAACCGCCCGCTAGGCGTTAACGCGGTGGAAATATCAAAACATGGTGTGGGATCGGACACGGTCGCATAACGCGGGAGGCACTGACGTGAGGCGCCGTTCTAGGCTCCGTACCGGACCTGGACGGGTAGGACGATCTTGGTACGGGGGTGGCCACGCCATGCCGACTAATGTCGGTAGAAGGCTGGACCGCCTCGCCGCAGTCCGTCGCGTAACGCGTGGGATCGATCGAAGGACAGTCGTACGGAGCGGCATCGTGGCCGCCGCCGCCTATGCCGCATGGCTTGCCATCGGTGCGTTCGGGCGTCCGTACAACTTCTTCGATATGAAGATCTACCACGGCGCGGTGGTCTGGTGGGCGAGCGGTCACGAGTTGTACGAGTTCGTCGCACCCGACACCACCCTGGGCTTCACCTACCCACCCTTCGCCGGCCTGGCCATGCTGCCGATGGCCCATCTGCCGGTGACCATGGCCGGAATGGTGAACGCGGTGGTGAGCATCGCCGCCCTGGCGGTGGTGCTGGCCGCGCTGCTGCGCCCGATCGTCGACCGGATGGGCTGGCCCCTGTGGTTCACCGTGGCCATCGCCACCCCGCTGGCGGTCGCCATCGAGCCGACCCGGGAGACCATCGGGTACGGGCAGGTCAACCTGCTGCTGTTCGCCCTGATCATGGCGGACCTGGTGGCCCTGCGCTGGCGCTCCCGGCGCGGCACCCATCAGGCCGACACGGACGGTCCACTGCTGCGGTTCATCTACAGCGGCGCCTGGGCCGGTGTGGGCATCGGCCTGGCCACCGCGATCAAGCTGACCCCGGCCCTGTTCATCTTCTATCTGATGATCACTAGGCAGTGGCGGGTGGCCTGGACCGCCATCGCCACGGCCGTCGGGGTGACCCTGGGCAGCTTCGGCATCGTCGGGGCGGAGTCCCGGGCCTACTTCGGCCGGGTGCTGTGGCAGACCGAGCGGGTTGGCGCGGCCGACATGACGCCCAACCAGTCCCTGTCCGGGCTGCTGGCCCGGCTCTACGACTCGATCGAGACCCCCGGGCTGCTCTGGCTGGCCTTCTCCGTACTGGTGCTGGCGCTCGGTCTGTCCCGGGCCGCGAACTCGCACTCCGACGGTGACGAACTGACCGCCTTCACCCTGGTCGGTCTGACCGCCAACGTGATCAGCCCGATCTCCTGGACCCATCATCTCGTCTGGGTGATTCCGGCGATCATCGTGCTGGCCGACGCGGCGATCCGCCGACACGACGCCAGCCGGGGACTGATCGCCCGCGCCACGGCCGGCCCCTACGGCGGCCCACCCGAGGTGTCCGCGCTACGCCCGCCGATCTGGTACCCGACCTGGACCGGATTGCGGCACGGCAGCGCCGCCGTCGGGCTCTACCTGCTCTTCCTGGTCTCACCGATCTGGCCGTACGAGCACCAGTTGCCGGAGGTCTCGCACTACGCCGACGGCCTGTTCGGTGCCCTGATGGAGAACTCCCTGATCCTGGCCCTGATCGTGCTGGTCGCCGCGCTGCCGTGGCGGCCGGGGGCCGAGCCGGCCTTCCTGACCGACCGGGCGGCCCGCAACGCCCTGCTGCACGGCCGCCGCTAGGGAATCAGGGGCAGTTCACCCACTCCTCGGTGCCGTCGGTGAAGACCTGCCGCTTCCAGATCGGCAGCCGGGCCTTCACCTCGTCCACCAGACGGGCGCAGGCGGCGAAAGCGGCGGCCCGGTGCGCGGTGCTGACAGCCGCCACCAGGGCCGCATCACCGATGGCCAGGGGCCCGATCCGGTGCGACACGGCCACCGCGTACACCTCGGGGTCCGCGGCGATCTCGGCGGCCACCTCCCGCAGCACCCGCTCGGCGCTCGGGTGGCCCTCGTACTCCAGGCTGGCCACGGCCCGCCCGTGGTCGTGGTCGCGGACCACCCCGGCGAACGAGACCACCGCGCCGGCCCGGTGGTCGGCCACCGCGGCCTCGTGCACGGCGAGATCCAAAGGCTGGTCGGTGACGGCCCCGATCAGGATCACCATGTCCGCTCCCCCGGCAGCAACGGCAACGGTACGACCGGCACCCGGTCACCGGCGGCCCCGGAGGTGCCCGGCGCGATCACCGCGAACCCGTCCGCCCCGGACAGGCCCCGCAGCATCGCCGACCCGACATGCCGTACCGGATGGGCGGTCCCGGCCACCCGGTCGAGCCGGATCAGGGCCAGGTGGGTGTAGTTGCCCCGGCCGGGCACCGCAGCGGCGAGGGTGGCGTGCGCAAGCACCGGCATCGGCCGACCGGCCAGACCGGCCAGCAGCGGCGCGACCAGGGAGACCAGGGCGATGACGGCGGACTGCGGATTGCCCGGCAGGCCGGCGATGAACCGGGCCCGCCCGTCCGGGCCGACCACCCGGGCCAGCAACATCGGAAAACCGGGCCGCACCGCTACGGTGTTGACGACGTAGTCCGCGCCCAGGGCCGCCAACGCGGGATGCAGGTGGTCGACCGGGCCGTGCATGGTGCCGCCGGTGGTGCAGACCAAATCGGCCTCGGCCAGGGCCTGACGCAGGGCCGCCTCGTGGGCGGGCAGGGTGTCCGCGACCGGACCGACCACATCGGTCGGGGGCACCTGGCAGCCGTACCGTCGCAGCCAGGACGGCACGGCCGGGCCGAGGGCGTCGCGGATCCGCCCCTCGGCGGGCGGGCCACCGGTCAGCAGCTCGTCACCGAAGACCAGCAACGCGGCCCGGGGCTGCGCGCGTACCCGCAGGGTGTCGTGCCCGCAGGAGGCGGCCAGGCCGATCACCGAGGGGTCCACCGGGGTCCCGGCCGACAGCAGCTCCTCACCGGCGGCGGCCTCCTCCCCGGGCAGCCGCCACTCCGGCGCCGGCCGTGGCACCCCCTCGACAAACCCCTCCGGCGTACGCCTGGACTCCTCCACCCGCAGCACCGCCGAGGCCCCGGTGGGCACCATGGCACCGGTCGCGATCTCGACCGTAGTCCCGTCCTCGGTCAACGGGGCCGGAGTCGTGCCGGCCAGCACCCGACCCACGATCCGCCACGGGCCGGGGCCACGGACCGCCCAGCCATCCACGCTGGAGGTGGGGAAGGCCGGCAGATCGGTACGGGGAGCCAACGGCTCGGCAAGGGTGTACCCGTCGGCCTCGGCCAGTGGCACATCTAGGGCGGGGAGGGCGGCGGCCAGGCCTACCTCGTACACCCGGGACCGGGCCTGCGCCCAGCCCATCGGGGGTGCGGTGGCGGCCGGGTCAGCGGCGGAGGTGGTTTCCGTGCTCACCGGCGAGAGCCTATCGGGTTGGCTGGTGGTCGCCACCGCGCAACTGTTCGACCGCGTGCCGGAGGATCGGCCCCAGCACGGCCAGGCCGTCGCGGGCCCCACCGGTCGAACCGGGCAGGTTGACCACGAGGGTACGACCCGCCACCCCGGCCACCGCCCGGGACAGCGCCGCCGTCGGCACCTTGTCCCGGCTGTGGGCGCGGATCGCCTCGGCGATGCCGGGAATCTCGTAGTCCAGCAGGGCGCGGGTCACCTCAGGGGTACGGTCGGTCGGGGTGATGCCGGTGCCGCCGCTGGTCAGCACCACGTCGACGGCCTCCGCCACGGCAGCCCGCACCGCCTGGCCGACCGGCTCCCCGTCCGGGACCACCACGGGCTCGTCCACCGTGCAACCCCACTCCCGCAGGCCCGACACCAGCAGCGGACCGCTGGTGTCGGGGTAGACACCGGCGGCCGCCCGATTGGAGGCCACCACCACCCGGGCCCGGATCACGGCCGGTCCTGCGGACGCTGCCACAGGCCGGTCTTGCCGCCCTCCTTGCGCAGCACCCGTACCGCCTCCACGCTGGCCGCCGGATCCACCGCCTTGACCATGTCGACCAGGGCCAGCCCGGCGACCGCCACCGCGGTCAACGCCTCCATCTCCACACCCGTCCGGTCGGCCGTGCGGGCGGTGGCGGTGATCTCGACCGTGTCCGTCGTCAGATCCAGGTCGACCGTGACGCCGTGCAGGGCGATCGGGTGGCACAGCGGAATCAGATCGGGGGTACGTTTCGCGCCCATGATCCCGGCTAGCCGGCCGACCGCCAGGGCGTCGCCCTTGGGCAGCCCGTCGCGACGCAGCAGCTCGATGACCTCAGGGGTGGTCCGCAACCGGCCGGCGGCGATCGCCAGGCGGCCGGTGACCTCCTTGCCGGAGACATCGACCATGCGGGCGGCGCCGGCCTGGTCGACATGGGTGAGTTCGGCGGGCTGGGTCACGTCGGCGAGCCTATCCGTCACCGCAGGGCAACCACCAGGTGAGCGGAAAGGACGGCACGGAGGTGCCGCCCCTTCCACCCACAGCCCCGCTGGCAGATGGCTGGGGACACCCGACAGCGGTGGTCATCAGATGGTTTCCGTCGTCACGCCAAGTCCAGACCGCGCATGGGTCCTCCTCTCAGCAACTGTCCGCGCCCCGCGGCCGCCTCAATGGCCAGTTCTCGGGCGGTCTCGTGGTGCTGCACCGCCTCGACGGCCCGCCCCAACCCGCGCAGCGCGATGCCGAGGTCGTTGTGCACCTCCGCCTGCGCGAACCGGTGGCCGGTACGCTCCCGCAACGCCAGAGCGGCGCGCAACGCCCGCGCCGCCGCGTCATGGCGGCCCATCCGGCTTTTGATCGCACCGATATGGCCCAGCGCGTTGAGCAGGTGGAACTGGCTACCCAACTGGCGGCCCAGGTAGAGATGCAGGCGGTGCAGGCGCAGTGCCTCGTCGTACCGGCCGAGTTGGGCCAGGACGAGCCCCAGATTCGGCAGGCTGGCGTGCAGTTCCTTGTCGTCATGGCCGGTGCGCCACCGCAATCCTTCGAGTCCGACCCGCAGCGCCTCGTCTAGCTCGCCACGAATCCAGTGCACGGCGGCCAGATTGACCCGGCAACGCTCCCGGTTGACGAAATCGCCACGCTGCTCGGCGAGACTCACCGCCGCGCGGACGTGGCTCAGAGCATCGTCGTAGTTGCCCTTCCGCAGATAGGCGGAGGCGACATAGTTGTGCATGGTGACGACGGCGGCTCCGTTCTTCGCGGACCTGGCCGAATCCAGCCCGACGAGGTGCGTCCGGACGATGTCGTCGTAGTGCCCCCGCATGTAGAGGAATCGCCAGAGCACCCGAGCCAGCCGCCACGCATGTTCATGGTGGCCGCCTTCATTCGCTCGCACGACCAGCGCCACCAGGGTCGACCGCTCCTCCTCCAGCCATTCCGTCGTCCTTGGCGCCGTGGCGGCCAACAGATCCGGCAGGCGCGGCGGATCGAGGGTCACATACTTGCGCACGATTCCGGCTTCGAGGTCTTCGGCTATCGGATAGGACAGGTGCAACAGGACGTCGATCAGATCCACCAACGCCCGATCGCGGGTCTGCGCACAGTCACGCTCCACGGACAGCTCGTGGGAGAACTGCCGAATCAGGTCGTGCATCCGGTAGCGCCCGATTTTCACCTCGTCGATCAGGTGACAATCGACGAGTTCGTCGAGGGCGGCGCTGGCTTCGGCTGTCGACAGACCAGAGACCGCAGCCGAGGCCAGCCCGTCGAAGTAGCCGCCCGGATGCACGCTCAGCAGCCGAAACAACCGGCCCGCCCGACTGCCGAGCGACTCGTACGATGCCGCGAAGGCTCCCGCCACGCTCCGGTCACCCGACGCCAGGTGGACCAGCCGGCGGGCATTGCCGGCCAGTAGAGCAGCCAGGTCGGCCACCCGCCAGGTGGGACGATGCGCCAGCCGGGAGCCGGCGAGCCGGATCGCCAGCGGCAGGTACCCGCACTGCTGCACCACGGTCACCGCAGCCTCGGGCTCGGCCGCCACCCGTTGCGCGCCGACGGCCGAGGCGAGCAGCGCGACCCCCTCGTCCAGGCTCATCACGGGCAGCGAAACCGGCGGACCGCCGTCCAGCCAGGTGATCCTCCGCCGGGAGGTCACGATCACCACACTGCCGGGCCCGCTGGGAAGCAGTGGGAGAACCTGCTCGCTGCCGGCCGCGTTGTCCAACACGACGATCGCCCGCCGACCGGCCAGTTCCCGACGCCAGAGCGCGACCCGCTCGTCGAAGTCGGCCGGAATCCGGCTTCCCGGCACCCGGAGCTGGCGCAGCAACGCCGCCAGGGCGGCACCCGGCTCCACCACCTCGGCCAGGTCGTGCCCCTTCAGGTCGATGAACAACTGTGCGTCCGGGAAGCAGTCCATGAGCTTGGCGGCGACATGCATGGCCAGGGAGGTCTTGCCGCTGCCCGCCATGCCGTCGATGAAGTGCACGGCCGAGGCGAGGGCCGAGGCCCGTCGTGTCTCGGCCAGCAGATGCTCCACCGCTTCGGTACGGCCGACGAAGTCCGGCAACGCCCGGGGCAGGAACGACGGCGAGAAGGCCGGACTCGGCTGCCCGGTCGGCGCGGGTACGGCGGCGGGCTGTCCTGCCTGGTTCGGGTGTGCCGCCCGCTGCTGCGGTGCGGCGCGTTGTTGCGGTGCGGCGCGTTGTCGCGATGTGGGCCGCTGCTCGGGGGCGGTTATCCGTCGGTGGAAGTGCTGGAGTTCGTCGCCGGGTTCGATGTTGAGCTGCTCACGCAGGACTCTTCGCGCCGTGGCATAGGCGGCGACCGCCCCCGCATGGTCGCCGCGCAGGTGCAGCGCCCGCATGAGAAGCAGGTGGGCGGGTTCGCGGAGCGGCTGCGTGATCAGCAGGTTCCGTAGCACCGGCAGGGCGGCATCGTAGTGGCCGAGCCGGATCTGCAACCTGGCGTACAACTCGGCCGCGAGCATCCGGTCCTCGGCCGCCGCCGCGGCCTGGGCGGAGAGCGACGGTCCGAGCGCGACCCCGGCCAGGGCCTCACCTCGCCACCGCGCCAACGCTTTGGACAGCAGCTCAACGGCGGCCGTCTCGTCGGAATGCACCAGGCGACGCGCCTCGGTGACCTGCGCCTGAAAGGCGAACAGGTCGATGGCCGGTCGCTCGACGTGCAGGCGATAACCGTCCTGGACGCGGGCCAGCACCTCACCCTCCGGCACCAGCGCCTCGAGACCTCGGCGCAGATTGGCGGCATAGGTACGGACATTGGGTATGGCTGACTGCGGCGGCCCGTCAGGCCACAGTTCGTCGACAAGTTGATCGACTGATACCAGTCGCCCCGGATTGCAGACGAGCATTGCCAGAACCGTCCGCTGTTTCGGTGTCCCGAGGGGCAGCACCACCGAATCGTGACGCACCGCGAGACCGCCGAGGATTTGAATCTGCACCGGCCCCTCAGCTGCACTCATAGCGTTACCGTGAGCAGTCTAGCCAGCTCAGAGCGGGCTCGTCGCCCTGGTTCTCGGCGATCGAGATCGAAGAAATGCTTTAATGGGTAAGCTTTTTGGGGATTCTTGCTCAATCAGAGTTCCCACCCGTGATCGAAGGCCAGGGAACAAGGAGGGATCACTCAGGGAATCGAACCCTCCAGCAACCAGCACGCGGCAGAACGTAACAGACGATTGCCATTCTGCCGCAATCTGTGTAATACGGCAATCAACCGGAGCAATTCACCGCAAGTCCCTCGGCCGCTCGGCAACGGCAAGAGCCGAATTCGGCTGAGGCGGAGAAATCAACCCAGCCTGGTCGCCGCTGCTCGACGAGGAGCAGCCGCAGCGCGCCTGCGGAGCGCAGCCCTTCGGTGATGAGTCAGCTCTGCCGCGCGCCGACAGATCCGGCCGACTCATTCCTGTTGGAAGGACCGCAGTGTCGGCGTGATCCGAGCGGTCGACTTCCTGGAGATCCAATGCCGGTTCCAGGTGTCCCGCCCGGGTACGTATTTTCTCGCCGACTTCCACAAGTCGAACAACATCCCGTAGATCGCGGCGAACTTGATCGCAAACGGGCGCCCGGGCTGCTCCGGCGATGTCGATCTCGCATTCACCCGCAGTGGATTCGGCCACCGGCCCACTGCCGGCCCGGCGGCGAGGCCTGCCTGGCGGGCGACCGCGATGAGCAGCCCTAGGATCACTGTGCGCGCTCGGCCGCCAGACTGACCGCCTGCCGGTTGCGGCGATCCCGACCGAAGCGATGATGTAGCCAGCAAACCAGCCTGGGGACACTAGGCCGACCAGGAATTCCCGCCAACGGAGAGGCCGGAAGTCGAAACGACCCAATGGGCGGAGTCGACCCTCTGTCAGGGCCCTGGGAACGGAACGTGACAGAGAATTGCCGTATTGGCCCATTCTGCGCAATACGACATCTTTTGGTACCAACCGGGCCCAAGTCGCTCTAGATTCGGCAGCAGCACAAGCCGAATAGAGCTGGGGGTCGAAATGAACTCGCACGAATGGGCGTGAGTCCTGCTTCTCGATGAGAAGCAGGCGCAGTACGCTTGCGGAGCGCAGCCCCTCGGTGACGAATGGGGATGACGGTTGACTTCGCAAGACCGACAGACCGGGACCGATCGGCGGCTACGGCCGCTAGTCGGTCTCGTCGTCGTTATGGCCGCAATCGCCGGCGCCGTCTCGGTCGCCCACCTGCCCAACTACGGCGCCCTGAGGGCCACCCTCCTCTGGCCCGTACTGATCACCCTGGTGGCGCTCGGCTTCATCTTCAAGGTCCGGATCCGGATCCGCTCCACCAACCACCACATCGCCTGGACCGAGACGGCGATCGTGATCGGCCTGGTGGTGGCACCCCCGTCCGTGGTCATCCTCGCCACCGGCTTCGGCGTGGCGATCGCCACCACCCTGATCCGGCTCCCGCCGATCAAACAGTTCTTCGGCATCGGCAAGAACATGCTGGTCGCCACCGCCGCCAGCCTGGTCCTCCAGCTGTTCCAGTGGCCCCCGACGAACTCCGACATCGCCAGCACCATCGTCCCGCTGACGGCCGCCTACCTCGCCGCCGTACTGCTCGACGAGTTCGTCACCCTGCCGGTCATCGCGATGGCCACCGGCACCTCGCTGGGAAAGTTGTTCCGCGAGGACTGGGGCCTGCGGCTGGCCGCCACCGTCACCCGCCTGGTCGTCATCATCGGCACCGTCCTGATGATCAAGACCGACATCCGGATGCTCCTCGCCGTACCCCCGCTGGTCCTCTGCCTGCACCTGCTCTACCTGGCCCGGGTCCGCACCCGCACCGAGCAGCAGGCCTGGCAGCGCCTCGCCCAGACCACGGACGCCCTCAATGTCGTCAAGCTGGACGAGGTCCTCACCACCGCGGTCACCCGGGCCGCCGAACTCTTCTCCGCCGACGAGGTGGAGGTGGAACTCCGCGACGACGCCCGGCTGGTCCGGGGCAACAGCGAGGGGATCAGCTACGACGGCCCCACCACCGAGGCCCCCGCCACACCCGGCACGGTCGTGCCCGCACCCCTGGAGGGACACGACCGGTCCATCGATGTGGGTGAGCTGCGGCTGCGCTTCCGGGGCACCGTGCAGCTCAACGAACGGGAACGCTACACCCTGCGTACCTTCGCCTCGGCGCTGTGCACCGCGGTGCGCAACGCCCAGGCGTACGCCGAACTCGCCCGGGTGGCGCAGGCCCACGCCCACGCCGCCGCCCACGACGCGCTGACCGGGCTGGCCAATCGGCGGCAGCTGCTCGACGAAGGCAACAAACAACTGCACCAGCGGCACGCCGACGGGGTCACCGCCCTGGTCCTCATCGACCTCAACCACTTCAAGGAGGTCAACGACACCCTGGGGCACGCCGCCGGTGACCAGATGCTGATCCAGGTGGCCGAACGACTCCGCGCCGCAGCCAGCACAGGCGACCTGGTCGCCCGGCTCGGTGGCGACGAATTCGCCGTACTGCTGCGCACCCTGCCCGCCCCGGCGGTGGCCGCACCCCGGGCCGAGACCCTGCTGGCGGCGCTGCACGAACCCTTCCACATCGAAGGCCTCCAGATCAGTGTCGAGGCCAGCGGCGGTATCGCCGTCGCCCCGGCCGCCGGCGGGATGGTCGAATTGCTGCGCCGCGCCGATGTGGCGATGTACCAGGCCAAACGGGCCGGGCAACGGGTCGCCACCTACGCATCCGCCCGGGACACCGCCGACCTGGGTCGACTGGCCCTGGGCGGAGAACTGCCCCGCGCCGTCGCCGACCAGGAATTCATCGTCAACTTCCAGCCCATCGTCGACCTCGGCACCGGTGAGGTGATCGCCGCCGAGGCATTGGCCCGCTGGCGGCACCCCGCCCACGGCATGATCGACCCACTGCGGTTCCTGGAGACGGTCGAACGATCCGGGCTGCTCCCCGCCTTCGCCGAGGCGATCCTCGACCAGGCACTCATCGCCGCCGGCACCTGGCGCGACGCCGGCTTCGACGTACCGGTGGCGGTGAACGTCTCCCCCCGCAGCCTGCTGGACGCCCGATTCCCCGGAGCCGTGCTGGCCCGGCTGCGCGCCCACGACCTGCCCCCGGACCGGCTGATGCTGGAACTCACCGAAACCCTCACCCTCAGCCAACTCGACGTGGTCGACCAAGTCCTCACCCGGCTACGCGACTCCGGCGTACGCCTGGCGCTGGACGACTTCGGGACCGGCTACTCCTCCCTGTCCCTGCTCTCCCGGATTCCGGTCCACGAACTGAAGATCGACCGCAGCTTCGTCACCGCCATGGAATCCTCCACCGAAGCCGCCGCCATCGTCCGCTCCACTCTCGACCTCGGCCGAAGCCTCAATCTCGCCGTGGTCGCCGAAGGGGTGGAACGGGAGCCGCAGCGCCGCGCCCTCTGGGAACTCGGCTGCGTCGCCGGTCAGGGACACCTCTTCGCCCGCCCACTGGCCGCCGGGGCCCTGCTGGCCACCCTGCAACGCGGCACCGCCGGCCGTCCAGGTCACCTGGCGACCGCACTGCACGACGCCGGTGCGGTGGTCCGGCTGGCACCCGGACGCCGTCAGGGTGGTCGAGGGCGGCCACCAGCCGGCCTGACACACTCACCCGGGTGAGTACCGCCACCGCCATCCCCTCCCGCCTGAAATGGTGGCACCGTCTCGACTCCACCGGCGGAGGCCTCGGCCTGGACCTCGGCCTCTACGCCGTCTCCGCCGCCTTCACGGCAATCACCGCGGCAACCTCCACCCTGGTCACGCACCGACACTGGGGCGGCCTGGCCGCCCTCGGCTACCTGACCGCCGCCCTCCTGGCCACCGGCCAACTCCTGGTCCGTCGCCGGCGCCCCGACTCCGCCCTTGCCGGCGTGTCGGCCCGCTGGCTGGTCACCGGCCTGGCCTGGGCCACCACCGCACTGCTGCCGCTGACCTGGCAGAGCATCCAGCGGGCAGCCGGGCGCACCGACCGGGCGCAGGAGGAGGTGCTGGTCGTCGAGGACTCCGGTCGTCGCCTGCTGGAGACCGGCACCCCGTACCTGGGCCCCGACTCGATCGCCGCCCTGCCGCCGGGCGAACAACTGCTCGGCTACACCCCGTACCAGCCGGGCATGGCCCTGTTCGGGCTGCCCCGCGCGCTGCACGAAGCCTGGTGGACCGACACCCGGGTCTGGTTCGCCCTCGGCACCGCCCTGGCCCTGATCCTGGCCCTGCGTCTGCTGCTGCGGCCCACCCCCACCGGGCCGACGGGCGATCCGGCCACCCTGCTGCGTGCCGTGCAGGCCGCCACCGTACTCCCGGTCTGTGCCCTGACCCTGGCCACCGGCGGGGACGACCTGCCCGTCCTCGCCCTCTGCCTGCTGGCCCTGGCCTTCGCCGCCACCGCCCGACCCGGCTGGGCCGGCATCGCGGTCGGGGCGGCCGGCGCCCTCAAGCTGTTCGCCTGGCCGGTCGCCGCAGTGCTGGTCATCTGGGGCCTCACCCGACGTGCCGGCCTGCGAGTCGCTGCCGGCGCGTTCGGGCTGCCCGCCCTGGCCCTGCTACCCACCCTGCTGGTCGACCACGGAGCCCTCGTGGAGAACGTGCTGCGTTTCCCCCTCGGACACGGCCTGGTGGCCAGCCCCGCACAGTCACCCTTCCCCGGATACCTGATCGCGGCCAACGTACCGGCCGGTCGCCTCGTCGCCGCCGCGCTGCTGGTCGCGGCCGGCCTGGCCATCGCCGTCCGACTCGCCCGCCGCCCACCCCGCACCGCCCGCACCACCAGCCTGATCTGCGGGTACGGGCTACTCACGGCGATCCTGCTGATGCCCACCACCCGATTCGGCTACCTGCTGTACCCGATCGCATTCCTGGTCTGGGCCCTGGCACTGGACCCTCCCCGGATCCGGCAACCGGCGGACGAAGAGGCCCCACGAGGCGTACACCTGAGAACATGAGCACCTACCGCGACCGCAGCGACGCCGGTCGGGCACTCGCCGAGCGGCTCACCGCACTGACCGGCCGACCGGACGTCACCGTGCTCGGCCTGGTACGCGGCGGAGTGCCGGTCGCCCGGGTCGTCGCCGAACGCCTCGGCGCCCCGCTGGACGTGCTCGTGGTCCGCAAGCTCGGAATGCCCTGGGCACCCGAGGTGGCCTTCGGCGCCCTCGGCCCAGGTGGGGTACGAGTGCTCAACGACCCGGTCGCCCGCCAACTGAACGCCGACGACATCGCCGAGGTCCAACAACGGGAGCAGGCGGAACTCGACCGCCGGGAACAGCTCTACCGCGCCGGCCGCCCACCACTGGACCTGACCGGTCGTACGGCTCTGATCGTCGACGACGGCCTGGCCACCGGGGCGACCGCCCGAGCCGCCGTCCAGGTCGCCCGGCAACTCGGCGCCCGCCGGGTCGTCCTCGCCGTGCCGGTCGGCGCCCAGGAAGCCTGCGAGCTCCTCAACGCCGAGGCCGACGAGGCGATCTGCGCCCGGCGACCAGCCGACTTCGGTGCGGTCGGGGCCTACTACGACGACTTCCACGAGATTTCCGACGAGGAAGTCACCGAGGCGCTGACCGCCACCGCATGAGCCGACCAGGTACCTTCGATTCATGAGCCTGACCTGTCCCAAGTGCCGCGGAGACATGCGCCAGTACGAGCGCAGCGGCGTCGTCATCGACCAGTGCGGCGAGTGTCGGGGCATCTTCCTCGACCGCGGTGAGCTGGAGAAGCTGTTCGAGGCCGAGGCCAACTGGAACGCCCAGCAGACCCCGCCCGCGCCGCAGCCCACCCAGCGGGTCACCCCGCCGGGCGGTTACCCGCCGCCCCCGCCCGCCCCGCACCAGCCGGGCTACGGCGCGGTGCCCCCGCCCCCCGGCTATCCCGCGCCCGCCCCCATGTACGGCCAGGGGCAGCAGCACTACGGCTACCACGGGCACTACCGGCGTAAGAAGCGCAAGAGCTTCCTCGACGACATGTTCGGCTGAGCCAGCCCACGTCCTCCGCTCCGGTGCCGATCAGACGGCGCCGGAGCGGGGGCGCTGTAGGTAGGAAGTCCTGGCCGCCTCGACGGCCCGCAGGTCAGACGATGGCCATGTCCACAAAACGCGACAGGTGCAACTGAGCCGCCACCGTCACCGTGTCGGTCGGGCCATTTCTGTGCTTGGCAACAATGAAATCCGCCTCCCCCGCCCGTGGCGACTCCTTGTCGTAGTAGTCGTCACGATGCAAAAGGATGACAACGTCGGCATCCTGTTCGATCGAGTTGTGAACGGCAATTCCGTTGGCGACGAAATTGTGCGTACCCAGCACGGTCGCGTCAAAGACGTCCTGCTCGCCGATCGGTTCGATGGATACGATCTCGTCCCAGAAAATGTCGTTGGTGGCGTGCAGGTCGAGATCGACTGCGTCGAGCACCTGGGCGATGCTCGCCAGCCGTGAGCGGCTCGGTGATCTCTTCCACATCGCACTACCGCAAAACTGTGTGCCAACCGCCCTGGCAAACTCGCGATGGGTCATGCCCCGGTCAACGAGGATCTCGCGGACTCGTTCCCAGACCTCGCGGGGCACGGTGTCGACGTTCGTGTTGCTGTTCGTCAACTCCAAGGCAGCGAGCAACCGCCCACAGTTGATCGATCGATTTCCGTGCACACCAATCTCACGCAGGAACCGCAGTTGATCGTCCCGCCCAGAGACATCGAGCGTGTACTGAGTGCGGTAACGTGCCACCGGTACGGCCTTCAAACGCGCGGTAATGCCATACCGAAGCAACAGTCGAGAGACATCCTCAAGCAGTCGTCGACTCGTTGACGAGTAGTAGATTCGGCCACCGCGCCCGGACTTATTGACGTGAACGCACCCATCGGTGGCCCACAAATGCCGGACAAACAGCGTCACCTGTTCCTTGGGCAGGCTGAATACCTGCTGCGGCACGAACTTCTCGTGCGACCTGAGCCCGAAGAGACCGAAACCGTCAAGCCATTCAGCAATCGGATTGCGTCGGCCCCGGGCAAGCCGATAGGGAGCAGGTAGCCGCAGGGTGGTGACCCGAGCCGCCGGATAGTCATCCCGGACAGCCGTGACGCCGAAGTGCTTGGCCGCCTCGGCGACCGCCTGCAAGTTGGCTTCGTCAACGCTGGCATATCGCACCGGCTGACGCCGGACGAACGACCCGTCACCGAGCAGGTGAGCAAGCAGGATCACCTCCGGTTCAGCCATAGGTCGAACGCTCAACGGTGGCGGTAGGTGCCGAGGCGTGGCGAGACGCGTACCCGCGGTCAACTCAGCGAGCGGCATCCAGCCGGCGAAGGTGAGAAACGGGTGGTTGGCCGTCGCGTCGATCTCTTTGCCCGACGCCAGCTTCATCCGGAACACCGGTCGGCGTCCACTCGGGAAAACGTGCGTCATCGTGCGTGGGGTGTATCGCAGGCTTTCGTCCAGCGCCCAGACGGGCACATCTCTGGCCCCCTGCGCCAGAAGCTGACCGAGAGTGACTTCGGAGTTGTCGTCGGCGCGGATGAGTCGGGTCTCGGCCGTCAGGCAGCCCGATTCACGCAGGTCGGACAGCTGTGGCCGCTTGTCGGTGCGTTGCTCCGGGCCACGGTTCAGCTGGCTGACCGCGATGACCGGGCACTCGACCTCCTTGGCCAGCAGCTTCAGTCCCCGGGACAGGTCCGCGACCTCCTGCTGCCGGCTCTCGGTGCGCTTCGGTGAGGTCATCAGCTGGAGGTAGTCGACCACGATCAGCTTGAGGTCGTGTCGCTGCTTGAGGCGGCGGGCCTTGGCCCGGATCTCCATGAGGTTCATGCTGGGGGTGTCGTCCACGAACAGCGGAGCCTCGCTGATCTCGCCCATGCAACGGGCCAGCTTGGTCCAGTCGTCGTCGGAGAGCTGCCCGCTGCGCAGCACATGCAGAGGCACCCGGGCCTCGGCCGAGAGCAGTCGCATGACGATCTCGACCTTGCTCATTTCCAGCGAGAAGATGGCCGCTGCCTGATTCGCCCTGATGGCAGCATTCCGGGCGAAGTCCATGCTCGCGGTGCTGTTGTGAGTGGGAATCATCGACCGACCGGCCAGGTACAGATGGTCCTCGTTGTCGACCGTCACGCACCGCACCGGGACGCTCGGCACCGGGCGCACGTCCACGATGTAGCGGGACCGGGTACCCGCGCGACCGACCGCAGATCGGCGCGTCGCGTGCGACTCGCGCTTCCGGGTCAGCCGGAACACCTCGTCCGAGGTCGAGAAGTTCAGCGTGAAAGCCGTCGAGCTCTCGGGAGTGCGACCGCTGACTCGCCTACGGTTGATCGAGCATCGATAGCCCAGGCTGACGACGAGCTCGTACACGTCCGCGGCCATCCGCTCCGAGGTGGTGGTGTATTGGACGTGTCCGGCCGGCGCGACGGTACCGTCGGTGTCGAGCAGTCCGGCCAGCAACTGCCGTCGCTGCTCCTCCGATGCTCGGAGGTAGGGCTGCGGAATGTGCTTGTCGTTCAGGACACCGGCGGCTCGAAGCAGTCCGGTGATCGCGGTTCCGCTTCCCGGGGTGACCAGGAAGCCATCGGCTTCGACGTACTGGGCGATCTCCGGGTCCGCCGACGTGAACCGGGCACCTGCGGAGTGCCCGTCACCCAGCCACACCCCAAGGGTGTACGGGGGGATCGGCAGATCCTCGCGGGCCGGCAGGGACAGCGGCCGAGCATTGTCCACCGCGTGGTTCGCGCGCCCGTCAGCCGGATGCCGCAGGGTCGCGGCGATGTGCTCGGTGGTGACGGCCCGAGGGTGTGCCACCGTCGTCTCGCTGTTCATGAGCCGATTCACCCGGCTCAGGTGTGCGTCGAACAACGCGTGGGCGTTGTAGGCGTCAACCGTCCGACGCCAGGGCCTGCCGTTGCGGGAGTACTGACGTTCGACCGTGCCGGCGACCCCGACCTTGGCAGCCACGACGTGCAGGATGTTCCGGAACTCGGAGCCGGCGATCTCCACGGCCTCCCGGTAGGTGACGAGTCGGTCCGGGGCGGCGACGACGGCCCGGTGTACGGCTACCGCCTTGGCACGTGACGGAGCGTCCCACTGGTGACGCGGCCGGAGCTCGTTCTGTTGGCGGCGCGAGGCCCTGGTGGTCGTCGTCCACAGGTGCTCGGCATCGGCGACGATGACCGAACCGTCGGAGAACTCGACCTCGTAGCAGGGGCGACCGTGGCGGACCTCGAAGGCGTGCGTGACGGTGGTGGGTCGGCCGTCCGCACCGATCAGCTGATCGCCGACCTGCACCTCGCCCATCGTCGTCCAACCGGTCGGAGTCGGCAGGGGTGTGTCGAGGGCGAGTGCCTTTCCGAGACCAGGTCGGCCCGCCACGATGATCAATTGGCCGGCGTGCAGGCCGTTGAGCAGCCGGTCCAGGTCGGTGAAGCCGGTGGGTACCCCGGTCATCACCCCGCCCTGGGCGCCGACGGCCTCGATCTCGTCGAGGGTCGGCTGGAGCATGTCGGCGAGTACGGCGAAGTCCTCGCTCACCCGCCGCTCGGTGACGTCGTAGACGGCCTGCTGGGCCAGGTCGACGACGTCGTCGACATCTCGGCTACCGCCACTGGCGGTGCCGTAGCCGAGCTGGACGATGCGGGTACCCGCCTCCACGAGTCGCCGCAGCACGGCGCGCTCGCTGACGATCCGCGCGTAGTAGGCCGCGTTCGCGGCCGTGGGCACGCTGGCGATCAGGGTGTGCAGGTAGGGCGCACCACCGACGCGGGCCAGGTCACCGGAGTCCGCCAGGGCCGCCGCCACGGTGATCGCGTCGGCGGGCTCACCGCGGCCGTAGATCTCCAGAATGATGTCGAAGATGGTGGCGTGCACCGGCCGGTAGAAGTCGTTGGTCTTGAGGATCTCGACGACGTCGGCGATGGCGTCCTTGGACAGCAACATGCCGCCCAGAACGCATTGTTCAGCGGCGATGTCCTGTGGCGGGGTCTTGTCGAAGTGGCCGTCTGATTGCGGCGGGCCGGATGATGGACCGCCCCTGAACGGCTCTGTCCGCATGTCGTCGGTGACCGACACTGGCCCCCCTCCACTGCGTCGGTGCGGCTCCGGGCAGGCTCGCCCGGGGTACCACCAAGGTTGACGTCCGCGTCGATCGGGGGCCATCGGGCGGGCGGCTGGGGCCACCATACGGAACCCGAGGTCAGGCACTCAACCGCAGCGGTGGACGAGCCTCGGGACAACCTGTGGACACCGGTGGGCAGAGCTGTGCGCAGGTTGTGCACAGGGTGTGGATAACTGCTGAAGATCCCTCCACACTCCGCTTCTGACCTGCACAGACTTCATCCACAGCCTGTGGATACAAATTTCCGGGTAGGGCTTTGTCCCGATACTCCCGTAGGATCGGTGCCTACGGCTACACCTGGACAATCGGTGGCCTACGGCTACACCTGGACAGCGGATTGCACTTTCGGTTGAGAAGGGTCACGCTCCGGCCGTGAGTTACCGGGACTGGGCACGCGGGGAGGATGGCCCGCGTGAGCGACGGCCGACCGCGTCGTGGGCCGATCCCGTCGGTAGCGGTCCGGAGGACCCCTACGACTCCGCCGTCGAGCGTTACCGCACCCCTAGCCGCCGCCGGGCGATCGAGCGTGGACAGGACGAGCCGGCCGAGCCGTACCTGCCGCGATGGGCGCTGGAGTCGGGCGTACGCAGCGTGGACGGCGGCGGCCGGCACGCCGCCCCGGACGACGACGCCGACGACGAGGCCGGTCCCCGCGATGCGGGCAGTCGTCGTACCCCGGAGACCACCGGCCGTGGCCGGCGGGCCGCTCGTTCGGCGGAGCGTGACTTCCCGTTCGCCGCTCCGGAGTCCTCCTCGGATCACATCCGGGAGTGGCGGTTCGACCGACCCCAGGACGACGGGTACGTCGGCAGTCGGCGGGCGGCCGACGATGACCCGGTGTCCGGTGTGGCGCCGCGGAGCCGGCCCCGTCGGGCCCAGTCCCGGCACCGCCAGGTGACCTGGTCGGACCTGCCTGAGGAGAGTGAGCAGCCGGCCGGCTCAGAGCCGACCGCCACGGAGCCGGCGCGGCGTCGTCGTCGCGCCCCGGAGTCCGCTTCCGCCCCGGCGGTGGATCCGTGGGAGCGGGCGGCGGAGCCGTGGGAGCGCCGGGCCAGATCGGAAGGCGTACGGCCTGCGGTCGATCCCTGGGACGCTTCCGGTCTGCATGCCTGGCACCAGTCTGCCGAGGCCGGTATCCGGGGGGAGCCGACTTCCGCCGACCCATGGGACGCCGACAGCACCAATCAGTGGCTGCGGACCTCCGGCTCGGATCAGTGGCTTGAGCCGGACCAGACGGGTCAGTGGCTTCAGCCGGACCAGACAGGTCAGTGGGAGGGTGCGGCGGCCGAGACCGACCAGTGGGATCGGCGGCGTGGCGGGACCCGGTGGGAAGGGTATTCCGGGCCGGATCAGTGGGACCGTACGCAGCCTCCGGGTTCGCGAGCCACCTCGGGTGCCGGGCAGTGGTCCTGGGCTGAGCCAGAGCCGGAGCCGGCGCAGGAGGGTTTCTGGCCGGGCACCCGGTTGGCCGGTGACGATCCGCGTTGGGTGGAGGCTAGTGCTTCGGCACCGAGATCGCCGGTCGTCGGGTACACCGCGCCTCGTCCGCGTACGGCTGCCCGGCGGCGCCCGGTCGCGGCGCCTGCGCCTCGGCAGACAGGTATGGCCTCGGTACGGCGGCGCATCGAGGCGGTCGGTGCCGGCGGGTGGAGCCGGCGGCTGGAAGACGACCTGCTGGACCCGGATCCCGGGGCGCCCTGGTTGCCGCTGCTCTACACCGCGGGCTGCTATCTGCTACCCGCAGTGGTGATCTTCATCTGGCTGCTGACCTTGGATGGTGCGCCGCCCACGGGCTGTGTGACCGACATCAGCGGCGGGGGTTGCGAGTCGCCACGGGCCCGGGCCTTCGGAGCGATGGTGGCGGGAACCCCCCGCTTCGGACTGGCGTTGGTGAGCAGTCTGGTGGTCGCCATGTTGTTGCGGCGGGTCGGTACCACCTGGAAGCCGACGACGGTGGCGCTAGCGGCGGCGGTGGTCGGTGGCGGCCTCTCCACGGTGTTGATCAGCGCGGTGACCGGCCAGCCCATCGGCTGAGGGGCCGCCGCACCGGCGGACCCGGGCTTGCCTCGCGCCGCCGATGGTGCGCTCAACGTGACCGGGCCTGCACCATGCTGGTGCAGGCCCGGTCAGTTGCCGTCTTGCGGGGTCAGCCCTGCACGACGTTGAGGTTGAACGTGGCGGTCACCTCGGGGTGCAGCTTGATCCGCACCGGGTGCGACCCGATCGACTTGATGTGACCGGACACCTCCAGCCGACGACGGTCGAGCGACGGGCCGCCGGCCGCCTTGACGGCGTCGACGATCTCGGCCGGGGTGACCGAGCCGAACAGCCGACCGCCCTCGCCGGCGCGGGCCTTGAGGTTGACCTTGAGTGCCTCGAGCTGGCCCTTGACCTCGTTGGCGTGGCCGAGGTCGCGGATCTCCCGGGCCGAGCGGGCCCGCTTGATCAGGGTGACCTGCTTCTCGGCGCCCTTGGTCCAGGCGATCGCGAAGCCCTGCGGGAGGAGGTAGTTACGGCCGTAGCCGTTCTTGACCTCCACGATGTCGCCCGGGGCGCCGAGCCCGGACACTTCCTGAGTCAGGATGATCTTCATGTCGGCACCTCCTCTCAGCGGGCCGTCGCCGTGTACGGCAGCAACGCCATCTCACGGGCGTTCTTGACCGCGCGGGCGATCTGCCGCTGCTGCTGCGAGGTGACGCCGGTCACCCGCCGAGCGCGGATCTTGCCGCGGTCGGAGATGAACTTGCGCAGCAGCGCGGTGTCCTTGTAATCGATGTAGGTGATCCCGTCCTTGTCGAGCGGGTTCACCTTCTTCTTCGGCTTGCGCAGTGCCGCAGCCTTCGCCATTGCTCTTGCTCCTGGTTTACGATCACGGGCGCTCGGCGCCATTAGAACGGTGGCTCCTCATCGAAGTTGCCGCCACCCGAACGTGAGGGTGCCGGTGCGGCCGAAGCCCAGGGGTCGTCGAAGTTGCCTCCGCCGCCGCCCTGGCCACCACCACCGCCGCCGCCGAAGCCGCCGCCACCGCCACCGGAGCGGGACATCTTCTGCACCTTCGCCGTGGCGTAGCGCAGGGATGGGCCGATCTCGTCGACCTCCAGCTCGATGACGGTGCGCTTCTCGCCCTCGCGGGTCTCGTAGGACCGCTGACGCAGCCGGCCCGACACGATCACGCGGGCGCCGCGCTGAAGCGACTCCGCCACGTGCTCCGCGGCCTGACGCCAGACGGTGCACGAGAGGAACAGCGGCTCGCCGTCCTTCCACTCGCCGGAGGCCTTGTCCATGAACCGGGGCGTCGAAGCGACCCGGAACTTGGCGACCGCGGCCCCGGAGGGGGTGAACCGCAACTCGGGGTCATCGGTCAGGTTGCCGATGACCGTGATGGTGGTGTCTCCTGCCATGACCATCTCCTCGCGCACTCATACGTATGCCGTACAGGTTCTCAGAACCCTCCGACAGCACGGATGAGGCTGATCCGGGTGGGGGCTGGGTGGATTGCTTAGCGCATCTCCGGCCGGATGACCTTGGTGCGCAGCACGGACTCGTTGAGCCGGAGCTGACGGTCCAGCTCCGCCACGGCCTCCGGCGTCGCCTGAAGATCGACGACGGCGTAGATGCCTTCGGCCTTCTTGTTGATCTCGTACGCGAGGCGCCGGCGGCCCCACACGTCGGTCTTCTCCACCGAGCCACCCGCGGTCCGGATCACGTTCAGGTACGTGTCGAGCGACGGGGCGACGGTGCGCTCCTCGAGGCTGGGGTCGAGGATCACCATGATCTCGTAATGACGCAAGACTTACTCACCTCCTGTGGGCTATGCGGCCACGGTCCTTCCGTGGCAGGAGGTCGTGCGTCGTGGCCCGCCCCGACCAGGGGAACCCGATGCGGGAGCGGACAACCTGACCAGAATACCCGGCCCAGACGATCACCAGCCGCGAGGTGACCGTGCACAGCGAGCCGGGGGTCCGGGTCGACGTCGCTGTCGACCCGGACCCCCGGTTCAGATGACCGCGAGGCGCCTCGTCCGCATTCCTTGGGTGGGACCTGGGGAGGAACGACCACACCGATGAGGTTGGACCGGAGACGCCCCGCGGAGCTTTATCATGTTGTTATCTGACGTTATCGCTGAAGTCAGTGCTTCGCGGGCGAAATCCCAGAATTACCGACAAATTCCTCTACCGCCGGTCGTCGATGCTCGCCACCGACCAGATTGCAGTTGTCGACATCCACCGGGATCAACGACTCCGGTCAGCCACGGTGACGCGATCCGGTGGTGGGTCACCATGCCTGTCAGGTACGCGACGTAGGCTCCCCTGCATGCGTATCGGAGCCCACGTCGATCCGACCGACCCGCTGGCGGAGGCGACTGCCCGAGCGGCCGACGCCGTGCAGTTCTTCCTCGCCGACCCCCAGGGTTGGAAGGCGCCACAGCCGCGTGACGATGCGGAGCGGCTGCGCACCGCCGAGGTCGAGGTCTATGTGCACGCGCCGTACGTCATCAACGTCGCCACCGGCAACAACCGCATCCGGATTCCCAGCCGCAAGCTGCTGCTCGCCCACGCCAAGGCGGCGACGGCCATCGGCGCCAAGGGCCTGGTGGTGCACGGTGGGCATGTCAACGCCGGTGACGACCCGCAGACCGGCTTCGACAACTGGCGCAAGGCCCTGGCCTACGCCCAGGAGGCGGGCGGCTTCGGGCTGCCGGTGCTGATCGAGAACACCGCCGGCGGCGAGAACGCCTGCGCTCGACGGCTCGATGCCCTGGCCCGGTTGTGGGACGCCGTCGGTGACCACGAGGTCGGCTTCTGCCTCGACACCTGCCACGCCCACGCCGGTGGCGAGGAACTCCTCGACCTGGTGGATCGGGTCAAGGCCATCACCGGGCGGATCGACCTGGTGCACGCCAACAACTCCAAGGACGGCTTCGGGTCCGGTCGGGACCGTCACGACAACCTGCGCGGCGGGACGATCGATCCGCAACTGCTGGTGGCCGTGATCCGGGCCGCCGGAGCCCCGGTCATCGTGGAGACCCCGGGCGGCACCACCGGGCAGAGCGAGGACATCGCCTTCCTGCGTACCCAGCTCGACCCGGAGACGGCGGTGCGATGACGACGGACCAGTCCCCCTCCGGCAGCCCACGGCCGACCGCCGGTGACGATCCGCTCCGCAGAGATCCCGCCGAGGGGCGGCCCGACACCGAGTCGGTAGCGGATACGTCGACCTCCGGCGGCGAGAAGCCGGCCCAGGTCGACCCGGACCCGAAGCAGCCGAAGTCCGATCGCACCGCAGCGCAGCCCGCCAACGGCAACGGCCGCAAGCCTGCCGACAAGTCGGGCGAGGCGAAGACGGGCAAGGGCGCCAGCCCCACGGCTTCCTCCGACGCCGGTGCGAAGAAGGCCTCGGGGCAGCCGGCCGGCAGCACGGACCAGGCCGGCACGAGCAACGAGTCGACCCCCGGTGCGGCCAGGAAACCAGGACCCGGTGACAGCGCGGAGCCGCCGACCGGCAGGGGCAAGAAGCCGACCGACGACGGCAGGAAGCCGGCAACCGGCAAGGGCAAGAAGCCGACCGGCGACGGCAGGAAGCCCGCAACCGGCAAGGACAAGCCCGAAGACGACGCGGCCAGCAAGGACAAGAAGCCCGAGGACGATGCGGGCAGGAAGCCGGGGACCGACGAGGGTACGAGCGACGGCAAGGACAAGGCCGAGGACGAGGACCCGTGGGCCGCGTTCGGGCCCGCCCCCGAACCGAGGCCGAGATGGTACGGGCGGCTGGCCCGCCGGTCCGGTCGGCTCCTGATCCACGAGTGGACCCTGGCCGTACTCGGCTCTCTGGCGTTGGCCGTGCTGATGACCTGGCCGACCCTGCGCTATCCCCGTCACACCCTGCCCCACGACTACTGGGACCCGAGCCTGCAGGCCTGGCAGATGGCCTGGTCGGGGCAGGCCCTGCGCACCGACCCGGCCCAACTGTGGCACTCCAA
This sequence comes from Micromonospora sp. NBC_01739, assembly GCF_035920385.1. Lineage (GTDB taxonomy): Bacteria > Actinomycetota > Actinomycetes > Mycobacteriales > Micromonosporaceae > Micromonospora. The sequence goes on along the minus strand of NZ_CP109151.1, from coordinate 5,020,001 downwards.
CGCCTTCTTCCCGGAGCGGTGGAGTTTCGCCTTCTCCGACACCCTGCTCGGCTACGCGCCGGCTGGGCTGATCGGTAGCGGGCCCGAGGACGCCCTCCTCCGGTACAACATCATGTTCGTGCTGGCCCACGCGCTGGCCACCTTCGGTGCGTACGTGCTGGCGCGTCAGCTCGGTGCGGGCCGGATCGGTTCCGCGGTGGCCGGGGTCAGCTACGCCTACGCCCCCTGGCTGTTGTCCCAGGCGGGACACCTGCACGTCATCTCCAACGGAGGCATTCCGTTGGCCCTGGCCATGCTGGCCCGGGGGCACGGTTGGTCACTGCGGCACGGCTACCGACCCGAACGCCGGCATGAGGGCTGGGTCTACACCGGCTGGTTGGTCGCCGCCTGGCAGTTGAGCCTGGGCTTCGGCATCGGCCTGCCGTTCGCGTACGTCCTCGCGGGCACGGTCCTCGTGGCCCTGCTGATCTGGTTCGCCAAGCGGATCTTCTGGCGGGTCAAGCGACCCTTCGGTCAGCGGCTGTTCGCGGCCGACCTGATCGGCGGGCTGATCTTCGCCGGGGTCGGTGTGCTGCTGGCCATGCCCTACTTCACGGTGGCGCAACTGCATCCCAACGCCGAGCGCAGCATCGACGACATCGCCGCCTTCTCGCCGCCGGCCAGCAGCTTCGTCACCGCCCCGGGGGAGTCCCGCATCTGGGGTGGGCTGCACGAGGGGGCCCGGGCCATCCTGCCGTGGCATCCGGAGATGACCCTGCTGCCCGGCTTCGCGCTCTACGCGCTGGCCCTCGGTGGCCTGTTCTTCTCGATCTGGACCATCCGGCAACGGCTGTTCCTGCTGGCCGGGGTCCTGGTGGCGATGATCCTGTCGATGGGCACCCGGTTCTTCGGCGGCGACTTCACCTACGGACCCCTGTTCGAGTACCTGCCCGGCTGGAACGGCATCCGTACCCCCGGTCGGCTGATGCTCTGGGCCACCCTGCTGCTCGGGTTGCTGGCGGCGGGCGCGGTGAGCGCCTTCTCGCAGCGGGTGCGGGAGGTCTACGCCGAGCGGATCCCGTCCTGGCCCAGCCCGTGGCTGCGGCTGGCCACCCTGCTTCCGTTGCTGCTGGTCATAGTCGAGGGCACGAACACCACCCCGCATCCGGTGGTGCCGAAGCAGCCGGCCGCCATGCGGACCGTCGACGGCCCGTTGCTGGTGCTGCCCAGCAGCCAGAACCACGACCAGCCGGTGATGCTGTGGTCCACCACCCGGTTCCAGGACGTCGTCAACGGCGGCAGCGGGTTCACCCCTCGCCAGCTCAACGACGTCCGCCAGGTGACCATGACCTTCCCTGACCAGACCAGCGTCGACTACCTGCGCACCCTAGGCGTACAGAATGTGCTGGTGCTGCGCGAGGAGATCGCCGGTACGCCGTGGGAGGTCAGTGTCGACGCGCCCCTGGACGGGTTGGACATCACCCGCGAGGAGATGGGCTCGGTCGTCCTGTTCCGGCTCTGAGGCTCCGGGGCACCCCGGCGGGGTGCCCCGGACGCTCAGGTCGTCGGGACCGGGGTGGGCGTCACGGCCGCCGGGGCCTCTCGACGCTGGCGAAAGCGGTCGAGCCAGGGCGCGTCCGGGGTGCCGTCGAGGAGACCTCCGTCGGGGTCGTCGGCGTAGTTGCGGCGTACGGCGTCCTGCTCGGGGTGCAGGATCTCCCGGACCACGAGTACGCAGAGGGCCACCACGGTGCCCAGGCGCAGGCTGGCGGCCAGCACGAACACCCCTTCCGGGATGACCGGGGTGCTGGTCGCGGAGCCGAGCAGTTGGCCGTAGAAGGCGACGAAGTAGCCGACCTCGGCGATCTGCCAGGCGATGAAGGCTCCCCACTTGGGTCGGGCCAGCACCAGCAGCGGCAGCAGCCAGAGCACGAACTGCTGCGACCAGACCTTGCTGAAGATGAGGAAGGCGGCTACCACCAGGAAGGCGAGTTGGGCCAGGCGGGGCCGGCGCGGTGCGAGCAGGCCCAGGGCGCCGATGGCCAGACAGGCCAGCCCGAACAGCGCGTACGACAGGTAGTTCAGGGTGGGGATGTTCGCGTCCAGCCACTGGAAGGGGCCGATGGCGGCCGGGTCGCCGAACTTGCCGTCCAGGTAGCGGGCGATGTACCAGAGGGTTCCCCAGTCGATCGGGCGCTCGGTGTTCAGTTCGAAGAACCGGTTCCAGTTCTCCCGGTACGGAATCGCCGCCGGGAGGTTGACCAGCACCACCGTCACCGCCGCAGTGATGATGGGCACCACGGCGGCCCACACCCGGTTGGCGCGGATGGCCAGCACCAGAATCGGCCCCAGGATGAACAGCGGCCACATCTTCGCCGCACCACCCAGCCCTATCAGCACTCCGGACAGGGCCGCGAGTATCAGCCCGGAGCGGCCGTCGCGGGTACGCGCCCAGACCAGCAATCCCAGGGCGGCCAGGCCGATGGCCAGGAAGTCCCAGTTGACGGTGGCGGTGAGCAGCAGCGCGGGGGAGAGCGCGAACAGCGCCGCGTCCCAGGGTCGTCGGCGGCGCAGCGACAGCAGCACCATGACGGTGGCCAGCGCCAGGGCACCGAGCACGAGTGCGTTGAGGTTGTAGAACCACTGCCCCTGGTTGATCTCCGGGTTGCCTTCACCGGCGGCGTGCACCGGCAGCCCCAGGGCACCCATGAAGTACCCGGTCAGCACGGGGTACTCGACGGGGTGGTCCCGGTAGGGCACGGCGCCTTCGTTGAGTCGTTCGGCGTAGTAGAGCGCCAGCACGTCGGTGTAGCAGAACCGGGTGTACTGCTCGTTGTCCGTCCAGGCACCGTCCTGGCAGGGTGACTTCTGCACCCAGTGCAGGACGAGGGTCAGGCAGGTCAGCGCCAGGACGATCCGTACCGCGTTCCAGAACCGCCCGCCGCGTTGGCGGTCGCGGCTGACGGCGTGGTCACCCAGCGGACCGCCGATCAGGCCGGACAGCCCGCGAACGAAGCCGTCGGAGCGGGACGGGTGGTCGATGGCATCAGGTTCATCGATGCCCGGCGTCGACTTCGTGCTCATGACCGTGCATCCTGCCGTATCAGTTGCCCGGGTAGAAGCCGAAACCGCCCCGACATCACAGATCGCCGTCCGGCCGCCGGTATGACCCTTGCCGGAAACCGCCGTGGGCGGCCGGACAGGTGTCCGGCCGCCCACGGGTCGAGATGCCTAATCCCGATCTGTCGATCTCGTTGGTGGCAGCAGCCCGCCACCCCCACCACCCGGTCGGGTGTCGCCAGGGCCCCCGGGCAGGGGGTTGGTCGGGGTGCCACCGTTGTTGTCCCGGCCGCCGCCCCGGTTGTCGCCGCCGCCGTTGTTGCCCCCGCCCAGCCGGCAGAGGAAGTCCGTCGGCTCGCAGTCGGGCTCCTCGTTCTCCGGAGGGGCGGGCCGGATGCCGTTGCCGGCCTCCTCGTCTCCGATGCCGGTGATGCTGGGCAGGTCGGAGGGTTCGTACCCCTTGAGGGCCTGCTCCATGTACCGCTTCCACAGCTGGGCGGGCAGGCTGCCACCGCTGATGTTGCGGCCGTTCCCGTCGACGATGGCCCGCTTCTTGGTGTCGCGGCTACCGATCCACACCGCCGTGGCGACGTTCTTGTCGTAGCCGACCATCCAGGCGTCCTGGTTCTTGCCGGTGTCGCCGAGCTGCCAGGTACCGGTCTTGCCGGCCAGGGGACGGTTCTGCACGCTGGCGTTGTTCTTGCCCGGGATCTCCTTGAGCACGGCGGTCACCTCATCGGCGACCTCCGGACGGATCACCTGCTGCGGCTTGAGCTTTTCGCCGGTGCCCGGCACCTTGTCCCACTTACCGGTTGCCTTGTTCAGCTTCTCCACCGTCCGCACGAAGTGCGCCTTGTTGTACTTGCCGCCGTTGGCGAGGGTGGCTAGACCGTTGGCGTGGTCCAGCACGGTGATCCCGTACTGGCCGTAGGCGACCACCCGGTCGAAGTGCTTCGGCGCGAGGTCCTCCGGCTTGTTCTTCATCAGGTCGAAGGGCTTCGACTTGTCGTCCCACATCGTGCGGACGCCGGCCCGTCGGGCCATGTCGACGATCTTGTCCGCACCGATCTTGTCCGCGATGTGGAAGAACGGCACGTTGTACGACTGGATCGTCGACTGCTCCAACGAGCACCACTTGTCACACTGCCCGCGCAGGTCACGGTTGGCGTTGCCGATCTGATCCTTGTAGCCCTCCGGCTTGAACGGCGTGGCGTCCCAGTGCGACTTGACCGAGATGCCGGCGTCGACGGCCGCCGCCAGGGTGTAGACCTTGAACGTCGAGCCCGGCGGGTGGCCGCCGACCAGGTTGCCGTTCTGGTCGGTGTTCATGCCCGCGTAGTCATAGTCCGCGCCGCTGTTGCCGCCGTAGTAGGCCAGCACCCGGCCGGTCTTCGGGTCGACGGAGACCACCGCCGGCATGAGGTTCTCCGGCTGGTCGGCCAGGAAGGTGCCCTTACGGCCGACCTGGGCGACTTCCTCCAGTGCCTTCTGCATCTTCGGGTCGATGGTGGTGGTGATCCGGTAACCGCCTTCGCGCAGCTCGTTCACGCAGGTCGGCTTGCCCTCTTCACCGCTCTCGGTGCAGATGCCCCACTCGGCCATCTCCTTGCGGACGTAGTTGATGACGTTGCCGCGCGGGGAGGCCACACCGAAGCCGTTGTCCTTCTTGACCTTCTGAACCTTCGGGTACTCGGTCGGGCGCTCGGGCTTGCCCGGCACACCCAGCCAGCCCTCGTCGACCATGCCGTTGATCACGTACTCCCAACGGATCTTGGCTTCGGTCGGGTTGACCTCCGGGTCGAACCCCTTGTGGCCGGCGCTGGCCACGGGCTGCTTGATCAGGGCGGCGAGCACCGCTGCCTGCGCCACGTTCAGCTTCTTGGCGGTGGTGTTGAAGTAGGTCTGCGCCGCCGCCTCGATGCCGTACGCCCCGCGACCGAAGTAGATCACGTTGAGGTAGTTCTCCATGATCTCGTCTTTGGTGAACTGGTCGTTCAGCTTTGAGGCGAGGATCGCCTCCTTGACCTTCCGGGAGTAGCTGACGTCCTGGAGGTTCTCGTAGGCGTTGCGGGCGTACTGCTGGGTGATCGTCGAGGCACCCTGCTTCTCGCCGCCGGAGAGGTTGTTCCAGGCGGCCCGGGCGATGCCCTTGTAGTCCACACCCGAGTGCCGGTAGAAGTTCCGGTCCTCGGCGGCGGCGACAGCGTCGCGTACGTGCTGGGGGATGTTCTCGATGGTGACGAAGGTGCGGTTCTCGTTGCCGAGCTTGGCCACCAGGGTCTTGCCGTCCTTGGCATAGACCGTGGTGGACAGCGGCAGCGGGATCTCCTTGGGCAGCACCACGTTCGTCGAGTAGTAGGTGAACCCGACGACACCGATGCCGGCCAGCATGATGAAGACCGCGAAGCTGGCGATCAGCAGATTCATCCGCTTGCGCCGACGGGCTCGGGCACCCGCCTTCGGGTCGCGCCCACCCCGTCCGGGACCGCCGGGTCCGCCCGGACCACCGGGACCGCCTGGCCCACCCGGGCCGCCCGGTCCACCGGGGCCACCGACGCTGGCCCGCGCCACCGCGGCCCGACCGCCCACCGAGGCCGAACCGACACTCGCCCGCCCGGCCGGGGCCGCGCCCACGGCGGCGGCTCCTACCGAGGCCCGGCCCGCCGGCCCGCCGTGCGCCGGCGAGACCGGCACGGAGGCCCGACCGGCCCTACCCGGCGCCGGTGAGACCGGCACGGAGGCCCGACCACCGGGAGCGGGTGAGACCGGCACGGAGGCCCGACCCGATCCAGCACGACCGACCGAGGCCGAACCGGTGGGTCGACCCGGCGGCGGTACGCTCGCCGAGCCGCCGACCGAGGCTCGCCCACCGACCGAGGCACGAGCCGACGGGGCCGCGCCCTCAGGTCCGGTCGACCAGTTGACTCCACGCGGGTCACCACTCGGGCCCCGGTACGCGTCGTCCGCCTGCCCCGGGTCGTCCTGGCCCGGTATCCGGGCCCGGCCACGCGAGGAGCTGGGATCACCGTACGAGTTCATTCCTCACACCCTGCCGTCGCAGTGGGGCGCTGTCGCGCCGCCACCGGTTTGCCGTGAGATGCGACACCCGCGCGCACGGCACGGGGGTGCCGTGGAGTGGGTATCAGATCCGAATCATTCGGACCATTCGCACTTATGAGCTGTCGGTGACCCCGGCCAGTTATCTCACGGCCGGGGCCGGCCGATCGCGCTCGAATCACCGTTGGGCCTCTCGCCTTCGCCGAGCATTCGCGCCAGCAGCAGCGGCGGCTACCCCACCGGCCGCTTCCTGCTCCGCCTCGCTGTCGGTCAGTCCGTCCCGCCCGAGCAGGTACTGCTCCACCAGATGGTTCCAGTCACAGCCGAGGCACACCTCCACCACGAACACCTGGAACTCACGCAGCGTCATCGCCAACATCGACAACTCGGCCACCGTCCGGGCCTGGCCGGCGGACTGCTTGAGTTCGTCGCCGTAAATGTAGTGGACGAGGGTGAGGTTCTCGCTTCGGCAGATCGGACACCGCTGGTCGGTGGGCTCGCCGTGGAACCGAGCCGCGTTCTTCAGGTACGGAGAGGCGTCGCACAGGTCGTAGGTGCCGACCCGACCGGCGACGAGTTCACGCAGCAGCGCTCGCCTCCGGAGCGAGTAGTCGACCACCTGCCGCTGCGTACGCATGCGGCAAAGGGTACGCGGTCTCGTCAGACGAGGCGACCACCGTCACGATCTGTGATCAGCACACCTCGGATACGAGGGTTTACCGGAGGGGGTTTGCCCCAGTCGAACCGAGACGCTACGGTGCGATGTATCGGTCCGATACATCGTGTGGTTAGCGATCCACGCACAGGGTAATGGGGAGGGTGGCCCGATGCTCGAGCTGGCCATCCTCGGCCTCCTCCAGGAGGCACCCATGCACGGCTACGAGCTGCGCAAGGAGCTCACCGCCAAGCTTGGGGCGATCCGGGCAGCTATCAGTTACGGCTCGCTCTACCCCACCCTGCGCCGTCTGCAGGCGGCAGGCTGGATCACCGAGGCCGCCGAGACACCCGCCACCGCCGAGGAGGTTCCCGCGCTGACCAGCCGACGAGGTCGGGTGGTCTACACCATCACCGCGGAGGGCAAGGAACGCTTCGCCCAGCTCATCGCGCAGACCGGACCGGAAACGTACGGCGACACCGGATTCGGCGTGCATTTCGCGTTCTTTTCCCGAACCGACCAGGCGACCCGACTGCGCATCCTGGAAGGTCGCCGCCGCACGATCGAGGAACGTCGTGAAGGACTTCGCGACATGCTGGGCCGAGCGGCCGAGCGCCTCGACGCATACACGCTGGAGCTGCAACGCCACGGCCTGGAGGCCTGTGAGCGTGAGGTCCGCTGGCTGGAGGAGCTCATCGCCAACGAGCGCTCCGGCCGTGCCCCGACGGTCCCGAACGACGGGACGGCCGGCGGCCGACGAGAAGACAACAGCCCGCCTCCGCCTGGAGAGTCCAGGAAAGAGCGGCCGTGACAGAAAAGAAGGAGGCACACGCGATGGGCTCCGTCCGCGTCGCCATCGTCGGTGTGGGTAACTGCGCCTCGTCCCTCGTGCAGGGCGTCGAGTACTACCGGAACGCCGACCCGAACGACCGCGTCCCGGGTCTCATGCACGTCACCTTCGGCGACTACCACGTCTCGGACGTGCAGTTCGTCGCGGCGTTCGATGTCGACGCCAAGAAGGTGGGCATGGATCTCGCGGAGGCGATCGTCGCCAGCGAGAACAACACCATCAAGCTCTGCGACGTGCCGCCGACCGGCGTCACCGTCCAGCGCGGCCCGACCTTCGACGGTCTCGGCCAGTACTACCGCGAGATCGTCGAGGAGTCGGACGCCGAGCCGGTCGACGTGGCCAAGGCGCTGCGTGACGCCCAGGTCGACGTGGTCGTCGCCTACCTGCCGGTGGGCTCCGAGGACGCCGCCAAGTACTACGCCCAAGCCGCGATCGACGCCGGCTGCGCCTTCGTCAACGCGCTGCCAGTCTTCATCGCCTCCGACCCGGCGTGGGCGCAGAAGTTCACCGACGCGGGCCTGCCGATCGTCGGCGACGACATCAAGAGCCAGGTCGGCGCGACCATCGTGCACCGGGCCCTGGCGAAGCTCTTCGAGGACCGCGGGGTCGAGCTGCTGCGCACGTACCAGCTCAACTTCGGCGGCAACATGGACTTCATGAACATGCTGGAGCGCAACCGCCTGATCTCGAAGAAGATCTCGAAGACCCAGTCGGTGACCTCCCAGGTGCCGCACGAGATGGCCAAGAGCGACGTGCACATCGGCCCGTCCGACCACGTGCCGTGGCTGGACGACCGCAAGTGGGCCTACATCCGCCTGGAGGGCCGCTCCTTCGGTGACACCCCCCTCAACGCCGAGCTCAAGCTCGAGGTGTGGGACTCGCCGAACTCGGCCGGTGTCATCATCGACGCCGTCCGCGCCGCCAAGATCGCCCTGGACCGGAAGATCGGCGGCCCGATCCTGTCGGCCTCGTCGTACTTCATGAAGTCCCCCCCGGTGCAGTACGCCGACCACGACGCGCACGCCGCCGTCGAGGCGTTCATCGCCGGCGAGATCGAGCGCTGACACAGCAACACTGTGAGGGCCGGGTCCGTCTGGACCCGGCCCTTCGCCGTTCGGTACGGAAGGGGCATCCTCGTACCAGGACCCGGGCTAGGCTGAGCCCCGTGCCGCCCATGGACGACTTTCGTGACGCCAGGGTGGGGTGGCGGACGGTCGTCGGCGTCCTGCTCGTGTCCACCCTCGCCGCCTGCGCCCTGCCCGGCACCGACCCGTCGGCCGGACCGGACGAATCGGCGCCACCGGCCGTACCGGCGAGCCCGGTCGTCGAGGCCCGCTGTGCGGTCGGGGCCGGCACCCCGCCGGAGGTGCAGGCCGAGCCCGAAGAGACGGTCACCTCCCCGGCCGCCCCGACCGCGGCCGGCAGCGGACATCCGATGACCGATGAGCAACTGCGCGGGGAGGAGTTCCTGCGCCAGCAGGCAGCCAACAAGGCCTTCCGGCAGCGCGGCACCCTGGACCCGACGGCGGCCGGCGGCGCCAACACCTGCGCGGTACAGGTGCAGTACGTCCTCGACCTGCTGACCGTCGACGATCAGGAGACGCACGACGAGGAGACGGTCCGACAGGCGGTGGCCGGCACCGGGCTGATGGACGTGACCGTCCGCCCGCCGGGCCGACTCGACCTCGGCCCCGGCGACGGGCTGCTCTTCTCCGGTTGGACCGGCCGGGCCTGCGTCTTCGGCAGCGTCCGTGCTGAGAAGGTCACGGTGGAGTACGGCACCCGCGTCGCCGACGGCGGCTGCCTCCCCGCCCCAGGCTGACCCACCCGCCGTCGCTGCCTCGCCCCTGCTGGCCGACCGTCGCACTCGCCCGCCGTGTCGCCGTCACGGTGTCGCCGTCATGGTAGTTTCCCGCCGCGTCGAACCCCGCCGTTACGGCGATACGGAGTCGATCACCGCGTTGCGGGCGAAGAAACTCGCCCGTCGAGGGGCCCGAAGGTAGCCCAGGCGGCCGGGGCAAGGTCTCCCTAGGCCGCAGTCAGGACCAGGCTTTTTGCAGGGCGACCCCGGCCTCCAACTCCAGGAGCTTGACCTTGAGGTCCAGGCCGCCGCCGAAGCCGACCAGCTTGCCGCCCGCGCCGATGATGCGATGGCAGGGCACGATGATCGGGATGGGGTTGCGGTTGCAGGCCACCCCGACCGCCCGGGCCGCACCGGGGTCACCCACCAGCCGGGCCACCTGCCCGTAGGTCAGCGTCTCTCCGTACGGGATACGGGTCATCTCCCGCCACACCGCCCGCTCGAAGTCGGAGCCGCGCGGCACCCGCACCGGAATCCTGAACTCGGTCAACTCTCCCGCGAAGTAGGCCCGTAGCTCCGCCACCGCCCGCGCCGCGATCGGGTCGGCCGGCATCTCGGTCGCGGACTCGACCGGCCCGAAGTGCACCCCGCACACGCTGTCGCCGTCGGTGGCCACGCAGAAGATCCCGATCGGCAGGTCCAGCAGCGTCCAACGCATCCCGCCATTCTCCCCGACGCCCCACTCCGCGACCACGCCCCCGCCGCGCACTCATCCGCGTTACCTCCGCCCCGCTCGACTGGCACTCGATCTGGGTTCGAGTGGTCTTCCGAACCGGGTAAGCCACTCGATCCCAGATCGAGCGTGATCTTCATCGGGCGATGGTGGAGGCCACAGGCCCACGCCCAAGGCGAGCCGCCCCCAGCTGAAGCGGCCCGAGTGAGCGGGTGCGGCAGGATGCAAAGGCCCCAACCGGCAACACCCACCAACGTGCGGAGGGCTCAACGGGCGGCGCCCGCCGGAGCGGCCCCGGGGATCGGGGTGCTCCGGCGGGCGCCGGGTGGTGCGGGTGGTGCTACGCGGCCGAGACGGTGAACTTCTCGCCCTTGCCCAGCCCCAGTTCGTACTCGAACCACTTGATGTTCTTGTTCGAGATCAGCTGCTTGGTGCCGGCCGATCCGGCGGAGACCGCCTGGTCGTCGCTGGCCCGGAAGAAGACCGTGCCGTCGCTGTTGTAGTCGAGGAAGTCGAAGACCTCCCAGGTTCCCAGCGACTTGGCGCTGGCGATCAGCGGCTTGGTGCCCCGGCTGGCGGCGGTCACGTACCTGCCGTTGGCCTGGGCCTTGAGGCCGAAGAAGCCGTTACCGACGTTGACGATCTGGAACTTCGCCGCCTTGGTGACCTTGCTGCTGCTGGCGATCAGCGGCTTGGTGCCGGCCACGACGTACTTGCCGCTGGCCTTCGACTTGATGCTGATCACCGGAGCCGGCCGGTCGATGGTGAACTTCTCCGACGTACCGATGCTGGTCTTGCTCGCCTTCAACGACGAGGTGCCGGATTTCGGCGCCGTGACGTACTTGCCGTTGATCTTGGACTTGAGGCTGACCGTACCGTCGGTGTGGTTGATGATCTGGAACTTCGCCGAGGTGACGATCGTCTTGTGGCTGGCGATCAGCGGCTTGGTGCCCTTGCTCGGCGCCACCACGTACCGGCCGGTGGTCTTGGAGCGCAATGCGATCAGACCACTGCCGGCGTTGACGAAGTCGTACTGCTGCGAGGTGCCCAGGCTCTTGCCGTTGTTGACCAGCGCCTTCTTGGTGCTGGCAGCGGTGACGAACTTCCCGTTGGACTTGGCCTTGAAGCCGAAGCCGCTGCGGGTGGGGGTGATCGAACCGACCGTCAACATCCGGTCGATCGAGCCCTTCGTGTCGTAGACCGCCCCGGCGACGCCGGTGGTGACGATGCGGTCGCGGACCTGCTTCGGCTTCCAGGTCGGGTTGGAGTGCAGCAGCAGCGCCGCGGCGCCCGCCACGTGCGGAGCGGCCATGGAGGTGCCGCTGAAGCCCACACTGCCGGTGTTGCTGTCGTGCCGGGCCGAGACGATGCTGACGCCCGGCGCGAACACGTCGAGGCACTTGCCGTAGTTCGAGAACCAGGCTCGCATGTCGACCCGGTCCGTCGCCCCGACGGTGATCGCGTCCGGCACCCGGGCGGGGGACGTCTTGCAGGCGTCCATCATCGAGTTACCGGCGGCGAGGGAGTAGGTGATGCCGGAGGCGATCGAGCGCTTCACGGCCTCGTCGAGCGAGGGGATGGCGACGACGTCGCCGAGGCTCATGTTGGCCACGGCCGGCTTCTGCGCGTTCGCGGTCACCCAGTCGACACCGGCGATGACCTGCTCGGTCGTGCCGTAGCCGTCACAGTCGAGCACCCGGACGCCGACCAGCTTGACGCCCTTGGCGACACCGTACTTGGTGCCACCGACGGTGCCCGCCACGTGGGTGCCGTGACCGTTGCAGTCGCCGTTCCCGTTGGCCTGCACGCCGCCCGGCGGGTCGGTCGGCTCAGGGTCGGGAGTGGGAGTCGGAGTGGGCGGTGGTGGGGGCGGCGGGTCGATCGCGTCGAACCCCATGGTGGCCCGGCCGCCGAAGTCCTGGTGCTTGACGTTGATGCCGGTGTCCAGGATGTACGCCGTGACCTTGCTACCCGTGTTCGGGTACTTGTAGGTCTTGTTCAGCTTCGCCGTGTACTGGTCGAGCCGGTCTAGGCCCCAGGGCGGGCTGCTCTGGGTACCGTTCGCCGACAGTCGGCGTACCGGCTCCACGTAGGCCACGGCGGGATCCGCGGCGACCTTGTCCGCCTGCCCCTGGTTCATCGCGGCCGAGTAGCCGACGAGAGCCTTCTCGTACACCTGCCGAACGCTGCCGCCGTGCTGCTGGGCGAGCTTCGAGGCGAGCGCGCGGGCCGCGCTGTAGCCGGCCTTCCTGTCCTTGAGGACGACGATGTAGCGGCCCGGCACGACACCGGTGCCCTCGCTGCCGCGTACCTCGGCGCGAGCCGGGTCGGCGGGAGCAGCCATCCCCACGCCGCCGGTGGCGACGGTCAGGATGGAGGAGGCGGTGGCGAGGGCAAGCCCCGCAGCCGCCGAGCGGCGCAGTACGCCACGTCGTTTCACTAGGCGGTCTCCCCGTTTGTCGTCGACCGTCATCGGCGGTCGAACGGGCAATGGAATGTCCACTACGCGAGTAGGGACGCTCCAACATCATGGATGAACCGCGCAAGCTCCGGTTCCACCGTTTGGTCGGAACGTGGGCGTTTCGTCGTAGCGACCGTCGATCCAGGACAGCCCAGCCGGTGCGGCCGACCGATCTTCAGCTATCGATGCCCTGCTCGCGGGCCCAGCGCAGGAGTTCGACCTCGGCCGTGTCGCGGTCCAGGGGCCCGCGTTCCAGGCGCAGGTCCTTCAGGTGCTTCCAGGCCCGCCCGACGATCGGCCCCGGCGGTACGCCGAGCAACTCCATGATCGCGTTGCCGTCCAGGTCGGGGCGGACCCGGGCCAGGTCCTCCTCGGCGGCGATCCGGGTGATCCGCTCCTCCAGGGCGTCGTAGTCCGCCGCCAACTGGGCCGCCTTGCGCCGGTTGCGGGTGGTGCAGTCCGACCGGGTCAGCTTGTGCAGCCGGGACAGCAGATCACCGGCGTCGGTGACGTACCGGCGGACCGCCGAGTCGGTCCACTCGCCCCGGCCGTACCCGTAGAAGCGCAGGTGCAGGGCGACCAGGGCGGTGACCTTGGCGGTGATGTCCTTCGGGTAGCGCAGGGCCTTCATCCGGGCTTTGGTCAGCCGGGCCCCGACCACCTCGTGGTGATGGAAGCTGACCCGGCCGTCCGACCCGACCGCCTTGGTGGCCGGCTTGCCGACGTCGTGCATCAGGGCCGCCATCCGCAGGATGAAGTCCGGCCCGTCCTGCTCGTACGAGATGGCGTTGCGCACCACCGTGAGGGTGTGCTCGTAGACGTCCTTGTGCTGGGCGTGCTCGTCGATCTCCAGCTTGAGGCCGGTCAACTCGGGCAGGAAGCGCTCGGCCAGCCCGGTGTCGACCAGCAGCCGCAGGCCGGTGATCGGGTCGGCGGCACAGAGCAGCTTGGTGAACTCGTCCCGGATCCGCTCGGCGGTGATCCGGTCCAGGTCGGCCGCCATCCGGGTCATCGCCGCGTACACGTCCGGGTGGACCGCGAAACGCAGCTGGGCGGCGAAGCGGGCGGCCCGCAGCATCCGCAGCGGGTCGTCGCCGAAGGACTCGGCCGGGGTGCCCGGGGTACGGACCACCTTCGCGGCCAGGTCCGCCAGGCCGCCGTGCGGGTCGGTGAACCGGTGATCCGGCAGGCTCACCGCCATCGCGTTGATGGTGAAGTCCCGCCGCCGCAGGTCCTCGGTCAGGCTGGTGCCGTACTCGACCACCGGGTTCCGGCTCACCTGGTCGTACGACTCGGCGCGGAAGGTGGTGATCTCCAGCCGCAGGCCGTCGCGCTGGCAGCCGATGGTGCCGAACTCGCGGCCGGTCTCCCAGATGGCCTCGGCCCAGCCGCGCAGGATGCCCAGGGTCTGATCCGGGTGCGCGTCCGTGCAGAAGTCGAGATCCTCGCCGAGGCGGCCGAGCAGGGCGTCGCGTACCGAGCCGCCCACGAGATGCAGTTCGTGACCGGCGGCGGCGAACCGGCGGCCCAACTCGTCGGCGACCGGGGAGACCCGGAGCAGTTCGGCGACGGCGTTGCGCTGAGCGGCGCTGAGTTCGCGGCGGTCGGTGGCGTGGGATGCGGCGGCGTCGGACATCGGATCAGCAGCCTATCGGTCCTGAGGGGCATCTCCTCCGCCGGGCGCGGGTAACGGGCCGAGGTTGACTAAGGTCTGTGGCGTGCGGGCCGGTGCCGGCTCCGGCCTATCCCCTTGGAGGCACAGATGAGCGGCGGGCTCTACCGCAGCGCCAACGCCCAGCAGGGCGGTGCGCCCGGCGGCCGGCCGGGTGACGGCGCGACGTTCATCTCCGCCGATCCCCTCAACCAGCCCGCCGCCGAGTCGGTCGCCCCACCCCCGGAGCAGGTGGCCGAGAGCAGCGCCGCGACCAACAGCGCGGTCATGGCCATCGGCAGCCTGGTCAGCCGGGGTACGGGTTTCCTGCGTACCTTGGCGATCACCGCCGCGCTCGGTTCGGCGATCGGTGACGCGTACACCACCGCTCAGATCCTGCCCGGGATGGTGTACGAGTTCCTGCTCGGCGGCATCCTCACCAGCGTGCTGATCCCGGTGCTGGTGCGTCGGCGCAAGTTCGACCCGGACGGCGGCCAGGCGTACACCCAGCGGTTGCTCACCCTGGCGGTGGTCGCCCTCGGCGCGGCGGCCCTGCTGGCGGTCGCCATGGCACCGGTGCTCACCTGGTTGTACGCCAGCGACGAGGCACCGGCCGACTACCAGGCGCTGGTCACCTCCCTGGCCCGGTTGATGCTGCCGATGATCTTCTTCACCGGCCTGAGTGCGCTGATCAGCGCGGTACTCAACACCCGGGGGCACTTCGCCGCCCCGATGTGGGCACCGATCCTGAACAACATCGTGGTGATCGCCACCGCCGGCCTCTACATCGCGATCTTCAGCACGGACATCCTCGCCCCGGACGAGATGACCACCGGGCGGATCCTGCTGATCGGCGGCGGCACCCTGCTGGGGGTGGCCGTCCAGGCCGCCGGGTTGCTGCCCGCCCTGCGCAAGGTCGGCTTCCGGTGGCGGTTCCGGTTCGACTTCCGGGCCCTGGGGCTGGGCGAGCTGGGCCGGCTGGGCGCCTGGATGTTCTGTTACGTGGCGGTCAGCCAGATCGGGCTGATCGTGGTGTTCAACCTGCTGAGCCGCACCAGCGGGCAGGCCGCCGGGGCACTGATCTACAACAACGTGTTCCTGTTGCTGATGATGGCGCACGGCATCATCGCCGTCTCGATCATCACCGCCCTGATGCCCCGGATGAGCGCCGCCGCCGCAGACGGCCGGTTCGCCGACCTGGCGGCCGACCTGTCCCGGGGCACCCGCACGGTCTCCGCGGTACTGGCCCCGATCGCGATCTGCTACGCCGTGCTGGCCACCCCGATCGCCTTCACCCTGTTCCGGTGGGGGGCCTTCACCGACGAGAACGCCCGGGCGACCGCCCCGGTGCTGTTGTTCGCCGCCTTGGCGCTGGTGCCCTTCGCGGTGAGTCAGCTGTTCACCTTCGCCTTCTACGCGCTGCCGGACACCCGCACCCCGGCTCTGATCAACATCCCGGTGGTGGCGCTGCGGGCGCTGGTGCAGATCGGACTGTTCGCGGCCTTCTCGGCCAGCTTCGCGGCCTCCGGGATGATGATCGGCAACACGATCTCGTACCTGGCCGCCGCGATCGCCTCCGCCTGGCTGCTGCGGCCGAAGGTGGGTCGGATCGGGCTGGGCGGCATCGTGCGCACCCTGGGGAGGGTGGCGGTGGCCGCCCTCGGTGCCGCCCTGGTCGGCCTGCTGGTGGTAGCTCTGCTGCCCGGTGGCGACACGCCGACCCGCCTGGAGGCCCTCGTCCAACTGGTGGTGGGCGGCGCGGTGATCGGTGGTACCTATCTAGGTCTGGCGATGGTCCTGCGGATCTCCGAGATCACCGATGTGGTCGCCATGGTCCGGCGCCGACTCGGACGCTGATCGCCGGATATTCACCGAGCGTGATCGAGGATCACCAGGCTGGGGATGGGCCTGTGGATAACTCCGCGCGTCGCCGCTCAACTACCGGATCGGCCTGTGGATAACCAACCGGAAGTCGGAGTGTGGTCGGCCGATCGACGGGAACCCCGCGGAGACCTGACCCACCGCCTACTGCCTGTCCCGCCCCGGCGACGGCTGGTTGTCGGCGGCCTCTAGATTGGCTGGTACATGTACCAGCAACGTGGCTGACATCGGTCGCAACCGGACGAGTACGCCCTACTGGGGACTCCCCTGTTGGTCACGGCGGGAAGATGACATGTCGGGGAGACGGCCAACCCAGGTAAGGTCGCTCTCGACGGGTACGGCAGGCACCGGCTCGCGTCGGAACCGGTCGCCCCGTGCCAGACGAATGCGGAGCGGGAAGTCACATGCCCAGCAGCGCGGGTCCATCGATCGACAAGATCACCGAGGGAGGACGGGTGACCCAGGTCGGCGAGGGTCAGGACGCGGACGAGACCACTCCGCCCGTCATGACCTTCGGTGCTCCGACGACCGGTGAGGTCCTCGCCGAGCGTTACGAACTGGTCGAGCACATCAACAACGACAGTGCCGGCCGGTTGGTGTGGCGTGGGGTCGATGTCGTGCTGCGCCGTCCCGTAGCGGTCGTGATGCGCTACCCGGGTGGCGATTCCGCCACCGAGATGCTCCAGGCCGCGGTCGCGGCCAGTCGGGTCATCCACCCCAATCTCGTCGGGGTCTACGACGCGATCGACGAGGCCGAGCGGGCCTACGTGGTACGCGAGTGGGTCGATGGCCAGTCGCTGCGGGAGCTGGTCTCCGACGGCCCCCTGGACGCCGCGCGGGCCACCGCGGTCGGCAACGCCGTCGCCAGCGCTCTGGCGGCCGTGCACGCCACCGGCATGGTGCACGGCAACGTGCACCCGGGCACCGTGATGATCAGCGATGACGGCCGGGTGGTGCTGGCGGACGCCCGTACCGACGGCGCCGACAGCCAGGAGAACGACGTCCGAGCGGTCGGCGGCCTCCTCTACTTCGCCCTGACCGGCTACTGGCCGCACACCGAGGCTCCGCTGCGGGGCGCCACCGCCGGGCACGGCCGGGCGGGGATCCCCGACGCGGTGCGGGACGCCAACGGTACGGCGGCGGCTCCCCGTCAGGTCCGGGCCGGGGTGCCGGCCTACCTGGACGACCTCACGATGGACCTGCTCGACGCCGACATCGCCCCGCCCTCCTCGGACGTCCTGGCGGCCGAACTGGCCCGGCTCGACGTGCCCGAGGACGACTACCTGGACACCCACGGTCCGCTGCGCTTCGCCGCCGAGACCGGCGAGGAGCCCTCGCCCCTGGCCGCCGCCGGGGGCCGAAAGGTCGCCCTCGGCATCGCGGGTCTGTTGGCGGTAGCCCTGGTGGGACTGCTCATCGGCATCAGCACCCTCGGCGGCGACGAGGACGAGCCGCAGACCAGTCCGGTCGCCGCCCCCAGTTCCAGCGCCCCGCTGAGCGAGGAACCGGCGCCGCCGCCGGTCCGGGATTTGAAGATCAGTGCGGCCCGGATCATCGATCCGGACAGCCGGGACCGGGCCGAGGTCCGCGACGCCGAGAAGGTGTTCGACGGCGACAAGGACGAGGGCTGGTCCACCCAGACCTACCGTGGGGCCAGCAACTTCGGCAACTACAAGCGCGGCATGGGGGTCTGGATCGACCTGGGTGGCGAGCACACCATCAAGTCGGTCCAGGTGAACCTCTCCGACACCGGGGCCTCCGCGGAGCTGCTCACCGGCACCATCGACCAGCCCTCGACCAACAAGGGCGACGACGAGATCCTCAAGGCGTACAAGAAGAACCCGATCGGTCAGCCCTTCGAGGCGCACGACGGCACGACGATGACCTTCAACGGCTTCGACGCCGACAAGAAGTACCGCTACCTGCTGTTCTGGATCACCGACCTGCCCCCGAACGGCAGTGGCTACAAGGTCGGGGTCAACGAGATCACGGTCCAGGGGTCATGAGCCGGGTCCGACCGGACCGGTGCCCCGACCGGGCCTGACGATGGCGACAGCGAGGGGCGGTGCCGGTTCCGGCCGGACGGGTGCAGCGGCGGTGGACGCGACGGTCAACGACCTCGACCTGCTGCGCGCCCATGTGGCCGGTGATCGCCATGCCTTCGGTGTGCTGTTCCAACGGCACCGGGACCGGCTCTGGGCGGTCGCCCTGCGTACCCTGGGCGACCGCGAGGAGGCCGCCGACGCCCTCCAGGACGCCATGCTGTCGGCGCACCGGGCGGCCGACCGGTTCCGCGCCGACGCGGCCGTCACCACCTGGCTGCACCGGATCGTGGTGAACGCCTGCCTGGACCGGATCCGTCGGCGTCAGGCCCATCCGACCGTGCCGCTGCCCGACGGCACCCGGGAGCCGCGTGAGGGGCACGGCACCGGCGGGGTCGAGCCGGCCGCACCCGTACGCGACCACGACACCGCCCTGACCGTCCGGGCGGCCCTGGCCACCCTGCCGGTCGAGCAGCGGGCCGCGCTGATCCTGGTGGACGTGCAGGGCTACCCGGTGGCCGAGGTGGCCCTGATCCTCGGCGTGGCCGAGGGGACGGTCAAAAGTCGGTGCGCCCGCGGTCGGGCCCGGCTGGCGGTGCTCCTCGGCAACCTGCGAACCGGGAGTGACGAGCCGGCCCCGGAAGTGCCGGCGGTCACCGGAGGGAACCCGGGAGCCCGGCGGGGCGTCCGATCGGGGTCAGGACGGTCCTGGGGGCCGGATGTCGACCAGGAGGAAGCGTGACTGCCGAGGAGTTCAGCGAGGTCGACCACGACCTGCTCGCCGACTACCTCGGCGGTGCCCTGGAGGGCACTCCGGAACAGGACGAGGTGGCCCGGCTGATCGCCCAGGATCCGTCCTGGGCTCAGGCGTACGCCCTGCTCGCACCGGCCGTCGCCGAAGTCCGCGCCGATCTGCTGGGCTGGGGCGAACCCACCCTGACCATGCCGGTCGACGTCGCCGACCGGATCCTCGCCGCGCTGGACGCCGCTGAGCTGCCGGCCGGCCCTGATTCACCGGCCCCGGACCTGCCGGCCACGGAGGTGGACCACGCCGGAGGTGGGCTGCCGACTCTGGTGCCGGCCCAGCCGCTCGGTGGCCGCCGTCCGGAGGGTGCACCGCGACCCGGTCGAGACCGCACGGCCACCCGGCCGGGTCGGCGAAGCCGCCGCTGGGCCCGGATCGCCGGGCCGGTGGCCCTGGCTGCCGCGGCGGTCGTCGGCCTGGGGGCCCTGCAACTGGCCCGGCCGGACTCCGGCGGAGACACGACGGCGGACACCGCGCTGAACGAGCCGGTCACCAGCCCGTACGTCCACGAGGGCCAGGAGGGTCCCGAGCAGGCCGCAGCCGGTGCCGAACCACACCGCGCCCCGGTCACCCAGGGCACCCCGCAGCGGTACACCGCCCGGGACTACACCCCCCAGGAACTGACCCAGGAGCCGGAGGCGAGGATCAGCGCCTTCGCCGGTACCGCAGCGCCGGACGCCGGTGACGAGCGGATGGCCGGTCCGGCCGACCTGGCCCGGCTCGACGACCAGTCGGCGCTGGCCGCCTGCCTGGCGGACATCGGCACCGAACACGGTGCCCGGCCGTTGGTCTTCGAGGACATCGAGTACGCCCGCTTCCAAGGGCTCCCGGCGCTGGTGGTCCGGTTCGTCGACGCCTCCGGTGCCCGCTGGGCGTGGGTCAGCGGTCCCGAGTGTGGTATCGCCGGGTCCGGCTCGGACAGCCGCTATCGGACGCGGGTAGGGTGAGTCCGCGGCCGCCGAGAACTTTGGTCGCCCCCGTGACGCGACCCACCGGATGACCGGCTCGGGAATCTCCGGTTCCTACGATGACGTTCTGCAAGTCAGTTGCCGCCGCGTCGGCACTCGGCTCGACATCGGCACAACCGCCGGTGCCGACTAAGTCAACACGATTGGGAGACGGCAGTGGACGAGGTCCGCAACCTCATCATCATCGGCTCCGGGCCGGCCGGCTACACCGCGGCGGTCTACGCCGCCCGGGCCAACCTCAAGCCTTTGATCATCGAGGGCGTCCAGTCCGGCGGCGCGCTGATGACCACCACCGAGGTGGAGAACTTCCCCGGCTTCGCGGACGGCATTCTCGGCCCCGAGCTGATGGACAACATGCGCAAGCAGGCCGAGCGGTTCGGCGCGGAGTTCCTCACCGATGACGTCACCCGGGTCGAGTTGACCGACACCGGCCACCCGGGCGCGGTGAGCACGGTCTGGGTCGGCGAGAGCGCCTACCGGGCCCGGGCGGTCATCCTCGCCACCGGCTCCGCCTGGCGTCCGCTGGGCGTACCGGGTGAGCAGGAGTACCTGGGCCACGGCGTCTCCTCCTGCGCCACCTGCGACGGCTTCTTCTTCCGTAACCAGCACATCGTGGTGGTCGGCGGCGGTGACTCCGCGATGGAGGAGGCCGACTTCCTCACCCGTTTCGCCGAGTCGGTGACCATCATCCACCGCCGGGACTCCTTCCGGGCCAGCAAGATCATGGCCGAGCGGGCGCTGAGCAACGACAAGATCAAGGTCGAGTGGAACACCGTGGTGGAGGAGATCCTCGGCGCGGACGGCAAGGTCACCGGAGCCCGGGTCCGCAATGTGCACACCGGCGAGACCAAGGTGCTCGACGTCACCGGCGTCTTCGTGGCGATCGGCCACGACCCCCGCAGCGAACTGTTCCGCGGGCAGGTGGAGATGGACGACGAGGGGTACGTGAAGGTCGAGGCACCGAGCACCCGGACCAACATCCCGGGTGTCTTCGCCGCCGGTGACCTGGTCGACCACACCTACCGGCAGGCCATCACCGCAGCCGGCACCGGTTGCGCCGCCGCACTCGACGCAGAACGCTTCATCGCCACGCTGCCCCAGGGCTGAACGAGACACACCGAAGCAGGAGGAGCCAAAAGTGGGAGCAACCAAGTCGGTCACCGACGCTAGTTTCGTTGTCGACGTACTCCAGTCCGACAAGCCGGTCTTGGTGGACTTCTGGGCCGAATGGTGCGGACCGTGCCGCAAGGTGTCGCCGCTGCTGGAGGAGATCGCCGGCGAGATGGGCGACCAGGTCAGCATCGTCAAGCTCAACATCGACGAGAACCCGGAGACGGCCCGCGCCTACCGGGTGATGTCGGTGCCGACCCTCACCGTGTTCAAGAACGGCCAGCCGGTGCAGTCGATCGCCGGCGCCAAGCCCAAGGGCGAGCTGGTCAAGCTCATCCAGTCGGCCCTCTGAGCTTCGCAAGCCCCGTCGTCTCGACCCCGTGTCCGGTCCGCCGGAACGGGGTCGAGGCGTTTTGCATCCCTGCGGATCGCCAGCGCATAACCTCGAACCGGGAGGCCGCCGGAGGCCGGTGACCACCTGGTCCTCGTCGCGGTGCAGCCACCGCCGTCAGGCCTGGCCAGCCACCGACCGTACAGAGGGGGTCGTGCGTGCGTCCGATCCGTCCCGGTGACCGGGGACCCGCGGTGATCGAGATCCGTGCGGTACTCACCGGCCTGGACCTCCTCTCCAAGACCACCGGCCCGTACGACGACGAGTTCGACGCCGCCACCGAGCGGGCGGTACGGGCCTTCCAGCAGTCCCGAGGGCTCAGCGTCGACGGTCGGGTCGGCGCCGAGACCTGGCGGGCCCTGGACGCCGCCCGCTGGCGCCTGGGGGCCCGCACCCTCTACCACGCGGTGCCGGTGCCGCTCACCGGTGAGGATGTCCGGTCGCTGCAGGAACGACTCCTGGAGATGGGGTACGACGCCGGCCGAGCCGACGCCATCTACGGCATCCGTACCTCCCGGGCGGTGGCCCAGTTCCAGCGGGAGGTGGGGTTGACCCCGGACGGCACCTGCGGCCCGCACACCATGGGGGCGCTACGCCGACTCGGCCGCAAGGTGGTCGGCGGTCGACCCCAGTGGCTGCGCGAATCCGACGCCATCCGGCAGTCCGGTCCCACCCTGGTCGGCCGGACGGTGGTCATCGACCCGGGCCACGGCGGCACCGACTGCGGGGTGGTCGTACCCGACGGGCCCCTGCGGTGGACCGAGGCGGACCTGATGCACGACCTGGCCAGCCGGCTCGAGGGTCGGCTCGCCGCCTCCGGGGTCCGGGTGCAGCTCACCCGAGGGCCGGCGCCGGAGACCTGCCTGCCCGACATCGACCGGGCGCATCTGGCCAACTCCCTCGGCGCGGACGTGTTCGTCTCCCTGCACACCGACGAGCACCCCAATCCGGCTGCCGAGGGGGTCGCCACCTACCACTACGGCACCGACAACGGGGTCACCTCGGCCACCGGGGAACGGCTGGCCGGGCTGGTGCAGCGGGAGATCGTGGCCCGCACCGGGCTGCGGGACTGCCGTACCCACGCCAAGGCATGGGACCTGCTGCGACTCACCCGGATGCCGGCGGTACGCATCGAGGTCGGCTACCTGACCTCACCGACGGATCGCGCCCGGCTGATCGAACCCCGGTTCCGGGACACCCTGGTCGAGGCGATCGTGGCGGGGGTGCAACGGATGTACCTACCGGACGAACGGGACGTACCGACCGGATCCCTCGATGTCAGTGAACTGCGGGCCGCCGTGGCCGCCGGAAACGTGGTCGACTGACCGCCGCCGTCCGTGGCCCTCAGACGGTGGTCGAGCGGGTGGCCGGGGTGGGGCGTACCGGGCGCAGCAGGGACTCCGGGCTCATCGAGCCGAGCAGCTTCTCCAGCGCGTACTCCACGTCTGACTTCCAGCTCAACGCCGTCCGCAGTTCCAGACGCAGACGGGGATAGCGGGGGTGCGGCCGGACGGTCTTGAAGCCGACCGAGAGGAAGAAGTCCGCAGGGGCGACGCAGGCACCCGCCGGGTCGGCCGCGTCACCGAACTTGGCATCGCCGAAGGCCTCGATCGCCTTGATCCCCCGCTTGGTCAGATCACGGGCGACCCCCTGCACCAGCATCCGGCCCAGCCCGCCGCCGGCGAAGGCGGGAACCACGTTCGCCGTCATCAGCAGCGCCGCGTCGGCGGAGACCGGCGAGGTCGGAAACGCCATCGAACGGGGCACGTACGCCGGTGGGGCGTACATGACGAACCCGGCCGGCATCCCGTCGACGTAGATCAGCTTGCCGCAGGAACCCCACTCCAGCAGGGTCTGCGAGACCCAGGCCTCCTTCTCCAGGCCAGGGTCACCAGCCGCACAGGCACGGTCGGCGGAAACCGGATCCAGCTCCCAGTAGACACATTGCCGGCACGGACGGGGCAGGTCCTCCAGGGTGTCCAGGGTCAGGCTGACCAGACGTCGCGACATTGAGTGCTTCCCCACACTAGGCTCGGCAATGGGACCGGCTCGGACGCCACCCGCCGCATCCCCGCCCCGACGAGCGATCGTACGCCGCCGATCGGCGACGCGGGAGAGGACAGCTGAACGCCCACCTCAGGGCGGTTGCAGGCCGGTCCGGTATGTGGACGGGCGAAGAATCACACGAGCCGTCGGCGCTGTCCGGCGGCTAGGATCGGCACTCGGCGCGCCGTGCCGCCATGGTCGCCGCAGTCCCGGGTATCCGGGGCGGGAGCCGTCTGCGCAGCATCGAGGTGATGTCATGACCGGCACGACACTCGACGATTACACCGACCGGTACGCCCGCCGGGTGCGGGGGATGACCGCCTCGGAGATCCGGGCCCTGTTCGCGGTCGCCAGCCGACCGGAGGTCGTCTCCCTGGCCGGTGGTGCCCCGTACATCGCCGCGCTGCCGCTGGACGCGGTGGGTGAGATGCTCGGCCGGCTCAGCAGCGAGCACGGGGCCACCACCCTCCAGTACGGCATCGGCCAGGGCACCCTGGAGCTGCGCGAGCGGATCTGCGAGGTGATGTCCCTCTCCGGCATCGACGCGGCCTGCGGGGCTTCACCGGACGACGTGGTGGTGACCGTCGGAGGGCAGCAGGCCCTCGACCTGGTGGCCCGACTCTTCCTCGACCCGGGTGACGTGGTACTCGCCGAGGGACCGACCTACGTCGGCGCTCTCGGGGTCTTCCAGGCCGCCCAGGCGCAGGTCGTGCACGTACCGATGGACGAGGACGGGCTGATCCCGGAGGCCCTGGAGACGGCCATCGCGGAGCAGGCCCGGGCCGGTCGGCGGGTCAAGTTCCTCTACACGATCCCGACCTACCAGAACCCGGCCGGAGTGACGCTGACCGAGGAGCGCCGGGAGCGGGTGCTGGACATCTGCGAACGGGCCGGTCTGCTGGTGGTCGAGGACGACCCGTACGGTCAGCTGGGTTTCGAGGGGTCGGCCCCCGCACCCCTGCGGGCCCGGCGCCGCCACGGGGTCTTCTACCTCAGCACCTTCTCCAAGACCTTCGCCCCGGGGCTGCGGGTGGGCTGGATCCTGGCCCCACACGCCGTACGCGACAAGCTGGTCATCGCCAGCGAGGCCCAGATCCTCTGCCCCAGCGCGTACGCGCAGGCGGCCGTCAGCACCTACCTGAGCACCATGCCCTGGCGTGAGCAGCTCAAGGTCTACCAGGAGGTCTACCGGGAACGGCGGGACGCGATGCTGGCCGCCCTGGCCGACCTGATGCCGGCCGGGACCAGGTGGACCAACCCGGCCGGTGGCCTCTTCGTCTGGGCCACCCTGCCGGACGGGCTGGACTCGAAGGCGATGATGCCGCGGGCCATCGCCGCCCGGGTCGCCTACGTGCCGGGCACCGGTTTCTACGCCGACGGCAACGGGGCCAGCAACATCCGGCTGAACTTCTCCTTCCCACCCCCGGAGCGGATCCGGGAGGGGGTGCGCCGGCTGGCCGGCGTGATGGAGCAGGACATCGCCATGCGGCGGGTGTTCGGCACGGTTGGCGGGCCGGGCACCCGGCGTGGCCAGGCCGGCTCGGACACCCCGGGACCCGACTTGGCATGATGCCCGACATGGGTGCTGCCGCTGCCGAAGGAACTGACGTGTCCGGTCCCACCGCCGAAGACCTGCACGTGGTCGTCCTGGCCGGTGGCCTGTCGTACGAACGGGACGTGTCGCTGCGCTCGGGCCGCCGGGTGCTGGACGCCCTGCGGTCGGTCGGGGTACCGGCCGAGTTGCGCGACGCCGACGTGGCCCTGCTGCCGGCGCTGGCCGCCGATCCGCCGGACGCCGTGGTGATCGCCCTGCACGGGGCCACCGGGGAGGACGGCTCGCTGCGCGGGGTGCTCGACCTCTGCGGGATCCCGTACGTCGGGTGTGACGCCCGGGCCTCCCGCCTGGCCTGGGACAAGCCCTCGGCCAAGGCTGTGCTCCGGGAAGCCGGCATCGCCACCCCCGACTGGGTGGCCCTGCCTCACGACCGGTTCAGCGAGTTGGGCGCGGTGGCGGTGCTGGATCGCATCGTCGACCGGCTGGGGCTGCCGCTGATGGTCAAGCCCGCCCAGGGCGGTTCCGGCCTCGGCGCCGCCGTGGTCCGGGACGCGGGGTCCCTGCCGGCCGCCATGGTCGGTTGTTTCGCGTACGACCCCACCGCCCTCGTGGAGCGCTACGTGCCCGGCATGGACGTAGCGGTCTCCGTCATCGACCTGGGCGACGGGCCCCAGGCTCTGCCGCCGGTCGAGATCGTGCCGCGCAACGGCGTCTACGACTACGCGGCGCGCTACACCGCCGGCCGGACCACCTGGCACACCCCCGCGCGACTGGAACCGGCCGTCGCCGAGGCGGTGGGCGAGGTGGCGCTGGCCGCCCACGCGGCCCTCGGGCTACGCGACCTCAGCCGGGTGGACCTGATCGTCGACGCGGCCGGACAGCCGCACGTCCTGGAGGTCAACGTCTCCCCGGGGATGACGGAGACCTCGCTGCTGCCACTGGCGGTGCAGGCGGCCGGGCTGGACTTCGGCCGGGTGATCGGTTCCCTGGTCGCCCGCGCCGCAGCTCGCCGCTGACCCCTCCACAGCACCTGGCCACGGGCGCCAGCTACAGCGTGGGCTCTTGGGCCAGCTCGACGGCCCCCTAGCCCTCCGGAGTACCCGGTTGCGTGCCCGCTCGGTCTGGGCGGTTCCTGGCACCGCTAGCGCACGCTTGCTGGGCGTTCGCGCACGCCTAGGGGCGCCGTTGCCTCACGCCTGCGGGTGCCGTTGACTTCACGCCGTTCGTTCACGGCCTGCGGGCCGGAGGTTGCTCACGCCTGCGGGCCGGGGTCGCTAAAGGCGGCCGGCCGGGTTTGCTCACGCCTGCGGGCCTGAAGTCGCTTTCTTACTCCCAGCGGTAGGCCCGGTCGGGGTCGCCGCATCGGCCTCCTCGGTCGGCAGTTCTTCCGGCTCGGCCGGGACTTCCTCAGCGTCGGACCCAGCCTCCTGTTCCGGGATGCTGCGCTGCGGTGGCAACGCCTCGGCCGCCTCGGCCGCCTCGGCCGAGGGGGTGGTGGCCGGCGCCTCGGTAGCGGGCTCGACCACTCCGCCCGGCGCATCGGGAGGCTCCGCGGTCTCCCCGATGGCGTCCAGCAGCGACCCGCCCTCGGTCGGTTCACCCTTGGCCGGGGCGGACTGCGCGGCGAGGCTGGACGGGGCCTGCCACTGAATTCGGGGCGGCTCGGCCAGCGGACGTCCACCGAACTCCGCCAGCCAGGCGGCCACCAGGGCCAGGTTCTCTCGCCACTTCTCCTCCGAGATGGGCGGCAGGATCGAGTCCCAGAGGGAGAGGAAGGTTCCCCGCAACTGGAGCCGCCCGTACGGACGGGCGAGGAACCACATGTGCAGGTGAGCCGAGCCGTCTCCCCAGCGGTTGACATGGACCCGAGCCACCCCGTCCAGGGACCGGATGGCGCGTTCCAGTCGGACGGTCATCACCCCCAGCTCGGCGGCGAGGAGGTTGGGCAGGTCCCCCAGGTCCAGGTGGGATCGGGATTCCAGGATGAGAACCATCGGCAGGCCGGTAGGGCGGTCCATCGCACGCACGCGCCACCGCTCACCGACCCAGATGTAGGCGTCGTCCGGCGCCTGGCAGGCGGTGCATTCCCGGTGCGCCTCGCCCTTGCGGGGCGGCTCTACCGGAACGGGATCGTCGAGGCGTTTGACCCGCAGGTCACCCTCGAAGGGGAAGGACGGCCACTGGGTGAAGTCCGGAACTGAGGGAGGGGTGTCGGGCACGAGGCTGACCCTAACCGAGTCCGGCACCCCTGTCCCCACCCGAATCGAGTTCGCCTCAGCCGGTGGTCTCGGTGTCGACTCGGGCCGCCCCTGGCCGTTGTCCCCAGGGATATCCACAGGCTGTCCGATGGTCTCGGCAGACCGGCAAGCCCTGCCTCAACAAGGGCTTTCGGTAGTTGTTCCACGTGAAACGGCGCCGGGCTGTGGATAACGGGTGTGGATAACATTTCCGGGTCTGGACGACCTGTAGGGGCGACATCCGCCCGGATCCGGAGGCCCGTTTCACGTGAAACCGAACACCGGCTCGATGCGATTCTTGGGCGCCGGGGAGACCGATCGTCGTCCCTCCTGCGACGCCCGCTGACGGAGTGCCGACCTTCTAGGTAACGCGGGTGTCTGGCTTAAGGTGACGACCCGCCTGGGACGGCGGACGTGAGAGAGGCCGATCAGCCTCCGGTCCCGGCCACTCCACGAGAGCTAGGCCGTTCTGCGGGCAAGCAGTTCGACAGGGATCGTGGCCGACAGGTCACCTGCGCGCGACGGCGGGCTGCCCTGCGGTCTCGCGGTGGTCCCGGCGGTGACCGCCGGATCGTGGCCGCTGGTCGCCCTGGGGCCACCCGAACGATAGTCCGGCATTCGAACCCCACCCCACTGCCTTCACTCAGCCTGGCTCCCGCTCAGGCCGCCATAGTCAGCTTCATGTCCTGGGTGGGCACATGCCCGTCGTCGATAGGGCCTGACTCCCGTTCACCCCTGGCTCTTACACCCCTGGCCCCACTCTCGGCCTGCCGGCGGTCTCCGCCCATGTCCAGCCCGGCACACCACTCGACTGTCCGCCCCGCACCTACGCACCCGCCGTTGGTGGCTTGGCCCGGCACGCCCCTCAGTGAGACGCCCGATCGGCAACTCCGAGACTGATCAGGTTCGGCACGGTCCGCATGCGGTGCTCCGGTGGCCTCCGCCGCGAACCTGCTGGCCCGCCCTCGGCTGAGGAAGGAGCCTTCCGGCGCCCAGGCGACGACCTCTGCGGCGTTTCACGGGAAACGGGCCCGGAACGGTTTCACGTGAAACTGGCCCAGCAGAACGGCCGCACCTTCCGAAGAAGATGCGGCCGTTGTCGGGGGTCGTCGCCCCTCAGCCCTCCGGCTGATTCCGGTCCACCCCGATGAGGTCGACGATCCGCTCCAGGTCGTCGACCGTGGCGAACTCGATAGTGATCTTGCCCTTGCTCCGGCCGATGTCGACCTTGACCCGGGTGTCGAAGCGATCGGAGAGCCGGTCGGCCAGATCATCCAGCCCGGGGGCGTGCGGCTTGGCCCGACGCTTGGCCGGCTCCTTCTTCCCGGTGCCCTCGCTCAGCGAGAGCGCGACGATCTCTTCCGTCGCTCGTACCGACAGGCCCTCGGCCACGATCCGCAGCGCCAACTGCTCCTGGGCCTCGGAGTCCTCCAGACTCAGCAGCGCCCGAGCGTGCCCCGCCGAGAGCACCCCGGCGGCTACCCGGCGCTGCACCGGTGCCGGCAGGTTCAGCAGTCTGATGGTGTTGGAGATCTGCGGTCGGCTGCGGCCGATCCGGCGGGCCAGCTCCTCGTGGGTGGCCCCGAACTCCTCCAGCAGCTGCTGATAGGCCGCGGCCTCTTCCAGCGGGTTCAGATTGGCCCGGTGGATGTTCTCCAGCAGTGCGTCCCGGAGCATCGCATCGTCGCGGGTGTCCCGGACGATCGCCGGGATGGTCTCCCGCCCGACCGCCTGGGCTGCTCGCCAGCGCCGCTCGCCCATGACGAGTTCGAACTTCTCGTCGTCGAGTTGCCGGACCACGATCGGTTGGAGGAAGCCGACCTCCCGGATCGAGGTCTTCAGCTCCTCCAGGGCCTCCTCGTCAAAGACCTGCCGGGGCTGTTTCGGGTTGGGCACGATCGAGTCGACCGGGATCTCGGCGAAGCGTGCGCCGGGCACCGGGCTCAGGATCGGATCAGGGGCGATCGCCGGAGCCGGCGACGGCACCACAGGTGCCATCTCGACGGCCTGCGCCGCGCTCGCTTCGGCCGGGATCACGGCAGAACCAGCACCGGCATCCGGTGCCGGTCCGGTCGGAATCAGGGCCCCCAGGCCCCGTCCCAGACCGCCCCGAGGACGGTTCTTCATGCCACGCCTCCCAGCGCCTCATCCGCACTACGCATTCCGGCTCACCGGCTCCTTGACGCCCCGCTCGGCGATCTCCTGGGCAGCTTCGAAGTAACTCGTCGCCCCCCGCGATCCGGGATCGTAGGTCATCACCGACTGGCCGTAGCTGGGCGCCTCGGAGACCCGGACGTTACGGGGGATGACCGCCTGCAGCACCTTGTCACCGAAGTGGTTCCGCACATCCTGCTCGACGGCGTCGGCGAGCCGGGTACGCCGGTCGTACATGGTGAGCAGGATGGTGGACACCTCAAGCCGCGGGTTGAGGTGTTGGCGTACCAGATTGATGTTGTTGATCAGTTGGTTCAGCCCTTCCAGCGCGTAGTACTCGCACTGAATGGGGATGAGAACCTCCTGGGCGGCCACCAAGGCGTTCACCGTCAACAGGCCCAGCGACGGCGGGCAGTCGATGAAGACGTAGTCGAAGTGCCCGGGGTAAGCGTCGATCGCCCGGGCCAGCCGGGACTCGCGGGCCACCACGGAGACCAGTTCGATCTCCGCGCCGGCCAGGTCGATCGTGGCCGGTACGCACCAGAGGTTCGGGATGCCCTCAACCCCCTGTGCCACCTCCTCCAGGGGCACGCTGTTGATCAGGCAGTCGTACACGTCCGGCACCCCGGTGTGGTGCGGAACGTTCAGCCCGGTGGAGGCGTTGCCCTGCGGGTCGAGGTCCACCACCAGTACCCGGTTGCCATGCAGGGCCAGCGCCACTGCCAGGTTGACCGTGGTCGTGGTCTTCCCCACGCCGCCCTTCTGGTTGGCGACGCACATCACCCGGGTCCGTTCCGGCCGAGGCATTGTCACCTCGCCACTGGGATTCAGGATCTGCACGGCGCGCATCGCCTCCATAGCCAACGGTGGGTCATCCTCTTCGCGCGTCGGGGTTTCACGTGAAACGTACGCGGCCTCGGGTGCTGCCGGCTCGTAGGGGCCGGCGGGCGTGTCGGACGCAGGCCGAGGGTCCGGCACGGGCTGGTACGAGGGTGCCGCCTCGAAACGTGCCGAGGCCGAGGTGTTTCGACGGATCGGAATCACCCGCGCCTCCGGGGTGGCATTGCCCGGGCGAGCCGCTGAATCCGGCCCCTCCCGACCCGCCTCTCCGCTGCGCGGCCACGGCGCATCCGCTGGGGACTCCTCCGCGTGAGGGTCTGACGGGTTCGACCCGGCCCCGGAGGACCGCCAACCCGGGTATTCGGTTTCACGTGAAACAGGGTCACCAGCGGACCCGGTCACGCGCGGATCGTCATACCTGCCGTCGTCATGCACCTGTCATCCCTGCCCGCTTCGGATGGTCGGTCCGCACCCGTCAGCCGGGCCACTCGCGTTGTCTCGCAGAGGTGTCGCCCGGCAGGAGGGGCAGGCCAAGAGAAGATCCATCGCCGCCCGCTCCAACACTATCGACGCGCGGCCAGCCTACGGCCCATGGGCGTGGCCGGTCCATGTTGGGTTCGCAACCCGCCGGATTGCACCCACATTGACCGCCGCCCGGAGGGGAATATGAGCCCCGTTCACCGCTGCGGGCGGGACCTCTTTCCCCGGGCCTTCTTGACCGCGGCACGGGCCGCAGCACCGACCAGACGGTCTCGCGCGATCTCGACCACCACGGTGGGCGGGTCGATGATGCCCTCGCCGCACCGGTGCAGCACGGGCTCCGCCCCGCCCAGGCGATGCACCGCCGGAGCGTGTTCGACGATCTCCTCTGCCGCCGAGGCGCCCTTGAGGGCCACCAGCCGGCCACCCAGCACCGCCAGCGGCAGGCACCAGGCGGCCAGTCGGTCCAGGGGCGCCACCGCACGGGCGGTCACCACGTCGGCCTGCAACGGGTCGGGTCCCGTCGCGGCCTCCTCGGCCCGACCTCGCCGCACCTCAACGTCCAGCCCCAACTCCTCCACCGCCTCGGTGAGGAAGGCGGTGCGACGGGCCAGTGGTTCCAGCAAGGTCACCCGCAGGTCGGGACGGGCGATGGCGAGCACCAGCCCGGGCAGTCCCGCCCCGGACCCCACGTCGATCACGGTGGCGCCGTTCGGAATCAACTCACCCACCACCGCGCAGTTCAGCAGATGCCGGTCCCAGATCCGAGGTGCCTCGCGGGGCCCGATGAGGCCGCGTACGACACCGTCGGTGGCCAGCAGTTCGGCGTACGCGGCAGCCAGGTCAAGCCGATCACCGAAGAGCCGCCCGGCCGCCCCGGCCAACTCCGGTGGCAACACCGCCACGGTCGGGTCGGGCGAGGCAGGGTGTCCGGGCCGGACAGCCGGCGGCCCGGGCGGCGCGCCACCCGGGCCGGTCGGGACACCCTGGAGGTCGTCTCGGTTCACCCGCTCAGTCCGCGGGGCGGACGACGATCCGCCGGTTGGGCTCGACACCTTCAGACTCGCTCTCCACCCCGTCGATCGCGTTCACCACGTCGTGCACGCACTTACGCTCGAAGGCGGACATCGGCTCCAGCCGCACCGCCTCGCCGTGCTCCTTGACCTTCTCGACGGCGTTACGCGCCACCGCGGCCAGTTCCTTGCGCCGGCCGGCCCGGTAGCCACCCACGTCGAGCAGCAGTCGGCTGGGTGACCCGGTCTGCCGGAAGACGGCCAGTCGGGCCAACTCCTGGAGGGCTTCGAGGGTGGCACCCCGCTGGCCGACGAGATTCTGCAGGCGGCCGCCGACCACCTCGACCACCGGTCGACCACCGGACACCAACTCGTCGATGTCGCCGTCGTAGTCGAGGATGTCGAGGAGCCCCTCGACATAGTCGGCTGCGATCTCACTCTGCCGGAACAGGTCGCCCTCACTCTTGGACGGCGCCGCCTCGGTCGCCTCAGGCTCGCCGTCTACCGGAGCCGCCGCAGTCGGCTCCTCGTCCGTGGGCTGGTCGGCGCGGGGGATGCTGGTGTCGGTCACGGTTCATCTCCGTACTCGCTCGGCCGGACCTGCGGTCCGCTGGTTCCCCGGGGCCGGCGGGACCTCGCCGGTGCCCACGGGCACGTCTGTAGGGGCAGTCTCGCCCCTCCACCGCGACCTGCGCGGCGCTTCCCGCCTGCGGCGCCGGCCTCTCGGCGGCAGCACGTCACGCGACGGGCCGTCACCGGCTTCCCGGCGACGGCCCGGAGGGTTCAGCCCTGCCGCTTGGCGGGGCGGCCCTTCTTCGGGTTGGCCGGCTTGGCCCCCGGCTTCGGGCCGGCGACCTTCGGCGCGGCCGGCTTGGTCGGCTCCGGGGCGGGCTTGCTGCGGCCGAACAGGCCGGTGGTCTTCGCCGGCTGCTGCTTGCCGGTGCCCGGCTTGCTGGTAGCGGTCACCGGCGGGGGGAACTTCCGCAGCACCCACTGCTGCTGGCCGAGGGTGAAGAGGTTGTTGGTGACCCAGTAGATGATCACACCGATCGGGAAGATCGCGCCGGAGACCAACAGGGACAGCGGGATGCCGTAGAGCATCAGGCGCTGGATCATCCGCTGCTGGGGGTCCTCCGCCCAGCCGGTCTTGAGGATCATCTGACGGCTGGTGAGGTAGGTGGTGCCCATCATCACCAGCACCAGCACACCGGCCATGATCTTGACGGTGGTGCCGTTGGCCCCGAGCTGGGCCAGCTCCGCCGCCGTGGAGCCGAACTTGCTGGCGATCGGGGCGGTGAACAGGGTGGCGTCCGAGGCGCTGTTGAACTGCTCGACCGTCCAGCCGTAGATGTCCTTGTTGGTCTTCCCCGGATCCGGGTTCAGCCGGCGCAGCACGTGGAAGAGGCCGAGGAAGACCGGGATCTGGAGGAACATCGGAAGGCAGCCCATCAACGGGTTGGCCTTTTCCTTCCGATAGAGCTCCATCATCTCTTTCTGGAGCGTCTCCCGGTCACCCTTGTGCTTCTCCTGCAGGGCCTTCACCTGCGGCTGAAGCGCCTGCATCGCCCGCTGCGACTTGATCTGCTTGACGAAGATCGGGAAGAGGATCACCCGGACGGTGACCACCAGGAAGATGATGGCCAGGATCCAGGACCAGTTGGTGCCGATGACCGTGGTGTCCGGAACCCCGATGGCGTCCCAGGCCGAATGCCAGGCCAGCAGGATCCACGAGATCGCGTAGTAGATCCAGTCGAGACTAAACACTCAGGCTCCAGTCACGTCGGCAGCTCGGCGGTCGCCCGGCTCCGGTACCGGGTCGTATCCACCAGGATTGAATGGATGGCAGCGCGACAGTCGCCGGACCGTCAGCCCGGCTCCCCGAAAGGCGCCGTGTCGGGTGACCGCCTCCAGGGCGTACGCGCTACAGGACGGGTAGAACCGACAGCGGGCCGGCAGTGCCGGACTTATCCACCGACGGTACGCGATGATGGGCAGGGTCAGCATCCGGGCACCGAGGCTGGTCGGCGGGCCCACCGGCGGCTGGGTGCTCACCGTCGCCGCCCCCGGCTGGTCCGGGCGGCGCTCAGAGCGTCGTCCAGGTCGGCACCGAGGCGCTGGTAGGTGGCCTCCGCAGCGGCCGGCAGGGCCCGTACGACGAGGGTGCTCCCGGGCGGTAGGTCCGCCAGCCGCTCCCGGACCAGATGCCGCAACCGGCGACGGACCTTGTTCCGGACCACCGCCGGCCCCACGGCCTTGGAAACCACGAAACCGGCACGGGACACCGGCGCGGAGTTCTCCTCCGTGCCACCCCGTGCCGGTTCCGGTGTTACGTCTGGTGTGCCTCCGGTAACCGCCGGTAGTGTCAGATGCACCACCAGGGTGCCTCGACCAGCCCGACGGCCACCGCGAACCGCTGCGGCGAAGTCGCTGCTGCGCCGCAGTCGATGCGCGGCTGTCAGCACGACTGCCAGTTCCCCGGGAGCGGGCCCGGTCGGCCTCAGGCCGACAGGCGGGCGCGACCCTTGGCGCGACGGGTCGAAAGGATGGCGCGGCCGGCCCGGGTGCGCATACGCAGCCGGAAGCCGTGGGTCTTCGCGCGCCGGCGGTTGTTCGGCTGGTAGGTGCGCTTGCTCACGTCAGGCTCTCCGTTGTCGGACGGCCACGGCATCAGTCGCCGAGGTCATGGTGGGCCAGGCCGCCGCGTGGCGGCCTCGATCGGTGCTGCCCGGACGGGTGCGACGAGCGCACACTCCGCGACATCTCAGGAACGTCGGGAGCCCTCACAGGCAGCGAGCACCCATCACCCTAGCAGAGGGCGTGAGAGCAGCCCCTCCAGCGTAGGTCGGGGTGCAATGACCGTCAAACCAGCGGGACCCGTACGGTCACCTGGGACGAAGGAGGACCGAAGGGGCTGTTTTCACTGATGCCGACAAGGTGCCAGGCGCGTCGACGGTTGATGATGCGGCGACATCGCTGTTACCGTGCCCGATTGCGGTCAGCGTCTCCAGGTCCGGGATGTCGCCGGCAGGGCAAGACCGGACACGGTGGTGAATCGTTCGGCACGGTGAACCCCGCTTCAGCACCCGGCCATGGCAGGGGGTAGGTCCGACCCACGCCCGGCAGGCGGCCACAATCGGTCGGTACACAGGCTGTGGATAACTTGTGGAGAACGACCGGGTGGGACGACGGGTGGGCTACCGGTCACACCTGCCCGGCACTGGGCCTCCCGGATGGCCGGGGGGACAGCGGCATCCGGGAGCAGAGGCGAGGGGGTGGCACGACGGTGGCCGGTACGACCGACCTTGCCGCGGTGTGGACGGCGACCACGGATGAACTCGCCGACGAGATCATCTCCGCGCAGCAGCGGGCGTACCTGCGACTGACCCGGTTGCGGGCCATCGTCGAGGACACCGTGCTGCTGTCCGTGCCCGACGCCTTCACCCGAGATGTGATCGAGTCGCGGTTGCGGCCGGCCATCACCGAGGCTCTCACCCGCCGGCTCGGCCGACCGATACAGGTGGCGGTCACCGTTCGGCTGCCCGAGGACGGCCGTACCGAAGGCACGGTCTACCGCAGCGCTCCGGAGCCGGGCGCGGGAGCGCACGACGGCGGCCCGGTCGACTTCGACGGCCCCGCCGCGCCGGACGCGCCGACCGAGGACCGCCAGCAGCTGCCGCTCATCCCCGAGCAGCACCACCCCCACCGGTTCGATCGCCCGGCACCGGAGGCCCCCCACCCCGCCGACGCCACCGCCAGCCCGCGTACCGGTCCGCCCGTGGCCGAGGGTCAGGAGACCCTCTTCGGTACGGCCTTCGTAGAGCCGAGCCGGCCGGGTGACGCTCGGCGGCCGGCCCAGCGACTCGGTTACACGGAACAGGCCGGCCGGGTGGATCCGCCGCCCAGCGGCCCGCACGGATTCGGCGGCCGGTACGGCGAGCCTCCCCGCGACCAGCACCTGATGCGCCCGATGCCGGGCGACGGCGGCACGGACAGCGGTCCCGGTCGTAGTGGCCAGGATCACCGCTCCCGCGACGACCGGCGGCTGCCGGCCGGTGCGGACAGCGGCGGTAACCGGCTCAACCCGAAGTACATGTTCGAGACCTTCGTCATCGGCTCGTCCAACCGCTTCGCCCACGCCGCCTCGGTCGCGGTGGCCGAGTCACCGGCGAAGGCGTACAACCCGTTGTTCATCTACGGCAGCTCCGGGCTGGGCAAGACCCACCTGCTGCACGCCATCGGGCACTACGCCACCACCCTGGGCAACGCCCGCTCGGTCCGGTACGTCTCGACCGAGGAGTTCACCAACGACTTCATCAACTCCCTGCGGGACGACAAGACCAGCGCCTTCCAGCGCCGCTACCGCGACGTCGACATCCTGCTGATCGACGACATTCAGTTCCTGGAGAACCGCGAGCGGACCCAGGAGGAGTTCTTCCACACCTTCAACACCCTGCACAACGCCAACAAGCAGATCGTGATCACCTCGGACCGCTCGCCGAAGCAGCTGGCGACCCTGGAGGACCGGCTGCGGACCCGCTTCGAGTGGGGCCTGCTGGCCGACATCCAGCCGCCGGACCTGGAGACCCGGATCGCGATCCTGCAGAAGAAGGCGGCGCAGGAGCGGCTGTACGCCCCGCCGGACGTGCTGGAGTTCATCGCCTCCCGGGTGTCCAACTCGATCCGGGAGTTGGAGGGGGCCCTGATCAGGGTCACCGCCTTCGCCAGCCTGACCCGCTCCAGTGTCGAGCTGTCCCTGGCCGAGGAGGTGCTGCGGGACTTCATCCCGGACGGCGCCGGCCCGGAGATCACCGCCGACCAGATCATGGTCTCCACCGCCGACTACTTCGGTGTCAGCCTGGAGGACCTGCGGGGCCACTCCCGCTCCCGGGTGCTCGTCAACGCCCGACAGGTGGCCATGTACCTGTGTCGCGAGCTGACCGACCTGTCGCTGCCCCGCATCGGCCAGGCCTTCGGTGGCCGGGACCACACCACCGTCATGCACGCCGACCGGAAGATCCGCCAGCAGATGGCCGAACGGCGCTCGCTCTACAACCAGATCGCCGAGCTGACCAACCGGATCAAGCAGAACACCTGAGAGACGTACGTCTCCACAGCAGCCCGGCCGGGACCACCCGGCCGGGCTTTCTGGTGCCGCAGAGTTGACTCTCGACGAGGTGTAGACCACAGCATCGAGGCCGTGACCCCACAGGTGCCCACTCGTTGTCCACAACTCCTCGCCCACAGGCTGTGGATAACCACGCGCTGCATATGGCCGGTTACCCACAGGCTGTGGAGAAAAGCTGGGGACAAGGTTGTGGACGCCTGTGGACGCCTGGGGACAACCGCTCGCTCTGTCCACCGCCCAGGACCCCCCTGTGGGCAACCTGTTGAAGGTTCTGGGGAAAACGAGCCTGATCCGCTCCACCCCGATCCACAGGGCTGGGGAGAAAGTCGGTGGATAACCGGTGGATAACCAGTGGACGACGGTGGACAACTGGGGACGCGGAGACCACCTGTGGACGAAGCAGCAGGTTGTACCCCGGGTTGTCCACAAGAAACCCACCGGCCCGCAACGCTCTGACCAGGGCAGACGAGAGTTCTCCACAGTTTGCACAGGTGCGATGAAGACGATGGGTTATCTCTTCTAAAAGAACGAAAACCAATCATCACCGTTGGACTTCCTGTGGATCGTCTCGATTGCTGCCGCAGACCGCGTCAGCATCGACACGATCCACGGGGTCGGACACACAGCCGATACCCTCGCGCCCTAAGGTGCGAGGGGTACCGCACGCCAGGCGGGTCAGTGGGCAGCGGCCGGCATGAGAGAGTTGACGACGTCGACGTCGACGCGGAGGCATTGATGAAGTTCCGAGTGGAGCGCGACGCGCTCGCCGAGGCCGTGGCCTGGACCGCCAAGAGCCTGCCCAACCGGCCGTCCGTGCCGGTGCTGGCCGGCGTGATGCTCCGTGTCACCGACGGCACCCTGCAGGTTTCCGGCTTCGACTACGAGGTCTCCAGCCAGGTGACCGTGGAGGTGCAGGGCGACGCCGACGGCGCCGCGCTGGTCTCCGGCCGCCTGCTGGCCGAGATCACCAAGGCCCTGCCCGGCAAGCCGGTGGACATCGCCGCAGTGGGGGCACACCTCGAACTGGTCTGCGGCAGCGCCCGGTTCACCCTGCCCACCATGCCGGTGGAGGACTACCCCACCCTGCCGGAGATGCCGGAGAGCGCCGGCACGATCGACGCGGCCGCCTTCGCCGCCGCCGTCGCCCAGGTGGCCGTCGCGGCCAGCCGGGACGAGACCCTGCCGATGATGACCGGGGTCCGGGTCGAGTTGTCCGGTGGCACCCTGTCCATGCTCGCCACCGACCGCTACCGCCTGGCGCTGCGCGAGATGGAGTGGAACCCGGACGACCCGCAGATCAGCATCAACGCCCTGGTGCCGGCCCGCACCCTCAACGACACCGCCAAGGCCCTCGGGCCGCTGGGCGGCCAGGTCACCATGGCCCTGTCCCAGGGCTCGGCCGGCGAGGGGATGATCGGATTCTCCGGCGGCACCCGGCGCACCACCAGCCGGCTGCTCGACGGGGCCAACTACCCGCCGGTGCGCTCGCTCTTCCCCGCCAGCCACAACGCCGAGGCCCGGGTGCCGGTGAGCACCCTCATCGAGGTCGTCAAGCGGGTGGCCCTGGTCGCCGAACGCACCACCCCCGTACTGCTCAGCTTCAGCGCCGACGGGCTGGTCGTCGAGGCCGGCGGCACCGAGGAGGCCCGGGCCAGCGAGGCCATGGAGGCCACCTTCACCGGCGAACCCCTGACCATCGGTTTCAACCCGCAGTACCTCATCGACGGGCTGTCAAACCTCGGCGCCCAGTTCGCCGTACTGCAGTTCGTCGACGCCTTCAAGCCCGCGGTGATTTCCCCTGCCGGCGAGGATGGCGAGCTCATCGGTGGGTACCGGTACCTCATCATGCCGATCCGCGTATCCCGCTGATCGCAGAGCACCAGCACCCCACGAAAGGTAACCACGAGATGCAGCTCGGCCTGGTAGGCCTCGGTCGGATGGGCGGCAACATGCGCGAGCGACTGCGCGCCGCCGGACACGAGGTGGTCGGTTTGGACCACAACGCGGAGCTGAGTGATGTCGCGAACGTCGCGGAACTGGCCGAGAAGTTGGCGGCCCCCCGCGCGGTCTGGGTGATGGTGCCCGCCGCCGTCACCGACGCCACCATCGACGAACTGGCCGAGGTGCTCGGCGAAGGCGACATCATCATCGACGGCGGCAACTCGCGCTTCAGCGACGACGCCCCGCGCGCCGAACGCCTCAACAAGCGCGGCATCGGCTACGTCGACGTGGGGGTCTCCGGGGGTGTCTGGGGCCGGCAGAACGGCTACGGCCTGATGGTCGGAGGCTCCGAGGAGCACGTCGAGCGACTCATGCCGATCTTCGAGGCCCTCAAGCCCGAGAGCGAGTACGGCTTCGTGCACGCCGGTCCGGTCGGTGCCGGCCACTACGCCAAGATGGTGCACAACGGCATCGAGTACGGCCTGATGCACGCCTACGCCGAGGGCTACGAGCTGATGACCGCCTCCGAGCTGGTCACCAACGTGCCCGGGGTGATCAAGTCCTGGCGGGAAGGCACCGTGGTGCGCTCCTGGCTGCTGGACCTGCTCGACCGGGCGCTCGACGAGGACCCGGAGTTGGCCCAGCTGACCGACTACACCGAGGACACCGGCGAGGGCCGCTGGACGGTCGACGAGGCGGTCCGCCTGGCCGTACCCCTACACGTCATCACCGCCTCGCTGTACGCCCGGTTCGCCTCCCGCCAGGAGGAGTCGCCGGCCCTGAAGGCCGTCTCCGCACTGCGCCAACAGTTCGGCGGCCACGCCGTACGCAAGCGCTGACCGGCACTCGGCCCCCGTGTACGTCCGCCGGCTCGAACTGGTCGACTTCCGCTCGTACGAGCGGATCGGTGTCGACCTCGAACCGGGACCGAACATCCTGATCGGCGCCAACGGGGTCGGCAAGACCAACCTGGTGGAGGCGCTCGGCTACGTGGCGACCCTGGACTCCCACCGGGTCGCCACGGACGCGCCACTGGTCCGGATGGGTGCCTCCGCCGCGGTGATCCGGTGCGCGGTCGTACACCAGGGTCGGGAACTGCTCGTCGAACTGGAGATCGTGCCCGGTAAGGCCAACCGGGCCCGACTGGGCCGCTCCCCGGCCCGCCGCGCCCGCGACGTGCTCGGCGCACTACGGCTGGTGCTCTTCGCCCCGGAGGATCTCGAACTCGTCCGGGGCGACCCCGCCGAACGCCGCCGCTACCTGGACGACCTGCTGGTGCTGCGCCAACCCCGCTACGCGGGCGTACGCGCCGACTACGACCGGGTGGTCAAACAACGCAACGCCCTGCTGCGTACCGCGTACCTGGCCCGCAAGACCGGCGGCACCCGCGGCGGGGACCTGTCCACCCTGGCCGTCTGGGACACCCACCTGGCCCGACACGGCGCCGAACTGCTCGCCGGCCGACTGGAACTGGTCGCCGCGTTGACCCCACACGTCGCCAAGGCGTACGAGGCGGTCGCCGCCGGGCGGGGCGCGGCCACCATCGCCTACCGGCCCTGCGTCGAACTGACCGAGCCGATCGCCGACCGGGAGAACCTCGCCAAACTGCTCGCCGCCGCCCTGGAGCAGCAACGTTCCGCCGAGATCGAGCGGGGCACCACCCTGGTCGGCCCGCACCGCGACGACCTGACCCTCAGCCTCGGACCCCTGCCCGCCAAGGGGTACGCCAGCCACGGCGAATCCTGGTCGTACGCCCTGGCGCTGCGGCTGGCCGGCTACGACCTGCTGCGCGACGACGGCATCGAACCCGTACTCGTCCTCGACGACGTCTTCGCCGAACTGGACGCCGGCCGCCGGGAACGGCTCGCCGAACTGGTCAGCGGGGCCAGTCAACTGCTGGTCACCTGCGCGGTCGCCGACGACGTACCCGAGGCCCTCCGCGGCGCCCGGTACGAGGTGGCGGAGGGGACGGTACGACGTGCCGGATGAGTCGAAACACCACCCCGCCGAGGGCAGCGACCGGACACCGGGCGGGACTCCCGAGGTGCCGGAGGGGGTGTCCGGGCCGGAACTGGCCCGGGCGGTGCTCGACGCGGCCAAGGCCCGCCGGGCCGCGGCCGCACGCCCCCGCCGCCGTACCACCGACGGGGCCGGCGGTGAACGGCGGCTGCGCGGCTACTCCGGCCCCGGACCGGACCCCCGCGACCCCCAACCCCTCGGTGCCGTGCTGAACCGACTGGTCAAGGCGCGAGGTTGGCAACAACCGGCCGCCGAGGCGACCGTCTTCGGGGCCTGGGAACGGGTCGTCGGAGCGGAGGTGGCCCAACACAGCCGACCGGTCAAGCTGGAGAACGGCGAATTGACCGTGGAGGCCCGGTCCACCGCCTGGGCCACCCAACTGCGCCTGCTAGCCGGCTCCCTGCTGCAACAGATCGGCCGTGAGATCGGCCACAATGTCGTACGCAAACTGCACATCCACGGCCCGGCCGCGCCCTCCTGGTCCCGGGGCCCCCGCCGGGTACGCGGCCGAGGCCCCCGCGACACCTACGGCTGACGGCCTACGGCTGGACCGCCCGGCGCGGCGCCGCCGAGTCCGCGTACACCGCGAAGCCCCGGTCCGCGCAGCGCCGGTAGAAGGCCGCCACCACACTCAGCTCCGCACAGGTGAAGGTCCACTGGGGTGCGGCCCCGCTGTCGTCGCGCAGCGCCTCCAGCCGACTGTCCAGCCAACGCAGCTGCTGCTCGGCCAGACGACCGTCGGCCAGCAGCGAGCGCAGCACCACCCCGACGGACTCGAAGCTGACCGCCTCACCGTGCGGCCGGTGCGCGGCGACGAACCGCTCGATGCCGCCGGCGATCCAGGCGCACCCGTCCGGGTCGATGACCGGATCCTCGTCCTCCGCCGCCGCCTCGGTGGCGTAGAGCACCCCGTCCAGACCGAGGATCAGATCCACCACCTCGGTGTACGCGGTCGCCCGGACGGTGCCGGTCTTCGCGATCAGTTCCGCTAGCGCGGCGGTCGGGGCCGAGATCCCCGGCACATCGACGATGTCGCCGAAGTCGACGAACTCGGCCGGTGCGACCGGGTCGTAGAAGCGGCCGGTCCGCGGCCACTGGACCGCGACGTTGTCCAGCCCCATCTGGTGTCCACCTCTCACATGCACAGGTCGAGTCTGATCGGGTCGATCGTCCGGTTCCGGCCCAGAAAGATCAAGGCCGACCGTTGACCCTGGTGCCGGAAAAAGCCCGCCGTGGACGGTACCGGCTCCCGGCCGGGGAGTGTCGGACCCCCGGCCTGCATCGCCGTCACGCGGCAGATCGGCTGATCATGCCTTGGCGTGTAGGGGGAGTCGCAGACGGCGCGGTTCGGCCCGCTACGTGAATCTGAGCCCCCGCGAAGGGGTGCCGAGTGGTGGTTCTATCGCCCCCGCACAGTAAGATTGGCGTGAGACGAAGACCCGGTGCGGAGCGACGCTTCGTGGGCCCGGTGCGGGCCGGCGAAACTTGTCCGACTCGGGTCGAGCCGATCGCGATCCGCGGGCAACCGCGGCGACCGGCGCGTTCGACCCGTACTCCGGAATTGTCCCAGGTACCGGTCCGCGCGCCGACGTCGCGCCCTGTCCGCCGAACCCGCGTCCGACGTGCCTGACGGCACGCCGGGTGCGAGAAAGTGGCCGAGGGTGGCAGCGCAGGAAAATCAGCAGTACGGGGCCGAGTCGATCACCGTCCTCGAAGGGCTGGAGGCGGTCCGCAAGCGGCCCGGTATGTACATCGGCTCGACCGGCGAACGCGGTCTGCACCACCTGGTGTGGGAGGTCGTCGACAACGCGGTCGACGAGGCGATGGCCGGATACTGCGACACCATCGACGTCGTGCTGCTCGCCGACGGCGGGGTCCGGGTCACCGACAAC
Source organism: Micromonospora sp. NBC_01739 (assembly GCF_035920385.1). Classification (GTDB taxonomy): domain Bacteria; phylum Actinomycetota; class Actinomycetes; order Mycobacteriales; family Micromonosporaceae; genus Micromonospora. The sequence goes on along the minus strand of NZ_CP109151.1, from coordinate 4,977,255 downwards.
GGCCGGGGCTTCCCGGTCGACCTGCACCCCAAGCTGAAGAAGCCCGGAGTCGAGGTCGCGTTGACCGTGCTGCACGCCGGCGGCAAGTTCGACGGCAAGGCGTACGCCGTCTCCGGCGGCCTGCACGGCGTCGGCGTCTCCGTGGTGAACGCGCTCTCCACCAAGATGGCCGTCGAGATCCACAAGGACGGCTTCGTCTGGCGGCAGCAGTACGACCACTCCAAGCCCAGCACCCTGGAGAAGGGTGAGCCCACCGACCGCACCGGCTCGGCGGTCTCCTTCTGGCCCGACCCGGACGTCTTCGAGACGGTCGACTTCGACTTCCAGACCATCTACCGGCGCCTTCAGGAGATGGCCTTCCTCACCCGCGGCCTCACCATCCACCTGCTCGACGAGCGGGTCGCCGAGGACGAGGACGGCAAGCCGCGCGAGGTCACCTTCAAGTACGACGGCGGCATCGCCGACTTCGTCCGCCACCTCAACGCCTCGAAGACCCCGATCCACAAGACCGTGATCGAGTTCGGTTCCGAGGAAGAGGGCATGTCCCTCGAGATCGCCATGCAGTGGAACGAGTCGTACGGCGAGTCGGTCTACACCTTCGCCAACAACATCAACACCCACGAGGGCGGCACCCACGAGGAAGGCTTCCGGGCCGCGCTGACCAGCGTGGTCAACCGGTACGGCGCCGACAAGAAGCTGCTCAAGGGCGATGAGAAGCTCTCCGGTGAGGACATCCGCGAGGGCTTGGCCGCGATCATCTCGGTCAAGCTGACCAACCCGCAGTTCGAGGGTCAGACCAAGACCAAACTCGGCAACACCCCGGTCAAGAGCTTCGTCCAGCGGGTCTGCAACGACCGGCTGGTCGACTGGCTGGACCGCAACCCCGCCGAAGCGAAGATCATCATCACCAAGGCCTCCCAGGCCGCCCGCGCCCGCATCGCCGCCCAGCAGGCCCGCAAGCTGGCCCGCCGCAAGTCGCTGCTGGAATCCGGCTCGATGCCCGGCAAGCTGGCCGACTGCCAGTCCACCGACCCGCGCGAATCCGAGGTCTTCATCGTCGAGGGCGACTCGGCCGGCGGCTCGGCCAAGCAGGGTCGCGACCCGCGTACCCAGGCGATCCTGCCGATCCGCGGCAAGATCCTCAACGTGGAGAAGGCCCGGATCGACCGGGTGCTGAAGAACAACGAGGTCCAGGCGCTGATCACCGCCCTGGGCACCGGCATCCACGACGACTTCGACATGGAGAAGCTGCGCTACCACAAGGTGGTGCTGATGGCCGACGCCGACGTCGACGGCCAGCACATCCAGACCCTGCTGCTGACCCTGCTGTTCCGGTTCATGCGGCCGCTCGTCGAAATGGGCCACGTCTACCTGGCCGCCCCGCCGCTCTACAAGATCAAGTGGAACAAGAAGGGTGACGACGCCCAGTACGCCTACTCCGACCGGGAGCGCGACGGGCTGATCGCACTGCGCCAGCAGAAGAAGCCGAACGCCAAGCCGGACGACATCCAGCGGTTCAAGGGCCTCGGTGAGATGAACTACCCGGAGCTGTGGGAGACCACGATGAACCCGGCCACCCGTACCCTGCGCCGGGTCACCCTGGACGACGCGGCGACCGCCGACGAGTTGTTCAGTGTGCTGATGGGTGAGGACGTCGAGGCGCGCCGCTCATTTATCCAGCGCAACGCCAAGGACGTCCGCTTCCTGGACATCTGACCGGCCCGGCGGCCGGCCGGAGTCGATCCCGCGCCGGCCGTCGATCCACAGAGTTATCCACAGCTTGGCCGCTATCCACAGCTGTTATCCACAGCGCAAGTACGACTCTGAGTCTGATAAGGGTAAACAGTGACCGAATCTCCCGAGTCCACACCCAACGAGCCCGAGGTCCCCGAGGCGCTGGCCGCCGTCGTCTCGCACGACCGGATCGAGCCGGTCGGGCTCGAGGTGGAGATGCAGCGCTCCTACCTCGACTACGCGATGAGCGTGATCGTCGGTCGGGCGCTGCCGGACGTCCGGGACGGGCTCAAGCCGGTCCACCGCAAGATCCTGTACGCCATGTTCGACTCGGGCTACCGGCCCGACCGGGGCTACGTGAAGTGCTCCCGGGTCGTCGGCGACGTGATGGGCCAGTTCCACCCGCACGGCGACTCGGCCATCTACGACGCCCTGGTCCGGATGGCCCAGCCCTGGTCGCTGCGCTACCCCCTGGTCGACGGCAACGGCAACTTCGGTTCGCCTGGAAATGATCCAGCTGCGGCGATGCGTTATTGTCTGACCGGAGATGTCCGTATTCGTGCTGTCGACGGCAGTGTGCGGATCGGGGACGTGGTCCCGGGCGCAGCGCCGAGCAGCGAGACCGACATCGACCTCAAGGTCCGCGACCGCAACGGCGACCTGGTCCGGGCGTCGAAGTTCTTCCACTCCGGCGAGCACCCGACGCTTCGGCTGCGCACCCGCGAGGGGTACGAGCTGACCGGTACCCACAACCACCCGGTGCTCTGCCTGGTGGACGTGGCCGGGGTGCCGACCCTGCTCTGGAAGCTGCTCGCCGAGGTCTCCCCGGGCGACCGGGTGGTCCTCCAGCGCAGCGTGCCCGACGAGATCGGCTACCCGATGCTGGAGCACGTCGAGGCCGCCGTCCTCGCGGGCGCCTTCGTCAGCGAGGGATGGGTCTCCGAGAACCGAGCCGGCTTCAACAATGTCGACCGCGAGTTCTTCGTCCGCGTCTTGGCGGCCTACGACCTCGCCGTCGGCGGTTCTCGGTACGCCTCCGAGCGGGTCATCGCCTCCGGGAGCGTCCTGCACGAGCTCGACATCCAGGATCTGTCCGCGCTGCGGGCCAGCATCCTCGGTGAACTGGTCGGCGCGCGTAGCGCGGACAAGTTCGTGCCGGAGTTCGTCTGGCAGGGGCCGGCCGCGATCAAGCGAGCCTTCCTCCAGGCCCTCTTCGAGGGGGACGGCTCCTCCTCGCTGCTGCCCCGCAACACCATGCAGATCTCGTACTCCACCCGCAGCGAGCGACTCGCCCGCGAGGTGCAGCAGTTGCTGCTGGAGTTCGGTGTCGTCAGCTGGCAGTGCCGGTACGACGACGGTGAGATCAAGGTCGTGATCACCAACCGCCGCGACGCCCGGATCTTCGCCGCTCACGTCGGCTTCCTCGGCCGCAAGCAGGCCAAGCTGGAGTCGGAGCTGGCCTCCGTGCCAGCCAGCAGCACGGCCCTCTCCAGCGACCACGTGCCGCTGGTCGGTGACTTCATCCGCGAGCACGGCGCCAGCCGCTGGACCGAGCGGGACTGGCTGCGCCGGCACAACGTGGACCGGATCGAGCGGTGGGAGCGGGACCGCGACGAGATCGCCGCCCGGATCACCAACGCCGAAGTGCTCGACGTGGTCGAGCCGTTGGTCGACGGCCGCTTCTACTACGCCGAGGTGGCCGAGGTCGCCGACGCGGGCGTGCAGCCGGTCTACAGCATCCGGGTGGACACCGACGACCACTCGTTCGTCTCCGACGGGTTCGTCAGCCACAACACGGAGTGCAAGCTCGACCCGCTGGCGATGGAGATGCTGCGGGACATCGACGAGGACACCGTCGACCTGCAGGACAACTACGACGGTCGGGCCAAGGAGCCCACCATCCTGCCGTCCCGGATCCCGAACCTGCTGGTCAACGGCTCCGAGGGCATCGCGGTCGGCATGGCCACCAAGATCCCGCCGCACAACCTGCGGGAGATCGGGGCGGCGGTGCAGTGGTGCCTGGAGAACCCGGAGGCGGACGAGCCGACCACCCTCGAAGCGCTGCTGGGAATCGTCAAGGGCCCGGACTTCCCCACCTACGGTCTGATCGTCGGCCAGGCGGGCATTCAGGACGCGTACCGGACCGGTCGTGGTTCGATCCGGATGCGGGCCGTGGTCGAGGTCGAGGAGGACAAGCGCGGCCGGCCGGCCCTGGTGGTCAGCGAGCTGCCGTACCAGGTGAACCCGGACAACCTGGCCGAGCGGATCGCTGAGCTGATCAAGGAGGGCAAGCTAGCCGGCATCGCCGACATCCGCGACGAGTCCTCCGGGCGTACCGGTATGCGGATCGTGCTGGTGCTCAAGCGCGACGCCGTTGCGAAGGTGGTGCTGAACAACCTCTACAAGCACACCCAGCTTCAGGAGACCTTCGGCGCCAACATGCTGGCGCTGGTCGACGGGGTGCCGCGCACCTTGAACCTGGCGCAGTTCCTCCGCTACTACGTCGAGCACCAGATCGAGGTGATCCGGCGGCGGACGGCCTTCCGGCTGCGCAAGGCGGAGGAGCGGGCGCACATCCTGCGCGGTCTGTCCAAGGCGCTGGACGCCCTGGACGAGGTGATCGCTCTTATCCGGCGTTCGCCGACGGTGGAGGACGCCCGGCAGGGCCTGATCCGGCTGCTGGAGATCGACGAGATCCAGGCGACCGCGATTCTGGACATGCAGTTGCGTCGGCTGGCCGCGTTGGAGCGGCAGCGGATCCTCGACGACCTGGCCAAGTTGGAGCTGGAGATCGCCGACCTCAAGGACATCCTGGCCAAGCCGGAGCGGCAGCGGCGGATCGTCTCGGAGGAGTTGGGTGAGATCGTCGCGAAGTGGGGCGACGATCGGCGTACCCAGATCATCCCGTTCGACGGCGAGGTCTCCATGGAGGACCTCATCGCCCGGGAGGACGTGGTGGTCACGATCACCCGTACCGGGTACGCCAAGCGGACGAAGGTCGACCTTTACCGCTCTCAGCGGCGTGGTGGCAAGGGTGTCAGCGGGGCGACTCTGCGGCAGGACGACATCGTCAGCCACTTCTTCGTGTGCTCGACGCATGACTGGATCCTGTTCTTCACCAATAAGGGGCGGGTCTACCGGGCCAAGGCGTATGAGCTTCCTGAGGCCAGTAGGGTGGCCAAGGGTCAGCATGTGGCGAACCTGCTCGCCTTCCAACCGGATGAGCAGATCGCGCAGATCATCGAGATTCCGAACTACCAGGTGGCTCCCTATCTGGTCCTGGCGACGAAGAACGGCCTGGTGAAGAAGACGCGGCTTGAGGAGTTCGACTCCAACCGGTCCGGCGGCATCATCGCGATCAACCTGCGCGATGAGGACGAGCTGGTCGGTGCTGCGCTGGTTGGCCCCACCGATGATCTGCTGCTGGTCTCCAAGAACGCCCAGGCGATCCGGTTCAACGCCACTGATGAGGCGCTGCGGCCGATGGGTCGGGCCACTTCGGGTGTGATCGGTATGCGGTTCAGCGATGATGACGAGTTGTTGGCCATGGAGGTCGTCCGGGAGGGCCTGGACGTCCTGGTGGCCACGAACGGCGGATACGCGAAACGTACCCCGATCGAGGAATACCCGGTGCAGGGCCGGGGAGGTAAGGGTGTGCTGACTGCGAAGATCACCGAGCGGCGCGGTGGTCTGGTCGGCGCTGTGGTGATCGACCCGGACGACGAGCTGTTCGCCATCACCAGCAACGGTGGCGTCATCCGGACTCCGGTGAAGCCTGTACGCCGCACGCGTGACAGGAACACAATGGGGGTCAAGCTGATGGACCTTCCGGATGGCGTGACTATCGTGGCGATTGCTCGCAATGCCGACGAGCCTGACGAACAGGACTAGTTGAATGACGGAGACACAGGCGAAGTCGGGGAACGCGGGGACCTCGGCCAACCCGGTCGACGAGGAGGCCGCGCAGAACGGCACGCCAGCGACCGGCCGTGCGGCCGTAGGCCGGGCCACCGTTCCCGCCGACGCGCCTGCCCCGAAGTTCACTCGGGCTCCCGGTATGGCCCCGCCGCCTGACAAGCCCGGTGAGGATCAGGCGGCCGAGGCGGGGGCGGACGAGAAGTCGGGCGGCGAACCTGCCGCTGCGGCGGGGTCCGCCGGCGCCGCGGGTAAGCCCTCGGTCACCCAGCCGATCGCCACCCGGGCCGCCGGCCAGCCCGCCTCGGCGGGCACCACGGGTGTGTTGCCGACGACCGGTACGGGCATGACCGGCAGCCAGCCGCGGGTGACCGGGCTGGCCCCGAAACCGGACTCCTCCCGGCCGCTGAGCACCGGTCGTCCGGCCAACGGGGGCGGACTGCCCCCGGGGGTCGGCACGGCCGCCGTGGGAGCGGCGCGGGTGGGTGAGGCGGTACGCGCCGCCCGTTCCTCGGTGAGTTCGGCCGCCTCGCGTGGACCCCGCCGGGCCCGGCTGAACCTCAAGCGGATCGACCCCTGGTCCGTGATGAAGTTCGCCTTCGCCGTGTCGGTGGTGCTGTTCATCGTGATCGTCGTCGCGACCTCGGTGCTGTACCTGGCCTTGGATGCGATGGGCGTGTTCTCCAGCGTGAACGACAGCCTGAGCGATCTGGTCAACGCCGGTGGCGGTCAGGGCACCAACGGCTTCCAGATCACCGCCAAGGGCGTGATCTTCAGCTCGATGTTGATCGGGGCGGTCAACGTCGTGCTGTTCACGGCCCTGGCGACCCTCGGTGCCTTCGTCTACAACGTCTGCGCCGACCTGGTGGGCGGCATCGAGCTGACCCTCGCCGAGCGCGACTGACAGTTCTTCTGGACATCTCAGCCGGGCCGACCTCCAGGTCGGCCCGGCTGACTGTCTCCCGCCCCACCAGCCCGGCACCGACAGCGCCGACGCGCGGCGCTGACGTGGGGCGGCTGGCGTGGGGCGGCTGGCGTGGGGCGGCTGGCCCCGCCGTTTCGGCGTAACGGCGGGGTACGTGGTGCTGGGAAGCCGCCGTTTCGGCGTAACGGAGTCGATCACCGTGCAGCCGCCCGACCGGACTCCGCCGGCACGGGTATCTCGGTGGGCTCGGCGCCTGCTCTCCGGTAGGTTCAGGGGCGACGGCGTTGAGCAGGCTCCAGGCCGACCCCGATTTGGGGTGGCGTGGGCGGATGGGTTAATGTTGCTCGTCGCTACGCGGGGCTATAGCTCAGTCGGTTAGAGCGCAGAGCTGATAACTCTGAGGTCGCTGGTTCGATTCCAGCTAGCCCCACCGCACATGGTCCGACGGCCACGTCGAGCGTGAGGGGTAACCCCGATGTTCAAGAAGCTGCTGATCCTGGCTGGTGTCGTCGGTGTGGCCGCCGTGGTGGCCATGAAGATGAAGGAAGCCAACGACGAGCGCGCCCTCTGGCACGAGGCGACCACCTCGCCGGACCTGCGCTGATCGCGTACGCTCCGACCGCCCGGCGGCTCTGGCCGCCACGGGGCCCTAGCTCAACTGGCAGAGCACTGCCTTTGCAAGGCAGGGGTTAGGGGTTCGAGTCCCCTGGGCTCCACCAGCACTTTCCTTGGCTGATCTCGTTCCGAGTACAGCCAGCCGCTTACTTCGCGCGCACAGGAACCGCCCCGTTGACCATGAGGTTGACGGCAGTGTGGAGATCAACGAGTGCCGTCAACCTCATGATCAACCCGCTGTTAGTGGGTGGAGTTCGGGGTTAGGGGGCGGTGTATACCGCTAGGGCCCAGGAGGCGGGGGAGGCCGAGGGGATGTCGGCGAAGGTGTCCAGCTGTCGCCAGGCGAGCCGGAGTTGGTTCCCCGTCCGGGGCAGCCAGGCAGGGTCGATGGTCCGGGTCAGGTCCTGACCGTGGCGGTGCGGGCAGAGAAGGAACTGAGCGTCCTGGGTTTCCGGGGTGTCGGCCGCGTTGCCGCCGGTACGGGTCCACGACAGGTCCAGTTCGAGCGCGGAGTTTGCGCTGCTGGTGTGCAGGACCGCTAGCCGGCAGGAGGCGCGTACCACTATGGGTTGGGAGGTCGCCGGCACCTGGACGTCCACCGAGTCCTGGAAGGTCGTCCTCAGCGTGACCAGGTGGACCCGGTCGTAGGTTGCGCCGTTCACGGTGATCGACTGCGGCAGGTCGCTGGTGTTGGCGGTGGGCGGGAGGGTGAAGCCGATGATCAGGCCCGCGGCCAGGGCGACAGAGACGACGGCGACGGCCGCGACACCGATCAGCCACCGGGGTCTGTTGCCCTGCCCGATCACCATCATCCGAGTCTATGGACGAGGTCGTTCGGTTCGTCGAGCCCGATTCACGCGTTTCTTGGTCAGCCAGCGCATGACGTCCAGGGCGTGTGCCGCCGGGTAGCGGATCGGATGGAAGACATGCTCGATCAGGTCGTCGGCGACGATCAGGGTGAGTCGTTCGTACAGGGTCATGTCGCCGGCGGTGAAGGTGGGCAGGCCCAGGGCGGCGGCCAGGGTGAGTCGTGGGTCCGGGATCAGTGGGTACGGCAGCCTCAGCCGGTGTACGAGTTCCCGCTGGTAACCGGTGGACTGTGCGGACAGCCCGTAGACCCGGTCGGCCCCGGCGGTGCGCAGTTCGGCGTGGTGGTCGCGGAACCAGGTGGGTTGTTCGGTGTCCCGCAGCGCGCCGGTCACCTCCAGCAGGCTGTTCGGCAGGTCCAGGCCGGGGCGGCCGGTGAGGGGGTAGATGAAGATGACGCTTCGCCCCGGGCCGAGGGCGGCCAGGTCGACGGGTCGGCCGTCGGTGGCGTAGAAGTGCAGTGCCGGCAGGGGACGGCCGATCAGGTCATGCGGGTCGGTGCCGGTGGGTGACCGGGCGGGTACGAGGAGGCTGGCTGCCGCGTCCAGCCGGGCGTTGAGGGCGTCTCGTTGCGCGGTCAGTTTGCCGATGCGTTCCTGAAGTGCGGTGACGGTGCCGCGATAGGTGGCCAGTGCGGCGGCGCAGACATCGTCCTCGTCGGCTCCGGCGGCGATGGATTCGACGAAGGGTCGGGTCTCCTCGACGCTGAGTCCGAGGGCCATGAGTTCCCGGATCTGGGCTACCAGCCGGACCGCGATGGGGTCGTACTCGCGGTAGCCGTTGCCGAGACGGCGGGGGACGACCAGCCCGACGGACTCGTAGTACCGCAGGGCTCGGATGGTCGTTCCGGTTCGGCGCGCCAGCTCACCCACCCGCACGAGCCGATGCTAAACCCGCACCCTTGGGTACGGGTCAAGGTCGTGGGCGGACTTGACCCGTACCCCGAGGTGCGGGTTTAGCGTGCCCCGCATGAGGGGTGGCGCAGGTGACTTCGACTACGAGACCAAGGGCCAGGGGTACGCGGCGCAGCGGCGTACCGATCCGCGGATCGCGGAGCTGGTCCACACGGCGTTGGGTGAGGCCCGTACGGTCCTGAATGTGGGGGCGGGGGCCGGTTCCTACGAGCCCACCGACCGGTACGTGGTGGCGATCGAGCCCTCGGCCCGGATGCGTGGTCAGCGGCCGGCGACGACGGCACCGGCGTTGGATGCCACTGCCGAATCCATCCCGTTCGACGATGACGCCTTCGACGCGGTGATGGCGACCGTCACCGTGCACCAGTGGGCGGACACCGCCCGGGGCCTGGCCGAGATCCGCCGGGTCGCGCGGGGCCCGGTGGTGGTGCTCACCTTCGACGGTACGGCCCTGGATCGCTTCTGGCTGGCCGAGTACGCCCCGGAGTTGATCGCGGTGGAGCGCCGACGTTACCCGGCGATCAGCAGTATCGCGGCGGCCATCGGCTCCCAGGTGGAGGTCGTCGAGGTGCCGATTCCGGTGGACTGTGTGGACGGTTTCACGGAGGCCTTCTATGCCCGTCCGGAGCAGTTGCTCGATCCGGCGGTGCGGGCCGCTCAGTCGGCGTGGGGATTCGTCGACGAGGCGGCGGCGAGCCGGGCGGTCGAGCGGCTGCGGGCCGACCTCGACTCGGGGGCCTGGGAGGCCAGGTACGGGCATCTGCGCCACCAGCCGACCTTCCACGGCTCGCTGCGACTGATCGTGGGTCGGCCCTGAGGTGACCTGGGAGTCGACCGGTGGTGGCAGCGAATGTGATGAAGGGTCGGGGGTGCGGCGTCGGGTGACCGGCCACCGGCTAGCGTCGGGGGCGTGAACAGCGGCTCTCCTCGTGTCCTGCCCGCCGACGGTGATCTCGCCGAGGCGGCGTCCGTGCTGCGTACCGGCGGGTTGGTGGCTTTTCCCACCGAGACCGTCTACGGCCTGGGGGCGAACGCGTTGGATGCGCGGGCGGCGGCCCGGATCTTCGAGGCGAAGGCGCGGCCCAGCTTCGATCCGCTGATCACCCATCTGGCGGAGGTGGCCGACCTGGAGCCGCTGGTGGGGTCGGTGCCGCCGGCGGTGGCCGCGTTGGCGGCACGGTTCTGGCCGGGTCCGCTGACGCTGATCGTGGACCGGCCGGAGGTGGTGCCGCCGATCGTCACCTCCGGGCTGGCGACCATGGCGGTACGGGTGCCGGACAACGAGTACGCGCGGCGGCTGATCGCGGCAGCGGGGGTACCGGTGGCCGCGCCGAGCGCCAACCGGTTCGGTCAGCTCAGCCCGACCCGGGCCGAGCACGTGGTACGCGGACTGGGCGCCGCCGTGGACGTGGTGCTCGACGGTGGGCCGACCCGGTGCGGGATCGAGTCCACGATCGTGGACGCGCGGGGGGATCATCCGGTGGTGCTGCGGCTCGGCGCGTTGCCGGTCGAGGAGGTGGAGAAGGTCACCGGCCCGGTGATCATTCGGCTGGGCAACTCGGGCCAGCCGGTGGCGCCGGGTGCGCTGGCCGCGCACTATGCCCCGCGTACGCCGTTGCGGTTGCTGGCCGCCGGTGAGCCGCCGGCCGAGGGCGGAGAGCGGCGGGGTTACCTGGCCTTTCGGGACCGGCCGGCGGGCGACTGGGCGGCGGTGGAGGTGCTCTCGGTCTCCGGTGACCTGACCGAGGCGGCGGCGCGACTCTTCGAGGCGCTGCACCGGCTGGACGCGGCCGGCGTCGGCGAGATCGTGGCCGAGCCGGTGCCGGAGAACGGTGTCGGCCGGGCGGTCAACGACCGGCTGCGGCGGGCCGCCGCCACCTGGCGGCCCCGCTAGGCCGGGTGGACCGGGCCGGCCGGCTCGGGCGGGCGGCGCGGAGCCGGTGGTCGGCAGTGTCCGTCGAGTGCTCCCCACATCCGGTGTACCGATCGGTACAGAACGTGGGCCAGGTCACCAACTGACCGGTACAAAACCCTGCTACGGTTGACCCAGAACCGAGCGGTACAAAAAGCGGACATGTGTCCGCTCCGCTCGGACGGTCGATCGGGGTCAACCGGTCGGCGCCAAGAGAACGGAAGAATGATCATGGGCTCTGTTGCGACTGACTCGCGTATGTCTACCCAGGAACTGCGCGACTTCTACCTGCGGTATGTCGAGTTGGCGAACAAGCGTGAGTTCGAGCGCATGGCTGATTTCGCCCACGAAGAGGTCATCATGAACGGCACCCCGGTCAAGATGGCCGACATGGTGGCCGAGTTCTACAAGCACGTCGACGCCGTGCCGGATCTCCACTGGGAGATCCAGGAGATCGTCGTCGAGGGCGACCGGATCGCCGCTCGTCTGATCGACACCGGGACGCCGGTCAAGGAGTGGAACGGCCTGAACCCCACCGGGGCGTCGGTGACGTTCGCCGAGACCGCCTTCTACCAGCTCGAGGACGGCAAGTTCAAGTTCATGTGGTACCTGATGGACACCGACTCGGTGCGGCGACAGCTCGCCGGCTAACTGGTGCGGACCGGCTCGGCCCCGCCGTCCGGCTCGGGTGGACGGTGGGGTGTTCCGTCGGGCTGCGGCAGCCGGGCCACCAGGCGGGTCAGGGCGCCGTTGGCGAAGGTGGCGCCAAGGGCGGAACCGGTGGCGATGGTCCACCCGACCGGCCCCAGGGGGGTGCACCCGAAGAACTGACTGACCCCGGGGGTCTGCACCACCGCGGCCAGCGCGCCGAACGAGACGGCAGTGGAGGCGAGCACGGTGGGACTGGTGCCGCCGGCCAGCACGGTCTGCCCTAGTTGGGTACCGACCAGGGAGACCAGGGCGATCGTGCTGGCGCGGCGGCGACGACCGGTGTAGCGGGCCAAGGTCCAGCCGGCGGTCGCGCCCAGGGTGGTGGCCGCCGCCCGCAGCCCGATCTCCTTGGTCATGGTCTGGCCGAGGGAGGTGTCCGGGCCCTCGCGCAGCATGTCGTCGGCATGCTCGTCGGCGGGTGGCCGGACGGCGATGGCCATCGCGGGGGCCATGTCGGTGAGCAGGTTGACCAGGAGCAGTTGGCGTCCGTTGAGGGCGGCCTGACCGGTGGCGGCGGCGGTCAGCACGCTGAAGGCGATCTCGCCCAGGTTGCCGCCGACCAGGATGCTCAGGGCGTGGCGTACGGAGGACCACATCGCGCGGCCTTCGACCAGGGTGGCGATGATGGTCTCCAGCCGGTCGTCGGTGACGACCAGGTCGGCGGCGGCCCGGGCGGCCGGGGTTCCTCGTTGGCCCAGGGCGATGCCCACGTCGGCCAGCCGGATGGCGGGGGCGTCGTTGGCGCCGTCGCCGGTCATCGCCACGGTCCGCCCGCGCTTCTGCAACGCCTGGATGATCCGGACCTTGTGGGTAGGGGTGCAGCGGGCCACCACGTCGGTGGCGGTAAGGCGGTCGGCCAGGGCCTCGTCGTCGAGGTGGTCCAGTTCGGTGGCGGTGACGACCCGTTGGGCGTCGCCGTCGCTGATGGTGGCGGCGATCGCCTCGGCGGTGGCCGGATGATCACCGGTGATCATGATGGTGTGCACCCCGGCCTGCCGGATGCGGTGGACGGCCGGTGCGGCACTGGCGCGTACCCCGTCGGCGATGGCCAGGAATCCGGTGAAGGTCAGGCCGGTCACCTCGTCGTCGGTGATGTCGGGATCGGTGACGATGCATTCGGCGACGGCGAGGATGCGGTGCCCGGCGCCGGCGCGTTCGCTGAGTTGCCGTTGGAGGTCGGCTCGGCCGGCCTCGTCCAGGGGCTCCTCCCGACCTCCGGTGCGGTGGGTGGCGCACCGGGGCAGCACCTGCTCGGGTGCGCCCTTCACGCTGAGCAGCAGTCGGCCCTGGGTCTGCCCGACGCTGGCGTGGTAGCCCCGGGAGGGTTCGAAGGGCAGCCCGCCGGCCGCCCGCCAGTCCGGGGCCGCCTCCTGCTCGCAGACCCCGACGGCGCGGGCACCCTGCAGCACCGCCCGGTCGGTCTGCATGGCCAACTCTTTCGGATCATCCGCGGTGGGGGTGGCGCGCAGTGCGGCCGCCAGGGTTCGCCGCAACCGGTCGTCGAGTTCCTCCGGGCGGGCGTAGCCGTCCGCATCGCCGACCCCGGCCAGCACCAGGTGTCCTTCGGTCAGGGTGCCGGTCTTGTCGAAGCAGAGCACGTCGACCCGGCCCAGGGCCTCGATGGTGCGCGGGTTGCGGACCAGCGCGCCGTGCCCGGCCAGTCGCCGGGCGGCGGCCAGTTGGGCGGCGCTGACCAGGAAGGGCAGCCCCTCGGGCACCGAGGCCACGGCCAGGTTCGCGGCGGTCGCGGCCGTCTGGGCCAGGGGTACGCCGCGCAGCAGCCCGGCCCCGACCACCGCGACCGCCGATCCGGCGGCCAGGGGGATCGCGGCGCGGGTCAGGTTGCCCAGTCGGGCTTCCACCCCGCTGGCCGGTGGTGCCTGTCGGGCCAGGGCCAGGCTGCGTCCGGCCTCGGTGTCGGTGCCGATGGCCACCACCACTGCGGTGCCCTGTCCGGCGGCGATGGTGGTCCCCTCGTAGAGCATCGATCGGCGTTCGGCGACGGCTGCGGCGACCACCGGCTGGTCGGTCTTGGCCACCGGTAGGGACTCGCCGGTCAGGGAGGACTCGTCGGCCTCCAAGCCGACGGATTCCAGCACCCGGCAGTCGGCCGGTACGGCGTCGCCGGATTCCAGCACGATCACGTCACCGGGTACGAGGTCGTCGGCGGGTACCACTCGTTCGGTGCCGGAACGGCGGACCCGGGCGGTGACGGCGGACCGGGACAGCAGTTGGGCCAGGGACTTCTCGGTGTTGCGCTGGTGCACGGCGCCGATCAGGGCGGAGCCGCCGACCACTCCGCCGACCAGGGCCGCGTCTACCAGGGAGCCGAAGTTGGCCGACAGGGCCGCCCCGGCGATGAGGACCGGGGTGAGGGGGTTGACCAGTTCCTCGGCTACCGCCCGGAGCAGTCCGCCCGGCCCGGCGGCCTCGGCGGGACCGGCGGCCTGGCGCTGGTCGGCCTCGGTCTCGGTCAACCCCTCCGGGCTGCTGCCGAGCTGATCCAGCACGGTCGGCACCGGCATCAGGTGCCAGGCGGTGATCGCCGGGGCGGGTGTCTCGGCATGTTCGGAGAGCCGGGAGGCCCGCCACACCCCGTGACCGAAGGCCAGGGCCGCCGCGCCGTTGACCGCGGTCAGGGTACGGATGGGCAGGGCGGCCCGCTCGGCGGTCAGTGCGCTCAGGGCGCCGAGACCGGTGCCGGCCAGGCCGACGCGCAGGTTCTGGGCGGTCATCCGGCGGGCCACCCCGGCGGCCTCGATGATCAGGGCGGCGATCCGCAGGTCGGTGCCGATCAGCAGGTGGGCGCCCCAGGGCGGCAGGGCCTGCGGGTCGGCCACCCCCAGGCCGCAGTCTGCTGCGGCCAGCGCCGCCCGGTCGCCGGAGACGAGCATCACCATCGCGCCTTCGCGTTGCAGCCGGCGGATCGAGGCGGCCAGTTGGTCACCCCCGGGCAGCAGGGCGTCGGCGGTGGCGTGCCGTTGCGCGTCGTCGCCGGCCACGATGAGCCGCAGCCCGGCCTGCCGGGCGACCGCCGGCAGGCTGTCCACCCCGGGGGCGGGTTCGGGTTCCACCCGCAGCACCGCCGCCAGGGCGTCGCCCTGGGCCAGGCCTAGCAGGTTGCCGCCCCGCTCGCGCAGCCGACGGCTCTCCTCGGTGTCGCCGGGGTCGTGGGCGTCGAGCCGGTCCAGCGGGCCGAGTTGCCAGCCGTCGCGTCGGCGTACCTCGTCGGGGGCGTCCGGTTCGAACAGGGCGAACGCCCGGGTGGCCACCTGGGAGGTGTCCGCCCCGGGCAGCGGGGCCAGGTCGGCCAGGACGCCCCGGTCGGTGCCGAGGACCCGGGTGTCCAGCACCAGGGTGTCGATCCGGTCGAGTTCACGCAGCACGCTTCGGTCCATCGCGATGACCCCGCGCTTGGCCAGGATCCGGCCGAGCTGGGCGCCGTAGCCCTCACGACCGCTGCCGGGGGCCTTGGGCAGCGCGGACAGGCCCAGCGCGGCGGCCCGTTTCGGGCCGATCACCGGGCTGGCCGCGGCGAAGGCCGCCACCCCGGCGCCGAGCATCCGGGTTTTGTACTGGTCGACGGTGCTGTCCGGCTTGGGGCAGGGGCGCTCACCGTCCGGGTTACGGGCGACGGCCCGATCGGGTTCGCCGGTCAGTCGGGGCTCGGCCTTCTCCCAGGTGCGCAGCTGGGCCAGCCCTTCCCCCCACTGCACGATCCGCTGGGCTCCGTCGAGCACGATGCCGGTCCAGCCCCCGGCCAGCCCCTGCACCACCGCCTCGGCCAAGGGGAACAGCAGGTCGGCGCGGGGGTCGCTGCGGATGCCCAGCCCGGCCAGGGTGTGCAGTTTGGGGTGCAGGTCCACGGCGCCGAGCAGGCCGGCCACCTCGGCGGGGATGGGGGTGATGGGCAGGATGCGGGTGGCCGCGGAGATGGTCAGGCCCAGGGCGTCGGAGGCCAGGGCGCCGAGGGTACGGGCGGTTCGGGGTCCCTCCTCGGGCGGCTGCGGGGGTGGGATCTCCGGGTCCGGCTCGTGCGGGCAGGTGCGTTCGGTGCGGGCGATGGTGGCGATCAGGTCGCGCACCTTCGGCCCGGGTATGTCGACGGCGACGATGACCCGGCCGGAGGGGGCGTTGACCCGGGCCCACTGCACCCCGGGCATCCGTTGCAGGTCCGTCTCCACCTGGCGGGCCAGGAGGTCGCCGCCGTCCTGGCAGACCCCGTGCACCTCGATGTGGTGGCGTCCCGGCCGGGACCAGACCCGTCGGCTGCTCAGCCCGATGGTGCGGGCGAACCTGCTGACGGTGGCCCCGGCGTCCCGGGCGACATCCTGCACCAGCGGTACGTCGACCGGTGGCCGGAGGCGGCGGAGCAGACCGCCGAGCGATGTCATCGACGGCCGGGACGGATCGGGTGGTCGATCAGCCTTCCGCTGCTTCTGCCGTACCCCATCTCGCCTCCTACCGGTCGGGCCCGGCGGCCTGGCTTCCCGCCGGGGCGTCCCTTATGCCCGTCCGGGTGGGGGAAGTTTTCCGGTTCGGTCGGGCATGAGCTGGTTCGGTGGGTGGAATGCCGGATGACGACGGGCACGGGGAGGTCTGGATGAGGGTTGGCCGGTCGGGTCCGGCGGTGATCGGCCGCCGATGAGCTTCCTGACCTTGCTGCCCCTGGCGGTGGTCATGATCGCCGGAACCCAGTTGGTGGCGGCGGTCTTCTTCGCCTCGTCCGACCGACCCCGGGCCGCCTCGTGGGGCTATCTGGCCGGTGCGGCGATCGTGGTGGGCGGCGGTACGACAGTGGCCTGGGCGGCCCTGCGGCTGTTCCGGATCAGGTTCTCCACCGGGACGGAACGCGACGGGGTGGAACGGACCATCGACTGGCTCGTCCTCGGACTGCTGGTGGTGCTGGCGATCGCGGTCTTCCTGCTTCGTCACCGGGGTCCGCCGAGCTGGATGGGTCGGCTTCAGCACGCCAGCCCCGGGTACGCCTTCCGGGTCGGCCTGCTGCTGTTCCTGGCCAATCCGACCGACGGCCTGACGATGATCGCGGTCGGTGCTACCGCCGCCCGTCATGATCAGAGCTGGTGGCACCTGCTGCCGTTCGTGCTGCTGACCCTGACCCTGCTCGCCCTGCCCCTGCTCGCCCTGCTGCTGCTGGGCGACCGGGCCCGGGTGCTGCTGCCCAGGATCAGGACCTGGGCGGACACCCACTCGTGGATCGTCAGCGAGGCGGTGATCGCGCTGTTCTTCCTGCTCACCGTCGTCGACCTGGCCCGGTGACACCTTCGGGGGAACGGCGCCGAGGCGGGCCTGGTCCCCGGTCGGCCCGACCTACGGTCGAGTCATGCTCACGTTCGTCGTCACCAGCGTTCTGTACGTCTGTGGATTCGTCTTCCTGTACGGGGTGATCCGGCTGGCCGTCCGACACGCCCTTGAGGACGCCGAGATGCGCAGGGTGCAGACCCAACGCGCGGAGGAGGCGGCCGCGGCCCGGGATCGGGCCCTGCTGCACAAGCACGGCTTCCTCAACAACGGCTGAGACCCCTGCGGCCAGTTCGGGGAGACCGGGTGATTCGGGGCGGCTGCCGGCGGCCTGACCTGCGGCGGATGCGACGATCTCAGCTGTGATGGGAACGTTGAAGACCGAGCCTGCCCGTACCCGCCCCGACCTGCTGGCCGCGCCGGTGGCCGCCGCGCTGGCCGCCTGGCCGGCCGACGCCGTGGAGGTCGACTCGGTGCTGGTGGCACCGATCGACGCCGAACTCGCCGACACCGCACAGTTCTGTGCCGCGTACGAGGTGGGGCTGGACGAGTCGGCCAACTGCGTCGTGGTCGCCGGCAAGCGGGAGGGGGTCACCCGGTACGCGGCCTGCCTGGTGCTCGCCACCACCCGGGTGGACGTCAACGGGGTGGCCCGCCGGGCCCTGGACGTGCGCAAGGCCAGCTTCGCCCCGATGACCGACGCGGTCGAGTTGACCGGGATGGAGTACGGCGGGATCACCCCGATCGGCCTGCCGGCGCAGTGGCCGATCCTGGTCGACGCGCGGGTGGTGGCCGCGCCGTACGTCATCGTCGGTTCCGGCGTACGGCACAGCAAGATCGCGTTGCCCGGGGCGGCGCTGGCCACCCTGCCCAACGTGCGGGTGGTGGAGGATCTGGCCAAGCCGGTCTAGATACTCATCCTGCTCGATGTTGTTGCACGTGAAACATCGGGCGGCTCAGGCGCCGACGGCCTCGCGCTTCTCGACCTCGGCCAGGGCGGCCAGCAGGGTGGCCGGCTCCTGGGCACCGGCGACGACGTACTTCCCGGCGAACACGAAGGCGGGCACGCTGGTCACCCCCATCTGGCGGGCGGCATCCAGTTCGGCGGTGAGTTCGGCGACTCCCCGGTCGGAGTCGAGGAAGCCGCGGGCCTCGGTGCCGTCCAGGCCGACCTCGGCGGCCAGGGTGGCCAGGGCCTCCGTGGAGCCGATGTCCACCCCGTCGGTGAAATGGGCGCGGTGCAGCACCTCGACCATCTCAGCCCCGCGGCCCCGCTCCCCGGCCCAGTCGATCAGCCGGTGCGCGTCGAAGGTGTTGGCCGCGATCGCCCGGTCGAAACGGAAATCCAACCCCAGGTCCGCGCCGATCCCGGCTACCCGGTCGACCATCTGCCGGACCCGATCCGGTCCGCCGAACTTTGCGCTAAGCGCCTCCAGTAGGGGCCGGGGCTCCGTCACCGGGGTGGGATCGAGCTGGAAGGGCCGCTGCCGGATGGTGACCGGGCCTTCGTAGGAGGCGAGGGCCAGGTCCAGCTTGCGCCGACCGATCCAGCACCAGGGGCAGACCACGTCGGAGTAGATGTCGATCTCCATAACCCGGGTCAACCCCTCGGTTCGGCGATCTGTTCCCGCACCTGCCGCTTGAGCCGGCCCAGGATGGCGGTGCCGCCCCGCACCCGCAGCGGGGTGATCGCCTGCGCCAGACCCATCCGCTGGTACAGGTCGTCCGGCACGGCGAGCACCTGCTCGGCAGTGGCCCCGGCCAGCCCTTCGGCGAGGATGCCGGCGAAGGCCCGAGTGGTCGGCGCCTCCGGTGGGCAGTCGAACAAGGTCCGGACCGTGCCCTCGGGGGTCACCTCGGCGCGCAGGAAGAAGGGGGTCTGACACTCCGGCACCTGCTCCATGCCTTCGTGGCCCTCCTGGCCGGCGGGCAGCGGGGGCACCGCCTCGGAGTACTCCAGCAGCATCTCCAACACCACGTCCCGTGGCGCGGCGGCGAACTCGTCGACGATCTCGGCCAGCTTGCTCGGCATCTCGGGCATCCCGCCAGGCTACCGGCGTACCCCGGTCACAGGGTGGGGGCCTGCTCGCTGATCTGCCCTAGGGCGGACTGGGGGTCGAACTGCACCGCCAGGTCGCCGAGGGAGACGATGCCGACCAGCTTGCGTTCGACATCGCAGACCAGCACCCGGCGTACCCCCCGTTCGCGCATCAGGGCCGCCGCGTCACCGGCCGAGCAGTTCTGCTCGATCATCACCACCTCGCGGGTGGTGATCGAACCGATCGTCGTGGTGGTGGGGTCGCTGTTGGCGGCCACCGCCCGGACCACGATGTCGCGGTCGGTGAGCAGCCCGGCCAGGGTGGCCCCCTCGGTGACGACCACGTCACCGATGTCGGCTTCCTTCATCACCCGGGCCGCCTCGTCGAGGGTGGTTTCCGCCGGCAGGTAGATGACCTGTCGGGTCATCACGTCAGCGACGCGATAGTCGGACATGAGAGCCTCCAGAGAACGTTAGGTCGATCGGTTTGCGGTACCCCGTTCTCCGGCTGCTACACCCCATCCGGCGCAGGCTCACCGGTCCTCGGTCAGATGGGGGAGCAGGTCGGCCAGCGGCAGTTCGGTGTGCTCGCCGGTGGCCCGGTCGCGTACTTCGACGTACCCCTCGGCCAGG
The DNA here is from genome assembly GCF_035920385.1 of Micromonospora sp. NBC_01739. Classification (GTDB taxonomy): domain Bacteria; phylum Actinomycetota; class Actinomycetes; order Mycobacteriales; family Micromonosporaceae; genus Micromonospora. The sequence continues at coordinate 4,957,729 of NZ_CP109151.1, read as the reverse complement.
CGGCGGCCGACCACGACGGTGCGGGGGATGCCGATCAGCTCGGCGTCGGTGAACTTCACCCCGGCCGAGACCCCGGTCCGGTCGTCCACCAGCACCCGCAGACCGGCCGCGGACAGCCGGGCACCCAGGTCGACCGCCGCCTCCAACTGCGGACCCTTGCCCGCCGCCACCAGATGCACGTCGCAGGGTGCCACCGAGCGGGGCCAGACCAGTCCCCGCTCATCGTGGTGCTGTTCGGCGATGGCCGCCACCGCCCGGGACACCCCGATGCCGTAGCAGCCCATGGTCAGGCGTACCGGTTTGCCCTGCGGTCCGAGCACGTCCACGGCGAAGGCGTCCGTGTAGCGGCGGCCCAGCTGGAAGATGTGCCCGATCTCGATGCCTCGGCGCATCGTCAGCCGACCCTGGGCGCAGGCCGGGCAGGGGTCACCGGCGCGTACCTCGGCGGCCTCGACCGTGCCCTCGGGGGTAAAGTCCCGGCCACACACCACATTGGTGGCGTGCCGGCCCGGTTCGTTGGCACCGGTCAGCCAGGCCGTCCCCGGCACCACCCGGGGATCGACCAGGTAACGGATGCCCAGCTTGTCGAGCACCTGGGGGCCGAGGTAACCACGAACCAACTCGGGACGGTCGTCCCAGCCGTCGAAGATGTCCACAGTGGCGGGCGACAGTGCGGCGGCCAGCCGCTTCAGGTCCACCTCCCGGTCGCCCGGCACCCCGACGACCAGGAGCTCCACCTCCTCGACACCCGGATGGCGCAGGGTCAGCACCACGTTCTTCAAGGTGTCGGCGGCCGTCCAGTCGGTCCGACCGGCCAGGGCCCGGTCGTTGGCCAGGGCTACCAGGCCGGCGATGGTCGGGGTCTCCGGGGTGTCGTGCACCTCGACGGCGGGCTGCCGGTGCGGGTCACCGGCCGGAGGTGCCGGGGTGGTGACCGCCTCGGTGTTGGCCGCATAGGCGCAGTCGGTGCAGCCGACGTAGGTGTCCTCCCCGACCGGGGTGGTCGCCAGAAACTCCTCCGAGGCGGAACCCCCCATCGCCCCGGACACCGCGTGCACCACGCTGTAGTCCAGGCCCAGCCGGTCGAAGATCTTCTGGTACGCCGCGCGGTGCCGGGCGTACGCCGCCCGCAGGCCCTCGTCGTCCAGGTCGAAGGAGTACGCGTCCTTCATCAGGAACTCGCGTCCGCGCAGCAGCCCGGCCCGGGGACGGGCCTCGTCCCGGAACTTGGTCTGGATCTGGAACAGCGTCATCGGGAGATCCCGGTACGAGGTGAACAGGTCCTTCACCAGCAACGCGGCCATCTCCTCGTGGGTCGGCGCGAGCAGGTGCTCGGCCCCGCGCCGGTCGGCCAGGGTGAAGATGTCGTCGCCGTACTCCGTCCACCGTCCGCTGGTGCGGTACGGCTCCGCCGGCAGCAGCGCCGGGAAGTGCACCTCCTGGCCACCGATCGCGGCCATCTCGGCCCGGACGATCTCGGTGACCCGGTCCAGCACCAGCTTGCCCAGCGGCAGCCAGGTGTAGCCGCCCGGCGCGGCCCGCCGCAGGTAGCCGGCGCGCAGCAGCAGCCGATGGCTCGGCACCTCCGCATCGGCCGGGTCCTCGCGCAGGGTCCGGAGCAGGGTGGTGGACATCCGAAGCAGCATTGCCGCAGGGTACGACCGCAGGGGCGGTCTGGGCCAACGCATTGGGCACTAGGGCTCGCTGAGCCCGGACCGATGCGCGATCACCGCCAGGGCGGTACGGTCCCGGGCGTTCAGCTTGGTCAGCAGGCGACTCACATAGGTGCGTGCGGTCGCCGGACTGATGAACAGGGCCCGGCCGATCTCGTCGTTCGTCTCCCCCAGCCCGACCCGGGCCAGCACGGCCCGCTCCCGCTCGGTCAGCACGGCCAGCCGAGGATCGGGGCGGGCCGGTCGGGGCGCGGCGGCCAGCCGTTCCATCACCCGACGGGCGACCGAGGGGGACAACAGGTTCCCGCCCGCCGCCGCCGTCAGCACCGCCCGGCGCAGCTCCTCCGAGGGGGTGTCCTTCAGCAGGTACCCGGCGGCGCCCAGGCCGACCGCCTCGATGATGTCCTCCTCGTCGTCGAAGGTGGTGAGGATCACCACCCGGGTGGCGGCCAACTGCTCGTCGGCCCGGATCGCCGCGGTGGCGGCCAGGCCGTCCAGCACCGGCATCCGGATGTCCATGAGTACGACATCGGGCCGATGCTGCCGGGCCAGCCGCAGCCCGGAGCGGCCGTCGGCGGCCTCCCCGACCACCTCGATCCGAGGATCGGCCGACAGCAGGGTACGAATGCCGGCCCGGACCAGATCCTGGTCGTCGACGATCAGCACCCTGGTCATGCCGGCCCGACCAGCGGAAGTTCGGCGTGGACGGCGAAACCCCCCGGCACCGGGTCTGCGGTCAGCCGACCCCCCAGGCTCTCGGCCCGCTCCCGCATCCCGGCGATGCCGTGCCCGATGCTGGCCTTTGGTGCTTCGAGGCCCGGGTCGGCTCGGGCGTCGGCGCCGGTGTCGGTGACCGACAGGGTCAGGCGGGCCTCGTCCTGGCGTACCCGGACTTCGACCCGGCTGCCGGCGGAGTGTCGTACGACATTGGTTATCGCCTCCTGCACGATCCGGAAGGCGGCGGCCTCCACCGGACCCGGGACGGGGTTGTCCAGGTCGACCCGGAGGTCTACGTCGAACCCGGCGGCGCCGGCCGCCTGGGTTACCGCGTCGAGGTTGGCCAGCGAGACCACCGTGCGGCGCTGGTCCTCCGGTGAACGCAGCAGAGTCACCGTGCGGCGCAGGTCGACAAGGCTGCGGCCGGCCGCCGACCGGATCAGCTCCAGCGCCGAGCGGGCGGCGGCCTCGTCGCGGCCCAACGCCTCCCGGGCCACATCGGCGTGCAGGGCGATCACCGACACGGTGTGCCCCAGGGAATCGTGCAGGTCCCGGGCGATGGCCATCCGTTCGTGCTGGACCCGGGTGTGCGCCTCCTGCCGGTACCGTGCCGCGATCAGATCGGCGATCCGCCGGGCGTCCGCCTGCGCCGCCCGGCGCGACCGCACGCTGTCGCCGAGAGCGATCGCCGCCCCCATCAACAGCAGGTGCCCGGCCAACTCGTAGCCGACCACGAAGGAGAAGTCCTGCCCCTCGGCCAGGCGGAAGACCACCGAGACCACGGTGACCAGCACGGCGGCGGTGACGGCGGCGGCCAGTCGGGCGTACTCGGCGGCGGAGAAGAGGGCGGCGGCGACCGGCACGGCCAACCCGATCGCCGGGTAGCCGACGGCGTAGTAGGCGCACAGGCCCAGCACCGTAGCGGCCAGCACCGGCACCGGGTAGCGGCGACGGGCCAGCATCAGCGCCCCGAGGCCGACGGCCCACAGGTACGCGACCCCTTCCGGCCCGTGTCGGCCACCCTCGTTGGCACTGATCACGATCGAGACGACGGCGGCGACACCCACACCTAGCAGGAGGTCGAGGACCCAGGGGCGGCACGCCTGCTTCCTCGCACGACCGGCCACGAACTCAGCGTACGGCGCGGGCCCGACCCGGTGGAGTCGTCAGGAGGCGACCCCGACAGTCGCCCACGGACGTACCCGGTCCGGTGGGAAGGATCAGGGGCGTTTGGCGAAGGCGATGAAGCGACGCCAGGTGGGTGGGTCGAAGGTGAGCACCGGGCCGGTGATGTCCTTGCTGTCGCGTACGCCGATCACGCCCGGCAGGTTGTCGGCGACCTCGACGCACTCGCCGCTGGCGCTGCGGCTCGACTTGCGCCAGGTCGCCCCGGTCAGATCGTCCACGAGTCCATCACTTCCTTCATCAGCAGCTCGGACTGCGCCTTGGGCAGGGCGACGCTGCGGATGCCCTCCCACCTCGCCAGCACAGTTGCCATCTCCTCGTTTTCGTCGATGGTCGCGCCACCGACGTGGTTCTCCAGGTGTCCGACCCACTCGCCCTCGACACCGCGGGCCAGGGTCAGCGGGCCGGCGTGGCCGACGTGCACGCTCACCTCGGCGGGGATCAGGTGCACCAGCACACCGCCGCGTTTCACACAGTCGAGCAGGTGGTTGATCTGCTGGAGCATGATCCCTCGGAAACTCTCGTCGGCCCGGCGGAGCGTCGTCTCCTCGATCACCGCGATCAGCATCGGCGGATCGGGCCGGGTAAGGATGGCCTGCCGGTCCATCCGTACCGCCAGTCGCCGCTCCACCTCGTCGTCGCTGAGCAGATCATCGGCGCGGATCACCGCTCGGGCGTAGTGCTCGATCTGCAGCAGACCTGGCACCAGTGTGGGGTGATAGCAGCGCAGTTGGCGGGCGGCGCGTTCGGCATCCAGCCACGGCCGCAACCAGCTCGGCTGACCGTGCAGCTCGGCGATGCGCAGCAGCCCCAGCAGCAGGCCGTCGCTGTCGAGCACCTCGTCGGCGCGTTTGAGGAAGAGTCGGTCGAAGGGGCGTTGCCCCAGCTCGATGGCGGAGATCTGGGAGCCGGAGAAGTGCACCAGCCTGCCGAAATCCTCCTGGGTCATCCCGGCGGCCAGTCGCAGCCTGCGCAGCTGGGCCCGGATCAGTTCGGCGGTCGGCTCCGATTCCACAGTGCCTCCACGATCTCTTGGCCGCTCCCACGGGGTTCCCGGGCCGGCGTGGAGAACACCCCGGCCCGCGCGTTTGCCTTCCGACCGTAGTCGTGCGATCAGCAGAATGTCACGTAGCGGTCTTGCTCCCATCCACCGGGGACGGGGTGGGGCTGCCCAGGGGTCGCCTCAGACCAGATGGGACGGGGCGGCCCCGGCAACAGTCAGCGGGATGCCCGGCGGGCCACCCGGAAACCGACATCGTCGACCGTGAACGTCGGATGGCTGCGACGGCGTACGGAGGCGCGGCAGCTCCACTGCTCGTCGAACCAGCCCCCGCCGCGCAGCACCCGATAGCTGCCGTAGACCTCGGCGTCGTAGACGTCCCAACACCAGTTCCACACGTTGCCCAACATGTCGTACAGGCCCCAGGCGTTGGGTTGCTTGCCGGCCACCTCGTGGATCCGCTCGGCGGAGTTGCCGCGATACCAGGCGATCTCGTCCAGCGGTCCGTATCGGGGGCCGGTGGTGCCGGCCCGGCAGGCGTACTCCCACTCGGCCTCGGTCGGCAGCCGGTATCCCTCGGCGTCGACGGTCCAGTCGACCTGCTCGCCCTCGATCCGGTACGCCGGGGTCAGACCCTCCTGTTGGGACAGGGCGTTGCAGAAGCGGATCGCATCCCACCAGGAGACACTCTCGACCGGTAGCCGATCGCCGGTGGCCGCGCTGGGGTGCTCGCCGGTGACCTGTGCGTACTGCTCCTGGGTGATCGGGACGGCGGCGATGTCGTACGGCTGGAGTCGTACCGACCAGCGCCGCTGAGTACGCCGGTCCGACAGCGTCACCAACCCGGCCGGGACGGAAATCATGGCTAGCTGCGCCGTCACGAGCAGGGAGCGTACTCCAGTCGACGGGCAATGACCTCCGCCACGATCGCGTGTCCGGGGCAGCCGGACATGCCTGCCGGGTGCCAGACTCTGCGACGTTAAGAAGGGGCCCTTCCCATACCGCAGGCGTTAATAAGGTGCCCTTCCTTACTCCGCTCAAGGGAGCAGTGGTGCGCTGGGGTAGTTATGTCGCGGTCGGGGACAGCTTCACCGAAGGCCTGGACGACCCGTATCCGGACGGCACCTTCCGGGGCTGGGCCGATCTGGTCGCCACCCGCCTGGCGGCCGAGGCCGGCCCCGATTTCCAGTACGCCAACCTGGCCATCCGGGGACGCACCTTCCCGAACGTGGTGGCCGAGCAGGTGCCCATGGCGTTGGCGATGAGGCCGGACCTGATCAGCTTCGCTGCCGGTGGCAACGACGTGCTGCGTCGTACCTTCGACCCGGATGCCCTGGTCAGCCGCTTCGACCAGGTGGTGGGCCGGCTGCGGGCGGACGGCGCGGACGTGGTGCTGTTCCGGTTCGCCGACGTGATGGCCCGACTGCCCGGTCAGCGGTTCATCGCCCCCCGGGTGGCGCTGCTCAACCGGGCGGTCGGCGAGACCGCCGAGCGGCACGGCGCCATCCTGGTCGACCTGTACGCCGACGACACCTACCTGAACCCGATGCTGTGGAGCACGGATCGGCTGCACCTGTCTGCGGTCGGTCACCGTCGGGTCGCCGCCCAGGTGCTCACCGCCCTCGGGGTCGGCTGTGACGAACAGTGGTTGCTCGTACCGCCCTCCCCGCAGCCGACGCCCTGGCTCTCCGCCCGGGCGGCCGACCTGCGCTGGGCCGGACAGCACCTGGCTCCCTGGATCAAGCGCCGGATCACCGGCCGCTCCTCCGGCGACACCCTGACCGCCAAACGCCCCCTGCTCGGCCCTTTCTCGTCACCGCCGCCGCGCTGACCGGGAAGCCGCCGGCACGACGACTTCCCGGTCAAGCGTGCAGGGCTAGGCGTGCGGCAGACGGTTGCGGCGTCGGGTCAGCAGCAGCATGAGGCCGCCTCCGGCCAGCAGGACCAGACCGATTCCGGCGATCAGGGTGGTCTGTGACCCGGTGATCGGCAGCTCACCCCCGCCCCCGTTGCCGCCGTCGTCCCCACCGCTGCGGGGGGCGGCGACCACGACGGAGAAACCGTCCTGGTTGTCGCTGGCATCCACATCCGCCGCCGGTACGGCCACCGCGTTCGCCGGCAGCGTGGTGCCCACCCGGTCGGACTTGGCGACGACCTCCTCGGTCAGGCCCTCGACCTGCACGGTCCCGCCCTTGAAGGTGACCGGGGCCTTGGTGTCGGCCGGCACGGTAATCAGGTTGTGCAGCTCGACCGCGGAGTGGATGTCGTCCTTGGGGTCGGTGTCCTCGGCGACTGGTACGAGGGCCAGGGTGTCGTAGGTGCAGACCGCCGAGCCTGCGTCCTCGTCGACCGCGCACTCCTTGGGAGGCTGGGTGAAGGCGGTTCCCTCGGGCAGGCCCAGGGTGACCTTGACCCCGCTGACCGCCTTCCGGCCCTGGTTGACGATCCGGTAGCGCACGGCGGCCGTCTCGCCCGGGTTCAGCGGCCCGGTCGCTTCGAGCTTGCCGTCCGCCGCTACCCGCACGGACTGCTTCACGTCCGGGGCGATCACCGAAAGGTCAGCCTCGTCTTCGTCGACGATCTTGATCGTGAAGGTCTTCTTGACATCGGGCGACCTGACGTCGTCCCAGTACGCGAACACGGTCATCGACAACGTGCCCTCGAACGGTTCCTGCTTGTGCACATGTAGGTCGAGCGGAATCTCGACCGTCCCGCCGGGAGACGGCATGAACTCCGGATACCAGGAGTCAACAATGTGGCAGTAGAAGTGGTCGGGCTCGCCGTCGCACTCACCGATGTCAGTGCCCCGTCCCGGCCACTCGACGGCGGCATTCTGCCACGGTTCCGAGTTCATGGGGCCGAGGCTGAACTGCCACCCGGTCGGGGTCTCGTCAGACGTCAGGTTGGTGAATCTGAGATAGATTCGCTTCTTTTCGACTCCCACTGAAGCCGTCGTGCCGAGCAGATCGAAGTCGAACTTCGGCTCCGGATCCATTGCAGCGGCGGGACCAGCGGGAAGAGCTGTACCGGCGAGGACTAGCAGTGCGGCGGCCACCGTTCGTGACAGCCAGCGACGACCAACAGTCACAGCGAAACCTTCCAGGGGAACGGCGAGTGTCATTGCCGACGATATTCGGCCAGGCGCCGTCGCGCTGTCCCGTCATCGGAGCGGCCACCCGGCAGCTCACGACTGGGTACCTTGGGGACCATGCCTGTGCCGAGTGATCCCGATTCCCGACTCCAGTCCTACGCCGATCCCCAGCGGCTGGTCACCACCGAGTGGCTGGCCGAGCATCTGCACGACGAGGGTCTGGTCGTCGTCGAATCCGACGAGGACGTGCTGCTGTATGACACCGGGCACATTCCCGGTGCGGTGAAGGTCGACTGGCATCTGGAGTTGAACGACCAGGTGACCCGCGACTATCTGGATGCCGAACGGTTCGCCGAACTCTGCGCCGCCAAGGGCATCGGCCGTGACGACACGGTGGTCTTCTACGGCGACAACTTCAACTGGTGGGCCGCGTACGCCCTCTGGGTCTTCACCCTTTTCGGGCACGCCGATGTGCGCCTGCTCGACGGCGGGCGACAGAAGTGGATCGCCGAGGGGCGGGAGTTGACCCGTGACAAGCCGAACCGGCCCCGGGCCCAGTACCCGGTGCCGCAGCGCGACGACGCGCCGGTGCGGGCCTTCCGCGAGGAGGTGGCGGCGCACGTAGCGGCGGGTCAGCCGCTGGTGGATGTGCGTTCACCGGGTGAGTACACCGGCGAGATGCTGCACATGCCGGACTATCCGCAGGAGGGTGCGCTGCGGGGTGGGCACATCCCGGGTGCGGTGAGCAAGCCGTGGAAGTCCGCCGCCAACGACGACGGCACCTTCAAGTCGGCCGAGGAACTGCGCGCCATCTACGCCGATCAGCTCGGGCTGAGCCCGGAGGACGACGTGATCGCGTACTGCCGGATCGGGGAACGCTCCAGCCACACCTGGTTCGTGCTGCGCCACCTGCTCGGCTACCCCCAGGTTCGCAACTACGACGGTTCCTGGACCGAATGGGGCAACCTGGTGCGCGCCCCCGTCGTCAAGGGCCCCAACCCGACCTGATCCCTCGGGCCGATCGTCGAAGTCGCCGGGCGGGCCGTCCCCGGCGACTTCAACGATCGACGGGGGTCTCGTCCATCAGATAGCGCTGGATGGTGGGGGCCAGCCAGCCGCGCAACTCGGCCAGGGAGATGTCGACCATGGGTGGTATGCGCAGGACGTAGCGGGTGAGGGCCACCCCGAGTAGCTGGCCGGCGATCAGACCGGCCCGGCGGGGAGCCTGGGTGGGATCGGCGATGACCCGGGCCACTGCCGTGCCGAGCTGGGTGGCGCAGATGGTGCGTAGCCGCTCCGCTCCATTGGGGTTGGTGGACGCCGTACGCAGCAGGGCGGGCAGGGTGTCGTCGGCCTCCCAGCGGGTCAGGAAGTGTCCGACGAGGGTGTCGCCGAGGCGCTCGGGGGGCACCCCGCCGAGGTCCGGCAGGCGCAGGTCGAAATCGGCCGCCGCCGCGAACAACCCCTCCTTGTTGCCGTAGTAGCGCATCACCATCGAAGGATCGATCCGAGCGTCCGCCGCGATGGCGCGGATGGTCGCCCGGTCATAGCCGTCGGCCGCGAATCGGGCCCGGGCCGCTCGCAGGATGGCCGCCCGGGTCGCCTCCGAGCGACGCGTTCCCCGCACCCCGGCTGCCGGCTGCGCCTGCGATCCACCCTGCCGCTGGTGTACGCCTTCCGTCATCTGACCGACAGTATGCCAACGATCGTTGACTTCCGGTTCCGGGTCGACTTACCGTCAGGTCAACGGCTGTTGGCAAACAGATGTTGGCAGATGCCTCGGAGGTCGCCATGCTGCCCGAACGAACGGATGTCCTGATCGTCGGCGCCGGCCCGACCGGGCTGACCGCGGCGCTCACCCTGGCCCGTCACGGTGTCCAGGCCACCCTGGTCGACGAGCGGGAACGGCCCCAGGTGACCTCCCGGGCGGCGGTGGTGCACGCGTACACCCTGGAGATGCTGGACCGCATCGACGCCGCAGCCCTCCTGGTGGCGCGGGGATTGCCCTCCCGTCGGATCACCGTGCGGGACCGGGACCGGGTGCTGGTCACCGTGCCGTTCGACGGATTGCCGAGTCGACATCGGTACGCCCTGACGGTGTCCCAGTCGGTCACCGAGCAGGTGCTAGCCGAGCAGCTGGCCGAGGCGGGGGGTGAGGTGCTGCGTCCGTACCGGCTGACCGGCCTGGACCTCGACGATGCCGGCGCCCTGGCGCGGTTCGACGGCGCCACCGTGCGGGCCCGGTGGGTGATCGCGGCCGACGGAATGCACAGCACCGTACGCACGGCGGCCGGCATCCCCTTCACCGGGCGGGCCGACACGGAATCCTTCGTGCTGGCCGACGTGCTCATGGACAGCACCATGTCCCGCGAAGGGGCCTCGATCTTCCTGGCCCGGGGCGGTCCACTGGTCTGGGTGCCGCTGCCCGGCGACCAGGTCCGCCTGGTCGCCACGGTCACCGACCCGCCGGCCGAGCCCGATGCCGCATACCTGCAACGGATCCTCGACGAACGCGGCCCGGCCGCCCGCCCCGACCGGGTACGCGAGGTGCTGTGGTCCTCCCGTTTCCGGCAGCACCAGCGGGTGGCCGAGACCTTCCGCGCCGGGCCGATCCTGTTGGCCGGTGACTCCGGTCATGTGCACAGCCCTGCCGGGGGGCAGGGCATGAATCTGGGCATCCGTGACGCGATCGACCTGGGGGAAACCCTCGCCGAGGTGCTGGCCGGGGGGCCCGACCGGCTGCTCGACGAGTACGCCGCCCGGCGTCGTCCGCTGGCCGAGGAGGTGGCCGGCTTCGCCGGCCGGCTGACCCGGCTCGCCGTGGTGCCCCCGCCCGCCCGGCCGGCCCGGGACGTGCTGCTGCGCCTGGTCTCCGGGCTGCCCCCGGTACGCCGCCGGATCGCCCTGCGGCTGTCCGGGCTGCACCAGCGGGCGTGACCTCCAGCGGCCGATCCGCCCGCTGAGCTGGTGCGGGTGCTGTTCGTGACCGGTCGTCGGCGGCCATCGCCACGTGGGCGTTCCCGGCAGGCGGACTGGCGGGTAACCAAGCCTGCCCCCGGTCATCGGCCTCGGTCTAGGCTTGCCCGGTGACGGTGGAGCAGCGGGCCCGCAGCGCGAACAGCGGGGCTACGGGGACGGGGCGGCGCCGGTCCCGCAAGGACGAGATCCTGGAGATCGCGGTGGGGCTGTTCGCCTCCCGCGGCTACCACGGGGTGTCGATGGACGACATCGGCGCGGCGGCCGGGGTGACCGGCCCGGCCCTCTACCACCACTTCGCCGGCAAGGAGGCGATGCTGGTCGCCGCGCTGGTGCCGGTGAGCGAGGGACTGCTCGACGGAGGCCGTCAGCGCGCCGCCGGCCACCCGGGCGATCCAGGTGCCGCCCTGGAGTCGTTGATCGACTTTCATGTCGACTTCGCATTGGCCAATCCCGCAGTCATCGCGTTGCACCTGCACGAGTTGGACCGGCTGCCCGAGGAGCCCCGACGGCGCATCCGGCGCCTCCAGCGGCTCTACGTGGAGGAGTGGGTCACCGTGCTGACCGCCCTGCACGACGGGCTGCCCGACGGGGAGGCGCGGGTGCTGGCGCACGCCGCCTTCGGCCTGATGAACTCCACCCCCTTCCTCGGTGGTGAGGTGGACCGCCGCCGCCGGGCCGAACTGCTGCGCGCCGCCACCCTGGCCGCGCTGCTGGCCCCCACCGGACCGGCCTGAGGTCTCCTCCCCGGGGCTCCAGCAAGAGGGCCCTTCCTTGCTCCATGGCGGTGGGCCTGCCTAGCATGCGGTCCCACCATCTGGACGCTCGGAGGACCCATGATCGAGTCGTTGCTGGTCGCCAACCGGGGCGAGATCGCCCGCCGGATCATCCGTACCGCCAGGCGGCTCGGCGTACGCGCGATCGCGGTGCATTCCGAGGCGGACGCCGATCTGCCGTTCGTGCGGGAGGCCGACGAGGCGGTCTGTGTAGGGCCCGCCAACCCGGCGCAGAGTTACCGCAACACCGAGGCGATCCTCGCCGCCGCCGCCTCGACCGGGGCCCAGGCCATCCACCCCGGCTACGGCTTCCTGTCGGAGAACGCCGACTTCGCCCGTACCGTCGAGGCCGAGGGCCTGGTCTGGGTCGGACCGGGGGCGGACGCGATCAGCGCGATGGGCGACAAGATCAACGCGCGGAACCTGATGGCCGCCGCCGGGGTTCCGGTGGCCCCCGGCACCACCGAGCCGGCGGCCGACCTGCCCGCGGCGGTCGCGGCCGCGAACCAGATCGGGTACCCGGTCATGGTGAAGGCCGCCGCCGGCGGTGGCGGCATGGGCATGGGGGTGGCCGCCGACGAGAGCGCTCTGCGCACCGAGTACGACAAGGTGCGCGCGTTCGCGGAGCGGATGTTCGGCGACGGCTCGGTGTTGATCGAGCGCTACTTCCCCCGGGTACGGCACGTCGAGGTGCAGATCCTGGGGCTGGCCGACGGCCGGGTGGTGGCCCTGGGTGAGCGGGAGTGCTCCGTGCAGCGCCGCAACCAGAAGCTGGTCGAGGAGTCCCCCTCCCCGGCGGTGTCGCCGCAGCTGCGGGAACGCCTGCTGGCCGCGGCGGTACGGGCCGGTGAGGCGGTCGGCTACCGCAACGCCGGCACGGTGGAGTGTCTGCTGGTCCCGGGCACGGACGAGTTCTTCTTCCTGGAGATGAACACCCGGCTCCAGGTGGAGCACCCGGTCACCGAGCTGGTCTACGGCCTGGACCTGGTCGAGGAGCAGCTGCGGGTGGCCGCCGGCCTGCCGCCCACCTTCGACCCGGACGCGCTGAGTCCGCGCGGCCACGCCATCGAGTTGCGGATCAACGCCGAGGACCCGAAGCGGTTCCTGCCCGGCCCAGGGGTGATCAAGACCTGGGTGGAGCCCACCGGCGAGGGGGTACGGGTCGACTCCGGCTACGTCGAGGGCAACACGGTCACCCCCTTCTACGACAGCCTGATGGCCAAGCTCATCGTGTACGCCGACACCCGCTCCGAGGCCATCGCCCGGGCCCGTACCGCCGTGGCCGACTTCGCCCTGTCCGGCCCCAAGAACAACCTTCCCTTCTTCACCGAACTCCTGGACAACCAGGAGTTCACCTCCGGCACCTACGACACCACCCTGATAACCCGCATGCGCTGAACTTTTCGATCAACAGGGGTCGGGTGGGTGGGGTGGGATGCTGGAAAGGAAGCAGGGCTCGATGGGTGTCACAGTGAGGTGGCCAGGATGACGGAACTGCCGGGGTTTGTGTCCATCCGGGAGGTTGGACCGCGTGACGGGCTCCAGAACGAGGAGCCGATTCCGACCGAGGCTAAGGTGCGGCTGCTCGACGCGCTGTCCCACACCGGGGTACGGCGGATCGAGGCGGTGTCGTTCGTGCACCCGAAGGCGATCCCGCAGATGGCCGACGCCGACGAGGTGTGGCAGCGGGCGACGAAGGTCGACGGGGTGAACTACTCGGCGCTGGTGCCCAACTCCCGGGGCGCCCAGCGGGCCCTGGCCGCCGGGTTCACCGAGATCGAAGTCGTCGTCTCCGCCAGCGACACCCACAATCGGCGCAACGTCAACCGCGGCACGGACGAGTCGCTCGACGACATCGCCGAGCTGATCGACCTGCTGCACGGCGCCGGCGCCACCGCCGAGGTGATCATCGCTACCAGCTTCGGTTGCCCGTACGAGGGGGACATCGACCCCGGCCGGGTGGCCGCCATCGTGGACCGGGTGGTCCGTGACGGCGCCGACCGGGTGGCCTTCGGCGACACCACCGGCATGGGTACCCCCCGACGGGTCCGGGACCTGCTGGCCGCCGTACGCGAGCGCAACGCGGACATCCCGGTGCTGCTGCACTTCCACAACACCCGGGGTACCGCCCTGGCGAACCTGTTGACCGCGTTGGAGTTCGGGATCACCGAGTTCGACGCCAGCGTCGGTGGCCTGGGCGGCTGCCCGTACGCCCCCGGTGCCAGCGGCAACCTGGCCACTGAGGAGGCCGTGCACATGCTGCACGACATGGGCATCGACACCGGCATCGACCTCGACGCCCTGATCGAGGCCGCCAAACTCGCCGAGGAACTGACCGCCCGCCGCCTCCCCTCCGGCGTCCTCCGCGCTGGCCCCCGCACCCTCCTGACCCCCCTCCCCTAAACCCACCCCCACCCTCCCCCGCGATCTTGCAGTTTTGGTCGCCATGTATCGCCATGAAAGGTGCATATGGGCGACACAAAGTGCAAGATCGCGGGAGGGGTCGCGGGGGCGGGGCAGAGGGCGGGTGGGTGAGGCGTGGTGGGGGGTGGGGGGAGTGGGGTAGATTAACGATCGTTCAGGTCGGCTGGGGGTGGGGAGCCGTGGTGACGGTAGACGGTGGCGCGCTGGAGCAACTCGGTAAGCGGGTTCGGGCCGGCGGTGCGGAGAAGTACCACGCGGCGAACGCGGCCAAGGGCAAGCTGTTCGCCCGGGAGCGGGTGGCGCTGCTGGTCGATGAGGGATCCTTCGTCGAGGATGGACTCTTCGCCAACGCCCTAGCCGAGGGCCTGCCCGCCGACGGGGTGGTGACCGGCACGGCCACCATCGACGGGCGTCAGGTCTGCCTGATGGCCAACGATTCCACCGTCAAGGCCGGCAGCTGGGGCGCGCGTACCGTCGAGAAGATCATTCGGATCATCGAGCGGGCGTACGACACCGGGGTCCCGATGGTCTACCTGGTCGACTCGGCCGGGGCCCGGATCACCGACCAGGTGGAGCTGTTCCCGGGGCGCCGGGGTGCCGGCAAGATCTTCTGGAATCAGGTACGCGCCTCCGGCTCGATTCCCCAGGTCTGCGCACTGTTCGGGCCTAGCGCGGCCGGCGGCGCTTACATCCCGGCGTTCTGCGACGTGGTGGCCATGGTGGACGGCAACGCCAGCATGTACCTCGGCTCCGACCGGATGGTCGAGATGGTCACCGGGGAGAAGACCACCCTGGAGGCGATGGGCGGTGCCAAGGTGCACTGCGCCGAGTCGGGGGTCGGGCACTTCCTCTGCAAGACCGAGGCCGAGGCCCTCGACGTGGTCAAGCGCTACCTGTCGTACCTGCCGGCCAACTGGACCCAGCAGCCGCCGACGGCGGAGCCGGTCGAGGCCCCCGCCAAGGCGGACCTGGCCGCGCTGGTGCCGGCCAGCGAGCGGCAGGCCTTCGACATGCGGCGGTACGTCAAGGGGCTGCTCGACGAGGGTTCCTTCTTCGAGATCCAGGCCCTCTGGGCCAAGGAGTTGACCATCGGGTTCGGCCGGCTGAACGGCGAGGTCGTCGGCGTGATCGGCAACAACTCGATGTTCAAGGGCGGGGTGCTCTTCGTCGACTCGGCCGACAAGGCCAGCCGGTTCGTGCAGCTCTGCGACGCCTTCAACGTGCCGCTGCTGTTCCTGTCCGACGTGCCCGGATTCATGGTCGGCAGCGCGGTGGAGAAGCAGGGCATCATCCGGCACGGTGCAAAGATGATCACCGCGATCTCCGAGGCGACCGTACCCAAGATCTGTGTGGTGGTCCGCAAGGCGTACGGCGCTGGTCTTTATGCCATGGCCGGGCCGGGCTTCGAGCCGGACGCCACCATCGCCCTGCCCACCGCGAAGATCGCGGTGATGGGCGCGGAGGCCGCGGTCAACGCGGTGTATGCGAACAAGATCGCCGCGATCGAGGACGAGGCCGAGCGGGCTGCCTTCGTCGCCGCCAAGCGCGCCGAGTACGAGCAGGACATCGACATCGTCCGGTTGGCCAGTGAACTGGTCATCGACACGATCGTCGAGCCGCACGAGTTGCGCGCCGAACTGGTCCGCCGCTTCACCGCCGCCCGGAGCAAGGATCGGCACTTCTCCCGGCGTCGGCACGGCGTAACCCCCGTCTGAACCGGCGTACCCGCAGCAGTCATCACCGGCACCGTCGGCGGCGCCACAAGCGTCCGACGGCCGTCCACACAGGAGGAACCCGATGGACTTCCGGCTCTCCGAGGAGCACCAGGCCCTGCGCGACAGCGTGCGGGACTTCGCCCGCGAGGTGGTCGCGCCGGTCATCGCCGAGCACTACGAGCAGCACACCTTCCCGTACGAGATCATCCGGCAGATGGGCAAGATGGGCCTGTTCGGCCTGCCCTTCAGCGAGGAGTACGGCGGGATGGGCGGCGACTACTTCGCCCTCTGCCTGGCGTTGGAGGAGTTGGCCCGGGTCGACTCCAGCGTGGCGATCACCCTGGAGGCGGCGGTCTCCCTGGGCGCGATGCCGATCTACCGGTTCGGCACCGAGGAGCAGAAGGCCCGCTGGCTGCCGAAGCTGCTCAGCGGCGAGGCGCTGGCCGGGTTCGGGCTGACCGAGCCGGGCACCGGCTCGGACGCCGGGGGCACGGAGACCCGGGCCGTGCTGGAGGGCGACGAGTGGGTGATCAACGGTTCGAAGGCCTTCATCACCAACTCGGGCACGGACATCACCTCCATGGTCACCGTCACCGCGGTCACCGGCACCCGACCGGACGGCGCCAAGGAACTGTCCACCATCATCGTGCCGAGCGGCACCCCGGGCTTCACGGTCGCCCCCGGCTACTCCAAGGTCGGCTGGACCGCCTCGGACACCCACGAGTTGACCTTCGACGACTGCCGGGTGCCGGCGGAGAACCTGCTCGGCGAGCGGGGCCGGGGCTTCGCCCAGTTCCTGCGCATCCTCGACGAGGGTCGGATCGCCATCGCCGCCCTGGCCGTGGGGCTGGCCCAGGGCTGCGTCGACGAGTCGATCAAGTACGCCCGCGAGCGGCACGCCTTCGGCCAGCCGATCGGCAACTACCAGGCGATCCAGTTCAAGGTCGCCGACATGGAGATGAAGGCGCACACCGCCCGGCTGGCGTACTACGACGCGGCGGCCCGGATGCTGGCCGGCGAGCCGTTCAAGCGGCAGGCGGCGATCGCCAAGCTGCACGCCAGCACGATCGCGGTGGACAACGCCCGGGAGGCCACCCAGATCCACGGCGGGTACGGCTTCATGAACGAGTACCCGGTGGCCCGGTTCTGGCGGGACTCCAAGATCCTGGAGATCGGCGAGGGCACCTCCGAGGTGCAGCGCATGATCATCGCGCGGGACCTGGGGATGTGAGCCGAGCCGGGCAGCCGGGGCCAGGGCTCGACGGGCCACCTGTCCTGGCGCCGGCCCTGCGCGGCTGACCCCGGCTCATCCTGTCGGCTTTCCGCATCGACCGGTCGGGTGGCTGACGCTCGTGTGTCGGCTGTCGGTCCTGGCCCGTAATGTCCGTGGCCATGACGCTGGGTCATGATCCCTTCTCGGCCTCGGTCGAGCCGTCCGACCTCGCGCAGCTGCTGCGCGGCCACCGTCGAGCCGCCGGCCTGACCCAGGCCGAACTCGCGGCCCGGGCCGGTGTCGGCGTACGGACGGTCCGGGACCTGGAACGGGGACGCTCCCTGCGTCCGCAACGGACCACGATCGAGCTGCTGGCCGGTGCTCTGGGACTGACCGGTGCCGCCCGTACGACCTTCGTGGCAGCCGCTCGGGGAGCCGGTGACGACCCGGTCGGCTCCGGTACCCCGACACCCATCCCGCCACCACCCGAGCTGATCGGGCGGGAGGGTGACCTGGCCGAGCTGGTGGCCCTGCTGACCGGGCCGCACGGCCCCCAGGTGATCAGCCTGGTGGGCCTGGCCGGGGTCGGGAAGACCGCGCTGGCCCTGGCCGTCGGTCATGCCGTACACCCTGGGGAGGCCCGGGGGGTGCAAATCGGCGTCGGATCGGATGTCGCCGAGGTGCTCGCGGCCGTGCTGGAGGTCTTCGGGGCTGCCCGGGTCGCGGACCTGGCCGCCCGGATCGGCGATCGTCCGGGGTTGCTGTTGGTGGACGCGGCCGAACGGGCCCCCGAGGCGGTGGCCCGGACGGTGCCCCGCCTCGCCGAGGCGGCGCCCTCCCTGCGGGTACTGATCACCAGTCGGCATCCGCTGGGGCTGCCGGAGGAATGGGTCCGACCGGTCCCGCCCCTGGAGGTGCCGGCGCCGGAGGTCATCGATCCGGCGACCCTGGCGGCCTGTCCGGCGGTGGCCCTGTTCACCGCCCGGCTGGCGCAGGTCCGCCGGGAACCACCGGCCACCGAGGAGCTGCCTGCCCTGGCCACCCTGGTACGACGAACCGGCGGGCTGCCACTGGCCATCGAGCTGATGGCGGCACGCGGTCGACTGCTCAGCCTGACCGAACTGCTGGACCGGTACGGCGACCGGGTGCTGGATCTGGACCTGGCTGTCCGCAGCGGCTGGCAGGGTGGGCAGATGCGGCGGGACGAGCCCCGCGTACCGGTGCAGGAGACGCTGCGCGACGCGGTGGCGGCCAGCTACCGACTGCTGGACGACGAGGAACGTGCGGCGCTGCGGCGGTTCGCCGCGTTCGGCAACCGGTGGTCGCTGGAACTGGCCGAGGAGATGCTAGCCGGCACCGCCATCACCGCCGACCCCGTACGGTTGCTCGACCGGTTCCTGGAACTGGGGCTGCTGAACCTGCGCGGGGATGCACCGCTGCGCTTCCGGTTGCTCGACGCGGTCCGGGACTACGCGCTGGAGCGCGCCTCCGGCGCCGGTGAGTCGACCGTCATCCGTCGTCGGCACGCCCGGGTGATCGCGCGATTCGTGGAGCGCACCGTGGCGGGACTGGTCGACACCGAGGCCTGTCTACTCGACGAGGTCCGCGGGGACATCGATGCCGCGCTGGCGTACGCCGCAGTCGACGATCCCGGCACCGCCCTGCGTCTGGCGGTTGGCCTGCCGCCCTGGTGGCGGCGCCGCGGGCAGGAAGCCGTGGGGCGGGAGTGGCTGTCCCGGCTGCTGACCGATCCGGGTACCGCTGATGTCGATCCGCAACTGCGCGCCCGGGCGGCGCTGGAGGTGGCGGCGCTGGCCGGTGCGGGTGAGGCTGCTGGGGAGGAGTCGCCGAAGGGCCGGGATCGGTCGCGGCGACGGGGGGTGGTGGCGCGGACGAGAAAGCCCCCTGTTGTCACCCCTCGCTCATCGTCCGCGCCGGCACCCCCCTGCACGCCCCCGCGGACCCGAGACTAGCGAGACGGGGACAGGTCATCTGTCGGATTTGATGGTCTATCCCCGTTTGATCGATGGATTCTGCCGCCTTTTCTGCCGCTGCTGTCACCCTCGGCTGGTCGGCCGAACACCGGTAGTTCACAGCGGGGGTTGATCAGTAGCCACGGTCACGCGATGATCAACCTTCGGTGGGGCTGGTGTCCTCCGTACGGACGGACTCGTCGCTGCCGGCGGTCGCGCAGGGATGCACCGCATCCCGCACCCGGCGCAGGCCGTCGAGCAGTGCGCTCAGGGCTGCGGGATCCAGTTGGCCGGTGAACCAGTCCTCGATGAGTTGGAGGTGGCCGGGCAGGCATTCATCGAGTCGACGCAGGCCGGCGGGGGTCACCACGGCGAAGGAGCTACGTCGGTCGGAGGGGCAGGCCTGCCGGACGATCAGGCCGTCGCGCTCCATCCGGTCGACCACCCGGGTCACCCCGCTGGTGGACAGCGAGGTCTGGGCGGCGAGGTCGGTCATTCTCAGTTGGTTGTCGGGCGAGCGGGTCAGTCGGGTGAGCACCTCGAACTCGACCGAGGAAAGCCCGTGTTCTTCCAGCTGCGCGGCGAATCGTGCCGACAGCCCGGCGTACACCTCGAAGAGGAGGCCGACAGCGGTGATGCGTGAGTCGTTGAACACGTTCGGGTTCACCAGGCCATCCTATCAGTACTTGACACACGGAATATTGTTGAGAGTATAGTTGCTGAGTCAGTCGTTGACTTGCCGAACATTATCCCTGGAGGAAGTTCCCATGACCAGCACCGAGTCGGTTACCCGCGAATGGAACGGCCTGACCATCCCGGCGGCCGGCACCTACCTCCTGGACGCCGCGCACAAGCGGGTCGGCTTCCTGGCCCGGCACATGATGGTCTCCAAGGTGCGGGGTGAGTTCACCGAGGCCACCGCGACCATCACGATCGCCGAGGAGCCGTTGGAGTCGACCGTCAGCGCGACCATCCAGGCGGCCAGCATTACCACCGCCCAGGCCGACCGGGACGCACACCTGCGCAGCCCGGAGTTCCTCGACGTCGAGAAGTTCGCCACCCTGGAGTACCGCAGCACCGGGGTGAAGTCCCACAGCGGCAACGAGTTCGTCCTCGCCGGTGAGCTCACCATCAAGGACGTGACCCGCCCGGTCGACCTCAAGGTCGAGTTCGAGGGTGTCGGTCGCAGCCCCTTCGGCCAGGACATCTTCGGCTTCTCGGCGAGCGCCGAGATCGACCGTGAGGAGTTCGGCCTGACCTGGAACGTCGCCCTGGAGTCCGGTGGCGTCCTGGTCGGCAAGAAGATCAAGATTGAGATCGAGGGCGAGGGCGTCCGCCAGGCCTGATCCTGACACCCGCCGACAGGCCCGCGCTGAAGCTCGCGCGGGCCTTTCGGCGTTGTCCACCACGTCGCGCTGCCACCGGTGGCACGTGTCGGCGAAATGTCGGGAAAACCACGCCGGATGCCCGGACAACCATGCGGGACGCTGTGGCAACCACGGGGGCCGATGCTTAATGTCACAGATTGTTCGTCAGTTGGACCGTTGGCCACGACAGCCCGGCTGGGTAGGAAGTCTTCTAGCGCGTC
This sequence comes from Micromonospora sp. NBC_01739, assembly GCF_035920385.1. Taxonomy (GTDB): domain Bacteria; phylum Actinomycetota; class Actinomycetes; order Mycobacteriales; family Micromonosporaceae; genus Micromonospora. The sequence continues at coordinate 4,937,398 of NZ_CP109151.1, read as the reverse complement.
CGATCGGGCCCGTCGCTGGTCAGAGCGGCGTTGCTGGGCGGTGGACTGCGGCAGGGAACCGATGTTCGGGGCAGCCAGGTTCGGCGCGTCAGCGAGTATGGTTCACACTGCGCTGCGGAACGGCACCGGTTCCGTCGCGTCGCGCCCCGGGAGGAACACATGGGCAGGGATGTCGACCGAGCCACATTCTCCCGTGAGGATCGGGTCCTCTACCGGCAGAAGGTCCGCCGCTGCCTGGATGTCTTCGCCCTGATGCTCGACGACTTCGGCTTCGACGCCGACCGGCCGATGACCGGGCTGGAGATCGAGCTGAACCTGGTCGATCAGGCGGCTGAACCCGCCATGCGCAACGAGGAGATCCTCGCCGCCATCGCCGATCCGCTGTTCCAGACCGAGCTGGGACAGTTCAACCTGGAGCTGAACGCGAGTCCGAGACTGATCTCCGGTGACGGCTTCGCCGACTACGAGCGGGGCCTGCTGGGCAGCCTCAACCGGGCGGGTGAGCGGGCGGCCCGCTCGGACACCCGGATCGTCCTGGTCGGCATCCTGCCCACCCTGACCGAGTGTCATCTGGTCGCCGACAATCTGTCCACGAACGAGCGTTACCGGGTGCTCAACGACCAGATCGTCGGTGCCCGGGGCGAGGACATCGAACTGGACATCCGCGGGGTGGAGCGGCTGCGTACCCACACCGACTCCATCGCCCCCGAAGCGGCCTGCACCAGCCTCCAGTTCCACCTCCAGGTGGCGCCGGACAGCTTCGCCGACTACTGGAACGCCTCCCAGGCGATCGCCGGAGCGCAGGTGGCGGTGGGGGCCAACTCCCCCTTCCTGTACGGCCGGCAACTATGGGCGGAGACCCGGATCGCCCTGTTCGAACAGGCCACCGACACCCGCCCGGATGAGTTGAAGGCGCAAGGGGTGCGACCCCGGGTGTGGTTCGGGGAACGCTGGATCACCTCGATCTTCGACCTCTTCGAGGAGAACGTCCGCTACTTCCCGCCGCTGCTGCCCATCTGCGAGAGCGAGGACCCGGTCGAGGTCCTGCACGCCGGCGGGGTGCCCGAACTCGCCGAGCTGAGGCTGCACAACGGCACGGTCTACCGCTGGAACCGCCCGGTGTACGACATCATGAACGGGCGCCCACATCTGCGGGTCGAGAACCGGGTGCTGCCGGCCGGGCCCACCGTGGTCGACATGCTGGCCAACGCCGCCTTCTACTTCGGGCTGGTCCGGGGCCTGGCCGAGGCAGACCGTCCGATCTGGAGCCAGCTGACCTTCAGCTCCGCCGAGGAGAACTTCCACGCCGCCGCCCGACGGGGCATGGACGCCGTAGTGCACTGGCCCCGCCTCGGTGAGGTGCCGGTGACCAAGCTGGTCCTCGACGTGTTGTTGCCCATCGCCTTCGACGGGCTGGACGGCTTCGGGGTGGCCCCGGCCGAACGCGACCGGCTGCTCGGCATCATCGAGCAGCGCTGTCGTACCGGCCGTAACGGTGCGGACTGGCAGACCTCGACCGTGTGGGCCGCCCAGCGGCAACGGGGCATGGACCGGCGGGCCGCCCTGCACCACATGCTTCAGCGGTACGCCGAGTTGCAGGGCAGCAACGAACCGGTGCACACCTGGCCGATCGACTGACCTCAGCGGGCTCGCCGCGAGGGCCGGGCAGGTCCCCTCCGGGTCTGCGGCCCCTCCGGTGACCCCTCGGCCCCGGGAGCCACATCCGACCCCTCCCGGACCCCGCCGGAGGTGATCTCCGCAGGCTCCGCCCCGGCCTGCTTATCCGACCTGGTGGGCTTGGCGCCGGCCACCCCGGCACCGTCCCCGGCTGCATTGGGGCGGTCGCCGGTCGGCTCGCCGGGGCTGTTGTTCTCGGTCGGCTCGCCGGTGACCCCGGAGGCGATGTCGTCGTCCCCGGAGCGCTGCCGAGGCAGCGGCGGGGTGGAGGGCTGATCGGCGACCGGCTGGTCCGACCGGCGTCGGGCGGCCCGCTGGGCGAGCGCGGCGACCAGGACGGATCCGCCGACTCCGACTATCGCCGCGTACGGGGCGATGAGGTGGGCGGACACCTGCTCGGGGCTGATCGCCGTCAACCTCGGTACGGCGAGGAAGTAGGCGATCGCCACCAGCAGAGGGCCGGCCGCACCGGAGGCGGTGGGGCCGACCCGCCGATCGGAGTCGCGTACCCCTCGCCAGGCGGCCAGGGCACCGATCGCCAGTGCCGAACCGAGCGAGAGGAGGGCTCCGGGCCAGTAGAAGTAGTCCCGGATCCAGAACTGGTCGCTGTCGGAGCTGAGCTGCCAGATGCCCAACTGTGCGGTGGTCAGACCCCGACCGGCCAGCACCGAGTCGACCACGGCGACGACCGCGAGCAGCCACAACCAGCCGGCGGTGGCGATCACATTGGTGGCTGCCGCCCGACAGCGCAGCGACCAGAGGGCCACCAAGGCACCCACCAGTACGCCGACTGCGGCGTACCCGGCGGCCATGTCCCGGGGCGCGGGGGTGTCCGGTACCACCGCGACCCGGGCGGGTACCGCGACCAGCAGCACGGTGATCAGTGCGCCCAGAGCGGCGGCCCCGGCCAACGCGATTGACCACCCGCCGTCACCGGGGCGTCGGCCGGTCTGCGAGGGTCGATCCGGGTCGCCTGTCGAGGTCGGGTCGGCCGGGCTGGGGTGCCGGTCGCGGAGCCGTTGGGCGCAGACCGCACCGAAGATGGTCGAGTTGGCGGCGATCCAGGTGGCCCAGATCAGACTGGCCACCCAGGCCGCCGTGCCGGCCGTCGGATCAGCCGGTGCCCAGTTCAGAATGCCCAGGCCGTACGCGAAACCCAGTTGGGCGGCACCGGCGCCGGCGGCTACGCCGGCTGCGGTGGCTATCGATCCTCCCCAGCCCTGTCTGGCCATGCCGGGCAGCGTAACCTCCTGTGCTCGGTGCGGCGAGTCGTGCGCCGTACCGGAGGGTGATGGTGACCGAGGGTGTCTGGCGTCGGTGATCACAGACGCCGATGATTGGGCGGTGGGGGCGATTCCCGGGTGTCGAGTACCGACCCGGAGGCCGGCAGCCTGGTGAAACGCGGTGTCGTAGTCGTGATCAATGTGATCGGGTCGCCACCGCCGACCGAGGTGCCGAACGTGCTGGGGACGGACTGCCGGGCGGCGGCGGCCGACCTCCTGCGCTACGGATTCGTCCCCCGCCATCCGGCCGGGCTGGACGGCGCGGTCACCGCCCAGGAACCTGCCGGTGGCACCCTCGGCCGGTGGGACGACGAGGTGCGCCTCGTCTGCGGGACCCCGGGGGACAGCCCGGATTCGCAGTGACCGGACGCCCGACACGCTGATGCCGGCCGATGGCCCGAGGAGGCGCTAGGTTGACCAGGGTGGGGATGTCGAGATGAGCGAGCGGGGCGAGGAACAGCCGGACGACCGGACACGTCCGTTGCCTTCGTCCGCCGCAGATCCCGACCACACCCGCCCCTTGCCTCCGGCTGCCGCAGATTCCGACTCCGCCGCAGATTCCGACCAGACCGCCATCCTGGGCGGCACCTCTGGACCCCCGGCGGCGGACCCGACCGTACCGGTGCCTCCGGTGCGACGGGCGGAGCCATGGTCGGGACGGGCCGAGGTGCCGCCGGCGGGTTCCGGTCAGGAGCGCGACCTGGCCGCCGGCGAGTGGTACGGCGACGACCCGGCCGGGCGGCGCTGGTGGCTGCCGATCGTCTGGGGCATCGCCCTGCTGCTGCTCCTGGCGCTGCTCGGGACAGGGCTGTGGCTGGCCCGTCAGGCGGTCGACGAGGGAGACTCCGGCCCGCCCTCGCCGCAGCCGACCACCTCGGCGGCACCCACGAGCGACTCGCCGTCACCCACCCGCTCGCCCTCGGCCACGCCGACGACCAGTGCGGCGCCGACCACCCTGCCGCTGCCCCCACTTGTCGGCCTCACCGAGGAGGCCGCCCGGGCCCTGCTGGACCGGCTGGATCTCGAACCCCAGGTGGAGTACCGCCCGTCGAACCAACCGGCGGGGACGGTGATCGCCACCGACCCGGGGGCGGGGGATCCCGTCGAGTCGGGCGACGTGGTCAGGTTGGTGGTCGCCAGGGCCGATCCGAGCCCGTCGACACCGGCCCCGGAGCCGCCGAGCACCGAGCCGACCACTGCACCGACGACCACTGATCCGACGGCCACGGCCAGCCCCACCAGGTGACCGTCGGAGGGCTCACCACTGGCGGCGTCTGGTACCCACCAGCCCCAGCCCGGCCAGGGAGATGGCCAGCCCGAACACCCCCGACCAGAACAGCGACCGACTGAGTTCGTCCGCGCTGTGCTCGCCGACGGTGTGACCGGTCCTGCCCGCCCGGTGGGGGGCGGAGGATTCGGGGCCGCCGGGCAGGTTGGCCGAGCCCTCGGGCGGCACGGCGAAGTCCTCGTCGGTGAACTCCTCCCAGGTGGGTGGGAAGTCCTCCGTCGGGGTGGCTTCCACCACCGTGATCTCGGGGGCGGGCACCGGTTCGGCCAGCCGGGTCGACGACAGGGCGGGATCCCGGATCAGCACCGCCAGGGTGGCGGCGGCACCCAGCAGTGCCAGGATTCCGAAGGCGTAGGCGATACGGGACCGATGGGGCCGCCGCGCGGACAGATTGACCATGGCCATCCCAGGTTCAGGGTCCTGGAGGCGCGGTGGAGAGGTGCCGGGGTGGGCACACCGATTCTATGGTGCCGGTGTGCCCCTCGGCGGCTGTTCCGAAGGCTCAGCCCGTCGTGGCTCGGCTGCTCAGGCCGTACGGATCGGGGTCCGGCTCACGGGCCGGCGGAGCGAGCGGACGGTGTGCGGCTGCGGCTGCGGCGCGGCCTGAAGCAGTCGCAGCCCATCCCGTTTGACGAAGATGGACCGGCGGTTGACCGCGTCTCCCACCGCGTTCAACTCGTAGCCTTCCAGCCAGAGCCAGCCGTCGTAGGTGGGCCGGTCCAGCACCCGGATCACCCGGAAGTGAATGGGCTTGGCGAACTGGACACTGGCCGCGCTGTTCACGTGCAGTACGTCACCGGAGCGGGGAAGCACATGGGCTCCTGAAGGTCGGCCGGCGGGGAAGGCCGGCAAGGCTGTGTGGGGGGCAGTGCGGACTTCCGGCGAGGAGGTCGTGTCTCTACACCGGTGCGGGACGATGACGGGTCGAGCGGTGCTGGTGGCCACCGGCCCGTCATGTCTCGGCTGTCACGGAAAGCGGCTGACGCTACCGCCTCCGATTGCACCGCGGTGATCACAGGGGGAGACTGGATCGAAACGGTGCGTAGCCTGGGTCATACGGACAGAGTGCATCAGCGTCGTGCTTCATGCAAGTTGCATGTCGACTTTTGCCGATACATGAGCGGCTCGCGCGAAACGACGCTTGAACGTTCCACCACCCAAACGGCACACTGGGACCGGTTTCGCCCGTCGCGGCCGGTCGAGGACCGGCTTCATCCCCCTTTGCCGCGAACGTCCGCCGCCCCATGGATCGCGCCCCAGGCGGCGGCACGCAGCGGCGCGTCGAGGCGGAAGGTGACACCGTGAGTGAGCGGCGTAGTCCGACCATCCGGCGACGCCGACTCGGCGCGGAACTTCGTCGCCAGCGGGAGACGGCCGGAATCACGATCGAGGCGGTCGCCGAGCAACTGGAGTGCTCGGCGTCGAAGATCTCCCGGATCGAGACCGGCCACACGACCGCGACCCCCCGGGACGTTCGGGACATGCTCCGCATCTACGGGGTGGTCGGCGCCGAGAGCGACGAGTTGGTGCAGATCGCGCGGGAGGCGCGGCAGAAGGGATGGTGGCATCCGTACAGCACGGTTCTGGTCGGGGCGTACGTGGGCCTGGAGGCCGCGGCCAGCTCGATCCGTGCGTACGAGCAGCAGGTCGTTCCGGGCCTACTGGAGACCGAGGACTACGCCAGCGCGATGATCCGTGCGGCCCGCCCTGACTTCACCGAGGAACAGGTGCGGCAACGAGTGCGTGTCCGACTCGGTCGTCAGTCGTTGTTGACGCAGGACGATCCGGTCGATCTGTGGGTGGTGCTCGATGAGGCGGTGATGAGCCGTCCGGTGGGCGGGGACGCGGTGATGCGCGCTCAGCTCCAGCAGTTGGTGGAGGTGGCCAAGCTGCCGAACGTGACGTTGCAGGTCCTGCCCTTCGAGGTGGGAGCTCACGCCGGCATGGACGGCACCTTCACGATTCTGGGCTTCCCTGAACCCGGTGATCCGGATGTCGTGTACGCGGAGAACGCCACGGGTGGGCTCTTCCTGGAGAAGAGCGACGAACTACAGAAGTACAACTTCATCTTCGATCACATTCGAGCAGCGGCCATGCGTCCGGAGGAGTCCGTCGGGTACATCGCAAAACTGGCAGAGGAGCCGCTGTGGAAATGGCGACGCAAGGATTCCCCGTGAACCTGACGCAGGCGCACTGGTTCAAGAGCTCGAAGAGCGGGCCGAACTGTGACAACTGCGTTGAGGTGGCGTATGTGACCGGGGCGGTCGGCGTCCGGGATTCGAAGGACAAGGCCGGACCGGCCCTGGTCTTCGCCCCGGGTGACTGGCGCGCCTTCGTCGCCGGCACACGGGACGGCGTCTTCGGACGGGACTGATCCCGTAGTAGTGACTGGTCCCCGATCGGCTCGTCCGGTCGGGGACCAGTTCGTGCCGACGGTCGGCACGGCTGCCGTCGCCACTTCGTGTCCGTCTCGTTGTACCTCTCGGTACGCGCTGGTCGACATCCCCCCGAGCAGGGCGGGTATCCGAACGAGGCAGGCGAGACGATGACGAGTATCGGGTCGGACAACCTCACCAACGGGCCGGGCAAGCCGGAGCGGTTCGGTGGGAAATATCGCGGGGCTCGGCGGGACACCGTGTTGACCGAGGTGGTCTCTACGGACCCCGAACACCCTGGGCGGGAGGCCAGCCCGACGGGCGAGCCGGCGGCTTCGCCGCTCACCCTGCCGTCGCTGGACCCCAATCCGCTCACCGAGCCGTCCTTCCCGGCGGCCGGTTGGTCGACCATGGACGAGGGCTCCCTGGCGGATCATCCGCTGCTGCGCGGCCTGCTGCTGGAGTTGCCCCCCAGGGGCAGTGTGCCGCCGCCGGGCTGGCTCGACCGCTGGTTCGAGGCGACCCGGGCGATCCTGGAACTGCTATACGTGCAGGGCACGGGCCGGGCTCGGTGAGCTGACGGCCCGCTGCGGCATGGCCCGCTCGGCCAGCCGGTTGTGCCGCAGCGCGTGGCGGACCCCGATGGCCACCACGCCCAACACTCCGATGGTGACCGCCGGTCCGGTGGCACCGGGGCCGAAGAACTGACCGACGCCGCTGGCCGCGATCAGGGCGGGCAGCAGGGCCAGTCCGGTCACCTGCAACGGCAGCCCGATCATCGGATGGGCGGCGGCGGCCCGCAGCCCGTGCGGGGCCGGGGTCGTGGCGGTGGCGGCCAGTGCCCCCGCTCCGGCCCGGAGCCGACGCACCCGGCGTACGGTGCAGATCGCCACCGTCAACGCGGGCAGGGCGGCCAGGGCCAGGCCACCGGCGGCCCGGTCGGCCAGGGTGGCACCGGCGGTGGTCAGGCCGGCGATCGGCAGAGCCACCGTCAGACCGAGCCCGACCAGGGTCAATCCGAGCAGCCAGCCGGTGTGTCGGCGCAGCCCGCGCGCGTGCCGCATCCGGGGCAGCCCCTCCGCGAGGTAGCCGGCGGCCCACCAGACGACTGCGACCGGGAGCAGGAGGACCAAGTGGTTCTGCATACCGGTCAGCCTTGCCCGTTTTTCGTGTCGGCGAATCCGGGTTGGTCCCCGGTCCCTCCCGTACCCGTACCCGTAGGGGGACCATCGCTTCGTGTTATGGGTGATCCGACATGTTTATCTGGTTGAACACCTCGAACTACCCTCTTCTTGATCGGCATCCTTCGATCTAGCTGTCCCGAGCAGGTGACGAAGGCTGTCGATGAGAGGGAGGTAGTAGGAAGATGGCTCTTCCACAAAGGTCCGTTCTCGTCGGGTTGGCTGCGTTGGCCATGGTGGCGGCAGCGACGCCGGCCATGGCCGCCGAACCGGTCGGCACCATCCGAAGCGCCGGCGGCGCCACCGCCGTCAAGGACAGCTACATCGTCGTGTTCAAGGACAGCGAGGTGAGCCGTACCGCGGTCGGTTCCTCGGTGGAACGCCTGCTGCGCCGCCACGGTGGAGCCACGGCCCGCACCTACAGCACCGCCATCCGGGGCGCCGAGCTGCGGATCAGCGCCAAGGCGGCGGCCCGGATCGCCGCGGATCCGGCGGTGGCGTACGTCGAGCAGAACCACACCGTGCAACTGGCGGCCACCCAGACCAACCCCCCGTCCTGGGGCCTGGACCGCATCGACCAGCGCAACCTGCCGCTGAACAGCTCCTACACGTACCCCAATACGGCCTCGAACGTGACCTCGTACATCATCGACACCGGCATCCGGACCTCCCACTCGGACTTCGGCGGCCGGGCGACCTGGGGCACCAACGCGGTCGACTCCAACAACACCGACTGCAACGGCCACGGCACCCACGTCGCCGGTACGGTCGGCGGCACCGCGTACGGCGTCGCCAAGGCGACCCGACTGGTGGCCGTCAAGGTGCTCAACTGCTCCGGCAGCGGCACCAACGCCGGGGTCATCGCCGGGGTCGACTGGGTCACCGCGAACGCGGTCAAGCCCGCCGTGGCCAACATGAGCCTCGGTGGCGGGGCGAACACCACCCTCGACAACGCGGTGATCAACTCGATCAACTCCGGTGTCACCTTCGTGGTGGCCGCCGGTAACGGCAACAGCCTCGGGGTCCGGCAGAACGCCTGCAACTACTCCCCGGCCCGAACCGCACCGGCGATCACGGTCGGCGCCACCCAGAACAACGACGCCGCCGCCAGTTTCTCCAACTTCGGCACCTGCGTCGACATCCTGGCGCCCGGCGTGAGCATCACGGCCCCGTGGATCACCAACGACACCTCGACGAACACCATCAGCGGTACCTCGATGGCCTCGCCGCATGTCGCCGGTGCCGCCGCCCTGGTGCTCTCGGCCAACCCGTCCTGGAGCAACCAGCAGGTGCGGGACTACCTGGTCAACAACTCCACCCCGAACGTGATCAGCAACGTGGGCACCGGTACCCCCAACCAGCTGCTCTACGTGGTCAACGGCAGCACCCCGCCGCCGACCAACGACTTCTCGGTCTCGGTCTCGCCGACCTCGGGTTCGGTCGCGCCGGGCGGTTCGGCGACCGCCTCGGTGTCCACCGCCACCACCAACGGCTCGGCCCAGTCGGTAAGCCTCTCGGCCAGCGGCCTGCCGTCCGGGGCGACCGCCTCGTTCAGCCCGGCCACGGTCACCTCGGGCGGGTCCTCGACCCTGACCATCAGCACCTCGGCCAGCACCCCGGCCGGCACCTACCCGGTGACCATCACCGGTAGCGCGGCCTCCGGCACCAAGACCGCCACCTACACCCTGACGGTGACCGGCAGCGGTAGCGGCAGCTGCTCCGGCACCAACGGCACGGACGTGTCGATCCCGGACGCCGGGTCGGCGGTCACCAGCTCGATCACCATCGCCGGCTGCAACCGCAACGCCTCGTCCAGCTCCACCGTCGCGGTGAACATCGTGCACACCTACCGTGGTGACCTGGTCATCGACCTGCTCGCCCCGGACGGTTCGTCCTACCGGCTGAAGAACAGCAGCGGTTCCGACAGCACGGACAACGTGAACACCACCTACACGGTGAACCTGTCCAGCGAGGCGGCGAACGGCACCTGGCGCCTTCAGGTGCGCGACGTCTACCGCGCTGACACCGGCTACCTCAACACCTGGACCCTGAACCTCTGACCCTCGTACGACATCGGGCCCTCGACCACTTGGTCGGGGGCCCGATCGTCGACACTTGCGGGAGTGCGGTCAGACCGCGAAACCGGTCGGTCGTTCGGTCGCCGGCGCGGGCGGCCGGGCCTTCCACAGGCCGACCTTCTGCGCGAACAACCGGCTCAGGTAGGCCGGGTTGAGGATCACATACCGCCGCCACAGCCGCTTCGGCTCCAGGCCGAGCCGCCAGAACCACTCCAGCCCGGCCCGCTGCATCCACGGCGGGGGCTGACGCAGCAGCCCGGCGTGGTAGTCGAAGGCGGCGCCGACGGCCATCAGGGGCATGTCCAGCAGCGGGCGCATCGCGTACGTGAAGACCTCCTGGCGGGGGCAGCCCAGGCCGACCAGGACCAGCCGGGCCCCGCTGGCCTTGATCCGGTCGGCGATCTCCACGTCCTCCCCCGGCTGCACGGCACGGAACTTGGAGGGCTCCACCCCGGCGATCTTGAGGGCCGGGAACATCCGCTCCAGTTCGGGAATCAGCCGGGCCAGGGTCTCCTCGGTCGAGCCGTACAGGTAGACCGGCAGGCCCTCGTCGGCGCAGCGGGACAGCACATGCAGGGTCAGTTGGGGCCCGTAGACCCGATCGGTCAGGCCCGCCCCGTGCAGCAGATTCAGCGCCCAGCGCACCGGCTGGCCGTCCGGGGTAACCAGGTCGAAGGAGTTCAACCGGGCGTTGTGCGCCGGGTCCAGCACCCCGGTCATCACCCCGTGCACGGCGAGCGCGGTCAGCGCCAGCGGGCGGCGCTCCTGGGCGGCGGCCACGACCTGCTCGGTCGCGGTCGCGTAGTCGGTGGCGTCGACCAGGACGCCGAGCACGTTGCGCTTGCTCACGACCGGACCTCGCCGTTGCTGGTCGGGACCCACTTGCCCACGTTGGCCTCGTAGATCTCTCGCATGATCATGGGTACGTCGTAGACCTGCTTCCAGTCCGGGTAGTCGGCCTGGAAGGCCTCGTTGGAGCCGATCCACCACTTGTGGTCGCCGATCCGGTTGGCCTCGACGTACTCGGTGATCATCTCCTGGCCGGTGATCTGCTCGGCCAGCGCGAACGCCTCCCGGTTGGAGATGTTGGAGTGTCGGCCGCCACCGAGGTTGTAGACCGCTGCCGAGCGGGGGTTGCGGAAGAAGGCCTCGAAGGCGGAGACAACGTCCGAGCTGTGGATGGCGTCCCGGACCTGCTTGCCCTGGTAGCCGAAGATCTTGTAGGTGCGGCGCTCCATGTTGGCCCGCATCACGTACCCGAGGAAACCGTGCAACTCCGTGGCGGAGTGGGCCGGCCCGGTCAGGGTGCCGCCCCGGAAGCAGGCCGTCTTCATCCCGAAGTACCGGCCGTACTCCTGCACCATCACGTCCGCCGCGACCTTGGAGGCCCCGAAGATGGAGTGCAGGCAGGCGTCGATCGACATGTCCTCCCGGATGCCCCGCTCGTACGGGTGCCCCGGCTCGATCTCCCAGCGGGTGGCCAACTCGACCAGGGGCAGGCTGTTCGGCCGGTCGCCGTAGACCTTGTTGGTCGAGCAGTGGATGAACGGCGCCTCGATGCAGTGTTCGCGGACGTTCTGGAGCACATTGAGGGTGCCCGCGGCGTTGACGTCGAAGTCGGTGAACGGATCGCGTACCGCCCAGTCGTGCGAGGGCTGGGCGGCGGTGTGGATCACCACCGCGATGTCCCGGCCGTACCGCTGGAACAGCGCACCCAGGGCGCTGCGGTCCCGGATGTCGATGCTGTGGTGCGAGTACGCCTCACCCAGCTCGTCGGTGAGCCGGCGTACGTTCCACGCGGTGGAGGCCTCCTCGCCGAAGAACTCCTGCCGCATGTCGTTGTCGATGCCGACCACGTCGAGACCCAGGCCGGCGAAGTGCCGGACCGCCTCAGAGCCGATCAACCCGCCCGAGCCGGTCACGAATGCGACACTCACGAGCCACTCCTGGTCCGTTGGAGGCAGAAACCAGCGAAGCATAGCGTGACATTCGGTATGCCCGATAAGCAGCGAGGGCCCCGCGAATTCGCGAGACCCTCGTCGACTGGTGGGGAAGGGGGGAGTTGAACCCCCACGTCCTTTCGGACACACGGACCTGAACCGTGCGCGTCTGCCATTCCGCCACTTCCCCGTGGCATGACCTCGGTCAGCGTAGTAAACCCCGACTCCGCTGTCTCCAGCGGGGCCTCGGCAATGCTACGTGGCTCCGGTCTTCGCCGCGAATGGCGTTCGCTGCTTCCAGCGGTTACCGTTCGTGGCGGACGAAAGAGTAGCACGACAATCCTGAGCCGTCCGAACGAGGCCTGGCCTGCCGGCCGAGCGGCGTGTGAGCTGCGTGCGCTCTGGACGGATACCATCATGTCCTCGGGACCCGAGGAGGAGCCGGTGAGCGTGCTGCAACGCTTCGAGAAGCGTCTGGAAGGCCTGGTCGAAGGAGCTTTCGCCAAGGTCTTCAAAGGGGTCGTGCACCCCGTGGAGATCCTCAACGCCATGCAGCGGGAGGCCGAGGCGCACAAGGCCATCCTGGCTGGCGGGCGCACGTTGGTGCCCAACCGCTACGTGATCGATCTCTCGCCGTACGACCACAGTCGGCTGGCGCCGTACGCCGCCGCGCTGGCCCAGGAACTGGCCCAGTCGCAGGCGGAGTTCATCGGCGAGCAGGCGTGGACGGTCTACGGCGACGTGATCGTCGAGATCGAGCGCGGGGAAGGGCTGGACACCGGCATGTTCCGGGTCACCGCCGAGGTCTACACCGGTGGCGAGGTCGCCCCGGTCGCCGCCCCGGGCTACGACGCCGGTCCCCCCGGATACCCCGCCTACGACCAGGGCGGCGGCTACGGCGCGCCGCCGGCGCACAGCGGCGGTCGTAACGTGCGACTGGTCTCCGGCGACGGCCGCACCTACCCCCTCCAGATGGGGTCGACCGTGATCGGTCGTGGCGACCAGGCCAATCTGCGCCTGCCGGACGTCGGCATCTCCCGCCGACACGCCCGGCTGGACTTCGACGGTGGGCAGGTTGTGCTGACCGACCTCGGCTCCACCAACGGCACCATGGTCAACGGTCAGCGGGTCTCCGCGGTGGCGCTGAACCCCGGCGACATGATCCAGCTCGGCACCACCACCCTCACCTTCCGCGTGGACGGCTGATCCGCCTTGCCGGAACTCGTCATCACCGTCGCCCGGTTCGGATTTCTCGTCCTGCTGTGGATTTTCGTGTTCACGGTGGTCGGCGTCATCCGGCGGGACCTCTTCGCCGGGGCCCGCTCCGGTCGGCTGGTGGCCGCGCCCCGCGCGGTAGGTGCGTCGACCGGCCAGGCGACGGCGAAGCCGGCGAAGGTGAAGCGGGGACGGGCGGCGCATCAACTGGTCGTGACCGCCGGTCAACTGGCCGGCACCAGGATCACGTTGGGCGAGGCTCAGATAACCATCGGTCGGGCCGAGGATTCCACCCTCGTCATCACGGACGACTACGCCTCGGCGCGACACGCCCGGCTCTTGCCCCGTGAAGGGCAGTGGTTCGTCGAAGACCTCGGTTCGACTAACGGGACGTACCTCGATCGCGCTAAGGTCACCGGACCGACCCCCGTACCCCTCGGCGTGCCGATCCGGATCGGCCGCACCTCTCTCGAATTACGGCCATGACTCTGACCCTGCGCTATGCGGCCCACAGCGACCGCGGTCTGATCCGAGACGGCAATCAGGATTCCGTCTACGCCGGACCGCGGCTACTCGCCGTCGCCGACGGCATGGGCGGTATGGCCGCCGGTGACGTCGCCAGCAACATCGTCATCGGTGCCATGGCGCCGCTCGACGAGGACGTCCCTGGGGATGCCCTGGTCGACGCGCTGCGCTCCGCCGTGGGCACCGCCAACCAACAGCTCCGCGAGACAGTGGACGCCAACCCGCAGTTGGAGGGGATGGGCACCACACTCACCGCGACCCTCTTCTCCGGCAGCAAGCTGGGGATGGTCCACATCGGTGACTCGCGCGCCTATCTGCTGCGTGACGGTGACTTCAACCAGATCACCAAGGACGACACCTACGTCCAGATGCTCGTCGACGAGGGTCGGATCAGCCCGGAGGAGGCCAGCAGTCACCCCCAGCGGTCGCTGCTGACCCGGGCCCTCGACGGTCGGGACATCGACCCGGAGTACTCCGTCCGCCAGGTGTTGCCGGGGGACCGCTACCTGATCTGCTCGGACGGCCTGTCCGGGGTGGTCAGTGCGGAGACCATCGCCGAGACCATGCGCGAGTACGCCGACCCGCAGCAGTGCGTAGAGCGACTCGTCCAACTGGCCCTGCGTGGCGGCGGTCCGGACAACATCACCGTGATCATCGCCGACGCCACCGACCGCGACATCGTCGAGGCCGCCCCGATCGTGGGTGGTGCGGCAGCCCGGGACCGGGGCATGGCGACCTCGGCGGACGTCTCCACCCCGGCGGCCCGCGCTTCGGCACTGTCCGCTCCCCGGCCGCCCGCGCCGGAGGAGCCGGCCGGAGATGACGACGAGCCGGAGGCCCGCCGCCGTCCGCTGCGTGCCGTGGCGATGACGGCCGCCCTCCTGGTGATCATCGGGGGTGGGGTCTTCGCCGGGTACGAATACACCCAGCGGCAGTACTACGTCGGGGCGACCGAGGACGGTCAGGTGGCCGTGTTCCGGGGCATCCAGGGTGAGATCGCCGGGATGGATCTCTCCTCGGTGCATTCCACCAGCACCGCTCGGCTGGACGACCTCACCCTCGCCGCTCAGGAGCAGGTCAAGCAGGGCATTCCGGCCAGGAGCGAGCCGGACGCGGAGCGCCGGCTGGCGGAGCTGACCATGGACAGCCCGACGAATGTCAACCTGAAGCCGCTCTGCCCGCCCACCTCGTCCCCGAGCACCGACCCCACGGCGGACTTCTTCTCCCCGGAGCCGAGCGCTCCGCCGAGCCGGGCCGCCAGCGGTTCGCCGGCACCCGACAGCAGTTCCCTGGCCCCGCCGGTGAGCACACCGGACGCCCCACCCGCCGATGCCTTCACGCCCACGGTCGACCCGGCGGCCTGCCGGTCGCCCGAGTAGGCGTCGGCTTCCGACCCGAGGACGATCGTGACCGCAGCGGCCACTCCGGCATCCTCGCCCGCCAACGCGGGCGAGCGACCCGGCGTACGCCTGGCCCGGTCCCGACGCAACGCCGAACTGTCGCTGCTGCTGCTGGCCATGGTGCTGGTCGCCGCGTACGGCGCGATGGTCGAGGCGAACGTGCTCGACACGGTCACCCCGAACTTCTGGGTGCCGGCCGCGGTGCTCACCGCCGTGTTCCTCGGCATCCATGTGGCGATCCGGTTCCTGGCCCCGCACGCCGACCCGGCCCTGCTGCCGGCGGTGGCGCTGCTCAACGGCCTGGGGGTCGGCTTCCTGCGCCGGCTGGACCTGGCCTACGCCGACCCGGAGGAGCGGGCCGACCTGGCCATCTTCGCTGGTATCGGTGGTCGGCAACTGGCCTGGACCCTGCTGTCGGTGCTGCTCGCGGCCGGCCTGCTGGTCCTGGTACGCGACCACCGTTCGATCTCGCGGTACGCGTACACCCTGGGGTTGGCCGGCATCGTGCTGGTGATGATCCCGGCGGTGCTGCCGGACCGGATTTCCGAGGTCAACGGCGCGAAGCTCTGGATCCGCATCGGCAGCTTCTCGATCCAGCCCGGCGAGTTCGCCAAGCTGGCCCTGCTGGCCTTCTTCGCCTACTACCTGGTCCGCAAGCGCGAGGTGCTCTCGCTGGCCAGTCACCGGTTCCTCGGCATCGACTTCCCGCGCGGCCGTGACCTGGGTCCGGTGGTGGTGGTCTGGGTGATCAGCCTGCTGGTGTTGATCTTCCAGAAGGACCTGGGCACCTCCCTGCTCTACTTCGGCATGTTCGTGGCGACGGTCTACATCGCTACCGAACGGGTCAGTTGGCTGCTCATCGGTCTGGTCCTGTTCTTCGGCGGCGCCTACCTGGCGTACGTGCTCGGCGAGGCGATCGGTGGGCCGTTCGCCAACTTCTACGTGCGGGCGCAGATCTGGCTCGACCCCTTCGCCAAGCCGTACGACGAGGGCTACCAGTTGGTGCAGGGGCTGCTGGCCCTGGGCACCGGTGGGTTGTTCGGGGCCGGGCCGGGCGGCGGCCAGCCGACGGAGCTGCCCGAGGTGCAGAACGACTTCATCTTCGCCGGGATCGGTGAGGAGATCGGCCTGTTCGGGCTCACCGCCCTGCTGGTGATCTACCTGCTGATCGTGGAGCGAGGACTGCGGGCCGGCCTGGCGGTGCGGGACTCCTTCGGCAAGCTGCTCGCCGGTGGCCTGGCCTTCACCCTGGCGTTGCAGGTCTTCGTGATCGTCGGCGGGATCAGCAAGCTCATCCCGCTGACCGGCCAGACCACCCCCTTCCTGTCCGCCGGTGGCTCCTCGCTGATGGCGAACTGGCTGCTCATCGCGGTGCTGCTGCGGGTCTCCGACGCCGGTCGTCGGCCGGTCACCGGCGGCGGCAAGGTGAACCGACCGACCGGGGGCCCGCCGGAGCAGTTGCACGGTGCCCCCACGGAGGTGATCAAGCCGTGAACGCACCCCTGCGCCGGGTCGGTGTCGTCGTCATCGTCCTGTTCGGTCTGCTCTTCGCCAACCTGAACTGGGTTCAGGGGTACAAGGCCGACGAGTACCGCACCAGCGACTACAACACCCGGGTCCAGTTGGCCGAGTACGAGCGTCGCCGGGGCAACATCGAGGCAGGCGGCACCGCCCTGGCGGTCAGCAAGGAGACCGACGGCAAGCTGACCTTCCTGCGTACCTACCCCGGTGGGGCGAAGTACGCCCATGTCCTCGGCTACAAGCCGGTCAACCTCGCCGACACCGGCATCGAGCGGTCCGAGAACGACTTCCTGGCCGGCACCAGCGACAAGCTCTTCGCCAACCGGATCAAGGACATGTTCACCGGCAACCGCACCGCCGGTGGCAACGTGCTGCTAACCCTCTCCCCGCGTGCTCAGGACGTCGCGTACGACCAGTTGCGCAACAACAACCGGGGGGCCAGCAAGGGGGCGGCGATCGCGATCGATCCGCGTACCGGGGCCGTGCAGGCCATGGTCTCCATGCCCAGCTTCGACCCGAACCCGCTGGCCAGCCACAACACCAACGAGGCCGTGGCGGCGTACAACAAGCTGGACCAGGACCGGTCCCGTCCGCTGCGCAACCGGGCCCTCGCGGAGGTGCTGCCACCCGGTTCCACCTTCAAGATCGTGGTGGCCGCCGCCGCGCTGGAGAACGGCATCGGCAAGGACACCAACATCTCGGCAGGCCCTAGCTACACCCCGCCCACCTCCGGTCAGTCGATCACCAACGCGGCGCCCTCGATCTGCCCCCAGGCGGAGGTGACCCTGATGAAGGCGGTCACCGACTCCTGCAACACCGGCTTCGCCAAGCTGGGGGTGCAGCTCGGCCCCGACGTGATCAAGAAGAAGGCCCAGGACTTCGGCTTCGAGCAGGAGGACCTGACCGTGGGCCGGCTCGGTGAGGGCGGTCAGGGCGTCGCGGCCAGCCGTACCGGCAGCATGGAGAACCCGGACGGCGGTCCCGACCCGGCCGCGCTGGCCCAGTCCTCCATCGGGCAGCGGGACGTGCGGATGACCCCCCTGGAAGGGGCCATGATCGCTGCGGCGGTCGCCAACGGCGGCAGCCAGATGCGGCCCTACCTGGTGCGTCAGCTGCTCGCGCCGGACCGCACCACGGTCTACGACACCGCCAACCCGCGCGAGCTGCGCCGCTCGGTCAGCGGTCAGGTCGCCGGCGACCTGCGGGACATGATGGTCAGCGTGGTGCGCAACGGCACCGGGCGCAACGCCCAGATCAACGGGTACACCGTGGGGGGCAAGACCGGTACCGCGCAGTCCGCGCCGGACCGGCCCGACCACGGCTGGTTCATCGGCTTCGCACTGGACTCCGACGGCAACCCGGTCTCGGCGGTCTGCGTCGTGCTGGAGGAGGCGGGCAGCGGCGGCAGCGCCGAGGCCGCCCGGATCGCCGGCCAGATCATGCGCGCCGCCATCGCCGACCCCGGGGGGCGCTGATGCTCAGTCCGGGAGTACAGCTGGGCAACCGGTACCGCCTGGACGAGCGGATCGCCAGCGGCGGCATGGGTGACGTCTGGCGCGGCACCGACCAGGTGCTGGGGCGTACGGTCGCGGTCAAGAGCCTGCTCCCGGCGTTGCTGGACGAGCCGGGTTTCGCCGAGCGGTTCCGGGGCGAGGCCCGGACCATGGCGACGATCAACCACCCCGGCGTGGTCGACGTCTACGACTTCGGCAGCGACCAGCAGATCGCCTTCCTGGTGATGGAGTACATCGAGGGTGATCCCCTGTCGGCCACCCTCAGCCGGGTCGGTCGGCTAACCCCGGCCCGGACCATGGCGCTGGTCGCGCAGGCCGCCGACGCCCTGCACGCCGCCCACGTCAAGGGGATCGTGCACCGGGACGTGAAGCCCGGCAACCTGCTGGTCCGCCCCAACGGCACCCTGGTGTTGACCGACTTCGGCATCGCCCGCTCCGAGCTGGTGGGTCAGCTCACCGCGGCCGGTTCCGTGCTCGGCACCGCCTCGTACATCTCGCCGGAGCAGGCCACCGGTCAGGTGGCCACCCCCGCCTCGGACGTGTACGCCCTCGGGGTGGTCGCCTATCAGTGTCTGGCCGGGCGTCGGCCGTTCGAGGGCGACAACCCCCTGGACATCGCCATGCGGCACGTCCGGGAGACCCCCCGGTCCCTGCCCTCGGACATCCCGCCGCAGGTCTGCGCGCTCGTCGAGCGGGCGATGGCCAAGGATCCGAAGGACCGCTGGGCCAGCGCCGCCATGCTGGCCGGAGCCGCCCGGCAGTTGAAGGCGGCCCTGTCCCGGCAGGCGCGCTCCGGTGGGTCGGCCCCCATCTCGGCGGCGCCGGCCTCCCCGGCCCCGGGGCGCCCGGCGGCATCCCCTCCCGGGCGGGCCCAGGTGCCGGCGCCGCAGCCGCCCCGCCCACCGGCCGCCCCGCACTCACCGGCCGCGCCCAGGCCGCAGGCTGCCCCCCACTCGCCCGCCGCACCCCGGCCGCCGGCCATCAACCGGCCCCCGGCGGCGGGCCACCTGCCGGTCGCCGGGCGGCAGCCGGTCGCCCAGCCCCGTCCGACGACGGTCGCACCGGCGGTGACCGGCTATCCACGCGGTGCGGCCCCGGTTCCCCCGGCGTACGCTCCGCAGGGCGGTCAGTCACGGCCTGCGCCCAGGCGGTCACGGTCCGGCATGGTGTTCCTGGCGATCCTGCTGGGCACACTGGTCGTGGTCTGTTCGGGCGTGGTTTCCTACAGGCTGAAGGACAGCATCAACAGCGGCATGCCGGTAGTGGGGTCCGTGCAGTCGGTGACGTCCGGCGCGCTGGGGCCCGACGGACGAGACGATCCGGCCCGGACGGCGTACCGTCGACTGGATCAGCCCCGAGCGGGCTACGAGACGATGACGAGCGAAGGACGACGGACGCGATGACAGCGCAGGCCCGCCTGCTCGGTGGCAGGTATCAGGTCGGCGAGCTGCTCGGGTATGGCGGCATGGCCGAGGTGCACCGGGGGCGTGACCTTCGGCTCGGCCGCGACGTCGCGATCAAGATGCTCCGCACGGACCTCGCCCGGGACGCCACCTTCCAGATGCGGTTTCGTCGGGAGGCCCAGAACGCCGCCTCCCTGAACCATCCGGCGATCGTCGCGGTCTACGACACCGGTGAGGAACAGGCACCCACCGGCGAGACCCTGCCGTTCATCGTGATGGAGTTCGTCAACGGGCGCACCCTCAAGGAGGTGCTCGGCGCCGAGGGGCGACTGCAACCCCGGCGGGCCCTGGAGATCTGCGCCGACATCTGCGCCGCCCTGGACTTCAGCCACCGGCACGGCATCATCCACCGCGACATCAAGCCCGGCAATGTGATGCTCACCCAGACCGGCCAGGTCAAGGTGATGGACTTCGGCATCGCCCGTGCCCTGGCCAGCGGCGCCACCACGATGACCCAGACCAGTGCGGTCATCGGTACGGCGCAGTATCTCTCCCCGGAGCAGGCCCGTGGCGAGGCCGTCGACGCCCGCTCCGACGTGTACGCCGCCGGTTGTGTGCTGTTCGAGTTGCTCTGCGGGCATCCGCCCTTCGTCGGTGACAGCCCGGTCAGTGTGGCGTACCAGCACGTCCGGGAGGCCCCGCCGACCCCGAGTGATATCAACCCGGACGTCAACCCGGCGGTCGACGCGATCGTGCTCAAGGCGCTGTCGAAGAACCCGCTCAACCGCTACCAGAGCGCCGGCGAGATGCGCGCGGACCTGCTCCGGGCGGCGGCGGGTCGGCCGGTGATGGCCACCCCGGTGCTGCGCGAGGACGAGACCGTGCCGATGGCCGCGGCCGGTGGCCCGGGCTACCCCTCGGCGGGAGCCACCCAGACCCGCCAGATCCCGGCCCGGGTGGGCGACCCTCGTCAGCGGCGTGCCTCGTCCTGGTTGATCGCCATGTTCGCCGCCCTCGGGGTACTGGCGGTGATCGCCCTGGTGGCCGCGCTGCTGCTCAACGACAAGGCGGCCGAGGAGGTGCCGGTCCCCACCCTGGCTGGGATGACCCAGCAGGAGGCGTTCGCCCGGATCGAGGCGGACGGCCTTCAGCCGGTGCGGGGTGACGACGAGTTCACCTCGGACTGCCGCAAGGGCCGGGTGACCACCCAGACCCCGCCCGCCGGAGAAAGGGTCGCCCCGAACAGCACGGTCACCGTGCGGCTCTGCGGCGGCAAGCCGGAGGCGATCGTTCCGGAGGGCCTGGTCGGCAGCAAGGTCGAAAGCGCCACGGCCCGCATCGAGGAGCGCAAGCTCCGGGTCAAGGTCGTGCAGAAGGACAGCGCCGACGCCGCCGGCCTGGTGCTTGACGTCGACCCCAAGGAAGGCGAGAAGGTCGCCGAGAACACCGTGATCACCCTGACCGTCTCCAACGGCAACGTGGTCCGGGTACCCAACGTGGAGAACCTCACCGAGGCCGACGCCAAGCGGGAACTGGAGAACGCCGGCTTCAAGGTGGATGTGGAGATCGGCCCGGAGGTACCCGCCGACCGGGCCGGCCGGGTGACCGACCAGAACCCGAACGCCGGCAGCCAGCGGACCAAGGGCAGCAAGGTGACCATCTTCGTCTCGGTGCCGGAGCCGGAGGACGACGAGCCTGCGCCCCCGACCCCGCCGACCGGGGAGCCGACCACCCCGCCGCCGGACGATGACGGTGGTGGCAGCGGTGGCGGCAGTGGCGACACCGGTCAGCTCTGGCCGGGCGTCCCGCCGTTGCGCCTACCCGTCGACTGAGCGGGCCCGACAAGCCGGATGAGTCGCCGATGGGCGGGGTGAGTCGGCGGCGACTCGTGCGCCGGGTGGCCCTCCTGGGGCTGATCGTCCTCCTGCTCACCAGCCTGCCCTGGATGTGGACGACCGCCACCGCGTACGGCCACCGTCATGCCGTCGACGAGGCCCCGGCCGTGGAGGTCGTGATCGTCCTGGGTACGGCGGTTACCGAGGAAGGACGTCAGCCGGGCATCCGGTTGGCGGGCCGGCTGGAGACCGCCGCCGAGCTGATACACCGGCAACGGGCCCGGGTCGTACTCGTCTCGGGCGACGGGAACGGGGCCTCCGGTGACGAGACTGCGGCGATGACCGCACACCTCACCGAGCGGCTGGGGGTCGATCCGCAGCGGGTCGTCGCCGACCCCTACGGCCTGGACACCTACGACAGCTGCCGCCGGGCCCGGGAGGTGTACGGGGTGCAGCGGGCCCTGATCGTGACCCAGTCCTACCACCTGTCCCGGGCGGTGACCCTCTGCCGGCAACTCGGTGTGGAGGCCGACGGGGTGCCGGCCCGCTGCTCCGGCTGCGGGGCGGGGCTGCTGGCGGAGAAGGCGGTACGGGACTACTTCGCCAGCGGCAAGGCCGCCTGGGACGCGATCCGGAACCGCCCCGCCGCAGTCGACTCCCCGGCGCACCCCGGGGTCAGGGACGCGCTGACCCGCTGAGAGCGGCAGATGGGCCTGGTCGGCCGTAGACCACGCCGCGGCGGATCTTCCCGCCCTCTCGGCTGACCCCGGCCGTGCTGCTCAGCTGGTGGCGAAGGCGGCCAGGCGGCGGGCGTCGACCTCGGCGGCCAGTTCCGGGGCGCGGTCCAACGCCTCCCGGTGACCACAGGTGGCCAGCCAGTTGGCCAACATCAGGTGGCCGCCCTCGGTGAGCACCGACTCGGGGTGGAACTGGACGCCCTCAATCGGCAGGGTGCGGTGCCGCATAGCCATCACGATGCCGGACTCGGTCCAGCCGGTGACCTCCAACTCCTCCGGCAGGGTCTCGCGGAGCACCGCCAGGGAGTGGTAACGGGTAGCGGTGAACGGGTCGGGCAGCCCGGCGAGGACCCCGGAGTTGTCGTGGTGGACCTGCGAGGTCTTGCCGTGCAGCAGCTCCGGGGCCCGAGTGACGGTGGCACCGAACGCCTCACCGATCGCCTGGTGGCCCAGGCAGACCCCGAAGATGGGCAGCTTGCCGGCGTACTCGCGGATGACCTCCAGGCAGATGCCGGCGCGATCCGGGCTACCCGGACCGGGCGAGAGCAGCACCCCGGCCCGGCCGAGTCGACCCACCTCGGCCAGGTCGATCTCGTCGTTGCGCCGTACCTCGCAGTCCACGCCGAGTTGGCCGAGGTACTGGACCAGGTTGAAAACGAAGGAATCGTAGTTGTCGATCACCAGGACGCGCATCGGTCTCACTCGTCCTCGTCAGGGGGTGGGGTGTTGTTCCGTTCGGTGTCGTACGGCAGGTCGTGTTCGTCGCCCGGCGGGGCCTCCTCGCCGGGTTCGGTGCCGGGCTCCACCTCACCCGGGGCACCCGGTATCTCGGAGTCCTGCTGGGTGACCTGCACGTCCTCGCCGGTGAAGGGGAGCAGCGGTCCGGCCCAGGGGAAGACCACGTACCAGAGCAGGGCCACCGCCGTGGTCACCAGCAGCAGACTGCCGATGAGCTTGCCGGGCAGTCCGAAGGGCAGCTTGCGCCAGATCCAGGCGTACATCAGGTCCCCAGCTCAGCCGGGCGCCCCTGGTCCTTGGACTGGGTACGCGTCAACTCCGCATGGATGATCAGGCGCTCGTAGTTGTCGAACTTCGGGTTGCAGGTGGTCAGGGTGAGCATCTTCTTCGTCGGCTTCGCCCCGGGTCGCCCGGGAACCGGGGCCACCACCTCGACCTGGTGCGGCTTGACGATCAGATTCTCGGTCACCTGGTAGACGTACCACTGGTCGCGGTCCTGGACGACGATCGGATCGCCCTTGCGAAGCTCGTCCAGCCGCCAGAAGGTGGCCCGGTTGCGGTGCCCGGCGACGGAGAAGTTGCCCACCTGACCCGGCAGGGCGCTGTCCGGATAATGGCCCGGGGCGTACCGGATGTCCTTCTGGGTCACGCCCTCCACCACTACCCATTCCTTGTCGAACTTCGGAATGTAGAGACCGGCGATGGGCTTGCCCTGCACCGGCGGCTTGGGTGAGGCGGAGGCGGACGGACTGGCCGGGGCAGCGACCGTAGGGTCGGTCTCCGGTGCCCAGGCCTGGGCCAACTGCTGGCTCAACTCGTCCTGATGGGCGTCCACGATCGCGGACTTACCCCAGATCTCGTACCCGGCGAAGAGCAACACCACCAGGCCGAAGGTGATCAGCAGTTCGCCACCGAACCGCAGGCCGGTGCGGAGCCGGGACCAGAAGGAGGGCCGGGTCAGCTCGGAGTAGACGCTCTTGTAGCCCTCGCCGGTCTGCTCCGGTCGCAACTGCACCACCCGGTCGCCCCGACGAGGCTTGGGCGGCTCGCTGGGCTGGTCGGCACCCTCGGGCTGGTCGACCTTCGGTGGCCGGGGCACCGCACCCATCAGGGCGGTCGAGTCCGTCGCGGGCGGAGCCCCCGGCCGTACGCCGTTGACGGCCGGAATCAGGGCGGTGGCCGCCTCATCGGTCCCGTTCGGTCCGTTCTGCGGCGGCTGCCCGCTCCGAGCCGCTCGCTGCTGGTCCGCCGCTTGAGGCCCCGCCGGCACCGGGCCGGACTGCTGGTGGGGTCCTGCCGGGTGGTTCGACGGTGCGCCGGGCCGCTGGTGGGACCCTGGCGGGGTCGGGCCGGTGGCAGAGTCTTGGATCTTGGGGATCAGGGCGGTCGGGCCCTCGGCAGACCAACCAGCCGGGTCCTGGGCGGGACGCTGCGGAGCGCCACCCTCGTCGGGGCGGTACGGCGTGGTGGGCCGTTGGTGGCCGATGGGCGGCTGCGGGCCCTGCGGTGCCGATGGGCCGCTCTGGGGGCGCTGCGGCGCCGGCGTACCGCTGGGGGGCTGCTGGTGGGCGGCGGGTACCTCCACCGGGGAGCGGTACCCGGGCGGTGGGGCCTGGGATTGTGGCGGGGCCTGCGGTGGCGGTACCGCCCGAGGCCCGGCCGGTGCCGGTGGTCCGAAGCCCGGCCCGGTCGGCGGTGACTGGCGGTCCTGCTGCGCGGCTGGGGGTGGCTGACGCTGGTGCTGCTGCCCGGTCGGCGGCTGGCTGCGCTGGGTGCCCTGGTCGGTGGGGCGGCTGGGCTCGAAGGCCGTCCGCCACGGGGTCGGCCCGACCGGAATGTCCGGCTGCCCGGAGGGCAGGGGTACTCCGGTGACCTGCGCCGCGCCCTCGCTGCGCGCCGGGGTGGACGGACGCGGCGGCATCGGATCGGGCCAGGCACCAGCCGGGCGGACCGGGGGCGGCGGGGTCGGCTCGGTGCGTTCGATCCTAGGCAGGAAGGCGGTGGCCTCGTCAGCCTGGTCGTGGTGTCGACCTTGGGGACGCTCACTCATGACGGCGCTTCGGCCCCGGCCCTCTGCTCGGCGATCCGCTTGCTCATGAGGGCCTCACTCCGGCACGGTCGCCGAACGCAGAGTGGTGGAATCCTCGAATGCGGGCACGGTGACCGTGGAGGCGTGCTCGGAGTATCCGAGTTGGTAGTTTTCCACCGCGTTCCTGAACCACCGGACTCCCTCGGAAGCGGCGAGGGCCTGCCGAAGCGCGCCGGGATCGCCAATTGCCACGATCTTGAAAGGTGGGGAGTACACCCGGCCATGCAGCAGCAGGGTGTTACCCACGCAGCGTACCGCGCTGGTAGCCAGAACGCGGACATTCATGATTGACATGGCCTCCGCGCCGCCGGCCCAGAGCGCGTTCACCACCGCCTGCACATCGCCCTGGTGTACGACGAGGTCGTCGTTGCTGGCTCCCTCGGGGAGCTTGCTGAGCTGTGGGGCGTCGTCGAGTTCGACAGTCAACCCGGGCCCGGTGAGGGCGGTGAAGCCGGCCGCGGTCAGGTTCTCGGCGGCCCGCTCCTGCTGTTCCTTGATCGGAGTGTCCGAGTTGGCCAGGTCGTTCGTACGATTTTCCACCTCCCGGCGCAGGGTCGCGGCCAGTTGCTCGTTGGCGGCAACCCGGTCCCTGCGGCCCTCGATCAACTCGGTGAGCTGAGGGCGGCGGTCCTCGCGCAGGGCGGTTCCGCCGGCGGTGGTAGCCGTGGTGGTGAAGAGCAGGCCAGCAGCGGCGGCGATCAGCGGTACCCCGATTGACCAGCCAGGACGTCGCCGCCGTCCACGCCGCAGCAGGCCGGCGACGAGGCGTCGCAGCACCTTCTGCCACGAGGCCGCGCCGGACGTGTACTCCACGACCGTCTCCCCCTGTCCTCGGCTCCGGCGACCGTACCCGTACGGTCGTGACGGCCCTTGTTCCGCCGTCCGCTGCCGGGGCGTCCGGCAACGGGTCTGGCCCCATTCGTGGATTGAGCGGGGCTTCCGGACTACGCTAGCTCTCGAACATTATTGGCCATGGACCGTCGCCCTCGCGCCCGGTTGCAGGCCGGACGAGGTCGTAACCCCTCTGGAGAGCGTCGTGCCCAAGTCTCAGGTCCGTAAGAAGAAGGTGTACACCCCGCCCACGGACGTCCGCCCGACGGCGACAGCGGCGACGCGTAAGCCCAGCCCGATCTGGCTGCCGGTCACCGCCGTGTCCCTGATCGTCTTCGGCATCGGTTGGTTGGTGGTCTACTACCTCTCCGAGCAGGAGTACCCCGTCATGGAGTTGGGGTACTGGAACCTGGCGGTGGGTTTCGGCGCCATGGTCGGCTCCCTGATCCTGCTTTCCCGCTGGCGCTGACCCCTGGGTCCTCCGACTACGGTCGGTGACGTGTCGAGCCCCGGCCGTGCGGCTGCTGCGATCGCCTCCTAAGGTGTGCGCAGGGCGGCGCGGCCCAGGTGCGAGAAGACTCACGTTACTGCTGGGTAACCTTGCGCGTAGGCTGCACTGCATGACCGAGCGGGAAGGTCATCGGCGGGTCCGGTTCCAGGTGCGGCAGCGGTTGAGATCGCGTACGCACCTATGACCCGGGCTCCGGTCGCCTAGCCGCTCGCCAGGCAGCAGACCGGGAGGCCAACTCGATGGGCAGCGTCCAGATCGTCACCACGATCCTCGCGGCCGCCATCACCGCTGTCGCGGTGTGGCTTGCGGTACGCGCGGTCATGCAGATGACGGCCGTGATCCGGCTGGGTCAGCCCGACCCGTCCCGGTTCGGTGACAAGGCCGGCCGTACCAAGACCATGCTCGCGGAGACCGCCGGGCACACCCGGATGCTGCGCTGGAGTGTGGTGGGCGCGGCGCACTGGGTGGTGATGGTCGGCTTCATCGTGCTGTCGCTGCTGGTGCTTGAGGCCTA
Source organism: Micromonospora sp. NBC_01739 (assembly GCF_035920385.1). GTDB lineage: Bacteria > Actinomycetota > Actinomycetes > Mycobacteriales > Micromonosporaceae > Micromonospora. Next base: position 4,910,743 of record NZ_CP109151.1, on the reverse strand, counting down.
CTTCGAGGTGGTCTCCCCGACCGGTGGGCTGCCCCTGGTCGGCGGGTGGGCGCTCTACGGTCTGGTCACCGAGTGGATCGGCATCCTCGGCATCGTCGGGATCCTGGTGCTGATCGGCATCCGGGTGGCCAACCGGCCGAACCGGGCCGGTCGCCGGTCGCGGTTCACCGGGTCGACGATGTGGCAGGGCTACTTCGTCGAGGCGATCGTCCTCGCCGTACTGATCATGGGTTTCCTGATCCGGGGCTTCAAGGTGGCCACGGACCACTTCGAGTACCCGACCTGGGCCACCCCGCTCAGCCACGCGGTCGGCTCGGTGCTGCCGGACTGGGAGTCCGGGGTCAGCGTGGCCGCCCTGATCAAGATCGCGATCTCGATGACCTGGCTCATCGTGATCTCGCTGAACGTCACCATGGGCGTGGCCTGGCACCGCTTCCTGGCCTTCCCCAACATCTTCTTCAAGCGCAAGCCCGGATCGGCCGGCTCCGGTCTCGGTGCCCTGCGGCCGATGATGAGCGACGGCAAGCCGCTGGACTTCGAGGAGGCCGACCCCGAGTCCGACCAGTTCGGGGTGGCCCACGTCGAGCAGTTCACCTGGAAGGGCCTGCTGGACTTCAGCACCTGCACGGAGTGCGGCCGGTGCCAGTCGCAGTGCCCGGCCTGGAACACCGGCAAGCCGCTGTCGCCGAAGCTGCTGGTGCTGAGCCTGCGCGACCACGCGTACGCCAAGGCGCCCTACCTGCTGGCCGGTGGCGGCAAGGACCTCACCGGTGAGGAGAAGGCCACCGCGGCCCAGTTGGCCCACCTAGACGTGCTGGCCCTGGCCGAGGCGGACAAGCCCCTGATCGGCGACGCCGAGGCCGGCGGTGTGATCGACCCGGACGTGCTCTGGTCCTGCACCACCTGCGGCGCCTGCGTCGAACAGTGCCCGGTGGACATCGAGCACATCGACCACATCGTCGACATGCGGCGTTACCAGGTGCTCATCGAGTCCAGCTTCCCCTCCGAGGCCGGGGTGATGCTGCGCAACCTGGAGAACAAGGGCAACCCCTGGGGTGCCCCGCAGAACACCCGGGAGGACTGGACCAAGGGTCTGGACTTCGAGGTTCCCCGGGTCGGCGAGGTGGAGGACTTCGAGTACCTGTTCTGGGTGGGTTGTGCCGGTGCCTTCGAGGACCGGGCCAAGAAGACCACCCGGGCGGTGGCCACCCTGCTGAACGAGGCCGGGGTCTCCTTCGCCATCCTCGGTGAGGGCGAGACCTGCTCGGGTGACCCGGCCCGCCGGATCGGCAACGAGTTCGTCTTCCAGATGCTCGCCCAGCAGAACGTGGAGACCCTCAACGAGGCCTTCGAGGGCCGCGAGAAGGCCAAGCGCAAGATCGTCGCGACCTGCCCGCACTGCTTCAACACCCTGGGCAACGAGTACGGCCAGCTCGGCGGGGAGTTCGAGGTGGTGCACCACACCCAGTTGCTGGCCCACCTGGTCGCCACCGGCAAGCTCACCCCGGTGCAGCCGGTCGACGGCGGGGTCACCTACCACGACCCGTGCTACCTGGGGCGGCACAACCGGATCTTCACCCCGCCGCGCGAGGTGCTGGGTAGCGCGGTAAGCGCCGAGATCACCGAGATGCCGCGGAACAGTGAGCGTTCCTTCTGCTGCGGTGCCGGTGGCGCCCGGATGTGGATGGAGGAGCGGATCGGCAAGCGGATCAACGTGGACCGGGTCGAGGAGGCCATGTCGACCGGGGCGCGGACCATCGCGGTCGGCTGCCCGTTCTGCTCGACGATGCTCACCGACGGGGTGAACGGCAAGGGCGCCGGCGAGCAGGTCGAGGTGGTCGATGTGGCGAGCGTCCTACTGCGGTCGGTCCGGCCCGAGCAGGGTCGGGGCGTCGAGGAGAGCGAGCCGGTCGCCGGCTGACCAGCACGTGACCGTACGAGGTACGGCGGGCCGATGTGGCCCGCCGTACCTCATTTTTCTAATTGACGTGCGTGACTATAACGAAATGATCGACACCCTTTGTGTGCGGTTGGTTGCGCAAACGTGAATCGACCGTTGGTCGCCTTGATTCCACACCGCGCCTTCCCTAATGTTGGGCACCGACCGCCGCGGGTCGTCTGTCTCGCCCCTCAACCGCTCGCGGGACGCCCGGCGGTCGGCTGCAAAGGAGTCGCTGTCGGTGGCAACCATGCCCCTCCATCGTCCTGTGCCCGGATGGCCGCGTCGTCCAGGTGGCCTACGGAGAGCTGCGCACCGCCTGGTCGTGCTGGTGGCCGCCGCCGCGGTCGGTGCCGGCCTGATCGCCGCCCCCGCGTACGCGGAACCCTCCGTGGAGGAGATCGAGCGCCAGATCGACAAGCAGTGGCAGCAGCTTGAGCCCACCATCGAGCAGTACAACAAGGTGCGGTCGCAGCTGAAGGTCAACCGCAAGAAGGCCAGCGACCTGCAGAAGAAGATCCAGCCCCTGGCCCTGGAGGCCGAGCTGGCCATGAACCGGGTGGCCGACCTGGCCTCCCGGTACTACGTCAACGGGCCCTCCCAGGAACTCGGGGCGGTGCTGCTGAACGCCAAGCCGGACATGCTGGGCGAGCAGATGGCCCTGCTGGAGCGGCTGGCCGCGTACGAGCGGCAGCAGCTTGAGGGCGTGATGAAGGTCCGCAAGAAGTACGACGACCAGAAGGCCAAGCTCGACGCGCTGATCGCCGACCAGGAAACCAAGGAAAAGCAGCTGGCGGCGAAGAAGAAGCAGATCGACACCAAGATCAAGCAGCTTGAGCGGTCCCTGCCGGTGACCACGGTCAAGACCACCAACTGCCCGACCATCAACGGGGTGGTCAGCGCGGCGGCCCGGACCGCCATCAAGGTGGCCTGCGCCCAGGTCGGCAAGCCGTACGTCTGGGGTGCCACCGGCCCGAACTCGTTCGACTGCTCCGGCCTCACCCAGTACGCCTACAAGGCCGCCGGCATCTACCTGACGCACTTCACCGGTGCGCAGTGGAACGAGGGCAAGGCCATCTCCCGGGCCGATGCCCGCCCCGGCGATCTGGTCTTCTTCCGCAGTGACCTCAGTCACGTCGGCCTCTATCTGGGCAACAATCTGATGGTGCACGCACCCAGAGCGGGTAAACCCGTGAACGTCTCTCCGATCACCACCATGCCGATCGCCGGCTTCCGCCGACCCGGCTGAGGGACCGCACAGGAACATCGGCAGGGCCCCCGGTCAAGAGATCGGGGGCCCTGCCCTATGTCGGATCTGGACACCCTGCGTCACGGCGTGGATCTGTTGTGTATCGACGGAGGTCGTCCCTAAGCTGGGCACTTGTCGGCCCGATGGCAGTTCCGCCCAGCCGGGGCGGTGACGGTCCGACACCGCCGAGTCGCCTGTGCGAGCCGGGGACCCAGGTACCCGGGGTGAATCCGCGATCCGCGCGGTAGGGCGCCCCCTTCCCGCCCGAACCCGTCAGCTAACCCGGTAGGCGGTATGGGGAAGAAGGAGTTGGGAGCCCGGTGGCACACCATGCCCCGCGGCCACCGTCCCCCCGGGCGATGACGCCCGGCCCGGTGACGGCTGCGCCGCGATCTCACTGGTACCGCTGCACCACCGCACTAGCCGCCCTGTCCGCGACCGCCGTCATCCTCACCGGCGGCGCCACGGCGGCCCACGCCGACCCGTCCGTCGACGCCATCGAGCGCCGGATCGACGCGGACTGGAACCGGCTGGAACCACTCATCGAACGGCACAACGCCACCCGGCAGGATCTGGCCGGCAAGCGCCGGGAGGCGGACTCCCTGGCCGCCCGCATCGCCCCCCTCCAGCGCCAGGTCGACGAGGCGATGAGCCAGGTAGGCGCCCTGGCGGCACGGGCGTACATGGGTGACACTGTCGGTGCCGTCAACGCGCTGTTGGGCAGCAGATCCCCCGGCGAGGCCGTGGAGCAGATCGGCCTGCTCGACCGGTACGCCCACCACCAGCAGCAGGCCGTACGACAGGCTGCCGCGCTACGCGACGAACTCGCCGCCGCCAAGGCCCGGCTGGACGTGGCCATCGGCGAGTTGACCCGGACGGAGGTCGCACTCGCGGGGAAGCGACGCCAGATCGACGCCGAGATCGACCGGTTGCAGCGGCTGCGACTGCGGGCGTACGGCCGGGGTGGTGGCGGCCCGCTGCGGCCCGCGCCCTGTCCGGCCGACTATCCGGGCGGGGCGGCCGGGGTGGCGGTGAAGTTCGCCTGCGCCCAGATCGGCAAGCCGTACTCCTGGGGTGCTGAGGGACCCTACGCGTACGACTGCTCCGGTCTGATGCTCGCCGCGTGGGCGCGGGCCGGGGTGGCCCTGCCGCACAACGCGGCCCGGCAGCGTCAGGTGACCCGGTCGGTAGCCCGTAGCGCCCTACGCCCGGGTGACCTGGTCTTCTACTACCGGGATCTGCACCATGTCGGCATGTACGTCGGCGACGGCTGGGTGGTGCACGCCTCCCGCGCCGGTCAGCCGGTGAAGATGAAACGGATGGAGAGCAGCCCCGTCCACAGCTTCGGTCGGCCCGGCTGAGGTCAGCGGGTCGGCCAGGTGCGCCAGTTCTGCCAGGCCCGGCTCGGGGTCGGGCCGCGCTGGCCCTGGTAGCGGGAACCGTAGACGGCCGACCCGTACGGGTGCTCGGCCGGCGAGGAGAGCCGGAAGATGCAGAGCTGACCGATCTTCATGCCGGGCCAGAGGGTGATCGGCAGGTTCGCCACGTTGGACAGCTCCAGCGTGACGTGCCCGGAGAAGCCGGGGTCGATGAAGCCCGCGGTGGAGTGGGTGAGCAGACCCAGCCGACCCAGGCTTGACTTGCCCTCCAGTCGACCGGCGAGCTGGTCACCCAGGGAGATGACCTCCAGGGTGGAGGCGAGCACGAACTCGCCCGGGTGCAGCACGAAGGGCTCGCCGTCGGGCACCTCCACCGGGGAGGTCAGGTCGTCCTGCCGGGTCGCCGGGTCGATGTGGGTGTAGAGGTGGTTGTTGAAGACCCGGAACAACTTGTCCAGGCGTACGTCGATGCTGGAGGGCTGCACCAAGGTGGGCTCGAAAGGCTCCAGCGCGAGGGTGCCCGCCTTGATCTCGGAGACCAGGTCGCGGTCGGAGAGCAGCATCGCCACACCATACCGATATGGCTGACCTGCGTGTCGCGCTACCTGACTAGAACGTATGTTCGATAAGATGTCGGCATGGCTTCCTGGTCCGATTTCGCCGCCGACGAGCCCCGACTCGCCGACGCGATCCGCCTCCTCATGCAGCAGTACGGCCCGGGCTTCGGCTACCTGGCCACGGTCCGCCCCGACGGCGGGCCCCGGGTGCACCCGGTCTCCCCGGTGATCACCGATGACGGTCTCTACTGCTTCGTGATCGACTCTCCGAAGCGGCGTGACCTGGAACGCGACGGGCGCTACGCCCTGCACTCCTTCCCGCCCGAGGAGAGCGACGACGAGGCATACCTCGCCGGTCGGGCCTGGCCGGTGACGGACGACGCCACCGTGGCCCGCCTGGCGCTCGCCGCCCGCGCCGCGCCCCAGGTCGACTGGCGGCTGTTCGAGTTCACGATCGAGGTGGCGATGCTCAGCCGCCGTGGGCACGCCAACCCCGAGGTGCCCGGCGAGCACGGCGGGGTGCCGGCCGTCCAGGTCTGGCTCGACCCGGCGACCACCGCCCCCCAGGCCCAGCGGCCCGCCTCCCTGGCGGCCCACTCCGCCCGCCGCGCCCGCTGCGCGGCCTGACACCAGCCGGTGCCGGCCCCGTCGAACGGGACCGGCACCGGAGGCGGTACGTGCCGAAGGGCTCGCGTCAGGCGGCTCGGTAGGTGTTCCAGGCGCTGATCATGCGGCTGGCCTGGCCCGCCGTGAACTGGTACATGCAGGAGTCGTACGAGTAGTCCATGAAGTTGGTGATCGGGTCGAGGCCCGGGGCGGAGCAGGTGTCCCGACCGGTCGGGCAGCCGCTGGCCGGGGAAGCCTCCGCCGGGGTGTCCGAGACCTGGTCACCCGAGCCGGAGCAGCCGCCCTGGAAGGTGTGGTACAGGTTCAGCCAGTGACCGACCTCGTGGGTGCCGGTGTCGCCCTGGTTGTAGTTGGTGGCCGTGCCGCCGGGCAGCGACTCGCTCAGCACCACCACCCCGTCCATGCTGTTGAGCGTGCGCTGCGGGAAGGTCGCCCAACCGAGCAGGTTGTTGCTCAGCGCCCCCAGGTAGATGTTCAGGGTGTTCTTGCCGCCGACCCGCAACTGGGTCTTCATCTGCCGCTCGGCGGTGGTGCCCTGCCGGATCGGGTACCAGGAGGTGTTGGTGACCCGGTTGATGCTCTGCAACTGGAAGGCGAAGGCGGTCGCCGCCCCACCGGACGCCCCGCTGAAGGCCTGGTTGAGCACGTTGATCTGAGACTGGATCATCGAGTCGGGGATGTTTCCGCCGGCCCGGGTGGTGTCCCTGCGGATCACGTGCACCACGACCGGGATGGTGACCGACGCGGCGGCGGCCTGGGTGCCGAGGGAACGCTGGCCGACCCGCTTGGCCCGCTCCTGGAGCAGGTCGGCGAACTCGGCCTCCCGCTGGAGGACCTGGCTCTTGGTCAACTCGTTCGGGTCGTGCGCGAGGACGCCGCCATCACGGACCCGGGCCGCACTGCCGGTCGGGTCGGCGCACTCCTCGTCGGCGTGCGCGTGCGCGTGCCCGGCGGCCATCGCCGGGCTGGCGGAGATGGTGGCGGCCGGCAGCGCGCCGACCGTTACCAGGCCGAGCGTCACGGCCAGCGACGTCGATGCGATACCGGCGAGGCGCCGGTGCAGCAGGACGGGACGGAGTCCCATAAGCCCACCTCTTTCTGTCGACGCGACCGGGGGGTTGTGTCGCGCCGTGCGGAAAACGTGAGGCAGACGTTACAACCCATCGATAGATTTGAGAATGGGCATATGTTGCCGGCCTGAAACTTCTTGCCGGTCCGTGGGTCGGCCCGGCGGTCGGAGGACGATCGGGGTGCCTGGGTGCACCAGGCCGGTCGACTCAGGTACAGTGGTCCCGCTTGCGGGTGTAGTTCAATGGCAGAACATCAGCTTCCCAAGCTGACAGTGCGGGTTCGATTCCCGTCACCCGCTCCACGTACAGAAGCCCAGGTCAGGACATGTTCCCGACCTGGGCTTCATTCGTTCCGGTCACCTCCTGGGCTTGCCGTGCCCGCTACGTGCCCGATCCCGCCCCTTCTTGCACTGCTCGCTGAGCCCGTCCGCGAGGAGATCAGCGAGCAGTGCAAGGCCCGGAATGCACCGGGACTAGATCGGGGTGGCTGTGTCCGGTTTCCGTGAGGTGGCCGCCAGCGCGGCAGCGCCGATGGCGGCGGCGGACAGCCCCACCGCTCCGGCGATGGCGCCCGCCACGTTGGGGCCACTGGCGCGACCACCGTCACCAGTAGCCGGCCCACCCTTCGGCCACCCGATGAGGTACGGCCGCATCATCTCGTTGTCCTCGTGCTCCAGGATGTGGCAGTGCCACACGTAGCGGCCGGGCAGATCGAAGAAAGCCTTGATCCGGGTGATCTCACCCGGCAGGGCGATCACGGTGTCGAGGAAGCCGCTCTCCTGCGCGCTCGGCGGCTGGTTGCCGTCGGCTCCGCGGCCGACCACCTGGAACTGGATCTCGTGGACGTGGATAGGGTGCGCGTCCATCGTCCGGTTGTCGAGCTCCCAGATCTCGGTGGAATTGAGTGTCGGGTTCTCGGTGATCGGATCGTCCCACCGCAGCGGTACGGCCGTGCCGCCGGCCGTGACGGTGCCGAGCAGGGCCGCGATCGGACCGCAACCGGTTGAGGAAACCTGCTCGTTGAGCGAGAGCCGGCGGGTGTTGGTCGCCGTGCCCAGGGGTGTGAACTTGGGCAGGCGGAGCTGATCCGGCGGGACGCTCTTGTCCGCACCGATCCGGGGCCCGACGACGAACTTCATCACCTGTCCGGTCGTGTTGACGTCCGCGAACCCGTCGTCGGCAGGCACGCCGGTGAACGGCCCGTCCGGCCCCTCGTTGATGAGGAACAGCTCAGTGCCAGCCGGCACGTCGGTGAAGTCCACGATCACATCCGCCCGCTGGGCATTGCCGAGCAGGATCTGGTCGAGCCGCACCGGCTTGGGCAGGAAGCCGCCGTCGGTGCCGATCAGCCACATCGGCAGGGCCACGGCGGCAGGTCGCGGGGCTGTCGGGTTCGCCGCGATCTTCAGGACGAGGAAGCGCGAGTTGCAGCCGTTGAGCAGGCGCAGCCGGTACCGTCGCTTCTCGACCTTGAGCTTTGGCCACGTCCGCCCGTTGACCACCATCGTGTTCGCGAAGAACTCGGGGTTCCAGATCGGCGGCACGTCGCCATTCGGGATGTAGTCGGCCGGATTGGTGCAGTCGCCAGAGAACGCCCGCGTGCCCGGGTAGAAGAGCGACCCGTCCGGGTTGAACGACCGGTCCTGGATGGCCAGCGGGATTTCGTAGTAGCGGGTGCCAGGCTTGTCACCGATCGCGGGGGCGGGACCGGGCAGGACACCGGGGGGCAGGTCCGACTTGCCGCCCCGGAGAAGGTAGAAGCCGGCCGGGCCGGCGTACACGTTCTGCCGGGTCATGCCCAGGGTGTGATCGTGGAACCACGCGGTGGTCGCTCGCTGGTCGTTGTCGTAGTGGAAGGTGGCGGTCCCCGGCTTCCACTTGATCCCGTGTCGCCGCTCGAACTTCCGCCGGAACTCGTCATAGAAGCTGCCCACCGTTGCGAAGCCGGCGGGGATATTCTTCGCTCTCGGCAGATACCACGCCTCCGGGTACCCATCGCTCTCTTCCCGGCTGTGCCCGCCGTGCAGGTGGACGACCATCGGCACGGGACCGATGTACGGGCCGGGCGTCTCGGTGAACGTGGGCATGGAGTCCCGTCCGGCGATCCCGCCCGGGGGGTTGGCCCAGTGCAGGGTTGGGTCGACCGGCAGCAGGTGCGGCAGGAACTTCCCCCGCTTGTCGACCAGCTGGTTGATCCAGGTCACCCGCACCGGGTGATCCACCCGAGCGTTGATCGTGAACGACGGGAAGCTGAAAGTCCCCTTGTGCACGGCCGAGCCGTAGCCCCAGACCGTCGTGCTTGGCAGACCCGGTGGCAGGACCTGTTGCGAGAACTGCCGCACCCCGATCAGATATTCCTCGATCTTGTGCTTGCCGTGCTTGTGCGCCGGTGGCATGGCTGGCGGGATCAGCAACTCCGTCACGTACTTCTGGATGGTCGTGGGATCGAGTATCGGCTGCGCCAGCCGAATGGGCGCCGCCCATGCCCCACGCGGAGCGACCAGCAGGGCTGCGCTGCCAGCACCTGCGATCAGCAACTGCCTTCGCGAGATCACTATGTCTCCTTCATGCCGTGCTGTCCGGGGTGGGCATGAAGGCGAATTTAGTACCAGGGGCGGGGCTTCAGGCGAGGAAGCGGATAACTCGTCACTGGTTCCTGCCGAAGCCCGAAGTCCGCAGCCGCGTGCTTCAGACGGGAGAGCCATGGCCCAAGGCGGGGTGTGGCCGGCGTGCCGACGAGGGCCGGACTCCGGGTGGACTGCAAGGGGTCGGTTTCGGTGTTCACCCGGAGACCGACGTCGACCTGTTGATGGTGTCTCGTTGGACGGCCTCGGCCTGATCGACGCGACAACGGGTGCGAAGGTCGCGCGGGACCGTCACCCTGACCGATGACCTGTCACCGTCCGGGCCGGACCTGACCTGTCCGGGCACCACCTGGTGGCACGTCTTCCGTGGCACCTGTCAGGGGGATGGGCGAAGGCTGGCGGCCACCGCCCCGCGAACTGCTTGTTCGTACTGGTTTCGACGGAACACGAATGGACCGAAGTCCCCATAGTCGCGCTGGGGCCGGTAGGGCTGGGAGAAGCCGCGCCAGATCACCGATTCCTCAGTAGTGATCACCTGGGCTTCCAGGGGCCAGCAGCCGACCTCGCCGCAGTCGCAACCGAGTAGGGCGATCACACCTTTCCCGCGGTAGGCGGAGTTCGATCGTCCGGTGAGGTAGGCATCCAGGTCGCCGAAGTTGAAGTGATCGAGAACGATCCCGGCATATGCTCCGGGCACATCGTGACCGGCCGCGCGCTCGAAGTCCGAGACCAGGTCCACCAGGCTCACATTGTCGACGTACGGCAATAACTCGCGTGCCGGGTCGGGAGCCTGGCCCCACGGACCGATCTCGAAGCGAACCGTGCGAATCAGCGGCTGAGTTGGCACAAGGCCCGAGTCTGCCGTACGGCCGCTCTGCGGCCGGGTGTTGCGGGGCGCCAGGACGGTGCTACCGGAGTACGCTGATCGGTATGACCACGGTGAAGAAGCTGTCGATCTCCGTCCCTCAGGATGTGGCTGAGACGTTGGAGCAGCAGGGCCCGGGCAAGGCGAGCGCCTACGTGACCAGGGCCGTGCGCGCCCAGAGGGCGTGGGAGCAGTTCCGTGACGAGCAGGCTCGCCGTGGAGTGACGGTGACCTCGGAGGGCATGGCCGCCGCCCGCGCCCGCCGGTACGCGGTGCAGGCCGAGTGGCCTGCGGAGCGATTCGCGTCGGTCCGCGAGCGGGCCCGCCAGCACATGGAGCAGGAGCAGGCCGACGGGGACCAGTCGGCGTCGGCCGCGTGAGCCCCGAGGACGAACTGCCCCCGGTCACGCTCGTGCTGGACCGCTCGGCGCTGCTGGCGTACGTAGCAGGATCGATCCACGCCGTAGAGCCAGTAGGCGAGGTCATCACCGACCGGCAGCGCTTCGGCGTCACCGCCGTCACCGTGGCCGAAGCCTTGAAGCTGGTGGCCGATTCGAAGGACCGGAAGGACCTCCACACACTGCTGGCGATGGATGCCTGCGCGGTGCTGCCCACGTGGGGCGAGGACTGGTTGGAGCTGTCGTACTGGCTGGGAATGACCAGTCGGGTCGACCTGGCCACGACGGTGCTGGCGTCGCTGGAGTACGGGGCGCAGATTCTGACCGGGGAGGGTCACCGCTACGGCGAGGGCCTGCCGATCAACAACATGCCGAATCAGTGACCGGGGCGCTGGCTCGCGGCTGATCCGTGAGGGGTCGGAAGAGGCTTGGGGCTGGATGTGTGGGCGCTGTCGAGCTGAATCGGTGGTGCTATCAGGCGGCAGCGCCATCGCGGCGGCCATGACGGGCGAACCAGGCGGACGCCGAGCCCGTACCCGCCACATCAGCGGCAGGTGACCCGTTTGAGCCCTCAGCTCGACAGCGCTCTGTGCACCCACTCCACCCGGCCTCGGTCATCTGGTGCCGATCGCCGATGAGGAATCGCCGATGAGGAGATGCCCTCAGTCGAGCCACCACGCCTGCAAGTCGGCACCAGCCGGAATGAAGCGGAGCACGGTAACCGCCACCCCGCCCACGATCCCGGCCAGCAGGAGGACCCGAGACCGCCGTGGCAGTTCGTGCCGCTTCCACGCCAGCAGCGCCGCCGAGTAGAGCGCCAGCAGCGGGCTGGCCAAGCCGCCGAGATAGAGCAGCGAGGTGATTCCGTACAGCCACAGGAAAGGGTTCCACCCGTGCATTCCGAACGGGATCAGGTCCTTCGGGTCGTACGCCCCTGTCTGCATTTCCGCTGGGCCCACCTCGGCGGCGGCCATCCGGCCGAGCCAGAGGGCTGCGACGATGGCGAAGGCGACGATCAGCGCCAACTGGGCGGCGGCGACGGTGCGCAAAAGCGGCGGGCGGCCCGCAGCAGCATCGGCCATGCTCGACATGCCGCCAGCGTAGATCGTCGGACCGTGCACGGGCGATAAGCAAGTGTTATCGGGGCCGCGTGAGGCCGCTGGCTACGGCGACCACGCGCTATTCAGCTGCGGTGTTGTACCGGTCGAGCGTTGCCTTCGAGGTGGAGGCGTCACGGAAGATGAGTTCCCAGGGGCCGGTGTTGACGTCCATGTCCTTGCCGAATCCGACCCACTTTCCGGCCATCCGTCGACCGGTGGGCTCGGCGAGTAGTTGGATCGCGCCGTGATAGCGGGCGCCCCGGTAGTAGCCGGCTGGGTCGGTCTGCTCGACCCACGTTCCGGTGGCCACGGCACCGTCCACGGTCAGATCGAGTGACAGAGACGATGACGCCGAGCCGGGCAGGCTACGCGCGGTCAGTCGGTCGCCGTGCTGGAGCATGACCAGGAAGTGTTGCCCGGCGAAGGAGTCTCCTCGGCCGCTGGAGTGGTACTGGTAGCGGCTGAGCCAGACACCTTCGTAGGACCTGTGGACCGTGGATGCTCTGGCGCTTGGCGTCGGCGTGGCCAGGTCGGACATGGGAGATGTCAGGTCGTGGCCACCGTGTTGATCGTCGGCTACGTGCTCGTTGGGCACGGCGGCGAAACCGAGCAGCGAGATGGGTAGGCCGGTGACGACCTCCAGCGCGCGGGCGTAGACCGGTCGTGGCGCGGTGATCGCGCCGGACTCCCATCGCTGGACGAGTCTCTTGTTGGCGTCGTTGGGCTCGCCGACGCGGTGGCCGGCGGCCTGGAGCGCGCGGGCGAAGTCGTCCTGGCTCATGCGCATCCCGGTGCGGACGGCACGCAGGGCGGTGTTCGGGACGGTCATGAGCGCCAACCATAGCGGCATGTCGCCTAAATGTCGCCGGACAAACAGCCAGATTATCGTTGTATGGCCTAATCGTAGGCGACATTCTGGCGTCGTTCGGTGACGACGTTTGGCGGCCGAGATTGTCACTGCGCTTTTGCTGACGCTGGGAACCCCGGCGTGTGAGGGGTTATGGGGTGGCTTGCCTGTCGGTAGCGTGGTGATTGCGGCCGATGGGTCGTGGTCTTCGCCGCGTTACGCGAGGAGGTTCCGGGTGGATTCCTTGCCGGAGTTGACGTTCGGGCAGCGGCTGAAGGTCTACCGGGAGCGGTCCGGGAAGACTCGTGCGGTGCTCGGTGGCCTGGTGGGGCGTAGCGCCGAGTGGGTCAAGGCGGTGGAGACCGATCGAATTCTGCCGCCGCGCATTCACATGCTGGATCGGATCGCGCGTGCCCTGAAGATCGACGTGTCGGTGTTGGCCGTGGAACTGGGTGACCGGTCTGCGACGGTCAACGGGCCAGAGCATCCCGCGCTGGCGTCGGTCCGGGACGCGGTGAACCGCATCCCCCTTACCGGTGACACCCCGGCGGAGTCGTTGGTCGGTCTGAGGGAGCGGCTTGCGGTGGCGTGGCGGGCGCGGCATCAGGCGTCGGATCACCGTACGGTGCTGGGCGGGTTGTTGCCGGGGTTGCTGCGCGACGGGCAGCGGGCCGTGTTGGCGTACGAGGGTGAGCAGCGGCGGCAGGCGCAGGCCCTGCTGGCGGAGACGCTCGGGCTGGCGCAGATGTACATCGCGTACCAGCCCGCTGCCGAACTGCTCTGGCGGGTGGCGGATCGGGCGATGGTGGCGGCGCAGGAGTCCGGTGATCCGGAGGCGATCGCCCGTGCGGGGTGGTTCCTGTGTCAGGTGCATCGGGACGCCGGAGACTGGGACACCGCGATGGCGGTGACCCTGGACGTGCTGTCGGCGCTGGAGTCGCGGGCAGCCGACGGAAGCACGAATCTGCTGGCCTTGTGGGGTGCGCTGAACTTCGAAGCCGCGTACACCGCTGCTCGTGCCGGTGAGGAAGGGCGGGCCTGGCGGTACTGGGACCGTGCGGACCAGGTGGCACAGCGCCTGCCGAAAGGCTTCTACCAGCCGCAGACGTCGTTCTCCCAGGTCATCATGGGCGCTCATGCGGTGACCGTGGCGGTGGAGCTGCAGAAATCCGGCGAGGCGGTGCGGCAGGCTAATCGACATGACGCGGCGGCGATCCCGTCGAGGCCGCGTCGAGCACGCCATCTCATCGAGGTCGCGCGGGCGCACCACGGCAAGGACGACAAGGAAGCGACCGTGGCGACGCTGCGAAAGGCGTACGAGTCGGCTCCGGAGACGATCCGCTTCAACGGGTACGCCCGCCAGATCACCTTGGACCTGCTCGACGGGCCGCGTTCCATCCGAGATGACGCCCGTGACCTCGCGGTCAAGGTCGGGCTCGTGCCGTGATCCAGGGGTAGGAACCTTACCCGTTCCGCCTCGCCACCGGCCGTAGCTTTCCGCTCACGGGATGCGGCGGGCGGTGCGATTAACGCCTGGTCGCCGCGTCCCCCGCAATCAGAGGGTGGCGGTAACAGCGCCCTCGTGATCGGCGAGGGAGGTTACGTGCGGCGCGTCTCGTACGACGAGTATCTCTCCGCTACGGCGTTGACGTTCGCGCGGCGGCATCGGCCGGTGTGGTCCTGGCAGCACTGGCGGCGCCTTTGCCGCTGCGGAGCCGAGTTGCCATGCCGTGCCCTGCACCGGATTCCGATCAACCGTGGTCACTGGCCGCAGGAGGGTGAGCAGTGACCGGCGGACCGGAGCGGGCGATTCTCGCCGTACACGTTCGTGGGCTCGATGGCATGTGTGCGGGTTGCCGGGCATGGTGGGCGCGGCTGGTGCCGTACCCGTGCTGGCAGGTGGACTGGGCGACCAGTCGGCAGGCCCGCGCGAGCGTGGCCCGGTTCCTGGAGGGTGTGCGGTGAGCACCCACGGCCCGGTGTTGCCGATCTGGAGCTGTGGTGGCTGTGACCTGCCGTGGCCGTGCCCGACGCGGCGGCGGGAGCTACGGGCGGAGTATGCCGGTGCGCCGGTGTCGCTGGCCCTCTACCTCGGTGTCTGTCTTGTCCAGGCCGCCGAAGACATGCCCTGGGCACCTGCCGGCGCACTGCACGGGCGCTTCATCGGCTGGGCCAGGCAACCGCCAGCAGGACAGCAACCGGGTCGACACGCCGGAACGAGATGAGCGTCGGCTCCGTTGACCACCGGATCCCGTAGGTGGCCGACGGTCGATACGCTGCGGCCGTGGGAGCGATCAAGCCGTGGCAACTGTTCATTCTCAGCCTGTGCTGCCTGGTGCCGCTCGCCGCGGCGGCCGTCGCCGGCTTCTGGGTTTCGCGACGGGACCGCAAGTAGGGGTCGCCCCTCGCCGTACCCTGGTGATCATGCGGATTGGCATCGTGATTCTGCCCGACCAGCGCTGGTCGGTGGCCCGGCACCGCTGGCAGCAGGTCGACCAGTGGGGGTTCGACCACGCCTGGACGTACGACCATCTGGGCTGGCGGGATCTGGTGGACGGGCCCTGGTTCGACTCGATGGCCACACTGACCGCCGCCGCGACGGTGACCTCCCGGATCCGGCTCGGGACCCTGGTGGCCTCGCCCAACTTCCGGCATCCGGCCGCCTTCGCCCGGCAGGTGACGGCGCTCGACGACGTCTCCGAGGGGCGGGTGCTGCTCGGGATCGGCGCGGGTGGCATCGGCTTCGACTCGGCGGTGCTCGGCGGCGAGACCCTGCCGCCACGGCAGCGGGTGGACCGGTTCGGCGAGTTCACCGAGCTGCTCGACGGGATCCTGCGCAACGACGGTACGACCTGGCGCGGCGACTGGTTCGCGGCGGTCGACGCCCGCAACAACCCGGGTTGCGTGCAGCAGCCCCGGGTGCCGTTCGTGGTGGCCGCCAACGGGCCCCGTTCGATGCGACTGGCCGCCCGGTACGGCCAGGGTTGGGTGACCATCGGTGTCGGCGGCGACGACCTCGACGCCTGGTGGGCGGGGGTGGCCGAGACGGTGGCCCGGTTCGACTCGGTGCTGGCGGCGCAGGGGCGTGACCCGGCCGATCTGGACCGCTATCTCTCCTTGGACGCGGCTCCGGTCTTCTCGCTGAGCAGCGCCCAGTTCTTCGCCGACCAGGTGGGGCGGGCAGCCGAGCTGGGCTTCACCGACGTGATCACCCACTGGCCCCGGGAGAGCAGTTGGTACGCCGGTGACGAGGCGATCCTGGCCGAGGTCGCCACCGGCCTGCTGCCGCAGTTGCGCGGCTGAGGACGCCGGGGGGTCAGGTGCTCAGGTCGCCGGTGGCGATTCCACCGTCTCCGGCGCTGACCAGGCGGAAATGGACGCAGACGATCTGGGTGTCGTCGGTGACCGGGGTGCCGATGCGGGCCCAGTAGGCGGCGTGACCGGCCCGCCACTCCTCGATCGAACGGTCGCCCTCGCCCTCGGCACGGGCGAAGTCCCAGGGCACCTCGGCGAAGCGGCACGCCTGAACATCGGTCACCTGGACGACACCCACAAGCGTGTCGTGGTCGTCGACCAGGACCAGCCGTTCACCGATGTGCTCAAGTTCCTCGCCGTCTGTGGCGTACTCGTCGAGCAGGCCGGCGGTCGCGGTCTTCACCCCGTTCAACACCAGGGTGTTGAGGCTGGTTCGCAGCTCACCGGGGGTGCCGAGAGCTAGGGTGCGCAGTCCGCCGATCCGTGGCCACATCCTGCCGAGGTTACCGCCCGACCGGCCGGTCGGGCGGCGGTGTCGCTTCGGCCGTGCCGATGCGGCTGCTTCGACGGTACGGTCGACACCCGATACGAAGGAGATGGCCATGGCGGACCGACGTGCGGTGCTCATTCCGGGCCGTGGCTACGACACCCGGTACCCACTCTTTCTCTACCTGGGTGAGGCGCTGCGGCGGGCCGGTTTCGGGCTGGACGGGATCTCCTGGCAGGTGCCGGAGGACTTCGATGTGGACACCATCGGCCGGTGGGTCTGCGATCAGGTGTCCCCAGCCCTGACCGAACGCACGGATCTGCTGGTCGGGAAGTCGCTCGGCACCCTGGCCGCGCCGTTGGCGGCGGCGCGGGGGTTGCCCGCCGTCTGGCTCACCCCGCTGCTGCACCGTGGCGAGTTGATCGACGCGCTGCGCCGGGCCACCGCCCCGTTCATCCTGGTCGGCGGTACGGCCGACTCCTCCTGGGACGGCGCGACCGCCCGGCGGCTGACCCCGCACGTGTTGGAGATCCCGGCGGCCGATCACGCGTTGATGGTGCCGGGGCCGCTGGCCCACTCCGCCGAGGCGCTCGGCCGGGTCTGTACCGTCGTCGAGGGCTTCGTCCGCTGAGCGGAACCCCCTTCACTCCGGCAGAGTGGTGAGGGCGTGGATGCGCAGGGTGGTCGCGACGGACGGGGGGCAGTCGACGACCACGGCCGAGGTGCCCAGGGGTTCCGCGCCCAGGCTGGCGCAGATGTCGTAGAGGGCCTGCACCTGGGCCCCGGTTGCCACCCAGTCGTCCACCACCAGCACCCGGTCGCCCGCGCTCAGGTGCCGGCTCGACACCCCCAGGTCGACCCGTCGGCCACGGAAGTCGGGTGGGCTCTGCGCCCAGGTCAGCGGCCCGGCGGGTAGCCGCCCGTCGCCCGGTTTGTGGGCCGGTACGAAACCGACACCCAGGGCGGTGGCGGCCAGTGGGCCGAGCAGGAACCCGGTGACCGCCGGGGCGAGGACCACGGTGGGGCGGGCGGCCCGGAAGGGCGCTACCAGGGCGGGGCCCAGTTCGGCGAGGACCTGGGGGTCCCGCCACCAGCCGGAGACGTCGCTGACCAGGTGACTTGCCCCCGGGCCCGGATCGACCCAGCGGAACAACTCGACGAGACGCTGGCTGAGCTCGGCGGACATCCTTCTATCCTGTGCCGTGGTCGCCTGGGGCAGCGGGCCGCCCGGCCGATCGCGGGTCGGATGATCGGCTTCAGGTATCGCCGCAATTCCGACCATACCACCATGATCACGTTGACTTCCGAAGTGCTTCTCTCGTTATGGTCCGACCCGATTTGCTCCGCTGAGGAAAGGACCGGGCCGGTGACAGCCAAGCACCCCCGTACCCGCAGGATCACCTCGCCGGCCGGTATCGCGGCCAGCGCGGTGGTGGCCGTAGCCCTCGCTGTCGGCGGCACCGTCGGCGCCGTGCGGTTGACCGCCGGCTCCGAGCCGGTCGCGATCGACCTCCCGCCGACCCCGACCGCCTCGGCGGTGGCGAGCGGCTTGCCGAGTCCCAGCGCCAGCGCCTCGCCGACGGTGACCGCCAGCCCGACCCCGAGCCGTACCGCGCAGGCACCCTCGCGGAGCAAGCCGCGTACCCCCAAGGCGACCCCCACCGCGAAGCCGACCCCCACGGCGAAGAAGACCACCGCCCAGCCGGTGGTGGAGACGGGATCGTGCGGCGCGTCGTTCTACTGGCAGGGGCAGATGACGGCCAACGGCGAGACCTTCAACCCGGCGGAACTGACCGCCGCGCACAAGACCCTGCCGTTCAACTCCAAGGTGCGGGTGACCAATCCGGCCAATGGCAAGTCGGTCACCGTCCGGATCAACGACCGTGGTCCCTTCATCGCCGGTCGATGCCTGGACCTGTCCCGGGCGGCCTTCGCCCAGATAGCATCGCTCGATCTGGGACACATCGAAGTCCGGTACGAGGTGCTCGGCTGAGCCGGTGCCGGGCGGCGATCGGCTCTGAGCCGCGATCCTGGTGGCCAGATCCTGCTCGTACGAGGGGCCAGGTTCGTGCTTTCGGTCATATCCATCAGGCATGCTGTCGGACGTACGCACTCGACTCCTCCAGCCGGGCACTAGCCCGCTGAGCCCCGGATCCCGCGCCGGCCTCGGCGCGGCCCTCGTTCTGCTCGCGATCGTCTCCACCTTGGAGCTGGCCGACGGCCGCGCGGCGAACTATGTCGCCCTGATGGTGGCCGCACCCTTCCTGGCCGCCGCGTTGGCCTCCTGGCGGGTGGTGCTCGGGGTGGGTACGGTGGCCGCCCTGCTCGGGGCCGGCTTCGCACTGGCCGAGCGGATGATGTCGCTGCCGGCCGCGGTGGGGGTGGCCGGCATCGTGGTGGGCACCGGCATCGCCGCCGCGGTGGCCTCCGTGCGGGAGCGACAGGACAAGCAGATCGCGGAGTTGTCCAAGCTCGCGATGGTCGCCCAGCAGGCGGTGCTGCGTCCCCTGGGCCCCCGGGTGGGGACCCTGTCAGTGGCGGGGCGCTACATCTCCTCCACCGCCCGGGCGGAAATCGGCGGGGACCTGTACGAGGCGATCGACACCCCGTACGGCGTACGCATGATCATCGGAGACGTACGCGGTAAGGGGCTGGAGGCGGTCCGGCTGGCCAGCATCGTGCTGGGCTCGTACCGCCATGTGGCCTACGAGCGGGCCGACCTGCGGGCCGTGGTGGCGGACCTGGACCGCGCGGTGGCCCGCAATGTCGGCGACGAGGATTTCGTCACCGCCGCCCTGGTGGAGGAGCGTGGCGGCACCCTGACCATCGTCAACTGCGGGCACCCCGCTCCGCTGTTGTTGCGCGGTGGCGCGGTGATCCCGCTGGAGCCTCCCGCCCCCGCCCCGCCGTTGGGGTTCATGCCGGTGGTCCGTCCCCGGGTGGAGCGGCTGGAGCCGGGCGACCGGCTGCTGCTGTTCACCGACGGCCTGGGCGAGGCCCGCCGGGACGGCGAGTTCTTCCCGACTGCGGACCGGGCCTGGCGGCTGCTCGGGCACGGGACGGTCGCCGACGGCCTGGCGTCGCTGGAGACCGCCCTCAAGGAGTGGGTGCACGGTCGACTGGACGACGACATCGCGCTGGTGTTGATGGAGTACACGGGCACTTCCAGCGGGATGACCGCGGTCGTACCGAGCTGGGAGGTCGGTGCGGCCGAGAGCTGACCGGACGGGTGTGTAATTGCCGTCACTTCGGCGAGCGACTTGTCGCTGTCTACCCGCGAGTAATACAGTCGGGGTTACTGATCGGTAACACCTGTCCGGAAGCGGGGCCAGCGGCATGACCCACTACAAGAGCAACCTTCGGGACCTCGAGTTCAACCTGTTCGAGGTGTTCGGGGCGGACCGGGCGTTCGGCCAGGAGCCGTACACCGAACTCGACGTCGACACGGCGCGCACCTTCCTAGCCGAGATGGACCGCCTGGCCCGTGAGGATCTGGCCGCCAGCTACACCGACAGCGACCGCAACCCGCCGGTCTTCGACCCGGCCACCCACACCGTGCCGCTGCCGGAGTCGTTCAAGAAGTCGTACCAGGCGTTCATGGACTCCGAGTTCTGGCGGCTGGACCTCCCCGCGGAGCTGGACGGCAGCAACGCCCCCCGGATGCTGTGGTGGGCCCTCGCCGAGCTGGTGCTCGGCTCGAACGCCCCGATCTGGATGTACGCCTCCGGCCCGTCCTTCGCCCACGTACTGCGGGTCGAGGGCACCGAGCGGCAGAAGAAGTGGGCCAAGCTCTTCGTAGACAAGCAGTGGGGCTCCACCATGGTGCTCACCGAGCCGGACGCCGGCTCGGACGTGGGCGCCGGCCGGGCCCGGGCCATCCCGCAGCCGGACGGCACCTGGCACATCGAGGGCGTGAAGCGCTTCATCACCTCCGGTGAGCACGACCTTAGCGACAACATCGTCCACTACGTGCTGGCCCGCCCGGTCGGCGTGGAGGGTGTGGGTGGCCCCGGCACCAAGGGCCTGTCGCTGTTCGTCGTGCCGAAGTACCACTTCGACGAGGAGACCGGCGAGCTGGGCGAGCGCAACGGCGTCTACGCCACCAACGTCGAGCACAAGATGGGCCTGAAGGTCTCCAACACCTGCGAGCTGACCTTCGGCGAGCACGGGGTGCCCGCCAAGGGTTGGCTGATGGGTGACAAGCACGACGGCATCCGGCAGATGTTCATGATCATCGAGTACGCCCGGATGCTGGTCGGCACCAAGGCGATCGCCACCCTCTCCACCGGCTACCTGAACGCCCTGGAGTACGCCAAGAACCGGGTGCAGGGCGCCGACCTGCTCCAGTCGACCGACAAGACCGCCCCCCGGGTCACCATCACCCACCACCCCGACGTACGCCGCTCGCTGCTGCTGCAGAAGTCGTACGCCGAGGGTCTGCGGGCCCTGGTCTGCTACACCGCCTCCTGGCAGGACAAGGTCGCCATCGCCGAGGCGGCCGGTGACGAGAAGGCCACCAAGCTGGCCAAGCGGGTCAACGACCTGCTGCTGCCCCTGGTCAAGGGGGTCGGCTCGGAGCGGGCGTACGAGCTGCTCGGGCACGAGTCCCTGCAGACCTTCGGTGGCTCCGGCTTCCTCCAGGACTACCCCCTGGAGCAGTACGTCCGGGACGCCAAGATCGACACCCTGTACGAGGGCACCACGGCGATCCAGAGCCTCGACCTGATCTTCCGGAAGATCGTCCGGGACAACGGCAAGGCCCTGATGGCGGTGGCCGCCGAGATCCAGGAGTTCATCACCACCGAGGGCGGCAACGGCCAGCTCAAGCAGGAGCGCCAGGCGCTCGGCAAGGCACTCGCCGAGATCCAGACCATCCTCGGCGTGCTGACCGGCTGGCTGGGCGAGGCGCAGGGTGGCGACACCCGCGCCCTCTACAAGGTCGGGCTGGCCAGCCGGCGGTTCCTGCTGGCGATCGGCGACCTGGTGGTCGGCTGGCTGCTCCAGAAGCAGGCGGACGTGGCGCTGAAGGCGCTGGCCGGGGAGGTCTCGGCGGCGGACAAGGCGTTCTACACCGGCAAGGTGGCCGCCGCCCGGTTCTTCTCCCGGGAGGTGCTGCCGCGCATCGGTGCCGACCGGCGGATCATCGAGGGCACCGACCTGGACATCATGGACCTCCCGGAGGAGATCTTCTGACCTGCGGGTGACGGCTCGGACGGCCGGTGGGCGTACTGCCCGCCGGCCGTCGGCGTTCCCGTACCGGTCCGTTCGCCCCTTCGGCACCGGACCCGGTCACCCCATACCGTTCGTCTGATTCGTCCCCCGGGTGGGCGGGGGTGTTCGCCCGGCGCGGCGCGGGTAACCCCGGTCCGGACGGGTAACCGACGCGGGCCAGTCAAGTACGCCCAGAGCAACCGCACGAGGGAGTGCCGCGCACATGGGCATTGGTAGTGGGATCTTCCTGATCGCCATCGGTGCGATCCTGACCTTCGCCATTCGGGCAAACGTCTGGTGGATCGACCTGCGCGCGGTCGGGTGGGTGTTCATCCTGGCCGGCCTGGGCGTCCTGCTCACCACACTCTGGTTCTGGCAGGACCGCCGCAAGCGGGCCAGGACGCTGATCGTGGAGGAGAACCGGCTGTCTCATCCGACCGCGATGATGCCGCCACCTCCCGATCCGCCGCCACCCACCGCGCCACCGAGCTGAGGTGACCGAGGCGCTGAGTCAGCGGAGCCGACCATCCGGCCCGCTGACTCAGCGCTTTCGTGCTCAGCCTCGGGCGGTGTGCCGGGCGCTGATCGCGGTCGTACCCGGTGCCAGGTCCGTCCAGGGCAGGGTGGTGCGGTGCACCACCAGGTCACTGGTGCGCAGCCCGTCCGGATCGGCGCCGTACGGGTCCAGCAACCCCGACAGCAGGGAGATGCCCGGGTTGTGGGCGATCAGCAGCACCGTGGCGGCCCCTGGATCGACTCCGCGTACCAGCCTCAGCAGGTCCAGCGGGTGTGCCTCGTACGCCTCCGGTTCGTAGCGGACCGCCGGCACCGGGCCGGTCGGGCCGCCCTCCGAGGGCGACCCGGTCAGGCCCGTCTGCACCCCCTGCCAGGTCTGCCGGGTCCGCAGCGCCGCCGAGCAGAGCACCACCTCCGGCAGCAGCCCGTGCCGGGCCAGCCAGGCCCCGGCCGCGGCGGCGTCGGCCCGTCCCCGGGCGGACAGCGGGCGCTGCGCGTCCCGCCCACCCTCCGTGGGCGGTTCCGCCTCGGCATGTCGTAGCAGCACCAGAGTGTGTTCCTGCCCCGGGGCGTCCCTCATGCCCCCAGCTTGCCCGATTGGCGATCTCCGTGTCGGGGTAAGTCAGGCGTGCCGCAACCTCATCGATGGCCGCGGCGAAGTGGAATGCCAGCTTCGATAGCCGAGGAGACGAGAGATGGGCATCGGTGGCAGTATCTTCCTGATCGCGCTCGGCGCGATCTTCGCGTTCGCCGTGGAGGCGGATCTCGGCTGGCTCAACCTCAGCGTCGTCGGCTGGGTGCTGATGCTCACCGGGGTTGCCGGCCTGCTCGTGACGCTCTACTTCTGGAACTCGCGCCGCCGGGCCGTGGTCGCCCCGGTCCGTCAGGAGCGGGTGGTCGCCGACCGGGTCGTCCCGGTCCAGGAGGACCGGGTGGTGCAGGAGTACCGCGAGGTGCGTCGGCCCGGTCCCACGGTCTGATCCAGGTACCCGAGGGGGGTTGGTGGGCTCGCCCGCCAACCCCCCTCGGCGTACCCGGTCAGGCGAAGAGGGCGAAGTAGATGGCGATGTGGTGGCAGATCGCCGCCACCAGGGTGCAGGCGTGGAAGAACTCGTGATGCCCGAAGACCGTGGGCCACGGGTTCGGCCTGCGCAGGGCGTAGAAGACGGCCCCCACGGTGTAGATCAGCCCGCCGACGCTGAGCAGCACCAGCGCGGTGACCCCGCCCTGGTGCAGGATGTCCGGCAGGATCGCCACCGCCACCCAGCCCAGGGCCAGGTAGAGCGGAGCGGAGACCCACCGCGAGACGTGCGGCCAGACCATCTTGAGGGCCACTCCGGCCAGCGCGCCGCTCCAGACCACCGCCAGCATGGTCACGGTGGCGCGGTTGTCGAGCAGCAGCAGACAGAACGGTGTGTAGGTGCCGGCGATGAACAGGAAGATCATCGAATGGTCCATCCGGCGCATCACCGCAAAGCCGCGCTTGGACCACACTCGACGGTGGTACAGCGCGCTGGTGCCGAAGAGGCCGCAGACGGTGAGGCTGTAGACGGCGCAGCTGATCAGGGGTGTCCAGCCGGGTCTGGCCGCGGCGATCGAGCAGAGCACGATGCCACAGACCACGGCGACGAAGAACGCGTACGTGTGCAGCCAGCCGCGCATCCGGGGTTTCCCGATGTCGACCGGCCGGAGCCGGGACGGTGCTGAGGTGGTCACGACAATCAGGTTACGGCACCGTAGGTTACCTTCGGGTAGTGCGACCGGTCACGCCTCCTGCTGACAGGTCGAGACCGTCGGCGGGCCTGCGGTCGGCGAAGATGGCGGGATGCGGATCAGA
This sequence comes from Micromonospora sp. NBC_01739, assembly GCF_035920385.1. Lineage (GTDB taxonomy): Bacteria > Actinomycetota > Actinomycetes > Mycobacteriales > Micromonosporaceae > Micromonospora. The sequence continues at coordinate 4,886,821 of NZ_CP109151.1, read as the reverse complement.
CCGGTGGGCAGGCACGCCCTGCTCCTCGACTTCACCGCACCCCCCACCGGGAGCGACTCCACCGGCTCGGTGGATCCCGCCCTGGTGCAGCGGTGGCTAGCCGAGCTGTGGCGCCGCCGGGAACAGGGTGAACTGGTGGCCACCGAGATCGTCCCGGCGGCCACCACCGTGCTGCTCGACGGGATACCGGACCCGGCCGCCACGGCCGCTGACATCAGCACCTGGACCCCGGCGTCGGAGGTCGCCACGGCAGCCGAGGCCGAACTGGTCGAGATACCGGTGACCTACGACGGGCCGGACCTGCCCCGGGTCGCCGCACACTGGGACACCGAGGTGCCCTCCGTGGTGCGCCGCCTGAGCCGGACCGAGTTCCGGGTGGCGTTCTGCGGCTTCGCACCCGGATTCGGCTACCTGACCGGGCTTCCCCCCGAACTGGCCGTGCCCCGGCTGGCCACGCCCCGACCCCGGGTGCCGGCCGGTTCGGTGGCCCTGGCCGGCCCGTACGCCGGGATCTATCCCACCGCCTCGCCCGGCGGATGGCTGCTGGTGGGGCGCACCACGGTGTCCCTGTTCGATGTGCGCGCCGACCCGCCGTCCCGGCTCACTCCCGGGGCCCGGGTGCGCCTGGTGCCGACATGATCGAGCTGGAGGTGCTGACCGCCGGTGCCCTGACCACCGTGCAGGATCTGGGCCGGCCCGGCTGGGCGCACCTGGGGGTCCCCCGGTCCGGCGCCCTCGATCCGGAGGCGTTGCGGCTGGCCAACCGGCTGGTCGGCAACCCGGAGGCGGCGGCCGGGCTGGAGATCACCATGACCGGCTGCGCGCTGCGCCCCACCCGGGCCACCACGGTCGCCGTCGTGGGGGCCGAGGTCGAGGTGCGGGTGGGCGAGCGGCCCGGCGACACCGGTCGCCCCCTGGCCGTACCCGCCGGGGCGGTGCTGCGGATCGGCCCGGCCCGACGGGGTCTGCGCTGCTGGCTGGCGGTGGCCGGCGGCATCGCCGTGGACCCGGTGCTGGGCAGCCGGGCCACCGACACCCTGGCCGGACTCGGACCGGCACCCCTGCGCGACGGAGACCGGCTGCCCCTGGGTCTCCCGATCAGCCCACCCGCCCCGGTAGACCTGACCCTGCCGGTGCCACTTCCCACGGAACTGCACCTCACCGCCCGACCCGGCCCGCGACACGACTGGTTCGACCCGGTCGCCCTGGACCGGCTGTACGGCTCGGCGTACACGGTGAGTCCGGTGAGCAACCGGGTGGGGGTCCGACTGACCGGCGCACCGCTGATCCGGGCGGTGTCCGGGGAACTGCCCAGCGAGGGAATCGTCCTCGGTGCGGTCCAGGTGCCGGCGGACGGCCAACCGTTGATCTTCCTCGCTGACCATCCCACCACGGGTGGATATCCCGTCATCGCCGTGGTGGACGAGGTGACCCCCCTCGCCCAGGCCCGACCAGGGACTACGGTCAGATTCCATGGACCTCAACGCTGATCTCGGTGAAGGCTTCGGTGTCTGGCAGCTCGGCGACGACGAGGCACTGCTGGACCTGGTCACCTCGGCGAATGTCGCCTGCGGTTTCCACGCCGGGGATCCGATGACGATGCGTCGGGTCTGCGCCGCCGCAGCCCAGCGCCAGGTAGCCATCGGCGCCCAGGTCGGCTACCGCGACCTGGCCGGATTCGGCCGTCGGCACATCGCCTACGAGTTCGCGGAGCTGCGTGACGAGATCCTCTACCAACTAGGGGCCCTGGACGCCTTCTGCCGCCCGTACCGCACCCGGGTCCGCTACCTCAAGCCGCACGGCGCGCTCTACCACGCGGCGGCCCGGGACGAGACCCAGGCGGCGGCCGTGGTCGCCGCGGTCAACGACTACGACCCCGAACTGCCCGTGCTCTGCCTGCCGGGTTCGGTGCTGGCCCAACTGGCCCAGGGGGCGGGGCTGCGGGTGGTGGCCGAGGGGTTCGCCGACCGCAACTACCTGCCCACCGGTCAACTGGTGCCGCGTACCTCGCCGCAGGCCCTGGTAGCCGACCCGCACGAGGTGGCCCGACGGGCCGTCCGGATGGCCACCGAAGGCACCGTGGTCGCCACGGACGGCAGCGTGGTTCCCTGCGTCGTCGACTCGATCTGCCTGCACGGCGACAGCCCCGGCGCGGTGACCGCCGCGGAACTGGTCCGCGCGGCCCTCGTCGACGCCAAGACCACCCCCACCCCCTTCACCTGAGGCGAAAGGAAGGGCACCTTATTAACGCCTGCGGTAGATGAGGGGTCCCCTCTTAACCACTCGTCGCGGTGTCCAGGCCACGGAGCACCAGGGGGAGACGGGTCGCGGCCTCGGCGGCCACCCGTACCGGAACGCCCCAGTCCTGCCGGGTCAGGTGGCAGGCTGCGTGCTCCACATCGGCGTCGCAGGTGGCCGCCTGGGCGGTCACCTGCAACACCCCCTCGGTCACCGAGTCGGAAAGCACCAGACGCCGGGACAGCGCGGTGTCGGTGCCGGCCCCCTCCACCAGCAGCTCCGGCGGGGAGGCGGAAACCACCAGCCGGGTGGAGGGGCCGTAGGTCTCGTCCAGCTTCTGACCCGGCGCCGGAGTGAAGATCACGTCCAGCGTCACCTCCCCGGCCGCCAGCAGAGTCGGCTTCCGTTCGGTGCGAAGCTGAGGACCCTGGACTGTGCTGGCACCCGCTGCGGAGAGGGCACCCGGGGCCAGCCGGGTGATCCGATGCCCGGCGGACTCCACCACCAGCACCGCACCCTCCGGGGTGAGCACCAGGTCGCTCGGCTCGGCCAGGTCGCCGGCCACGGTGAAGACCTGCTCGGTCGCCGGGTCGTAGCGCCGTACCGCCCCGTTGTAGGTGTCGGCGATCAGCACCGAGCCGTCCGGCAGTGCGCAGACCCCCAGCGGATGCTGGAGCAGCGCCTGCTTGGCCGGCCCGTCCACATGGCCGAAGTCGAACAGGCCCTGGCCGACCGCCGTACCCATGACGCCGTCCTCGACGTACCGCAGGGCACTGGTCTCGCTGTCGGCCACCCAGAGCCGGGCGCCGTCGGCGGAGACGGCCAACCCGGAGGGCTGAGCCAGCCACGCCTGCTCCAGCGGGCCGTCCCGCAGCGCCTCCACGGTCGTGCCGGCGTACATCCCGGCGGTTCGCTTGATCGGATCGAACCACCACAGCTGGTGGATGCCGGCCATGGCGATGATGACCTTGTCGTCGTACCAGGCCAGGTCCCAGGGGGAGGAGAGGTCGATGGAGAGGGCGTCGTGGGCGTGGTCGTCGACCGTGGAACGCCACTGGCGCCCGGTGCCGGCCACGGTGGTCACCTCACCGCTACTCAGGCGTACGCCGCGCAGCAGGTGGTTGACCGTGTCGGCCACCACCAGGTCGTATCCGGCGACCTCGGCCGCGTGTTCCGGGAGCAGGCACAGCCCCTGTGGCTCGGAGAAGGTGGCGACCTCGGCCGTACCGTCGACCCGACCTCGGCTGCCGGTGCCGATCGTGCGCAGCAGGGTCTCCCCGTCCGGGGCCAGCTCGACCACCCGGTGCCGGGCCGAGTCCGACACCAGCAGGTTGCCCTCCGGGCCCACCACCAGCTTGCCGGGGAAGCGCAGGGTGGTCTGCGGTTCCGCCGGGGAGACGTACGGGCCGTCGCCCCGGTGCAGGGTGCCCTTGGCCTCGTGGGTGGCGATCAGGTCGTCGATCAGCCGGGCCAACCCTTCGGCGTGGCCCTCGCCGGCCATCGTGGCCACCACGTAACCCTCAGGATCGATCACCGCGAGGGTCGGCCAGGCGCGGGCCGCATACTGCTGCCACATGTCCAGGTCAGGATCATCGAGTACGGGATGGTGCACCCCGTACCGCTCGACGGCGGCGGCCAGGGCGTCCGGGTCCTTCTCGTGCTCGAACTTTGGCGAGTGCACCCCGATCACGACGAGGACGTCCGCGTACTTCTCCTCAAGCGGGCGCAGTTCGTCCAGTACGTGCAGGCAGTTGATGCAGCAGAAGGTCCAGAAGTCGGCAATTACGATCTTGCCTCGAAGGTCGGTGAGGGTCAGTTCCCGCCCACCGGTGTTCAGCCAACCCCGACCCCGCAGCTCCGGCGCCCGTACGCGTGCACTCATGACCCCATCGTGCCGTACCGCCGGCCGGCCTGGTCCGCTGGGCGTGATCTCCGGGTGATCGGCTCCGTTACGGCGAAGTTGCGGTATCCAAGCCGCCGGGATACCGCAATTCCGGCGCAACGGAGCCGATCATCAAGCTAGGCCACCGCACTCACAGCGGTGGCGGTGTCGCGTACGGAGTTGATGATCGTGACCAGGCGATCCACGTCAGCGGACGGGAAGAGCGCTTCCGGGTCCGGCGCGATGTCGCTGAACGGGGATTCGTAGAGCCGCTCGGGATTCATCACGCCGTTCTGCATCAGGTGATCGATGATCAGCTTGATGAAGGCGATCTGGTTCGCGGTGAGGGTACGGCCGTCGAGGAACTCGCTGAACGCCTCGTTGGCCGCCTCCCGGTCGAGCCCGACCAGTGAGCGGACGAAGAGCCCGAGCCCGTTGGCCGACTGCCGAGCCTGCTCGATCTCCGCAGCACCACCACCGCTGGCCACGAGCATGCGTTCCAACTCGTCCAGGTCGCCTGCGGTCAGTTGCTTGTTGCGGCGCAGCTTCTGCAACGCGAGGTGGTCCTCGTGGGCGCGCAGGTACATGCGGGCCTTGGCCTGGAACCGCTCGAAGTTGGTGCCGACACTGCTGTTGCCCAGCGAGACGATCGAGATCTCTCCCAACTCGTCGCTGAAGTCGGTGTAGACGATGGCCCGCTTGGCCCGTTCGATCAGCCCGACCAGCCCGCGCAGGCGGCGGCGCATCAACTCCAGCATCGGCAGGGTCACGTCCTGCCACCACTCGTCCCCGGCCACCTCGTCGAGGAGGCGCTGCTGCTCCCGGACCATCGGGATGCTGGTCTTTTCCAGCAGCGTAGCGGCGATGGTCTGCACCTGCTGGCGCAGCTTCTCGTAGTCGGGTACGACCTCGAACTGACCGAGCTGAAGGCGCAGCACCAGCAGGTCGAACCGCTTGGCCGCCTCGTCCTCGTCCAGCTTGGCGGTGGGCAGCCCGGCGAGATTGCCGCCGATCTCGTCCACGGTCTCCCGACTGAGCCGGTGCCAGCGCGTGAAGTCGAGGTAGTGCTCCACCAGCTTCCGCTTGGGGCGTACGGCGAAGTTGTCGAGGTGGATGGTCTCCACCCGACCGTGCAGGTCGCGGGCCAGGTCCCAGCGCAGGCCCGCCTCGCTCTGCGTCCCGTCAGCGGCCTGTTCCGGGCCGGTGCCGGTGGGAAGCCGCTGGTCGAGGCGGTAGATCAGGTCAAGCTGGGCCTTGAACAGCCGCTCGGTCAGCGACTCACCCAGCTTCCGCTCCGCCTGCTGCGGGTTCTGGTTGAAATACTCGAAGTTCCGGCAGAAGTCGAAGACGAGAAAGTCCTGCTTGTGCTGCCCCGGGCCGTAGAGGTCCGGACAGAGCCGGGTGCCCCGGCCGATCATCTGGAGAAACTTCGACTTCGACCGTACGGGCTTGCAGAAGACCAGGTTGACGACCTCAGGCACGTCGATGCCGGTGTCCAGCATGTCCACCGAGATCGCGATGTGCGGATCCTTCTCCGACTCCGAGAAGTCTTCGATGAGCTTCTGCGCGTACTCGATCTTGTAGGTGATGACCCGGGCCCGGTGCCCGGCGTGCGTCGGGTACGCCAGGTCGAATCGCTGCTGGATGAAGTCGGCGTGATGCTGGTTCCGGGCGAAGATGATCGTCTTGCCGATCCGATCTCCACCCGCCACCTTGTGACCGTGGGTCATCAGCGTCTTCAGGACGTTGTCCACGGTCTCGGCGTTGAACAGCCACCGGTTGACCGCTTCCGCCTCGACGCTGTCCGGCGGCCCGTCGTCACCCCAGTCGAGCGAGTCCCACTCGTCCTTCTCCTCCTCGCTCAGATCGTCGTAGCGGACACCGCGCCACTGGAAGTCGGTCTCCACACTGAATGCGCGCGGCGGCACGAGGTAGCGCTCCCGGACCGCCTCGTCCAGGTCGTAGTGGTCGGTGGGGACGCCGTCCTCAAGCTGGAACAGGCTGTAGGTGTTGCGGTCGATCTCGTTGCGCGGGGTGGCGGTGAGCCCGACCAGGAGGCTGTCGAACCAGGAGAAGATCGCCCGGTACTTCTGGTACACCGACCGGTGCGCCTCGTCGATGATGACCAGGTCGAAGTAGCCGGGCCCGAAGCGCCGCCCGCCACTAACGGTCTGGTTGATCAGGCCCATCATGGTCGGGTACGTCGAGACGTACACCCGGCCGTCGCCGTTGCGGTCCTCGACCAGGTTGACCGTGACCGCGTTGGGCAAATGCTCCTTGAACGCGTTGACCGCCTGCTTCACCAGCGCGTTACGGTCGGCGAGGAAGAGCACGTTCTTGACCCAGTTGGCCCGCATCAGCAGGTCCACCAGGGCGATCACCGTACGCGTCTTGCCGGCACCGGTGGCCATCACCACGAGGGCCTGCCGCTGCCGGTCCCGCTCGAACGCCTCGCCGATCTTCCGGATCGCCCGGTGCTGGTAGTGCCGCTCGACGATCTCCTGCTTGATCGTCATGGCCGCTAGCGACTCACGGATGCTCCGGCGCGCGATCAGGAGCGCCAGCTCATCCTTGGTGTAGAAGCCCTGCACCGGGCGGGGCGGATAGGCAAGATCGTCCCAGAGCCAGATGTCATAACCGTTGGTGTAGAAGATGACCGGCCGCTGGCCGTACCGCTGCTGAAGGCAGTCGGCGTAGAGCTTGGCCTGCTGCTTGCCGACGGTGGCGTCCCTGCGGGCACGCTTGGCCTCGACCACCGCGAGCGGCTTGCCGTCGTCACCCCACAGCACATAGTCGACGAAGCCGGTACCCGACCCGTTGGGCATGCCGGTGACCTCGAACTCGCGGTCGTCCGGCCCGTCGAGCCGCCAGCCGGCCTCTTTCAGCAGCAGATCGATGAAGAGGTCGCGGGTCTGCGCCTCGTCGTAGTCGTGGTCGTCGGGGCGGGTCTCGTTGGCCGCCTTCGCGGCGGCGATCTCGGCCCGCAGCTTCGCCAACTCGGCGTCCAGGGTGGCGGACTTCTCGCGTTCGATGGCCAGTGCCGCATCCTGGGCGGCGAGCCGCTCGGCGAGCGCCTTCAGCTCGGTCTGCGTCCGCACCTGGGCGGAATCCTGCCTGGGAATCAGACCAGCATCGAAGGCAACGGCGCTCGCGGGGACCTGCGCCTGGTCGCGGGTATAGCGCCGGGCAATCCAGTACGTGACATGAAACAGCTCCCGCAGGACCGGCACCGAATCCTTATCCGTCACCGGTGCGCGCTCATGCACGGCCCGATTTCCCTGCTTACGGATGATGTTCATCTTGGCCTGGATGCCAGGCCCCACCAGGTTGCGCAACGTCGGCTCGTGGATCTTCGCGGAAAGATCATTCCGGTACGGCCGGTTGAGTGTCGCATCGGCGTCGAAGAGCCAGCCGAGCGCGAGTTCCAGCGTGCGCCGGGCATAGAAACACGAGCCCCGCGGGTCGGCGACAGCAAGTCGCTCGGCCCGCAGGGCCTCGTCAAGCAGCTCAGGCCACTCAGTCCGCAAAAACGAAAAGTTGCTCATCGACGTCTACCCCCACGATGGACAGCCGCCGATCATCTCACATCAGAGCAACCCCCGGAAAGCCCGATCCTGCAACGACCCGAACAGCGCGTCGAGCTCGGTCAAGCTGGACGATTGGCTGACACGAAGTGACTCAATAGTCGCAATCCGGGCCATGAACTGGTCTTGCAGTTCCAGCGGCGGCGCGAAGAACGAGACGCCTCCCAATCCCTTCTGATTGACCTTGTAGGTGCCGTTGGTGGTGTGCGCCGAGGACTCGATCTGCCGCCGGACAGCAGTCGAGCGCCAGACGTGCTCTAGAAAGACGGGGCGTATCAGTTGGGTTTGGGTCTGCTGCACCGATAGGTGACAGGTGTAGTCACGCGGCCTGACTGGCCGGTGGGGTCATGATGGTCTCGTACTCGATGGGGGTCAACCGGGACAGGGATCGTTGGCGTCGGCGGCGGTGGTAGGTCCGTTCGATCCAGGTCACGATCGCGATCCGTAGTTGCTCGCGGGTGGCCCATGATCGCCGGTCGAGGACGTTGTTCTGCAGCAGGCCGAAGAACGATTCCATGGCGGCGTTGTCGCCGGCGGCGCCGACTCTGCCCATCGACCCGAGCATCTGGTGGCGGTGGAGGGCGCGGACGAACTTCCGGCTGCGAAACTGCGACCCGCGGTCGGTGTGCAGCACGCAGCCGGCCAGGTCACCGCGGCGGGCGGCGGCGTTGTGCAGGGCGGTCACGGCCAGCCGCGACTTCATTGTCGAGTCGATGGAGTAGCCGACGATCCGGTTCGACCACATGTCCTTGATCGCGCACAGGTAGAGCTTGCCCTCACCGGTGCGGTGTTCGGTGATGTCCGCCAACCAGAGCTGGTTCGGGCCGCTGGCGGTGAAGTCACGCTTCACGAGGTCGTCGTGCACCGGTGGGCCCGGCCTGCCGCCCTTGCCCCGCCGCCGCTTGCGGCTGTACACGCTCCACCAGCCCATGCCGGAGCAGATCTTCCACGCGGTGCGCTCGGTCATCGGTCGTCCGGCAGCGCGGGCTTCATCGGCCAGGAACCGATAGCCGAACTCCGGGTCATCACGATGGGCGTCGAACAACGCGTCCGCCCGGTATGCCTCGGCCAGTTCGGCGTCGGTGACCGGGCGGGCAAGCCACCGGTAGTAGGGCTGTCGAGCGATGTTCAGTACCCGGCACGTCACCGCCACGGGGATCCCGTCGGCGGCCAGCTCGTTCACGAGCGGGTAGAGCCTTTTCCCGGCAGGTTCGCCTGCGACAAGTAGGCCGCCGCCCGGCGCAGGACCTCGTTCTCCTGTTCGAGGAGCTTGATCCGCTTACGGGCCTCCCGCAGCTCGGCCGAATCGCTGCTGCTCACACCCGGCTTGACGCCCTCGTCGATGTCGGCCTGGCGCAGCCACTTGAACAACGTCATCGGATGGACCCCGAAGTCCTTCGCGATCTGCTCCACCGTCACGCCCGGGTCACGGTCACGAGCAACCCGCACGACGTCGTCACGGAACTCTCGGGGGTAGGGCTTGGGCACAGCGACATCCTTCCAGCCCGCCAACAAGGCAAGCCAACTCAGATGTCACCTATCGGTGCAGCAGACCCTTTCGACCCTCGCGGCGATAATCGTGTCTGGGAAGGCTGTGTCCGGCATCGCTTCCGAGGGAAAGAAACCTCGACCGACAAGGCCGAGGTTGCCGTTACCCCGACAAATGAGAAAATCGGACGGATGTACGACCTGGGTAGCCGAATGTGGCGCGAGGAAGGTCGACGTCTTCTTCGCCATAGGGTCGAACCGTCGCCCCGTGATGCTCGACAGAGTGAGTACCTCCGCCTCGACCTCACCGCGAGTGGCCGGCGAGATGCCGTTCCGAAGGGGAATGGCCAACACGTCCGCGAGCCTGATCAACGGCCAGCCCTGCGGATTCGTATCGGGCGAACCAAACGTCTCAAGGAAGATGCCCAAGGCCAAGTCGTCGAGTTGGGCGAGGGCTTCGCGGCGCTTGGCGCGCAGCTCGTCCGCCCGATCCAACACCTCTGCAATCCTGTGCTGCTCTTCGATTGGGGGTAGGGGAAAAGGTAGCGGGGAAAGGTCTCGTTTGTTCAGTTGCGGAATCGAGCTCCCGCTCGCAATCGACGCGAGATCAAATGTCAAGAACCACTGATGCAGGAACCTCAGGTCAACCACATCGGGGTGGGGCCATGCCGCCATCAGGTTGGGGTCCAGCACCGAAGGTCTAGTAATTAACCGTTTTTTGTTGGTTGCAATTGCTCCGCCTCGCTTTGGAATCACTATGCTTCCTGCTGGACAGGTGGCGGATCTCGCACCTGGAGACGTGCTCCACTCTTTGGCGTGCGTAATGGTGACTTCATTGCCCGGAAGATTCATGTCCGAGACCTTTAGAAGAAAATATCCTCCGTCCTGGCCTCCGTACGGCTCCCCTTCCGGGAGGCTGCTGCCGGCAAAGAATTCCACCACCTGGCCCAAGGTGGTTGTTGGCCAGCCCTGAACCCTCATCGAAGCATCGCCTTCAGGTCGGACATACCCTGCTGAATCTCAGATTCCAGGCGTTCCAGGTCGGCCAGGATATCGAGCGGTGCCCTGTGCTCGATATCCTCGTGGACGACTTCCTTGTAGCAGTTGAGGCTGAGGTCGTAGCCTTGTTCGACGATGTCGGCCTTGGGCACGCAGAAGCTCTGCTTGGTCCGCGCTCGCTGCAACTCGTCGCTATTTCGGCGGGACCATCGCGCCAAGGCGTCCGGCAGGTTGTTCTTCGCGTGCTCGTCCTCGGTCAGCGCCACGTCCGGCACCGGCCCGAGCTTGTCGGCGGGCAGCAGCGGTGTGCGCTTGTCGTCCAGGCTCCAGCCGTCGCCGGTCACCTCGTAGAACCAGACGTTGTCGGTGCCGCCGCTGTTGGTCTTGGTGAAGAGCAGGATCGCGGTGGAGACGCCCGAGTAGGGCTTGAAGGTGCCGCTGGGCAGCTTCACCACGCCGTCAAGTTTCTGATCCTCGACCAGAATGCGACGCAGCTCCTTGTGCGCCTTGCTCGATCCGAAGAGCACGCCGTCCGGCACGATGACGGCCGCCCGTCCGCCGGGCTTGAGGAGCCGGAGGAAGAGGGCGAGGAAGAGTAGTTCGGTCTTCTTGGTCTTGACGATCCGCTGGAGGTCTTTGGACGTGCTCTCGTAGTCGAGGCTGCCGGCGAACGGCGGGTTGGCCAGGATCAGCGAATACTTCTCGGACTCACCGCTGACGTTGTCGGCCAGCGAGTCGCGGTAGCGGATGTCGGGGCTCTCCACGCCGTGTAGCAGCATGTTCATGCTGCCGATCCGCAGCATCGTGCGGTCGAAGTCGAAGCCGTGGAACATGCTCTGGTGGAAGTGTTCTCGCTGCTTCGCGTCGAGCAGCGCGTTCGGGTGGGTGCGTCGGACGTACTCTCCGGCCTCGACCAGGAAGCCTGCGGTGCCGCAGGCAGGGTCGCAGATCTCGTCGGCGGGCGTCGGGGCCGTCATCTCGACCATGAGTTGGATGATGTGCCGGGATGTCCGGAACTGACCGTTGTGCCCGGCCGTGGCGATCTTGCTGAGCATGTACTCGTAGAGATCACCCTTGGTGTCCCGGTCCTCCATCGGGATCTTGTCGAGCATGTCGACCACGCGGTCGAGCAGCGCCGGGCTGGGGATGGTGAACCGGGCGTCCCGCATGTGGTGTGAGTACGTCGATCCGTCGCCGCCGAGGGCCTGGAGGTACGGGAAGACCTGGTGAGTAACGATCTTGAACATCGTCTCCGGGTCCCGGCCCTTGAAATTGGACCAGCGAAGATCCTGCTGATCCTCTCCGAACCGGAGGGTGACCTGGGCATTCGGGAAGCGCTCCCGCTTCTTTAGCGCCCGCTCCTCCATCTCGTCCAGCCGCTTGATGAAGAGTAGGTAGGTGATCTGTTCGATCACCTCCAGCGGGTTCGAGATGCCGCCCGACCAGAAGGCATCCCAGACGCGGTCGATCTTGCTTTTCAGTTCACCGGTTATCACGTGCCTCGTCCCCATGGCGTCGCTCAGGCTTGGCTTCACAGGGTATGCCCACGTCATGATCAACCTGTGCGGGCTTGCCGATCCGCTCCGCCCGGGGAGTGATGACGGTCAACCGACCGGGATCCGCGCAGGTCCACAGCCCGTAGCCGAACTCTGGGCGCAGCACCCAGATCGTTTCGTCGAGGACATCGGTGACGATGCCGGACTCGGCGGCATCCTCGTCGTGCACCAGGTCGCCGACCCAGGCCCGGGGCGGCGCGTCGCCCGAGGGTGGCGCGGAAAGTCGCCGGGTCGACCCCTGGTCGATGGGGCTCGCCTGCCTGCGTGGCTCTGGCATGGTGATCTACCTCCGGTCAGGGTGTGGGGATGAGTTGCGAGTCCGCCGCGCATCCGTAGCTGACCCGCGCTGCTGGGGTGGGCCGACACGCTGGTAGATAGGGGCTGAGCAGGTCGCCGGGCCTGAGCCCGGCTACCGCTGCCGGTATCGATGCCATGCGGCGAGCCGAGTCCGGGCGAGTTGAACCTCCGGACACCAGGCGCTTGCCGTGCAGTTTGGGCAGCGGTGATGCCGGTGGTATTCGAGGACGTACCAGGAGTGCTTGATCGGCTGGGGTGTCCGCCGCACCGTCATGACCAGTACCCGGCCCGGTACTCGCCCGCGAGGGTCAGCAACGGCCGCTCCGGCAGGTAGGTCACCCGTGCCACGCCCACGACGCGATATGCACCTGCCCGCTCTGGATAGATGGTCGCCGGGCCTAAGCGGTCGAGTGGACTCGCGCGACGGCGCCTGAACGGCCAGAGCTTCCGCAGCAGGCCGAGGTGCGCCTGGTTCTTCACATGCTTGGCCATCCGAACCTCCAGACGTATTGGCTTCCATGCACAGAGTGACAAAGAGAATCCGGCAGGTCTAGAGTTCCATGGAAATTTTCCATGGAACCAGAAGATTCGCCTGGCGATCCTTGATCTCGTAGATGGAGAGGAGAACACTGGCCGTGTTCACGACGCTGGAGGTAGACGTGGCGAGGGCAAGTGGCCCGACGATCGCGCGATGGCAGCTCGGCCGGGAGCTACACAGGCTCCGCGAGGCGGCTGGCGTGTCACATAAGGAGATCGCGGCAGAGCTCGGCTGCTCGGAGTCCAAGGTCTACAAAATCGAATCCGGCGATGTCGGCGTCAGCCGGGCCGACGTGATCGTGATGCTGACGCGGTACGGGGTCGACGACGACCGCATCCGGCAGACGACGCTGGATCTCCAACGACAAGGCAAGGAGCGCGGCTGGTGGGCGAAGTTCGGCCAACTTCCGAACCCGTACAGCGTCTACATCGGACTGGAGTCCGCCGCGACGGCGGTGCGGAACTTCGAGCTGGCCGCCGTGCCGGGCCTACTTCAGACGGAGCGGTACGCCCGAGCCATCTTTGATCAACAGCGGATGACTGAGGCGACAGCCGAGCGAGAGAAGCGTCTCCAGGTGCGGATGGCGCGACAGGCGTGCCTCACCGAGGAGCCACTGCTCAATCTCTGGACGATCATTGATGAAAGTGCACTCCACCGAGAGGTAGGCGGGCGTGAGGTGCTGCGGGAGCAACTCCTTCACCTGGTCGAGATGAGCAAGCGCGACAACATCGACATCCAGGTCTTGCCCTACAGCGAAGGAGCCCACCCGGGGATGCTCGGCTCGGTCGCCATCCTGGAGTTTCCGGAGGACGTGCACACCCCGGTCGCGTACGTCGAGAGCTTTGCTGGTGACGTGTATCTGGAGCGTGCCGAGGACATGCGCAGGGTTACCCTGGCGTATACACACCTGCACAGCTCGGCCCTCAGCTCAACGAAGTCCCGTCAGCTGATCGCCGAGGTGGCCAGGCGTCTGGCGTAGCAGAAGGAGGGACGGCCGTGGAGCCGAAGTGGCGCAAGAGCAGCAAGAGCCAGAGCAACGGCCAGTGCGTCGAAGTGGCGGACCTCCACAACGGGGTTGCCGTTCGGGACAGCAAGGACAAGACCGGTCCCGTGCTGGCCTTCGACGCCCAGGGCTGGCGTACGTTCATCGACTCCCTCAAGAACGACCGGTAACAGGAATCGCGGCTGGCGGCATCCAGCCCAGCGCCGCTGCCCCGACTCGTCGTGGCAGTCCAGCTGTTCGACACGCCGGGCCGGGAGCAGCTGCACTGCCACGATCGGGCCGCCTCTGGACCACCGGAGTATGCGAAAGCGCCCGCCCTCTTGGTGAGGGCGGGCGCTTCGCGTTTCGGGTGGTGCCAGTGATCAGCCGGCGGCGTTCTTCAGGCAGAGCACCGGGTTCTCCACGTTGCCGCGCAACTCGACGTACGGCAGGGCCGGGTCGGGGCACTTGTCCTTCGAGTCGACCTTCGACACCACGCTGAAGGTCTCCGGCTCCCCGCACACCGCCTCGATGGCGGTCTCGCCGGAGCGCTTGACGCAGGAGCCGACCGCCGGGTCGAAGGCGTTGTCGTCCGAGCCGCCGAACTTGCCGAGCAGCAGCAGCAGGCCAAGCGGGATGGCGAGGATCAGCACGGCGGCCACCAGCACCGCGGCCAGCACCCGACCGTTGCGTACCTTCGGCGGCGGCGGCACGTCGGCGGCCGGCTCGGCTACCGGCTTGAACGCGTCGAATCGGCCCTGCTCCGGCTCGGCGGCCGGTGCGTCCGGGCTCCACGGGGCGTTCGCCTGCGGCCCCGAGGGGAAGGCCGTGGTGTGGTTGCCGCCGGAATCCGGGCGGGCAGGGGAGCCGTAGGTGACCCCGGGACGGTCGTTCGGGCCGCCGAAGGGGTCCCGAGAGGCACCACCGGACGGGCCGCCGAAAGGATCACCGGGCGGGGCACCGAAGGGGTCACCAGACGGACCGCCGGACGGGCCGCCGAAGGGGTCACGGGAGGCACCACCGGAGGGGCCGCCGAAGCGGTCGGCGGGCGAGGGCGGCTCGGCGTGCGGCTTGACGCCGTTGACCGGGCGGTCGGTCGCCGGGGCGTCGGCGAAGCTCGGCAGGCCCGGCGGGAAGGCGGGTGAGGCCGGAGCGACCGCACCGGCGAAACCGCGCGGACCAGGCTGCTCGTGCTCCCCGAAGCGCGGGTCCGGGCCCTGGTCGAACCGGGGCGCCGAGGGCTGCTCCTCCCGCTCCTGGACCGGCTCCTCCGGCTCCGGGCGGGCCGGTCGGCCGTACACCCGGGGGGCCGGATTGCCGGTCGGGCGCACCACGTGGTCGGCCGGCGGGGTGACCCGGCTGGTGGTCGGTACGGAGGCACTGGCCGAGACGGCGCCGGCGGCCGGCGGCGGAGTGGCCCGGCCGACGGACTCGGGCGAGGTCCGGGGGTTGGGGATCACGGCCTCGGCCGAGGGCTGCGCCTCGTCCTGTCGCGGCTCGGGCTGGCCCCAGCCCGGCTGCTCGCCGCCGGTACGCGGGCCTTGCGGGTGCTGCTCGCCGGAGTACTGGCCCGGGGCGGGGTAGTCGGCCGGGGGTACGGCGGCCAGGCTGGCACCGGGGACCCGCTGTTCCTGCGGGGGCAGCGGGACCATGTTGGCCGGCGAGATGCCCGGAGCCGGAGCGGGCTGATAGACCGGGCTCTCGTCGGAGCGACCGGCCTCGGCCCGGGGTGCACCGGCCTCGGGCGCTCCGCTGCTGCCCCAGGCCTCACCCGGCGCCCATGGCTCGACCTCGCCCAGTGGCGCGCGGTCGGTGCCGGTACGCGAGGGCAGCGGGGCTGCCGCACCCGGGGTCTCGGTGGGGGTCCAGGCGGCAGCCGGGCGGTCCTGACCGGGAGGCGACCATTGGGGCCGCTCGTCGGCCGGGCCGCTGCTGCCGGACCAGCCGGTCGGCTCGGCCTGCTGCGGGGTGGCCCAGTCGGGCTGCGCGGGCCGGTCGTTGCCGGGTTGCCGGTCGTCGGTCGACCGTTGGTCACCGGCCCAGCCGCCGGTCTCCGGCTGCCGGGCCTGACCGGTGGCCCAGCCGGGTTGTTCCTGCTGCTCGGCGGGCCAGGCGCCGCCACGGGCCGTGTCGTCGCGACCGGCGGGCGGCTGGGGCGCCGGGTCGGCCTGGGGTACCTGGGCCACTGCCCGGGCCGGCTCGGCGCGGGTCGGCGGCTCGGCCCGGGTCACCGGCTGATCGGACTGCGCCCAGCCCGGCTGCCCGGACGGACCGGCCTGCCAATCCGGCTGAGCGGGCGAACCGGCCTGCTGCGCCCAATCGGGCTGGGCGGGTGCACCAACCTGCTGCGCCCAGTTCGGCTGAGCCGGCGAGCCACCCTGCGCCCAGTCGGGCTGCTGGGGAGACTCGGGCGGGCCTGCGGTGGTGGCCCAGCCTGGCGGCTGCTCATCGGGGCGGGGGGCGGCGTTCCACTCCGGCTGCTGGCCGGCAGCCCAGCCACCGGGCCGGGCGGAGCCGGGCTGGCCGCCGGTCGACTGGTCGGGGGCGGTCTGATGGGGAGTCCACTCAGCCGGTGAGGGAGTCTCCGATGTGGTGCCACCACCACCCCAGGCCGGGTTGCTCTGCCCACCGTTGGCCCAGGCAGGCTGGTCCGAGGTGGACGGCGCCGGCCAGTTGGCGGCGGGGTGCTCACCCTGGGCCGCCCAGGACGGCTGGCCACCGGCCGGTTGCTCGCCCTGTGCGTTCCAGGACGGCTGACCGCCGGCCGGTTGCTCACCCTGTGCCGCCCAGGCGGGCTGGCCGCTGGCGGGTTGCTCGTTCGGTGCGGTCCAGGAGGGCTGCCCGCCGGCGGGCGGTGCCCAGGTGCCGGAGTTCGGGCTCTGCGCCTGCCGGGTCGCTTGTGGGCCACCCCAACCCGCGCCCGGCTGACTCGCCCAGGCGGGGGCGGCCTGGTCAGGCCGGGCTGGTGGTGGCGGAGCCCAGCCGAGATCCGGGGCGGGTGCGCCGTATCCGTTGTCCTGCTGAACCGGGCGGTCGCCGTACGGCGCCGATCCGCCGCCGCCCGGCGGCACCTCGTCCGGCTCGTGGCCGGGGTGGTGCGGGCCCTCGGACGTCATGCGTGCGCCTCCTCCATCACATGTCGGCCGCCGTCGCCGATCTCTCGGCCGGGCAGCCGGCGGTGCCGGCGTGCCGGCCGTGCCGGCTCCCCGCACCGTATCCGGTAGTCACCGGGGCGCATCCGGGGAGCGCCGATCGTCACTGTCTGTTGCCGGGCGATGTCGATCCGCATCTATCGCGTGACCTGCCCGGGGCGGGGTGACGACCGTGAACCACCGTACCGGGCGCTGGGGTGAGGCGGTATCCCGGTGTCACTGCCCGAGCCCAATGCCAACGACCCGCCCGGTGCGCCGGGCGGGTCGTGGTTGGGGAGGTGAGTTGAAGTCGGGTGGCGTCAGTGCGTGTGACGCTGGGCGATGGCGAGGATCTCGTCGCGGACGGACGGCGAACTCGCGGAGCGCAGGGCTCGCTCGATGGCGCGGGCGCGCCGGTTCGCGTCACGGCGGGTACGGATTCGCTCGATCATGCTCATGGTCTGTCTCTCCTGCTGTGCTATTCGGTTGTCGGCCCCTTGTGGTCTCTATTTAACCCCAGAACCACGCGGATATCCATCGATTATTAGGTGAGCTGCAACACGAACCTAAGAATCTTAGGTCCGGGTGGAGTGTGGACCGGGATTCTTCGCCCAACGGCAACGGCCGGTGTGCCGGGCGTTCACCCGTGGCACACCGGCCGTCGTCGTACCGGGTCAGGTCCAGGCGAGCAGGGCCACCTCGGGGTCGGTGAGGAAGTCACCGATGTCGCGCAGGAACTTCGAACCCAGCTCACCGTCGATGATCCGGTGGTCGAAGGAGAGCGCGAGGGTGGTGACCATGCGGGGCTTGACCTTGCCCTTGTGCACCCAGGGCTGCTCGCGTACGGCGCCGAAGGCCAGGATCGCCGACTCCCCCGGCGGCAGGATCGGGGTCCCGGTGTCCACCCCGAACACGCCGACGTTGGTGATGGTCAGGGTGCCGCCGGACATGGCGGCCGGCGAGGTCTTACCGGCCTTGGCGGTCTGCACCAGGTCGGTCAGCGCGTCGGCCAGCTCACGCAGGGTCAGTCGCCCGGCATCCTTGATGTTCGGCACGATCAGGCCGCGCTCGGTGGCCGCCGCGATACCCAGGTTGACGTACTCCTTGACGACGATCTCCTCGCCGGCCCAGGTCGAGTTGACCATCGGGTGTCGCTTGACCGCCAGCAGCACCGCCTTCGCCACCAGCAGCAGTGGCGAGACCCGTACCTCGCGCCACTCACGTCGGCCACGCAGCCGGTCCAGGGCCTTCATCGCCCTGGTCATGTCGATGGTCAGGAACTCGGTGACATGGGGAGCGGTGAACGCCGAGCGGGACATATTCTCGGCGGTGAGCTTGCGTACCCCCTTGACCGGGATGCGCTGCTCCCGGTCGGCGCCGAAGCTCGCGGCGGAGGTGGTCGCCGCGCCTACCGTCAGTGGCTCGGCCGCCGCCGGTGCCGCCACGGCCCGCTGTACGTCCTCCCGGGTGATCGAGCCCAGCGGACCCGAGCCGGTCAGGGTACGCAGGTCTACCCCGAGGTCCTTGGCCAGTTTGCGGACCGGCGGCTTGGCCAGCACCGGCCCGGCCAGGTGCCCGTTGCCGTTCACCGCCACAGGGGCAGCAGGCACCGCCGCAGGCGCCGGGGTGGCCTGGACCGGCACCGGAGCCGGGGCGGGGGCCTGGGTCGGGGTCGCGCCCTTGCGGGGCCGGCGCTTCGCGGCCGTGGTGCGGGGGCCGTAGCCGACCAGGACGGCGGTACGCCCACCCGGGGCGGGACCACCGATCAGGCCCGGCTCGACCGCCCCCTCCGCCGGAGCGATGTCCACCGCGGCCAGCGAGGCCGCCGAGGGGGTGGGCAGCTCCTCCGGCATCGGCCCGGCAGCCGGGTCGGTGTCGATCGCGATGATCGGCGTACCGACCTCGACCGTGGTGCCCTCCGGGTGGAAGATGGCCTGCACCTGACCGGCCCACTTGGCCGGGATCTCCACGGCCGCCTTGGCGGTCTCCACCTCGACGATCGGCTGGTTCAGCTCGATGGTGTCGCCCACCTTGACCAGCCAGGCGAGGATCTCGCCCTCGGTCAGGCCCTCGCCGAGGTCGGGAAGGTTGAACTCCTTGATCCGGGACATGGCGCTCACCAGCCGAAGGTGCGGTCGACGGCGTCGAGCACCCGATCGAGGTCGGGCAGGTACTCCTCCTCCACCCGGGCGGCCGGGTAGGGGGTGTCGAAGCCGGTCACCCGCAGCACGGGCGACTCCAGGGAGTAGAAGCACTCCTCGGTGATCCGGGCCGCGATCTCCGCCCCCAGGCCCACATTGGAGGGCGCCTCGTGCACCACCACCGCGCGGCCGGTGCGCCGCACCGACTCGTACACCGGACCCAGGTCCAGCGGGGAGAGGGTACGCAGGTCGATGACCTCCAGGTTGCGGCCGTCCTCGGCCGCGGCGGTCGCCGCGTCCAGGCAGGTGCGCACCATCGGGCCGTACGCCAGTAGGGTGGCGTCCGTGCCCGGCCGCACCACCCGGGCCGAGTGCAGCGGGTACGCCTCGGACAGCGGGGCGTCCAGGTCGACCTGCCCCTTCTCCCAGTAGCGGCGCTTAGGCTCCAGGAACACGATCGGGTCGTCCGAGGCGATCGCCTGCTGGATCATCACGTAGGCGTCCTGCGGGTTGGCGCAGGAGACGACCTTCAGGCCGGCGGTGTGGGCGAAGTACGCCTCGGGGGACTCCGAGTGGTGCTCCACCGCCCCGATGCCGCCACCGAAGGGAATCCGGATGACCATCGGGATGCGCAGCTTGCCGCCCGAGCGGTAGTGCATCTTCGCCACCTGCGACACGATCTGGTCGTAGGCGGGGTAGACGAAGCCGTCGAACTGGATCTCGCAGATCGGCCGGTAGCCCCGGATGGCCAGGCCGACCGCGGTGCCGATGATGCCGGACTCGGCCAGCGGGGTGTCGATCACCCGCTGGTCACCGAAGTCCTTCTGCAACCCGTCCGTGATCCGGAAGACCCCGCCCAGCTTGCCGACGTCCTCGCCCATGATGACGACCTTGGGGTCGTTCTCCAGGGCCTTGCGCAGGCCGATGTTGAGGGCCTTGCCGAGGGTGAGCGTCTCCGTGGCCATCAGTGCGCGCTCCCCTCGAACGAGTCGAAGTACTTGTTGAACTGCGCGCGCTGCTCGTCGAGCAGCGGCGACCCGTTGGGGTAGACGTGGTCGAACATGGTGACCGGTGCCGGGTCCGGCATGGCCAGCACCCGCTCGCGCAGGTCGATCGCCTCCCGGCGGGCCTGCTCGTCGACCTCGGCGAAGAAGTCGCCGTCGGCGATCTTCTCCCGTTCCAGGAAGGCCTTCATCCGGGCGATCGGATCCTTGGCCTGCCAGGCCTCGACCTCGCTGGCGATGCGGTAGCGGGTCGGGTCGTCGGAGGTGGTGTGCGCCCCCATCCGGTAGGTGTACGCCTCGATCAGGCTGGGGCCCTGCCCCTGCCGGGCGTTGTCCAGGGCGTGCCGGGCCACCGCGTACGTGGCCAGCACGTCGTTGCCGTCCACCCGGACGCCGGGGAAGCCGAAGCCGGCGGCCCGCCGGTACAGCGGAACCCGGGTCTGCCGCTCCAGGGGCTCGGAGATGGCGTACTGGTTGTTCTGGCAGAAGAACACCAGCGGGGCGTTGAAGACGCTGGCCCAGACGAAGGCCTCGTTCACGTCGCCCTGGCTGGTGGCACCGTCACCGAAGTAGGCGATGACCGCCTCGCCGTCCTCGCCGCCGGTCTTGCCGTCCATGACGACGCCCATGGCGTACCCGGTCGCGTGCAGGGTCTGCGCCCCGATCACGATCGTGTACATGTTGAACTTGAACTCGTTCGGATCCCAGCCGCCCTGGTCGACGCCGCGGAACAGGCCCAGGGGCATGATCGGATCGATGCCACGGCAGTAGAGGACGCCGTGCTCCCGGTAGGTCGGGAAGGCCATGTCCTGCGCGCGTAGCGCCCGACCGGAACCGACCTGCGCGGCCTCCTGGCCCAGCAGACTGGCCCACAGGCCCAGCTCGCCCTGCCGTTGCAGGGCGGTGGCCTCGGCGTCCAACTTCCGAACGAGGACCAGGTCGCGGTAGAGGCCGCGGTATTCCTCGTCGGTGAAGTCGACACGGTATTCGACGCCGTCCGGGCCGGTGACGCTGTCGATCCGCTCACCCGTCGGGGTGAGCAGTTGCACCAGCTCCGGGTCGCCGGTCGGAGCCTTCCTGGATCGGGGTGCGGCTCGTCGGCCGCGGGTGCTGGCCCCGGGGTCGCCCTTTGCCATCCGTCTCTCCCTGTCGTGTCTGCGTCGGCACCGGGGGGTCACCCGGCCGCGCGACTCGTGAGCCCGCCCCGGCTGGTGCCGGGATCGGTTCCTGGCGACCGCGCCTAGCCCCGGTGGGGGTTGCCGCGCGGCGTGAGCCGGATTCATGGCCGAACCCGGTTCGGGGAGCGTCGGCGCCCAGTCGCGCCTACCGCGTGGTGCGCGGAGGTCGCGGCTGCACTGCCGTCGTGGGTCCATATTCGCATCATGGGTGAGCCGTCCCACACCCTGCCTGCTCCGCATCCCGGCCCGGGTCCGGTTCGTTACCTGAAATGCCGAGGTGTCTGGTCCAGCGACTCCCGGCCGAACCGGCGATATTTGTCGCCATTCGGTCAGATGGGGTGTTTCGCCACGCTGCGGGGGGTTGGCTGCGGCGCGGCCACTGACCCACGCTTCTCGGGTGGGCCCCGTGCCGACCTCGGTGCCCCCCGGGCTGCTCATGGCGGTCCCGGCCCCGGTGACGGCGAGGAGTGCGTGGTGTCGGAACCAGCTGAGGGCGCGGAGACACCCGGTCGGCACCGGCCACCGGAGGGCTACCGCCGAGTGATCGGCGCCCACCGGGCGGTACGCACCGCCGGCCCTTCCCGGGGCTACCTGCTGACGGTCGCCCTGCTGGCCGGTACGGCCTCGATGCCGGTGCTGGCCGCGATCAGCACCGGCTCGGCGACCGTGGGCAGCACCGCCCTGCCGGACAGCGGCACCCCCTTCATCCCGACGCCCTCCGTGGGGCCGGTGGTCATTCCGCCACCCCCCACCGGCGCCGCGCCGGCCACCCCGACGGCCTTACCCTCGACCGCTCCGGCCGCCCCACCGGTCAGCCCGACTGACCGACCCGACCCCGGGCCGATCCCCCCTCCGGTGGACCTGACCCCGCAGCGTCAGGTGGCCCCACCGGCGAACTCCCCCCGGCCACCGCTGCCCACCCCCGCGCCGTACCCACGCCCCAGCCCGGCACCCACCCCCACCCCGACCCGGCCCCTGCCGGGCACCTCGCCCACGCCGAAGCCGACCCCCCCGAGCGAACCCCCCACCCCCTCGGTGTCGCCCGATCCGCCGGCCGAGCCCAGTGCCGCCCCGGACCCGGATCCGCCCGCCGAGCCCACTGCCTCGGCAGAACCACCGAACATGACCGACCCGGTGGCCAGCAGCCAGCCCTGCGTCACGACGGATCCGTCCACATCGGCGCAGCCCGGTAGCCCGACGGAGCCCGGGATCTCGGCCGAGCCGGCCCCCGCCGCCGAACACTGAGGAAGCACCCCTTCGCCGACGGTACGGTGAGCACGGCGGCACATCGCCCTCGACGGACCGGAGCGAAGCAGGGGATCGAATCTTGGTCGACCGTGACCTGGCCACCGACGAGGTCGCTGCGGTCCGGCCCGGCCCGGGGCTGCGACTGGCCCGGATCGTCACCGAGTTGACCGCGCCCGCCGTCCTGGTGTCGCTGCTGACCGTGGTGATCGGCTGGCACAGCGCCCAGGGCACGGCGAGGGGCCTGGGCTGGGGCCTGGTGGCCGTGGTCTTCGTCAGCCTGATCCCGATGGCGTACATCCTCGGTGGGGTGCGCCGGGGCCAGCTGACCGATCACCACATCCGGGTACGCGAACAACGGCGGGTGCCGCTGCTGTTCGGGCTCGGTTCGGTCGCCGCCGGGCTGGCCCTGCTGGCCGTGCTCGGCGCCCCCAGACCCGTACTGGCACTGGTCACCGCCGGACTGGTGGGCCTGCTGGTGGCGGTGACGGTCAGCCACTGGTGGAAGATGTCGATCCACTCTGCGGTGGCGGCCGGCACCCTCGTGGTGCTGGTCGTCACCTTCGGCGCCTGGCTGTTGCTCGCCACCCCGCTGCTCGGGCTGGTCGGCTGGTCCCGGGTCCGGTTGGGTGACCACACCCCCGCCCAGGTGCTCACCGGTGGCCTGCTCGGTGCCCTGGTAGCGGCGGTGGTCTACGCCCTGCTGCGCTGACCCGGGCGGGTCAGCCCTCGTCGGCCAGGCGGTGCCGGTTGGCGTCGATCCAGGCGTCCAGGGCGGCCGGGTCGTCCGGGTCCACCCCGTCGGCCATCAACTGGGCCACCGCGGCGGTCGCCGGGCTGCGCCGCTCACCGGTGGCGTAGAGCCGGACGAACTCCGGCACCATCTCCGCGATGGCGGTGTCCGTACCGATTGCGGCCGTCTCCGGCAGGCCACGCCTGCGGGCGGCGTACCCGGCCCAGGCCCGCAGCACCCGGGGCAGCATCGCGGCGTCGTCCATGTCCAGTACGGCCCGGCGGTGCACCCAGTCGAGCAGGAAGAACCCGGCCACGGTCGGGCTCCAGCGCAGGGGGTCGGCGTCGGCGAAGGTGGCCGCATGGTCCAGCAGCAGGCCCAGGCAGAAGTGCAGGGAGGCCAACTCCGCGCCGTCCAGGTCGTCGAACCCCGCCCGGACGGCCTCCGGGGAGGCCAGGAACCGTCGGATCTCGTCGCTGCGTACGGCGGCCGGCAGCGGATCGGCGGGGGGCACCGGCGCGGCGCCTCCCGGCCCGGCCGGGAGGATGGCCAGCCGGGCCCCGACCAGGGCGCGATCGGTGGCCAGGGAACTGGCCCCGGGCAACTGCCCGAGTTGGTCGGTGACGGCCAGATGCCGGGTCACCTCGTCACGCATCCGGCTCGGTTCCTCCTCCCGGAACCAGGTCAGCTCGTCCTCGGCGCACAACTGCCGCACCTGGGCCAGGATCCGGCTCGCCGGCCCGCCGATGAAGACGTCCTTGGCGATGCCGATGTTGTGGTCCACCAGCGCGATCAACGCGTGCTCCGGCCCACCCAGGGTGTCGTCGTAGGCGAAGGTGGCCAGATAGGAGGTCTGGTCGCCGTAGACGTCGCCGTACGCCCAGGTGCCGGTGAGATGCACCCGACCCAGCTGCCCGGACCAGGCCGGGGCAGCGGCACCGGGGCGAACCCGGTCCGCGCCCTCGGCGTCCGGCACCAGGGCGGCGAACACCGCGCGTACGGTGGTCGCGGCCAGGGCCCGCCGTCGGGAGGTCGCCGCCAGGAAACCGGCCACGAACTCGCGTACGGCCGTCTCCCGGTCGGTCTCCGCTACCTCGTACACGCTGCCCAGCAGCGCCGCACCGAGCATCTCCGCGTCGAGGGCGGTGTCGAGCTTGGTCACGTCGCGGGCGGCGTGCAGCACGGCTTCGTACGGGGTCTGTGGCGTGGCCATGTGCTGACACTACGCCGCCGAGGGCCCGACCAGGGGTGAGCGCAGTCCCCTCGGGGCGGTCACCGGTGTCGGGCCACCTCCAGGACGGTCCGGGCATCGGCGTGCGCGGCGATCACCGCCCGGACCGGTGCCAGCACGTACTCCTCGCCCACCTCGGCCACCGCGCTGGTCAACCGGGCCTCGGCGCGTCGGCGGGCCCGTCCGGCGGCCCACCGGGTAACCGGTCGGGTCAGGGCCGCCACCAGCAACCCGGCCAGCAGCCCGCCGAGCAGCAGCAGGGTCGGCACGGGCACCTCACCGACCATCGGATGACGCAGTTCCGGCAACCCCAGGGCCCGCAGGGCGTAGCCGAGGGCCAGCCAGCCGAGCCCGGCCACGGCGGCCAGGGTCACCAGCCACTGCACCGCCCCGACCAGTCGCCACCAGGTCCGGGGACGGTCCATCCCCAGGTCGGTGCCGGAGATCGCGCGGTCCAGGGCGTCCGGCAGGTCGCCCAGTCGGGACCGGGCCGCCGCGGTGACCGCGTTCGGCCAGCCGCTGGGCAGGCCGGCACCGGCCCCCTCGGCCACCGTGCGCACCGCCAGCCCCAACGCGGACCGGTCAGCGCTGCTGGGCTCCGGCACCGAGGTGGCGGCGACCAGACTCGCCGCCTCGGGTGCCGTACCGGATCGGTCGGGAAGGTGCAGCCGACGCAGCGGATCGGGGCGCAGCCGCCGCCAGGCCCGTACCAGCGGCCAGCCGGTGGTCGAGGCGGCCCGGTGCCGGTACGCCTGCTCCACCGCCGCCACGACGGTCGGTACCCCCGCGGCGGCTACCAGGGCCCGGTCCAGTGCGGCCACCGAGGGATCGCCAGTGCTCAGCGTCGCCTGGGGGGCCCCGACCATCTCGTCCAGGGCGGCGACCACGGCGTCCAGGTCACCGGAGAGCCGGCGCAGGGCGGCCTGCCGCTGGGCGACGCTGCGTTCCAGCGCCTCACGCAGCCCCTGGGTCCCGGCCGGGTCGGCGACCGTGGTGGCCAGCAGTGGCACCCCTTCCAGCCCGTCGGCGTCGAGCAGTCGACGCAGGTCGGCCAGCACCCGGGATACCTCGGCCGGGGGCAGTCGGTCGACCTGGTTGAGCACGACCACGGTCACCTCGCGGTGCCGGCGGAACTCGCGCAGGTAGCTGTCGTGCACCACCCGGTCGGCGTACTTCTGCGGATCGACCACCCAGACCACCAGGTCGACCAGGCCGAGCAGCCGGTCCACCTCCAACCGGTGGGAGTGCTGCACGGAGTCGAAGTCCGGCAGGTCCAGCAGGATCAGCCCGTGCAGGGTGGACTCGTCGTCGCCGTCCAGCGCGCTCTCCCGGACGAACCGGTGCCGGGGCAGTACGCCGAGCCAGTCCAGCAGTCGGGTGCCACCGTCCAGGGGACCCCACACGCAGGCGTGGGCCACCCCGGTGGTCGGTCGCCGTACCCCGACAGTGGAGAGATCCATCCCGGCCATCGCGTTGAACAGGCTGGACTTGCCGCTGCCGGTCGCCCCGGCCAGGGCCACGACGGTGTGGTCGCGGGAGAGGGAGAGTCGGGTACCGGCCCGTTCGACTAGGGTGCGGGCCGGCACCAGCGGAGTGTCCGGCAGGTGGCCGTCGACGATGCCGAGGAACCGGCGGATCGCCTCCAGTCGGGCGACCAACTGGTCGGCGTCGACCCGGCCGTCCGCCCGCAACGCCTCACGCAGGCGTCCGCCCATCCCCATCATGGCCGCTCCCGGCTGGTCCATGCCCTCACGCCGACCGCCCCCGGTCGGCCGGCTCACTCAGGTCGGCGAATCCGCTGCTCACCCGGGCCGCCTCCACCTGCTCGGCGGCCTGGCGCAACGCCGTAGCGGTCTGCGCCAGCGGCCGGGCCTGCTCGGTCCGGGTCAGGTAGCGGTCGGCCTCCGTCTCCAGCAGGGTCCGCACCCGGTCCAGCAGGTCCTCCCGGGCCTTGTTGGCCAGGGTACGCACCGCCTGGTCGCCGAAGATCGCTTGCAGTACGGCCTGTCCGGCGACCGTGGTGCCCGCTCCGGTGGCGACCTCCAGCCCGGTAGGGATGAAGGCGGTCGAGGCGAAAACGGCGATCATGACAACCAGCCCGGTGGCGTTCACCGCGTAGGCCGCCGTACGGGCCACGAACCGCCGGTCGCCGCCCTCGTCGCGGACCAGTTCCAGCACCCCCCGCTGCCAGTCCCGGACCAGCCGCTCGGCGCGTTCGGGCAGGTCGGCACCGGGGTGGGCGAGGTCCGGGGTGAGTAGGGCGGCCCCGGCCGGATGGGCCCGCCAGCCGGTGTACGCCGCCTCGGCCGCCTCGGCGGCCACCGCCCGCAGCAGGGTGACCAGCTGGGATTCGATCGCCTCGCGTAGTTCGGTGGCGGGGGCCGGACGTCGGCTGAAGGCGGCCACCAGCCGGTCCCGCAGCCGGCCGATGCGTGCCTCCAGGGTGCGGAAGAAGTCGCCGGTGCCGACGAACTCCTGCCAGCGGGCCAGCACCTCGCCGCGCAGCAGCCGGCCGTCGCGCAGCCCCTGCTCGACGGTGTGGTTCGCGGCCCGGTACGCGGCGTGTACCCGATCATCCAGGGCCTCCGCGGCGGCCACCTGGTCGTCTGCGGCGACCGCCAGGCCCTCCACGGCCGGTTGCAGGGCGGCCAGGGCGCCGCCCAGGGTCTGCCGGATCACCGCCGACCGCGCGTCGGCGTCGGCGGCCAGCCGGGCGAACCAGTCGGCCAGGGGTGCGGTGACCCGGGCGGGCAGCAGACCCTGCCCGTCGACCCAGGTCTCCGGCAGCACGAACAGCGGGGCCGAGCCCAGACCCTGTTCGGCGAGCATCTCGGCCAGGTGGGCGGCCACCTCCTCGGTGGCCTCGGCCGGCACCCGGTCCAGCACCATGGCGATCACCGCGCCTCGGGCCCGGGCGCCGCGCAGCAGTTCCCAGGGCACGGCGTCGGCGTACCGGGCGGCCGTGGTCACGAAGAGCCAGAGGTCGGCGGCGGCCAGCAGTTGGCCGGCCAGGGCCCGGTTGGCGTCGACCACGGAGTCGATGTCGGGGGCGTCCAGGAAGGCCAGCCCGGGGGCCAGCGCCGGGGCGGTGACCAGGTGCAGGGTGCCCGGGTCGTCACTGGGCTGGTTGGTACGGGTCAGGCCGGGCAGCAGTTCCCCTCGGCGGAACCAGGGCGAGTCGGCCGGATTGCAGACCAGCACGGGTGAGCGGGTGGTCGGACGCAGCACCCCGGCGGCGCTGACCCGGGCCTGCACCAGGCTGTTGACCAGGGTCGACTTGCCGGCACCGGTGGATCCGCCGACCACCACGAGCAGCGGGGCGTCCAGGCGGGCCAGCCGGGGCAGCAGATAGTCGTCCAGTTGGGCGGCCAGGGCGACCCCGGTCCGCTCGGCGGGCTCGGCCGAGGGCAGGACGAGGGGGAAACCGGCGGCCCCGATCGCGGCGCGCAGGCCGGACAGGGCGTCGGGCAGGCGATCGTCCCCGGCGGGCCGGTCCTCCCCGGCGTCGGTCGGGCCGGTGCGGGCTGCGACGGCGGGCGCGCCGGGAGGTGAGCCGGGATCGCCGTTCGTCGTCACCGCTAAAGCGTGCCCGACCGACACAAGGTAAGACAACCGATCGCCCACCAGGCGGGTTGCGCCTGGTGGGCTCAACCCTGACTTGACGATTACAGTGGGCGTGGCACTATTGAGTCAAGTTCACTCAACTTGAGGTGGGGTCGCAGCGGGCGGCGCCTGCCGGGCGGGGTGACGGGAGGCCCGTCACCTGCTCAACGTTACGAAGCGAGGAAGCGAAGATGGCACGTGCGGTCGGTATCGACCTCGGCACGACGAACTCCTGCGTCAGCGTTCTGGAGGGCGGTGAGCCCACCGTCATCGCCAACGCTGAGGGCTCGCGGACGACCCCGTCGATCGTCGCGTTCGCCCGCAACGGCGAGGTGCTCGTCGGCGAGGTAGCCAAGCGTCAGGCGGTGACGAACCCGGACCGGACCATCCGTTCGGTCAAGCGGGAGATCGGCACCAACTGGTCCGTCGACATCGACGGCAAGAAGTACACCCCGCAGGAGATCTCGGCCCGCACCCTGATGAAGCTCAAGCGGGACGCCGAGGCCTACCTGGGCGAGCAGATCACCGACGCGGTGATCACCGTCCCGGCGTACTTCAACGACGGCCAGCGCCAGGCCACCAAGGAGGCCGGTGAGATCGCCGGCTTCAACGTGCTGCGGATTGTCAACGAGCCGACCGCGGCGGCCCTGGCGTACGGGCTGGACAAGGGCTCCAAGGAGCAGACCGTCCTGGTCTTCGACCTCGGTGGCGGCACCTTCGACGTGTCCCTGCTGGAGCTGGCCGAGGGGGTCATCGAGGTCAAGTCGACCAGCGGTGACAACCTGCTCGGCGGTGACGACTGGGACCAGCGGATCATGGATCACCTGGTCAAGACCTTCCGTGGTGAGCACGGCATCGACCTGTCGCAGGACAAGATGGCGATGCAGCGGCTCAAGGAGGCGGCCGAGAAGGCCAAGATCGAGCTGTCCGCCGCCACCACCACCAACATCAACCTGCCGTACATCACCGCCGGTGCGGCCGGCCCCCTGCACCTGGACGTGACGCTCAGCCGGGCCGAGTTCCAGCGCATGACGCAGGACCTGCTGGACCGCTGCAAGATCCCGTTTGAGCAGGCCGTCAAGGACGCCGGGATCAAGGTCGCCGACGTCGACCACGTGATCCTCGTCGGCGGCTCGACCCGGATGCCGGCCGTGACCGACCTGGTCAAGGAGCTCACCGGCCGGGAGCCCAACAAGGGTGTCAACCCGGACGAGGTCGTCGCCGTCGGCGCCGCCCTGCAGGCCGGTGTGCTCAAGGGTGAGGTCAAGGACGTCCTGCTGCTCGACGTGACCCCGCTGAGCCTGGGCATCGAGACCAAGGGTGGCATCTTCACCAAGCTGATCGAGCGCAACACCACCATCCCGACCAAGCGGTCCGAGGTCTTCACCACGGCCGACGACAACCAGCCGTCGGTGCTGATCCAGGTCTTCCAGGGTGAGCGCGACATCGCGGCGTACAACAAGAAGCTCGGCACCTTCGAGCTGACCGGTCTTCCGCCGGCCCCGCGTGGGGTGCCGCAGATCGAGGTCACCTTCGACATCGACGCCAACGGCATCGTCAACGTCCACGCGAAGGACCTGGGCACCGGCAAGGAGCAGAAGATGACCATCACCGGCGGCTCCTCGCTGCCGAAGGATGACATCGAGCGGATGCGCCGGGACGCCGAGGAGCACGCCGAGGAGGACAAGCGCCGCCGCGAGGAGGCGGAGACCCGCAACGTCGCCGAGGCCCTGCAGTGGCAGACCGAGAAGTTCCTCGCCGAGAACGGTGACAAGCTCCCCGCCGAGAACCGCGAGAAGCTCAACGAGGCCCTCGGTGAGCTGCGCGGTGCCCTGGGTGGCAGCGACATCGAGAAGATCAAGTCGGCCCACGAGCGGCTGGCGCAGGTCTCGCAGGAGGCGGGCTCGCTGCTCTACGCCCAGCAGGGCGAGCAGGCCCAGCCGGGTGACCCCGGTGCCGCCGGTGCGGCCGGTGCGGCCGGCGGAGCCCCGGGCGGTGCCCGGCCCGGTGCGGACGACGTGGTCGACGCGGAGATCGTCGACGAGGACAAGAAGTGAGGGACCGGACTACGCAGACTCACGGGCGCAGGGATGAGGTAGTCGTATGACGGAGAAGCCACGAGCCGCTGACCCGGGTGACACCGGGTCGGCGCCGGGTGGCTCGGCGTCGGAGCCGGCCACCGGTGACGCGCCGCGGGTCGTCATCCGCAACAACCGCAAGATCAACAAGTCCTCCGAGGCGGCCGGTGCGGCTGCCGACGCCGGATCGGACGTCTCGGCCGAAGGTCTGGTCGAGGACGCCGAGGTGGTGGTCGACACCATGAAGGTCGAGGCCTCAGCGTTGAGCGAACCCGCCACCGATGGCCCGCCGGTGGTGGACTCCCCGGCCAGTCCGGTCGGGGAGCCCACGGCCGAGAAGGCAGCGGAGGGGGCGGCCGGCGACCTGGCGGCGCTCCGCTCCGACCTGGAGGAGCGCACCCGGGACCTGCAGCGGGTCACGGCCGAGTACGCCAACTACCGCAAGCGGGTGGAGCGGGACCGTGGGCTGGTCACCGAACAGGCGACCGGTTCCGTACTCACCGCCCTGCTGCCGATCCTGGACGACCTGGACCGGGCCCGGGAGCACGGCGACCTGGTCGGCCCCTTCGGCTCGGTGGCCGAGCAACTGATCACCACGTTGGGCAAGTTCGGCCTGACTCCCTTCGGGGAGCAGGGCGATCCGTTCGACCCGACCCGGCACGAGGCGGTGGCCCACCAGACCTCGCCCGAGGTCACCGAACCGACCTGCGTGCAGGTGATGCGGCGGGGCTACCAGATGGGTGAACGACTGCTGCGGCCGGCGATGGTCGCGGTGGCCGATCCGGAATAGTGCGCGACGGTGCATCGGGCCGTCCCGTCCGCCGAGTCAGGGCGGGCGGGGCGGCCCGGCAGCGGGGAGGAGGTGGACGTTGAGTTCCAAGGACTGGATCGAGAAGGACTACTACGCGGTCCTGGGCGTGGCGAAGACCGCCTCCGCTGACGAGATCAAGAAGGCGTACCGGAAGCTGGCCCGGGAGTCCCATCCGGACCACAACCCCGGCGACCCCAAGGCCGAGGAGCGCTTCAAGGCGGTCTCCGAGGCGTACGCCGTGCTGGGCGAGGACACCAAGCGCCGCGAGTACGACGAGATGCGGTCGCTGTTCGGCTCGGGCGCGTTCCGGCGGGGCGCCCGCCAGGGCGGTCAGCCCGGTGGGACGCCCTTCGACGTCTCCGACCTGTTCGGCGGGGCCTCTCCCAGCGGCGGTCGGTTCGCCGGGGGCAACATCTCCGACCTGTTCAGTTCGATCTTCTCGGGCGGCCAGGGTGGTGCCGGGGGCGGTGCGCCCGGTCCGGCGCGGGGGCGGGACGTCGAGACCGAGGTGGCCCTCGACTTCAACGACGCCGTCCGGGGAGTGACCCTGCCCTTGACCCTGCGGGCCCCCGGGGTCTGCGAAACCTGCCACGGCAACGGTGCCAAGCCGGGCACCCAGCCGCGGGCCTGTCCGGTCTGCCACGGTGCCGGGGTGACCACCCGCAACCAGGGTGCCTTCAGCTTCTCCGAGCCCTGCCGCAACTGCCAGGGGGTCGGCACGGTCGTCGACGAGAAGTGCCCGGAGTGCCAAGGCACCGGCGGGGTGACCAAGACCCGTACCCTCAACGTCCGCTTCCCGGCGGGGGTGGCCGACGGCCAGCGGATCCGGCTGGCCGGCCGGGGTGAGCCGGGAGTCCGGGGCGGCCCGGCCGGGGACCTGTTCGTGCAGGTCAAGGTGCGCCCCGACGATCTGTTCGGGCGTACCGGCGACGACCTCACCCTGACCGTGCCGATCACCTTCACCGAGGCGGTGCTCGGCACTGATCTGCGGGTGCCGACCC
Source organism: Micromonospora sp. NBC_01739 (assembly GCF_035920385.1). Taxonomy (GTDB): domain Bacteria; phylum Actinomycetota; class Actinomycetes; order Mycobacteriales; family Micromonosporaceae; genus Micromonospora. Next base: position 4,855,101 of record NZ_CP109151.1, on the reverse strand, counting down.
TCGACGGTGCGGTGACCCTGCGGGTGCCGCCGGGTACCCCCAGCGGACGGATCCTGCGGGCCCGGGGCAAGGGGGTGACTCGCCGCGACGGGCAGGCCGGTGACCTGCTCGTCACCCTGGAGGTGGTGGTGCCGGCCCGGGTGTCCGACGAGGCGCGGGCGGCCCTGGAGACCTTCGCCGCGCAGAGCCCGCCGGCGGCCAGGGAACATCTCGACGCGCGGGTGCGTCGATTCAGTTGACTCGGTGAAGCGGTGCGGAGGTGAGCGGGATGGACGGGTTCGTCGGTTCGGATGACCCCGCCTACGAGGCCAAGGTGCTGATGATCTCGGTTGCGGCGCGGATGGCGGGGATGCATCCCCAGACCCTGCGTCAGTACGACCGGCTGGGCCTGGTGCAGGCCGGCCGGGCGGCCGGCGGCGGACGCCGGTACAGCGTCCGGGACGTGGTGCTGCTGCGCGAGGTGCAGCGGCTCAGTCAGGACGACGGGGTCAACCTGGCCGGGATCAAGCGGATCATCGGCCTGGAACAGCTGTTGGAGCAGGCCCAGCAGCGGGTGGCCCAGTTGGAGGCGGAGTTGGAGGCGGCGTACCGGCGGATGGCCGAACTGGAGTCGTTGGCCCGCTTCCCCGGCCGTGACCTGGTGCCGACCAACCGGACCTCCACCGCCCTGGTGGTCTGGCGCCCGCGCCGCGGCCCCGACCGCTGACCTGGCGGTCTGCGCGGCTGCTCAGCTCCGCCGCAGCGGACACCGATGGCCGGAAGGCGAAGCCCGTTTCCCCGAATCCGAGCGGGGGGCGGGCTGCCTTCGTTAGCCTCCACGACAAGGGGCCTGAGGCGGTCTCCCAGCTGGGCGGGAGGAGCCATGACGGAAGCCGCGAAGAAGGTGGCCGAAGATGCGGAGCACCGGTTCGACGACCTGACCGAGCGGGTCCGGGAGCGATTCGACCGGATCCTCAAGGGGCGCTTCTCCGATCAGGTCACCTCTGGTCGCTTCGGTCCGGCCCGACCCGGCAACCGCGGCGACGGTGGCGACCGCCGGGTACGGCCGGTGCCAGGTGGCCGGGGCGGACACGGCGCCGGCCAGGTACGCACCGACCAGCACCGCCGCGCCGGGGGCGGATCGCGTTGACGTGCGGGCCGGGAGCCACGGGGGGTCCCGGCCCGTTCGCGCGGTGACTCCTGAGCTTGACCCGCAGGCGGAGTTACAGCCGGCGGCCCTCCCGGACCAGCCCGCCCTCACACCATTCCCGGTAGACGAACAACTCCGGCCGGGCCAGCAGCACCCGGCTGTTGTGGGCCCAGGTACGCATCAGTTCGTCGCCGTTGCGCTCGGCCTGGTCCACCAGCTTGCGGAAGCGTCGCCGAGGATGTGCCCGGAAGTTCGTCCGGATGCCGTCGGCCGCGTAGATGTAGAGGCAGTGCAGGGCGAACCGGCGGGCCGGACAGCTCGGATCCATGGCCAGCTCGAACAGGGTCATCACCAGCCGGTCACCGGAGACCAGCAGATCCCAGTCCGGGGGCATGGAGGTCAACGGCACCGAGTCGGGGTTGTACGCCCAGGTCCGCAGTTCCGTCGGGCTGGGGTCGACAGGGTTGGCGAAGCCGCGGAACGTTGACTCCTGCACGCTCACCGGCCAACCTTCCGCTCTACCCGCGGGGCGTCGTCCGCCCACCGCGAACCCTGGCTGCTGGGGCGACACGGTAACGCGGTACCGACGGGTACGGGTAGCCCCTGCCCGAAGCATCTTCACCGTCCGTTGGACGGGTCGGATCCTCCGTACGACCGATCTCACGCGGGGCGGGGCCGCGAGTCCGTCATCAGGTGGTGGCGAACCTCTCAGGCTGGTGACGCTAGCCTGACCGGCACGAACACCAGCTCAGGTGACGGAGACTGGATGATCACCCGAACAAGACGTGGGATGGCGCTGCTGGCCGTGGTGCCGGTGCTGGCGGGTTGCTCCGTCGGGGACATCCGTCGGCCCCCGCCCACCCCGGTGCCCTCGACCTCGACGCCGTCGAGTCCGGCCCCGACCCGGGTCGCGGAGATCCGGGCCAGCCGACTGGCCGTACCGCAGCGCTACGACGAGCCGTATGTCGAGTTCGTCGACGCCACGCGGGGCTACGCCCTCTTCGGCTCCTGCGAGAGCCGGCCCTCCGGACCGGACTGCCCCGCCCTGATCTTCGCCACCGGGGACGGCGGCCGGTCCTGGCAGGGACTCCGGCATCCCCAGCCGGTCGCCGACAATCAGCAGTTGTACGCCGCGCCGGGGACGCTGGCCCTGTGGGCCGAGCCGCACGGCTGGTGGACCTCCACCGACGAGGGCCGGACCTTCCAGCACAGCCCGGGTGAGGCCGTGCCGCGGCAGTGGCAGGCCAGTCAGGGCAGGTTCCAGATCATCGAGGCGACCGGCGAGGTCGGCCGGTGGACCGGCAGGAGGTTGCGTCCCCTGGCCACCCAGCCGCGGCTGCCCAGGCTGGACTCGGTGGCGCTGGGCGGGGGATGGATGGTCCGCGACGGTACGGAGTACCGCGGGCCGCTGGTGGCGGCCGGGGCAGGCGAGGACGGCAGGCCGTACGCCGCGATCTCCTGGGACGAGGGGCGGCGCTGGCAGGAGACCTCGCTGCCCGCCCCCGACGGCGCGGTGTGGATGGTCCGGGCGGAGTCGGTGGCCGGGGAGATCTGGCTGGTCGGGGAGGCGGAGAACCGGGTCGACTTCCCGGCGCTGTGGCACCTGGAGGGCGACACCTGGCGAGGGGTACGCGCCGAGGGGCAGCCGGGCGCCGGACGGGCCGTTCCGTTGGGCTCCGGAATCGTGGCGGTGGTCAGTTCGCGCGGTGCGGGGGCCCTGCTCGGCGGCCGGTACCTGGACCTGTCCTGGCCGGTGACCGACCGGCACTACCTGCGGCGACTGCCCGACGGCACCCTGTTCGCCGGCACCTCGGACAGCATCCTGCTAGGCCTGGGTCAGCTCGGCGACCGCACCTGGGTGCAGGTGGTGCTGGAGCGGGACTGAGGCGTTGCTGTGGGGTAGCTCACACCCCCAGGGTTGAGCGGAATAGACTCAACTCTGGTTCTGTCGGTACCAGTGGACACGCCGAACCAGGGGAGCCCATGAACACCGAACGCCTCACCACCCGCAGCCGCGAAACCATCACCGGCGCCGTCGCCCTGGCCAACCAGCGCGGGCACGCCACCGTGGAGCCGTGGCACCTGCTGCTGTCGTTGCTCGACACCGAGGGCTCGACCGCTGCCGGCCTGCTGCGCGCCGTCGGGGCCGACCCCGCCGAGCTGCGCCGCGCCGCCCAACGGGCCCTAGACGCGTTGCCCGCCGCCCGGGGTTCCAGCATCGCCGAGCCGACCTTGGCCCGGGAGTTCGTCAACGCCATCGGTGCGGCCGAGCAGATCGCTCGCCCGCTCGGCGACGAGTACACCTCCACCGAACACCTGCTGGCCGGGCTGGCCCGGGTGGGTGGGGCGGTCTCCGGGGCACTGAAGGCCGCCGGGGCCACCGAGGAGACCCTGGTGGCCGCCTTCCCGACCGTACGGGGTGGGGACCGCCGGGTCACCAGCGCCGACCCGGAGCAGACCTACCAGGCCCTGGCCAAGTACGGGGTGGACCTGACCGCGAGTGCCCGGGACGGCAAGATCGACCCGGTGATCGGCCGGGACTCCGAGATCCGTCGGGTGATCCAGGTGCTGTCCCGGCGTACCAAGAACAACCCGGTGCTGATCGGTGAGCCGGGCGTGGGCAAGACCGCCATCGTGGAGGGCCTGGCCCAGCGCATCGTCGCCGGTGACGTGCCGGAGTCGTTGCGCGACAAGAAGCTGGTCTCACTCGACCTGGGGGCGATGGTCGCTGGCGCCTCCTACCGGGGGCAGTTCGAGGAGCGGCTCAAGTCCGTCCTGGAAGAGATCAAGAACTCCGACGGGAAGGTCATCACCTTCCTGGACGAGCTGCACACCGTCGTCGGCGCCGGCAAGGGCGAGGGCTCGATGGACGCCGGCAACATGCTCAAGCCGATGCTGGCCCGTGGTGAGCTGCGGATGGTCGGTGCGACCACCCTGGACGAGTACCGCGAGCACATCGAGAAGGACCCGGCCCTGGAACGCCGCTTCCAGCCGGTGCTGGTCGGGGAACCGACCGTCGAGGACACCATCGGCATCCTGCGCGGGCTCAAGGAGCGCTACGAGGTGCACCACGGGGTACGCATCACCGACGCCGCCCTGGTCGCCGCCGCTGCCCTGTCCGACCGGTACATCACCGACCGGTTCCTGCCGGACAAGGCGATCGACCTGGTCGACGAGTCGGCCTCCCGGCTCCGGATGGAGATCGACTCCCGGCCGGTAGAAGTGGACGAGATCGAGCGGGCGGTTCGCCGGCTGGAGATCGAGGAGATGGCGCTGGCCAAGGAGCCGGACCCGGCCTCCGCCGAGCGCCTGGACCGGTTGCGCAAGGAGCTGGCCGACAAGCGGGAACAGCTCACCGCCCTGTCCGAGCGGTGGAAGTTGGAGAAGGCCCACATCACCAAGCTCTCCACCGCCAAGGAGGAGTTGGAGCGCCTCGGCGGAGAGGCTGAGCGGGCCGAGCGGGACGGGGAGTTGGAACGCGCCGCCGAGCTGCGGTACGGCCGCATCCCGGCGCTGAACAACGAGCTGAAGCAGGCGGCGGAGGAACTGGCCCGGCTCCAGGCCGACGGCGCGATGCTCAAGGAGGAGGTCGGCGCGGACGACATCGCCGCGGTGGTCGCCTCCTGGACCGGCATCCCCGCCGGTCGGCTGCTGGAGGGCGAGACCGCCAAGCTGCTGCGGATGGAGGAGTCCCTGCGGGAGCGGGTGGTCGGCCAGGCCGAGGCGGTCGGCGCGGTCTCCGACGCGGTACGCCGGGCCCGGGCCGGGGTCGCCGACCCGGACCGCCCGACCGGCAGCTTCCTGTTCCTCGGCCCCACCGGGGTCGGCAAGACCGAGCTGGCCAAGGCGCTTGCCGAGTTCCTCTTCGACGACGAGCGGGCCATGGTCCGCATCGACATGAGCGAGTACGGCGAGAAGCACTCCGTGGCCCGCCTGGTCGGTGCCCCACCCGGTTACATCGGGTACGAGGAGGGCGGCCAGCTCACCGAGGCGGTACGTCGTCGGCCCTACTCGGTGATCCTGCTGGACGAGGTGGAGAAGGCCCACCCGGACGTCTTCGACATCCTGCTCCAGGTGCTCGACGACGGTCGCCTGACCGACGGCCAGGGCCGTACGGTCGACTTCCGTAACGCCATCCTGATCCTCACCTCCAACCTGGGATCGGCGGTGATCAGCGACCTGACCCTGGCCGAGGAGCAGCGCCGCGAAGGGGTGCTGGCGGTGGTCCGGTCGCACTTCAAGCCGGAGTTCCTCAACCGGCTGGACGACATCGTGGTCTTCGCCGCCCTCCAGGGCGAGGATCTGCGGGCCATCGTGGACATCCAGATCGCCCGGCTGCGGCGTCGGCTCGCCGACCGGAGGTTGACCCTCGAGGTCACCGACGCCGCGCGCACCTGGCTGGCCGAGCACGGGTACGACCCGATCTACGGGGCCCGGCCGCTGCGTCGGCTGGTCCAGTCCGCGATCGGTGACCAGTTGGCCAAGGCTCTGCTGGCCGGCACGATCCGCGACGGTGACCCGGTGCGGGTCGACCTGGCCGACAGCAAGGACGCCCTCTCGGTGACGGCCGCCTGACGATCGCATCCACCCTCCGGGGCCCGCATCGCGTCCAGTCGCGCTGCGGGCCCCGAGTGGTTCCGGGCCCGGGATCGCTGCGGGCCCTGAGTGGTCACAGGCGCCCCTGGTCGCTGCGGGCCCGGGTCGTTGCGAGGCCAGGGGCGTCGGGACGGGATGCGCCGCCGGCCGGGTCGGGTCAGGATGGAGGCATGTTCGGGATGGGACGACAGCGCGACGAGTTGGCGGCGGCGATGGCGGCCCTGGCCGAGGCGGAGACCCTCACCTTCGGCGGGGTGGGGCTGGCCGGGACGATGTTGCCGGAGACCGAGGCGTATCAGCACATCGAGCAGGCGGCGGCCGACCGCCCCGAGCAGGTACGCGGACAGCTCGAACGACTGCTGTCGGCGGGCTCACCGGCCGCCCGGGTCTACGCGGCCACCCTCCTGGAACAGCTCGACCCGCAGGCCGGGCAGGCGGCCTGGAAGCGGCTGCGAGCCGACCCGGCGCCCCTACAGACCGCCACCGGCTGCGTCCTGGACAGCACCACGGTCGGGGCGTACGCCGCGAATCGACTGGCCGAGTCCTGAACCCTGGCTGGCCCACACCGCGCACCTCGGACCCACCGATCTCGGAGGTGACCAGCTGGAAAAGCCGATGCTGTATCTGTTGACGGCGCTGGGCTGCCTGCTCGGGTTGACCCTGGTGGCCATGCTGCTCGGTCGACGGCGGCCCACCACCGGGCGGTCGCCCGGTCCCCGGGTGGACCCCCGCCGCATCGAGGTCGGGGACATCGTCGAGATCGGCGACCTGACCTATCCGGTACGCGGCTCGATCCGCCTGGTCGAGGGCGAGTGGACCTGGGCCGAGCATCTGCTCGACGATCCCGACGGCCGCTGCCGACTGTCCGTGGCGGAGAGCCCCGAGTTCGAACTGGTGCTCTGGTGGTCCGAATCCGGCGACGCCGGTACCGCCGGGGCCCCTGTGATCGAGTTCGCCGGCCGACGGTTCAGCTGGCGCGAGTCCGGCGAGGCCCGCTACACCGCCACCGGCGACACCGGGCTGGCCCCCAGCGGGATCATGCGCTACCACGACTACCGCGCCCCCGGCGGCGCCCGGCTCACCTTCGAGGCGTACGGCGAATCCGGTTGGCAGGTGGCCCGGGGCGAGCGGTTGGATCGCGCGGAGGTGATCGTTCATCCCCAGAGCCGATGACACGTCACCACAGGTGACGCGCGGTACGGCTCTGCTCCTGTGCCGTGCCGAACTGGTCGGGTGCCGATACGGTGATGCGCGTTGCAAGGAAGGAGAGAGATGGCCGATCCTCAGAGCACCCCAACCCGGTCACGTCCGGGTGTGGTGAGCATTTCCACGTATTTGCTATTGCTGTTCGCAGTTTGCCAGCTGATCAGCGCAATCATCACCTTGGCCACCATCGGCGACGTACGCAACGCGATGGAGGACGCGCTACGGGACAGTGGGGGCGAAGGGCTGGAGGGGATCGCGGACCTGACGGTCGCCGTCGGTGTCGGCACCGCCCTGCTCACCCTGGCGTTGGCACTGGCCGTGGCCGGTCTGGGTCTGGTGAACCTGCGAGGCAAGAACGGCTCGCGCATCGCCACCTGGATCGTGGGCGGCATCCTGTTCTGCTGCAACGGGTTCAGCCTCCTCAGCGGTCTGGGTGGGGGCCTCACCACTCCGGCCGACACCAGCGGAGACATGCCGAGCCCTGAGGAACTCCAGCGTCGGATCGAGGAGGCCCTGCCCTCCTGGGTCACCCCGGTCACCGTCCTGCTCGGGGTGATCAGCCTGATCTCGCTGCTGGCGGCGCTGATCCTGCTGGCCCTGCCGAAGGCCAACGAGTTCTTCCGCAAGCCGACCCCCCAGTGGGAGCCACCGGCTCCCGGCGCCACCTACCCCGGCACCCCGGGCTACCCGGGCTACCCCCCGGCGCCGGGCGGCTACCCCGGTCAGCCGGGCGCTCACCCCGGTCAGCCGGGCGGCTACCCCGGTCAGCCGGGTGGCTACCCCGGCCAGTCGGGTGAACCCGGTTACCCGCCGGCACCCGGCCAGTCGGGCGAGCCTGGTTACCCGCCCCCGCCCGGCCAGTCGGGCGAACCCGGCTATCCGCCCCCGCCCGGTCAGCCGGGGCAGTCGTCCGGCGAACCCGGTTACCCGCCGATTCCCGGTCAGCCCTCCTCCGGTCAGCCCGGCGACCAGGGTGGACCGAACCCGCCGGGTTCTCAGCCGCCCGGCGGCAACCCCAGCTGATCTAGGGTCAGCGGCACGGTCCGGCCCGCTTCCGGAGCCCCGACACGCCCGAAGGTCACGACGGTGACGGTCCCTCCGAGTAGGTTGCTTCCCGAACGCCTACCGGAGGGACTCGTCGTGTCGTACCCCGCACAGGCGCCGGTTCGTCGGCCCAGGGTGCTCTGGCTGGCCGTGGCACTGCTGGCGGTGATGGCGATCGGGGCCCTCGGGTACGCCCTGGCCGGCCTGCTCATCTTCGGTGGGGTCGGAGATCGGCTGCGGGAGGCGGCCGTCGGTGCCCAGGTGAGCGCCAGCGAGGTGGACATGATGGCCACCCTGGTGCGGACCTCGATCCTGGTGTCGGTGATGGTCAGTGGGCTGGCCGGGCTGCTCCTCGCCGGTCTGGCCCTCGGCGTGGCGGCGGGTCGGCAGGGTGCCCGGGTGGGCACCTGGGTGGTGGCCGGCCTCGGGATGCTGTTCGGTTGCTGCGGCCTCGTGGTGCAACTCCTCCAGCGGGCCACTCCGATAGATTTCGGCAACGACCAGGCCACCGCGGAACTCTTCGGGCTGATCGGGGACGCCTACCCCTCCTGGTGGATTCCGCTCACCGTGACCCTTTCGGTCGGCCAGGTGCTCGGTTACCTTGTGGTAGCCATAGTGCTGGCGCTGCCCTCGGTCGGTGCCTCGTTCCGTCGTCCCACCCCACCGGTGCGGGCGCCCGCTCCGCCCCCGATGGGACCACCACCCCCGCCGCACCACTATCCGCCGTTTGCCCAACCGCCGAGGTGAGTAACTCCGTGACCCCCGAACCAGCCTCCTCCGACTCCTCGGACGCCGGGCGCTGGGCACTGATCACCGGGGCGACCGCCGGCATCGGAGCGGCCTTCGCGCAGCGACTGGCCACCGACGGGTGGCACCTGGTGCTGGTAGCCCGTGACCGCACCCGACTGGCGGCTCAGGCCGCCGAGTTGACCGGTCGGTACGGCGTGCAGACCGAGGTCCTGACCGCCGATCTGTCCACGGACGACGGCTGCGAGCTGGTGGAGGAACGCCTGGCCGCCGACCCGTCGGTCGAGCTGTTGGTGAACAATGCCGGAATCAGCCTGAATACTTCATTCCTGCGGTCTTCCGTGGCGGACGAGACCCGTTTGCTCCGGCTCAACGTGCACGCGGTCATGCGACTGACCCTGGCCGCGCTGCCGATGATGACCGAGCGGCGCAGTGGGGCAGTGATTAATGTCTCCTCCGTGGCCGGATTCGGCGCCCTCATGCCGGGATCGACGTACTCGGCCAGCAAGGCCTGGGTCATCAATTTCAGCGAGTCCGTGGGTCAGGCCGCGCGTCCCTTCGGGGTACGAGTGATGGCGCTGTGCCCCGGCTACACCCGTACGGAGTTTCACCAACGGGCCGGCATCGACATGTCGAAAACCCCGGAATGGATGTGGCTCAGCGCCCCGGCCGTGGTCGACGACGCCCTGCGTGACCTGGGAAAAGGCAAGTTCATCAGTGTCCCGTCGTGGAAGTACAAGCTGGCGGTGGTCGGCTTGCGGCATGCACCCCGTCGACTGCTCGAACTGGTGGCCCGGGACACCCGGGGCCGCATCGGTCGGGACCGAGGCTGACCGGCTGGGCGGGAGCGCGCGATTCCGGAGTGGATCACCGGATCCGCGCCAGTGGGTGACCCACTGTAACGGGCATCGTCATTCATCGGTCGCCCGGAAGAGTTGCCGCAGGTAGCCCGCGCACGCGGCGTACAGGTATGAGCAGTACCCTCTACCCCCATGGGGGACCACGACGACCTGCGTAAATTCATCTCTGACCTGGCTGTGGTCCACGGCCGGGTGGTGCTCTCCTCAGGGCAGGAGGCCGACTGGTACGTCGACCTCAGGCGCGTCACACTCCATCACCGGGCGGCACCGTTGGTCGGCCGGGTGATGCGGGAACTGACCGCCGACTGGTCGTACGACGCAGTCGGTGGTCTGACTCTGGGCGCTGATCCGATCGCTCTGTCGATGCTGCACGCTCCCGGACGTCCGTTGGACGCTTTCGTGGTGCGCAAGGCGGGCAAGGCGCACGGGCTACAGCGGAGGATCGAGGGCCCCGAGGTGGCCGGTCGTCGGGTGTTGGCGGTGGAAGACACCTCCACTACCGGTGGAAGTGTGTTGACCGCTGTCGAAGCACTTCGCGAGGCCGGGGCCGATGTCGTGGGGGTGGCCGTAATCGTTGACCGTGGTGCCGGCGATGCGGTGCGAGCCGCCGGATTGTCCTATCGGGCGGCCTATACGTTGGCTGACCTCGGCCTTGTGGCGTAAAAGTTTGCCGATTCGGATCTGCTGATATGCAGGCGGATCGATGCTGCTGGTGGAAGGATGGAATACGTGGGAACTGCGTTGGCCGAAATGACTATGCCTCAGATCTCGCCGCTTGCCGGTGAGCCGATCGAACGTGCCGATGCCGAGCGGCTGGCCGGGGTCCTCAAGGCCCTTGCCGACCCCGCCCGGTTGCGGCTACTCAGCCTGATCCAGTCGGCGCCAGAGGGCGAGGCGTGCGTGTGCGATCTGACCGCACCGCTCGGCCTCTCCCAGCCGACGGTCAGCCACCACCTGCGGATCCTCACCGAGGCCGGCTTGCTGGAGCGGGAGAAGCGCGGTGTGTGGGCCTACTACCGACTGGTCCCGAGCGCGATCGCCACGATCGCCGACCTGCTGACCCCGCCGCGTAAGCGGGCCACCAAGAAGGCTCGCTGACTCGCCGCCGCCTGGTGGCTACCGTGGGCAGCCACCAGGCGGCGAGGTCAGCGCAGCTGTGAGGTCGCGTACGCCTCCTCGGTGAGGTCCTGCGCCGCGCGACGAAGCCGTCGACGCTCGGCGAGGACCATCGCCGCGACCACGGCGACCCCGACCAGGAACAGCGCGACGATGGGCAGGATGTTGTCGCCCGGGGCGTGCAGGTTCCGCTCGTCGGACTGCCATGGCCACAGTGCCCGCAGGCTGCCCAGCAGGGCACCGGACATCACCGCGAGGGTTATCCGGCGGTGCTGTTCCAACAACCATTGAAGCAGCTTGACGAAGAGCGACAGGCCGATCACCATGCCGGTCGCGAAGATCGCCAGGTAGCCGAAGTCGCGATCGTTCAACGCGGTGATCGTCGGCTCGTACAGGCCCACGGTCAGCAGTAGGAACGACCCGGACACCCCGGGCATCACCAGGGCGCAGACCGCCACGGCCGCGGCCACCAACACGATCAGCGGATGCGGATCCAGGGTGGCCTGCGGCAGACCGGTCAAGGCGAACGCGCCCACCGCGGCGAGGACCAGGCCGGTGATCTCCTTCCACTGTTAGGGTGCGCCGGGCACCATGCCGATCAGCAGCGGGATGACCACCTCCCAGTGCACCGTGCCCCAACCGTTCGCCCAAAGCCATGAACAATCCGTTCCGTCGATCGCCGGAGGTCACCCGGACGGCCTCCGGCAAGGGCACCCAGGCTACCGGTACGTGATCCATTCGCCGGGCGTGGTCACAGCCGAGGGTCGACCGGCTCGGACTCACAGGCCAGGATCGCGAAGACGAACTCGTGTCGGCGCCACAGCGGTGCCCCCTCGGCCAGGGCGTCCAGCGCGGCCAGCCCCAGGGCGTGTTCGCGCAGGGCCAGGCCCCGCTTGCGGCCCAGTGACCGGCCCCGCAGGGTGGCCAACTGCCCGGGATCGAGGTAGCTAGGGCCGTAGATGAGGCGCAGATACTCCCGTCCTCGACACTTGATCCCCGGCTGGAGCAGGGCACCCTTGGCGCTGCGGGCGGCCGGGCCGGCGTACGGCTTGACGACCATGCCCTCGCCGCCCTCGGCGGTCAAGGTCGACCACCATTCGGTGGCGGCGCGTACCCCCTCGGTGTCGGAGAGGTCGACCACCTGACGACGGGTGGGGGTGAACAACCCCGGGTCCGCCGCGCAGAGCCGGTCGGCCAGGGCCAGGTGCCAGCCGTGATCCCGGTCGGCGTAGCTGGCCTTCCGGCCCGCCAGCACCGCGAAGGGTGCCAGGGTCACGCCCCGCAGGCCCTCCGTCGGACGCACGTACGCCCGGTAGGCCGCCGTGTAGGCCAGCAGGTCGTCGCGTCGCCCGGCCATCCGCTCGCGTAGGGCCCCCACCTCCAGCCCTCGGTCGGCTGCCGCATCCAGCGCGGCCAAGGCGGCCGGCAAGGCCGCCCGACCGGCGGCGCCGACGCTCGCGTACTGCTCACGGATCAGTCCCTCGGCCTTGGCCGACCAGGGCAACACCTCGCAGTCCAGCAGCAGCCAGTCGGTGTCCAACTCCTCCCACAGCCCGGCGGCGGACACTGCGGCCCGGACCCGGGTCAGCAGATCGGCCTCCAACCCGGCCGGGAAGAAGGGCCTGCCGGTGCGGGTGTGCACCACCCCGCGGCCCGGCGAGAACGGGCCGCCCTCGTCCTCCCGGCAGACCAGCACGACCGCCCGGGAGCCCATGTGCTTCTCCTCGCAGATCACCCGGTCCACCCCGGCCGCCCGGTAGTCGGCGAAGGCCTCCGCCGGATGCTCCAGGTAACCGTCGAGCTTCGAGGTCGAGCAGGGCGCCATGGTCGGCGGCAGCCACACCAGCCAGCGGGGATCGACCGCGAAGCGGCTCATCACCTCCAACGCGGCGGCGGCGTTCTCCGCCGGCACGGTCAGCGAGCCGTACGGGTGCTCGATGTGCCGGCGGCCGACCACATCGGTCAGTTCCAGCACCTCGTCCGGTCGGGCGGGTGCGGCGGTCAGCGGGCGGACCGGGGCGTACCACTCACGCTCCGCCGGTACCCCCACCAACTCCCGTTCCGGGTAGCGCAGGGCGGTCAGCCGGCCACCGAACACGCAGCCGGTGTCGATGCAGATGGTGTTGTTGACCCATTCCGGCTCCGGAGTGGGGGTGTGGCCGTAGACCACCGTGGCCGTACCCCGGTACTCCCGGGCCCAGGGGTAGCGCACCGGCAGGCCGTACTCGTCGGTCTCCCCGGTGGTCTCGCCGTACAGGGCGAAGGCGCGTACCCGCCCGGAGGCCCGGCCCTGGTATTCCTCCTTGAGCCCGGCGTGGGCCACCACCAACCGGCCGCCGTCGAGCACGTAGTGGCTGACCAGGCCGTCGACGAAGGCGGCCACCTCGGCGCTGAACTCTGCCGGCTCGGCGGCCAGCTGTTCCAGGGTCTCCGCCAGGCCGTGGGCCACCTTCACCGTGCGCCCGCGCAGACTGCGCAGCAGCTTCTGCTCGTGGTTGCCGGGCACGCAGAGGGCGTGCCCGGCCGCGACCATGCCCATCACCAGGCGGAGCACCCCCGGGGAGTCCGGGCCCCGGTCCACCAGGTCCCCCACGAACACTGCGGTACGCCCCGCCGGGTGGGTGGCGTCGACCGGCCGACCGGCCTCGTCGCGGTGCACCTGCCAACCCAGCCGGTCCAGCAGCCTCTCCAACTCGGCGCGGCAGCCGTGCACGTCACCGACGATGTCGAAGGGCCCGGTCAGCTCCCGCCGGTCGTTGAACAGCCGCTCGATGCGGATCTGGGCGGCCTCGATCTCCTCGACCCCCCGCAGCACATGCACCTTGCGGAAACCCTCCCGAGCCAACTGGGAGTACGTCCGGCGCAGGTCGCGGGACATCCGGGCCAGCACCTGCCGACCGAAGGTCCGGTCGGCTCGGGCCTCGGTACGCGCCCAGGCCAACTCCTCCGGTACGTCCAGCACGATCGCCACCGGCAGGACGTCGTGTTCCCGGGCCACCCGGACCAGGGCGGCCCGGGCGTGCGGCTGGAGGTTCGTGGCGTCGACGACGGTCAGCCGACCGGCCCGCAGTCGCTTGCCGGCCACGTAGTACAGCGCGTCGAAGGCGTCCGCCGAGGCGGACTGGTCGTTCTCGTCGTCGGCGACCATCGCCCGGAAGGCGTCCGAGGAGAGCACCTGGCTGGGCGCGAAGTGCCGGCGGGCGAAGGTGGACTTGCCGGACCCGGAGACGCCGACCAGCGCCACCAGCGACAGCTCAGGCACATCCAGTACAGCCATCGCACCTCCTTGAAAGGAAGGGCCCCTTGTTAACGCCTCCGGTAGAGCAGGGGCCCCCTGTTAACACTCAGGTCCGGGTGAACACGGCCAGTTGGGTCGGCGCCCCCAGCCCGGGGTCCACCTCGCCGATCCCGCGTACGACCGCCGAGTAGCCGTAGGTCGTGCAGACCCGGTCCACCCACCCGGCGAACTCCGTACGGGTCCACTCGAAGCGGTGGTCGCCGTGCCGGAAGCCGCCCGCGGACAGACCCTCGTACCGGAGGTTGTACTCCACGTTGGGGGTGGTCACCACGACCGTGGTCGGTCGGGCGTGACCGAAGACGGTGTCCTCCAACGCCGGCAGCCGGGGCGGATCGAGGTGCTCGACGACCTCCATCAACACGGCGGCGTCGTACCCGCGCAGCCGCTCGTCCCGGTAGGTCAGGGCGGACTGGTGCAGGGTGACCCGGTTGCGTTGCCGCTCGGGGAGCCGGTCTAGGCGCAGCCGACGAGCGGCCAGGTCCAGGGCCCGGGTCGAGACGTCCGTGCCGACGATCTCGGTGAACCGGCGGTCTCCGATCAGGGTGGCCAGCAGGGCACCGGAACCACACCCCAGATCCAGTACCCGCTGGGCACCGGCCTCGACCAGCGCGGCGTGCACCGCCTCGCGTCGCTGGGCGGCCAGGGAGGCCCGGGGGGTCGGCTGGTCGGTCGCCTCCTCCTCGCCGCCCGGCTCGTCCGTGGGGCACTGTGCGGCCAGCCGTTCCAGGGCCTGGGCGGCCAGCGCCCGCCGGTGGGCCAGGTAGCGGCGCACGATCAAGGCGCGCTCCGGGTGGTCGGCCAGCCAACCGGCACCCACCCGCAGCAGCTTGTCCACCTCGTCCGGCGTCACCCAGTAGTGCTTCGCGTCGTCCAGCACGGGCAGCATGACGTACAGGTGGTGCAGGGCCTCGGCCACCCGCAGGGTGCCGGTGAGGGTGAGGTCGAGGTACGGGCTGTCACCCCACTGCGGGTGCCCCTCGTCCAAGGCGATGGGGGTGGCCGTGACCTGCCAGCCTAGCGGAGTGAACAACCGGGCGGCGACCTCGGCGCCACCCCGGCAGCGCAGCACGGGCACCCGGACTTCCAGCGGAATGGGGGTGGCGGCCAACTCCGGGCGTTCCCGGGAGTCGCCCCGCAGGGCCGACCGGTACACCCGCGACAGGGCGGAGGCGAGCAGGCTGGACGCGGCGTACGGCCGGTCGTTGACGTACCGCCCGAGGGTGAAGTCTGCCGGGGTGGTGGTCGGCTGCCGCCCACGACCCCTGCCCCGCGCGGCGGCCAGCTTCGTGGGGTCGACCTCAAGCAGGAGGGCGGCCGTGCAGCGTGCATCGTCGGCCTGCGGATAGAAGACGTGCGCGGTACCGACCGGCAGGTCGAAGGCGTGCGTACGACCGGGATGCTTGACCAGCAGGTGACCGAGGTCGGTCGCCGGCCGGTGGGTGGTGGTCAGGGTCAGCAGCACCGGCCCATGGTGTCAGCTCGATCGATCTTGCGTCGCCCCGATTCTCGGGTCAGCGGTAGTCCTCCTCGTCGGCGGCGACCACCCGGGCCTGCTCCATCGCGTCCCAGTCGTCGACCTCGAAGCCGCGGTGCGGTTCCTCTTCACCGTGCGCGGGGTCGATGACGGCGGCCTGCTCGATGGCGTCGGCCGGCTCAGCCTCCAGGTCGCGCTCCTCCGGGCCGAGGTGGTCGCCGGGGGCGAAGTCCTCTTCGGGCTGACCCATTCGATGCCTCCGGGTAATCGGTGGACAGTTCCCACCCACCGTACGGGCTGAGTCGGCACCTCGCTGGGAACCGACCTGCCGGGCGCGTGAGGGTACGCCGTACTCGCAGGTCAGTCGGGCCGAACCGGCCCGCCGGCGGCTACCCGGTGCCAGGATGTTGTCGTGGGCTTCCTCATCCGACTGGCGACGACCGCGGTCGCACTGTGGGTCACCACGTTGATCGTGCCCGGGGTCGAGGTGACCGGACGCAGGTTCTCCGACACCGCCTTCACCCTGATCATCGTGGCGTTGATCTTCGGGGTGATCAACGCGGTGCTCAAGCCGGTCATCAAGGTGGTGGGCTGTGTCTTCTACCTGGCGACTCTCGGCCTGTTCGCCCTGGTGGTCAATGCTCTGCTGTTCCTGCTGACCGACTGGATAGCGGGGTCGCTGGACCTGCCGTTCCATGTCCGGGGCTTCTGGGCGGCCTTCTGGGGCGCCATCGTGATGGCCGTGGTCACCTGGCTGATCAGTGTCATCGTGCCGGACTCGATGGATCGACGGTGAACCCCCGGCGCGCTGGCCCGGTTGTGCCCGGCTGTGTGAGCTACGGGATACTTCCCGCGGAGGACAGCGCGGTCCGGCGTGCCCATTGGATTCAGGCGCCGTAAACCGGCACGCAAGGAGAACAGCGGCCGCACGGCCGACAGCGGCAAGTAAGGAGCGTTCGACATGCCCATCGCTTCCCCCGAGGCTTACGCCGAGATGCTGGACCGCGCCAAGGCGGGCCGGTACGCGTACCCGGCGATCAACGTGACGTCCTCGCAGACGCTCAACGCGGCGCTCAAGGGCTTCGCCGACGCGGAGAGCGACGGCATCATCCAGGTCTCCACCGGTGGCGCCGAGTACCTCTCCGGCCCCTCGATCAAGGACATGGTCACCGGCGCGGTGGCGTTCGCCGCGTACGCGCACGAGGTGGCCAAGAAGTACCCGGTCAACATCGCCCTGCACACCGACCACTGCCCCAAGGACAAGCTGGACAAGTTCGTCCGGCCGCTGATGGCCATCTCCCAGGAGCGGGTGAAGGCCGGCCAGGAGCCGCTGTTCCAGTCGCACATGTGGGACGGCTCGGCCGTGCCGGTGGCGGAGAACCTGGAGATCGCCGAGCAGCTGCTCGCCGAGGCAGCCAAGGGCAAGATCGTCCTGGAGATCGAGGTCGGCGTCGTCGGCGGCGAGGAGGACGGTGTCGAGAACGCCATCAACGACAAGCTCTACACCACCGTCGAGGACGGCCTGGCCATGGTCGAGGCGCTCGGCCTGGGCGAGAAGGGCCGCTACATGGCGGCGCTGACCTTCGGCAACGTGCACGGGGTCTACAAGCCGGGCAACGTCAAGCTCCGCCCCGAGGTGCTCAAGCACATCCAGGAGGCGGTCGGCGCCAAGTACGGCAAGGAGAAGCCGCTCAGCCTGGTCTTCCACGGTGGCTCCGGCTCGCTGCTGTCGGAGATCCGCGAGGCCCTGGACTACGGCGTGGTGAAGATGAACATCGACACCGACACCCAGTACACCTTCTCCCGCCCGGTCGCCGACCACATGTTCCGCAACTACGACGGCGTACTCAAGGTCGACGGCGAGGTCGGCAACAAGAAGATGTACGACCCGCGGGTGTGGGGCAAGGCCGCCGAGGCCGGCATGGCCGCCCGGGTGGCGGAGGCCTGCGAGCACCTGCGCTCGACCGGTACCACGATGACCAAGTGACGCACTGACGTCGTGACGACGGCGGCCAGACTCCCTCCCGGAGCCCCTGGCCGCCGTCGCTTTGTTAATAGGGGGCCCTTCCTCTACCGGAGGCGTTAATAAGGTGCCCTTCCTTACCGCAGCAGGAGCCGGACGGCCTCGTGGGCGTCGTCGGTCAGGTGCACCGTGCCGGACAGGTCACCGAACGGGGAGCCGGCCAGCAGCGGGCGCAGCAGGGCCTCCACCGGCAGTTCCTCCGTCCAGTAGGTGCGGTCCAGGAAGACGTACGCCCCACTGGCCCCGTCGGTGCCGTAGTAGGTCTTGGTAGCCGCCTGGAACACCTCCTGCACCGTGCCGGCCCGGCCGGGGGCGAAGACGATTCCGCCTCGGGCCAGCCGCAGGATGGTGTCCTCCCGGATGGCGTTCGAGAAGTACTTGGCGATCCGCCCGGCGAACAGGTTCGCCGGTTCGTGGCCGTAGAGCCAGGTGGGAACGGCCAGCCCGCCGCAGTGGGCCCAGTCCAGGTCACCGGTGGCCAGCTCGGTCGAGTCGGCCCGGTACGCCGTCAGCGGATCGGTGCCCTCCGGTGGTGGGGTGACTGACCGGCCGTACAGTTCCCGGACCCGAAGGGCCGCCGCCGTGTACCGGTCGTGGTCGGTGTAGTCGGGGGCGGTGGCCAGCAGGTCGATGGCGGCGGTCAGGTCCTCGGCCGGGCGGGTCGACAGGTAGGCGCCCAGGTTGGCGGCCTCCATCACCCCCGGCCCCCCACCGGTGACCACCAGCCGCTGAGCCCGCGCCAGCTCCCGGCCGAGCACCGCGGCCATCCGGTACGACCGGCTGCCCCGGCGTACCGCGTGCCCGCCCATCACCCCCACCACCGACTGCGGCCCGTGCGCGGTCAGCCAGGCGCGGGTGGCGTCGGCCAGGGCGTTGTCCACCCCGTGGTCGTGCAGCCGCTGGCTGAGGGCCTCCCGCACGTCGGGCAGAGCCCCGCCGTGGTCCCGGAAGTGCGCGTACACCCGGTTGTCGTACATCGCCTGGTAGCCGCCCTCGGCGAAGCCGGCGGCCAGCTCCTCCGGGGTGTAGAGGTGCGGCGGCTGGGTCGGGTAGGGCAGCCCGGAGAAGGGGGGCACCACGTTGGCGCCGCGCCGGACCAGGTCGGCGCCGACCTGTCGGGAGGCGAAGCGGCAGCCGACGAAGAGGGTCCCGGCCACCTCGACGGAGGTGAAGTCGGGGACCGGCGCCAGATCCAGCCGAAGCCCTTGAATGGTCAGCCCGACCAGGCTTCCGCCGGCCAGCCGCCGATCGAATTCGGCCCGGGTCTGAATCTCGTTCGTCCAGGTGTGCGGCTCGATGACGTCCGCGGGGGGTGGGGTCGGCACCCGGTCATCCTGCCCGGCCGGTTCAACCCGCGCCGAGCGGCCCCGGCCCGGATTCCGGCGGCCTGACCGGGGCCTGTGGGCCGATCGGTCGGCGCGCCTGCCGGACCCGCTCGCACACCCTCGCGCGAAGCGGGTTGAATGGGGCGATGCAGAACCTCCTACCTGAGCCACCCGCCACCCTCCTGCCCGCCCACGAGGAGGCCGACGCCGCCCTGGCGGCGGCGGAGCAGGCCGGCAGCGACGAGGCGTACAC